>JAGKTY010000078.1 GCA_021153185.1 Lachnospiraceae bacterium
GTTGAGCTGATTGTTACTAATAGGTCGAGGGCTTATCCTAAAGACAGGGAAGAGATGTAAAGATATGGAAATCATTGTTCGGTTTTGAAGGTATGATACGTAACCATCGATTTTATCGGTGGTTTTTTTAATTTTATTTTATGGTAATCTGGTAGGTTGTTGTAGTCAGAAACAAGACAGCAGGATACAATATGAGTGAAATGGAAAAAGTGATACTTGAAACAGAGAGATTATATCTGCGTGAGATGAATGAGTCGGATTTCGATTCTTTATGCAGAATTTTACAAGACGAAGATGCAATGTATGCATACGAGGGAGCATTTAGTGATGCAGAAGTTCGGGAATGGCTTGACAGACAACTTGCGCGCTATCAGAAATGGAATTTTGGATTATGGGCAGTAATTCTCAAAGAAACGGATGAAATGATAGGGCAATGCGGACTTACAATGCAGCCGTGGAGGGATGAAGAAGTACTTGAGATAGGTTATCTGTTTGAACGATTATTCTGGCATAAAGGATATGCAAGTGAAGCAGCAAATGCATGTAAAAAGTATGCATTTGACATATTGAAAGCAGATGAAGTTTGCTCTATCATAAGAGATACCAATATTGCCTCTCAAAATGTAGCCATAAGAAACGGTATGGTTATGACAGATACATGGACAAAACATTACAGAGGTGTTGATATGCCACATTATCGATATGTGGTTTATCGCTGATGTTCTTTTGTTGATATAATGAATAGAATATGACTTTTTTATGGAAATTGGCACAGTATAGTTGCTAACGAGGAGGAATGTAATATGATTCAAATGTTGAAAAGTGTTTTGGAACAAGACAGGGCGCCGATTGTACTTTGTAATATTGACCATACCATTGTTTATATGAACAGAGCTGCAATACAAAGATATGCAAAACGCGGCGGGGATAAACTCATTGGTCAATGTCTACTTGATTGTCACAATCCGCACTCAAATGAAATGATTAAAAAGGTTGTAGCCTGGTTTTTAGAGGATGAAAAAAACAATATGATATTCACATATCATAATGATAAAGAAAATAAAGATGTATATATGGTTGCATTGAGAGATGATAACAATACTTTAATCGGTTATTATGAAAAACAGGAGTACAGAGAGGCGGAGAAAGTGCAAGTATATGATTTTTCGCAATCCTTAATCTAGAAAGTGAATTTTTATATTTATCTCAAAAAATGATTTGTGTTGTCATGGATATAATGAGAAATATTGAATTAATTTATCATTGTTTTGCAAAAATGTGTATATTTTTACAAAAAGTTATGGTATAATTATCACAATTAATGCAATATTGCATAAAAGAGTGAGGTAAAGGGTATGGATACAAAGATTCTTCTTGAAAACGGAACCAACGAACTTGAGATTCTTGAGTTTGTTTTAGATGGTAATTCATATGGAATAAATGTAGCAAAGATTCGAGAGATTATTACTTATCAGGAAGTGACACCTGTTCCAAATTCACATCCAAGTATTGAAGGAATCTTTATGCCGCGTGATGTTATGATTACGGCAATTGATTTGAAGAACTGCCTGCAGAGAGGTCAGTCACAGCCGGGCGGACTTTTTATCATTACAAACTTCAACAAGCTGGATATCGCATTCCATGTAGATCATGTATGCGGAATTCATAGAGTGTCATGGAGAGATATCATTAAACCGGGCGCTACTGTTTCTACCACAGAAGACAGTATTTCAACCGGTATCATCAAGATGAAAGATAAGTTAATTATCATTCTTGATTTCGAAAAGATTATTACTGATATCAGTCCTGAAACAGGTCTTAAGATTACAGAGATTGACGAACTCGGCGTAAGAGAGCGTAATGATGTACCGATTCTGATTGCTGAGGATTCACCACTTTTGAATAAAATGATTGTGGATTCTTTGAAAAAGGCTGGATATCACAATTTGATACATACAGAGAATGGACAGGAAGCGTGGGATACCATTTGTTCATTTAAGGAGAGAGGTACCATTGAGAAACATGTGGGATGTGTCATCACAGATATCGAGATGCCGCTCATGGATGGTCATCGGTTAACGAAGCTTATTAAAGATGATGATGAATTAAAAAATATTCCGGTTGTCATCTTCTCATCCCTTGTTAATGATGATATGAGAAGAAAAGGTGAGTCACTTGGTGCAGACGCACAATTGTCAAAACCGGAAATCGGAAATCTTGTTAAAGAAATTGATCGTTTGGTATTATAAAAAGAAATTGAGGGGACCAGGTTCATACTGGTCCTTTTTTGTGAGGTAGATATGGTAATCACGAATACAAATGAAATCATTGGAAAAATACAGGAAGCATCCCATGTGCTTGTCGGAATTGGACAAGAGTGGCAGGTTACAATGGATGAAATGCTTTGTGAACCTGAATTTTTAAGCAAATATCAGGAACTTGAAAAACTAGATGAGGAGACAAAACAATATCAGTTGCAATTTTTGATTAGTGATTACTATGAAAAAAATATGCCTGACAGACTTAGGGAAGCTTACAATGTTTTAAAAGAACTGCTGGGGGAGAAAAATTACTTTATAGTCACACTTATGACGGACGACTATATTAGTCAAGATGGATTCCGACGTGAGAATACGGTTGCTCCATGCGGCAATTTTAAGCAGTTACAGTGTGGTCAAAACTGTTCTGAGATTTTGATAGACAAAAAAGAACTGCAGAGTAATACGTGTCAAAACTGTGGTGGAGCACTTTATTATAACAATATTTATGCACCAAAATATAATGAGCAGGGATATTTACCTCAGTGGGAACGATATATGAAATGGCTTCAGGGAACTGTGAATAAAAATCTTGTCATGCTGGAGCTTGGTGTGGGATTAGAGCTGGCTTCTGTCATAAGATGGCCTTTTGAAAAGACACTTACATATAATCAAAAAGCGCAGCTACTACGAATCAATGAAACATTTTCCATGTTACCGGAAAATATGAGTGAAAGAGGTTTTAGACTTCAGAAAGATTCAGTTGATGTAATAATTGCTTGTAAAAATGCCGATATATCTTTATAATTATAATGTTATAGATTCTTGAAATTTACAGACTCGACTAAGGAGTAAACTTATGGGTTCTGATGAAGCATATTTAGATACGTTATTAAGATCAATGATGGATGGAAATTCGTCAAGTGATGAAGTTCCTTCATCTACTCAACAGAATAATGAAAAAAGTGCAACAATGCAGACAGAGGATTCGATGGATGAATTGCTTTTTGATACGCAGAATTCATTGGAACGAGCAGAGAAAATGCCTGCAGACAAATCAGGTGTGGAGGAAATCGCTCTCGAAACAGTGAAGGAAGAAGAACTGCCAAGTGAAGTGACAGCTGAGGAAGTGGCTGAGGAACCGGCCGCAGAAGCAGGTCCAACATTGGAAGAATTGGCAGCGCAGGGTGACCCGAATAAAGCGATGTCAGCAGATGAGATTGCAGCATTGTTTGCAGCTGCAGGAGGCGCAGAAGAAGCACCGGCTGAAGTAACCGAGGAAATGGCAGAAGAGCTAGCCGCAGAAGTCGCTGAGGTAGAAGAAACAACAGCTGAGGAAGTGGCTGAGGAACCGGCCGCAGAAGCAGGTCCAACATTGGAAGAATTGGCAGCGCAGGGTGACAGCAGGTCCAACATTGGAAGAATTGGCAGCGCAGGGCGACCCGAATAAAGCATTGTCAGCAGATGAGATTGCGGCTATGTTTGCAGCTGCAGGAGGCGTAGAGGAAACACCGGCAGAAGAAGTGGATGATGCACAGGTAGAGTCTACTGAGGAAATGGCTGAGGAGCCAACCGTAGAAGTAGCCGAGATAGAAGAAACACCAGCAGAGGTAGTAGTTGAAGAACCGGCCGCAGAAGCAGGTCCAACATTGGAAGAATTGGCAGCGCAGGGTGACCCGAATAAAGCGATGTCAGCAGATGAGATCGCAGCATTGTTTGCAGC
>JAGKTY010000043.1 GCA_021153185.1 Lachnospiraceae bacterium
TTGTTATGGCAACGAGGAAAATGGACATCATGCTTGCATGAATGGACATTTGACGACTGCTAATCAGAGCGAGATTCGCAAAGCGTATCTCGTCTCTGTGCAATAAGCCATCATGCAGAAATTGTGCTTGCACAAATTTCTATATGATGGTAGGTGTTCATCGAGCCGATAGGCGAGATGTCATTGATTGCACATCGAGTAGGAGTCAGCCTACTCGATCCCCCTGGGGACGGGGTTGGGGGGTCAATATGCTCTCCGGGGATAGGGCTGTTTGGGATTTGGGCAAAAAAAAACTCCCATGAAAGGGAGGATGCCAGATAAGAATTCTTATCTGGCATATATTATGAAAAAGTTTTTTAAAGGTTAAGTGCTTTCATTTGATATGTTTAGTATACAAATGATTCTTGAATAAAAATTGTGTTCGGATTGAACATTTGTTAAATGAATTGTTAACAAAATATGAACGGCGAGACTATTTTGATGTGTCTCGCCGTTTTTAAAACAATATTGACATAACATGTTACAATGTGTTGAAACCGTCAAAGATTGGAAGATTTAGCATTTTTCCGGTTCCGGATAGCTCTCGCCAAACGTGTCTACTGTCATAGACTTAATAACCTGATCTTCCAGTGGTCTGTCATTGTAGTCTGTTGGTGTCTCTGCAATCTTGTCGACAATTTCCATGCCCTCAATCACTTTTCCGAATGCAGCATATGCACCGTCAAGGTGTGGAGAGGTTTTGTGCATCAAGAAAAACTGGCTTCCTGCTGAATCAGGATGCATTGCTCTTGCCATAGAAAGAACACCTTCTGTATGCTTTAAATCATTCTTGAAACCGTTCTGCGTGAACTCGCCCTTGATAGAGTATCCTGGACCGCCCATTCCTGTTCCGTCAGGACATCCGCCCTGAATCATAAATCCGCGGATAACTCTGTGGAAGATGAGTCCATCATAAAACCCTTTTTTGACAAGGCTGATGAAATTATTGACAGAATTTGGAGCAATTTCCGGATAAAGCTCTGCTTTCATCACATCGCCGTTTGCCATAGTAATTGTAACAACTGGATTCTGTGCCATTTTGAAATCTCCTTTTCGTTTTGGTATACAACTATAATATATGGATTTGCGGGAGTTGTAAAGGGATGATAGAATGGAGGAGATCAGGTTGTGCCATTTTGATATGCAATAAAAAATGTATGCCCCATCATAAAATAGCGCATGGCGTGGGGTGTATGAGGAAGTATGGAGAAATAAAGGCGTGGAATTAAAAGTAGCAGAGCTATTTCATGGAAAAGAGAATCAGGACATAAGCGCGTGCGGACAGGTGGATTTGGTTGTGACGAATGAGCCGGCGGTGTTCCTGCAGGCAAGAGAGCTTGGCATAGCGGCATTGGCCGTTGTGGATACAATGGAGGAGGCGGAGACGTTTCCTTTTGCGCCGTATATCGTCATAGGAAGGGAACATGTTGACGAGACGACGAAGCTGCGCGTGTACCAGCGGTTTCACCATATTCCGTGGACGATTCTCGAGACGGAGCGTATCATTGTGCGGGAGCAGACTGTTTCGGATGTGGATGCACTGTATGAAATATATAAAGAGCCATCGATTACACGGTATACAGACCCGTTATATGAAGATCCCGATGAGGAACGCGCATATGCGGCGCAATATATCAAAAATATGTATGAAATTCATGAACATGGCATATGGATTTTGGAGGATAAAAGGAACCCGGGTGTCATAATCGGCCGCGCCGGGCTATCACTGCGTGGCGGGTACGATACGCCGGAGCTTGGATACATCATACGCAAGGAATATCAAAGAAAGGGCTATGCATACGAGGCATGCAGGGCGATTTTGGCGTACGGAAAAGAAGAACTGGGCTTTACGAAGGTGCGTTCGCTCATGGATGAACGGAATGAGGCGAGTATTGCACTTTGTAAAAAGCTTGGTTTTACATATGATTTCCGGCAGCAAATCGGTCAGCAGGAGATGGTGCAGTATGTGTTTTTCTGAGTGCCGCTTCAAAAAAAAGAATATTTTTTCAAAAAAGGTGTTGACAAAATTTGTATAATGGTATACATTTATACGCGTAAAGAGACGAAGGCGTCACGAGAAAACTCGTGGCGCTTTTTTATTTCGACAATTTCTTTACATGAAAGCTTTCGTCCATAAAAACTTAGGGAGGTGTCAATTATGACAGACGAGATTTTAAGTGTAATAAGCGGGCAGGTATTTGGTGTCTGGTTTTTGATCGGAGCTGCACTCGTATTTTGGATGCAGGCTGGATTTGCGATGGTAGAGGCAGGTTTTACCAGAGCAAAAAACACTGGTAACATTATTATGAAAAACCTGATGGATTTCTGTATCGGTACAGTGACATTCATCGCAATCGGTTTTAGTTTACTTCTTGGAGAAGATCTACTTGGTTTGATCGGAAAACCTGGTTTTGATATTTTTACAGCATACGAATCTTTTGATTGGTCAAATTTTATTTTTAACTTAGTATTCTGTGCGACAACGGCAACTATTGTATCCGGTGCGATGGCAGAGAGAACCAAATTCTTATCATACTGTGTATACTCTGCAATTATTTCCGGTCTCATTTATCCGATCGAGGCACACTGGATTTGGGGCGGCGGATTCTTAGCACAGATGGGATTCCATGATTTTGCAGGTTCTTGTGCAATTCACATGGTTGGTGGTATTTCCGCATTGATCGGTGCCAAATTCTTGGGACCGCGTATTGGTAAATTCAGCAAAGACAAAGATGGTAAAATTACAAAGGTTAACGCATTCCCGGGTCACAACTTAACAATCGGTGCACTTGGTGTATTCATCCTCTGGCTTGGCTGGTACGGATTTAACGGTGCGGCAGCAACAAGTGTGGAACAGCTTGCATCTATTTTTGTGACAACAACAATTGCTCCTGCAATTGCAACTGTTGTATGTATGATTTTTACATGGATCAAATATGGCAAACCTGATATTTCAATGTGTCTTAACGCATCACTTGCAGGTCTTGTAGCAATCACAGCACCTTGTGATGTCACAGATGCATTTGGCGCGATTATCATCGGCGCAGTCGCAGGACTTCTGGTTGTATTTGGTGTATGGCTCCTTGATTATGTATTACATATTGATGATCCGGTTGGTGCCGTTGCAGTGCACTGCTTGAATGGTATCTGGGGTACAATTGCTGTTGGTCTTTTTGCAACAAATACAGCACCGGGATACGGAATCGCAAATGCAAACGGAGAAGAACTCGTCGGTCTTTTCTATGGCGGCGGATTTGAACTTCTGGGATTACAGTGTATCGGCGTTGCGGCAGTAGCTGCATGGACATTTGTCACAATGACAATTGTGTTCCTTGTAATCAAAGCAATCTTTGGTCTTCGTGTTTCGGAAGAGGAAGAAATCATCGGTCTTGATGCAACAGAGCATGGACTTCCGTCAGCATATGCAGGCTTCTCACTCATGGATATTTCGAACACAATGACAATGGATGTAAACGAAAATACAGACCTTGGTCAGGACGATTACGAAAAAGCAACGGAGGTGCAGAGAAATGCTGCGGTCAAAGTGGCAGAGGCTGTTCCTTCAGCAAGCGGAATTTACAAGGTCGTTATCATCGCAAAACTGACACGTTACGAGAAACTGAAAAAAGCCATGAACGAGCTTGGTGTAACCGGTATGACAGTTACACAGGTTATGGGTTGTGGCGTGCAGAAAGGTTCCGGCGAGAAATATCGTGGAGCTGAAATCGATGCAACACTTCTTCCGAAGATGAAAGTTGAAGTGGTTGTAAGTAAAATTCCTGTTGACCGCGTCATCGAAGCAGCAAAGAAAACACTTTACACAGGTCATATCGGAGATGGAAAAATCTTCGTTTATGCAGTTGACCGTGTGGTTAAGGTTCGTACCGGAGAAGAAAACTTCGACGCGCTTCAGGACGTTGAATAAGGTATTATCTAATCCCTTAGTTAATAATACACGTAGGAAAGGAGGAACATCCCCCTCCTTTCCAAAGCCGAAAGGCGCAGGATTCCGGGTGCTTCCACCACCCGGAATTTTTGTGTGTAAAAGAAACAGGCGGTATTTGAGACAAACAGGCGCCTCTGATGCAGAAAACCTTGATTTTTTGAGACGGATTCGTTATGATGAAATAGTACATGAAAATGTGTAACGATTCAGAGATGCGATTTTGCGAATGCGGCTTTGAATAGACAACACATGTATGAAAACATTTGAACAGAGGAGAGGGAATATGAAACAGATGAAAAAATTGTTAAGCATTCTGCTTGCGCTTACACTGGCATTTTCGATTGCAATTGATGTGCCGGTATTTGCGGCAGAAGAAGAGGAGCCGGTTGCTGTTGAGCGTGACCTGGCTTTGAATGTATGGAAAACTTCATCACTGGAAAAAGGTGGTGCGGAATGGTGGCAGGTGACACTCCCTACCAACGGATGGCTGAATGTAAAAGTACAGGGATATGGTATGAATGAGGGCGGCGCTGCGATTTATGATGCAGATAAAGTGCAATCATTTGAGTCTCATACATATTATGGAGCATCAGCAAGCAATCCACAGACAATGTCATTCAAGCAACCATTGCATGCCGGTACCTATTGGATTAAGGTATATAGCAGATACAATGGCGCAGGTTCGTATAAGATTTGGGCGAACGAGGACAGCAGACCGGTTACAACCGTTGACAGCAATAGTACATTGGATTCGCCACAGACAATTGGGCTCAATCAGCAAGTGACAGGCTTTTTCTCAAGACAGGACGAGGTAGATATTTTCAGGGTTGTACTGCCATCAGCAACAAAACTGCATTATTCCATTCGTTCAAAAGATACGAGCCTCGATGATATGGCTTATACATTATATGATGCCAATTATGAGGAGGTCGAATACAAAAATCTTTACGGTTCAGATCCGCAATCATGGGATTCCAATACAGTTTTGTCGGCAGGAATATACTATATCAAGCTCATACCAAGATATGGTGACCATGGTTCTTATGTATTCTCGTGCGGTCCGAGATATATGGTGTCTTCCATTGCAATCAGCGGAAAGACAAGTGTTCAGAGCGGTAAAAAACTGTATTTAAAAGCGACTGTCAATCCTTCAAACGCAGCTAATAAAGAGGTATATTGGTCATCAAGTGATTCCTATATTGCTTCTGTTGACAGCAACGGTACCGTTTCAGCATCATCCAGTGCATGTGGTGCCGTTATAATTACAGCAACTTCAAAAGATAATGAAAATATCAAAGCACAGTATAAAATTTATGTACTTCCTGGCAAATTGACAATTAATTATGCCAATAATTATTCGGGTTCTTGGTATCGACGCAAAATGTATGTATCATGTAGTAGCATGTATGGTGCGGCTGCATATCAAGTGCAGTACTCAACAGACAAAAAGTTTAAACATGCCAAGACGAAGATTTTTAAAAATTATTCAAGCAATTATATTAAAGGTCTTGTAAAAGGCAAAACATATTATGTGCGTGAGAGAGCAATGATTCACATGAATGGAAAGAAAAAATACGGTCCGTGGAGTAATGTGAAGAAATGCAAGATTAGATATTAATCATATCGCAACACACAAAGAGGTGGTAGTACGAAAGCGCTATCACCTTTTTTCGCAGGAAAGGAGATGCATATGACAAGAGCATTTTTGCCGGCAGATGTGATGCTGCCAAAACAAACAGTCGATTTCCAAAAGTGGGCGGTCATCGCATGTGACCAGTTCACAAGCGACAGAGGCTTTTGGGCAGAAGTAGAGCAGGAGGTATCAGGCGTGCCTTCCACGTACCGTCTGATTTTGCCGGAAGTGTATTTGGAAGATGCAGATGTAAAAGACAGACTGGCAGAAATCAGAAACACAATGGATACTTATGTGAAGGACGGCTTATTTGACACCTATGAGAATGCACTCATTTATATAGAAAGAACGGACAGCGTCGGAAATATCCGGGCGGGTGTTGTCGGATGTGTTGACCTTGAACAGTATGATTTTGCAGTCGGAAGCACTTCCCTCATTCGTGCGACGGAGGCAACTGTTGTGGAACGAATCCCACCGCGCGTGCGCATCCGCGAAAATGCAAGCATCGAGCTTCCGCATATTATGCTGCTTGTTGATGATGCAAAGAAGAGATTGATCGAGAAGCTTTCCGGGGAAACGCAGTCCATGCGCAAAGTCTATGACTTTACCTTGATGCAGGGAAGCGGACATCTAAAGGGCTGGCTTCTTTCCAAAGAGCAGACAGAAGTGTTTCTTCAGACAATTGATGACATTGCGGCAGAGCAAACAGATGCTAGCGGCAATCTGCTGCTGTTTGCAATGGGTGATGGCAATCATTCACTCGCGACAGCCAAAACGTATTATGAGCAGCTCAAAAAGGAACATCCAAACGAAGACTTGTCAAAGCATCCGGCAAGATATGCGCTCTGTGAGCTTGTAAACTTACATAGTGATGCCCTGCAGTTTGAGGCCATTCACCGCATTGTGACAGAGGTTGACACACCTCACCTGCTTGCGCACATGACAGAGGAGCTCGGCATGTGTCATGAAGGAGACGGACAGAAGCGTTACATGGTTATTGACGGGGAAAAACAGCCAATTACGTTTTCGAAGGCGACGTCCAATCTGACCGTTGGAACACTGCAGAACTTCCTGGATGATTATCTGAAACAATATGGCGGTAAGATTGATTATATTCATGGAGAGGATGCACTGATTGCGCTGACAGGGCAAGCGCGCAGCATCGGATTTTTGTTGCCGGAGATTCAAAAGGAAGAACTTTTCCCGTCCGTTCAGGCAGATGGGGTGCTTCCAAGAAAAACATTTTCGATGGGACATGCAAAGGATAAGCGTTATTATATGGAATGCCGCATGATCCGCGCATAAGTTTCGTTGCACTTTTTGGCAGTGCATAGTATAATTGTTGTGACAAAATGCTATGTTAAGAATAGACACAAATGCATAATATTATTGGGATGGAAAGGAATCGGTCACAATGCTGTTTAATTCAGTCGATTACTTACTGTTTTTCCCGATTGTATCGCTTCTTTACTTTATCATACCAAAGAAGCTTCGGAATATCTGGCTCCTTGCAGCCAGTTATTTCTTTTACATGAACTGGAATGCAAAGTACGCATTGCTTCTTGCGTTTTCCACCATTGTCACATATGGATGTGCGCTCTTCATTGATCATGTTCCAAAAGAAAAAAAGTGGATCAGGCGCTGTGGACTATGGGGATGTATTTTCATCAATCTGGGATTACTGTTCTATTTTAAATATACAAATTTTATTATCGAAAATATCAACCGTGCGTTGCGATTGCTTCATCAAAATGGGCAGCTGCCGCTGATGGATATCGTGTTGCCGGTCGGCATCTCGTTTTTTATCTTTCAGGCGCTCGGATATACAATCGATGTGTACAGGCAAAGCGTGAAGCCGACGAAAAACGTGCTCCGCTATGCCCTTTTTGTGTCGTTTTTTCCGCAGCTTGTTGCCGGACCGATCGAGCGGAGCGCAAACCTTCTGCCGCAGTTTGAAAAAACGCACACGTTTGACGTTGAGAGAATCAGGCGTGGTCTTTTGCAGATGCTCTGGGGACTTTTCATGAAAATTGTCATTGCAGACAATCTCGCCGGTACGGTTACGATGATTTATGACAATTACGGGGCATACAGCGGTGTAGAGATCGTGCTTGCTACGATGATGTTTGCAATTCAGATTTATTGTGATTTTGGCGGATATTCCAATATCGCAATCGGAAGTGCGAAGGTGCTTGGCTTTACACTGATGGAAAATTTCCAAAGTCCGTATATTTCGGAGAGTATTTCGGAGTTTTGGAGACGCTGGCATATTTCCCTGACGAAGTGGTTTACCGATTATGTGTATATTCCGCTTGGCGGCAGCAGAAAGGGGCAGGTTAGAACCATTGTCAATACGCTGATTGTCTTTTTTGTCAGCGGTTTATGGCATGGTGCGCAGTGGACGTTTATCGCATGGGGCGTGCTCAATGGAATCTATTTGATTGTCGAAAAGAATACCATCGATGTACGCAGGAAATTAAGACAAACACTTCATATTAAGGAAGATACGTTCAGCTATCATTTGTGGCAGAGAATCTATACCTTTTTCTGGGTAAGCCTATCTTGGATGTTCTTTCGGGCGACGGGGCTTAAGAGTGTGCTTTTGATGCTTCGTCAGATTGTGACCAAATTTGAAGGACACAAACTGTTTGGGTGGACCATCAACAACATCGGCATGGAGCCGCAGACATTGATCGTTGTGCTGATTGCAATTACGTTATTGTTTGTGGTAGATGATTGGAAGTACAAAGGAAATGATGCGATTGCCTTTGTATTTAGGCAGGGATTTGTATTCAGATGGTGTGTGTATTTGGGCCTTTTATTTACCATCATTATGTTTGGTGCGTACGGGTATGAATTCACACAGACGGAATTTATATATTTCCAGTTCTGACGATTTGATTTGAACCGGTTTGGGAGAAAAACGTGACAAAGAAAACAATACAACTTTTTGTCAAATTAATAGTGGTGGCAGTCATCCTATTCGTTTTTTCATTTGTGGTTGTGATGCCGCAGTATGGCGGAAATTATCAGGCCAGTATGGTGGATAAGATAAGCAGGCTGCAGTCGATTGAAGGACCAAAGATTGTGCTGCTTGGAAATTCCAATCTTGCGTTTGGAATGAACAGTGAACGGCTTTCGCAGCTGACAGGGATGCCGGTCGTCAACATGGGACTTCACGGCGGTGTCGGTAATGCGTTCAACGAGTCGGTCGCAAAGCTCAATGTGTGCGAAGGGGATATTTACATCATCGTGCATGACAACTGGTCTGACAATGATACCATCAAGAATCCGGAGCTTGCGTGGATTACGATGGAAAATCATCCGCAGCTTTTGCGGCTGATCAGATGGAAGGACATTCCTTCCCTTGCAAAGGCATTTCCGACGTATCTTCGCAAGTGTGTGCATATGTGGGGAACGCAGACCGGCAATGCGGAGCAGACAAATGCGTACCGGAGAAGTGCATTTAATGAATATGGGGATAACATTTATCCAAGACCGCAGACAGAGGGGGAAATAGAGCTTGAAAAGGTGACCATCAACCCGGTGAGCGATGAGGCCGCGAACCGCGTGAAGAAGCTGCAGGCATATCTGGAAGCGCGCGGCGCGACGTTATATGTGGCAGGGTACCCGATCTGCGTGAGTGACAAAACGCCCACAGAGGCGGAGTATGATGCATTTGAAGCGGATCTGAAGCAAAAGCTTGGGCATACGGATGCGCACCCGATTGTCATCAGCCATTACAACGATTACCGGTATGATTTGTCCTATTTTTATGACAGTTATTTACACCTGACAGATGCAGGAATTATACTTCGTACAGATCAATTGTATCAGGATATCACCAATGTGCAGCCTCAAATGGCTGGCAGCAGATAAATCAGATGAAGGAGAAACGAAATGGTAGTACAAAAATTCAAAGACATGCTCTCGGCAAAATCAGTCATCAGAGAGCTTTCTGTCAAAGCGACACAAAGAGGAAAAGAGATCGGATATGACAACGTATTTGATTACAGTCTTGGCAATCCGTCTGTTCCGGTTCCAAAGAAATTTCATGATGTCATCAAGCGTCTGTTAGATGAGACGGATCCGCTTATGCTGCATGGATATAGTGAGAGTCATGGTATTGCCGAGGTTCGACAGGCGGTTGCCGAGTCGCTTGCACGCAGATTTGATATCCCGTATACAATGGATGATATTTTTATGACGTCCGGTGCGGCAGGCGCTATGGCGCATGCAGTCCGCGCAATTGCAAATCCGGGAGAGGATATTATTACCTTTGCACCATATTTCCCGGAGTACAATCACTATGTTGGCGGAGCAGGTGTAAATCTCAAGGTTGTTCCGGCAGATACGACATCGTTCCAGATTAATTTTGAGGCTTTTGAGGCAATGCTTTCGGAAAATACGGCAGCAGTTCTGATTAATACACCGAACAACCCATCCGGCATCGTGTATTCGACAGAGACAATTCAGAAGCTTGCCGACATTTTAAAGAAAAAAAGCGCAGAAAATGGCAGAGATATTTATATCATTTCGGATGAGCCATATCGCGAAATTGTATTTGAGGGTGTGGACAGTCCGTGCGTTTCCAAATTTTACGACAACACCATTGTATGCTACTCGTTCAGTAAATCACTTTCCCTTCCGGGTGAGCGTATCGGTTATGTAGCGGTCAATCCGGCTTGTGAGGACGCTGAGACGATTGTACATATGTGTACACAGATTTCAAGAGGAACAGGTCATAACTGCCCATCAAGTGTCATTCAGCTTGCCGTGGCAGAAATGCTTGAAGAGACAGCAGAGCTTTCTGTCTATGAAACCAACATGAATATTTTGTATGAGGAACTCACAAAGCTCGGATTTGAAATTGTCAAACCGGGCGGAACGTTCTACATGTTCCCAAAAGCACTCGAGGAGGATGCAAAGGTATTTTGTGAAAAGGCACTCAAGTATGATCTTGTACTTGTGCCGGCCGACAGCTTTGGATGTCCGGGCTTTTTCCGTATCGCATATTGTGTACAGACAGAAAAGGTGAAACGCTCAATTGAAGCGTTCCGCAAATTTGTGGAAACAGAATATCATAAATAGGAGGGTCTATGCTGGAATTTTTAAAAGCGATATTGTTCGGTATTGTGGAAGGTATTACGGAATGGCTTCCGATCAGCAGCACCGGACATATGATTTTGCTTGACGAATTTGTCAAATTAAATGTATCGCCGGAGTTTTGGGATTTGTTTCTGGTTGTCATTCAGCTTGGCGCGATTATGGCAGTTGTTCTTTTGTATTTCAAAAAGATATGGCCATTCGGGATTGACCATGAGACAAAGCAGATTGAGATTAAGCTGAGTATTTTCAGACTCTGGTTTAAAATCCTTGTTGCGTGTATTCCTGCAGCGATTGTCGGACTTTTGTTCGACGATATTTTGGAGAAGTATTTGTACAATTTTCCAACCGTTGCCGCCATGCTGATTATTTTTGGTATCTTGTTTATTGTCATTGAAAAAATCAATGCGGATAAAAAGCCAAAGGTGAGAAAGCTTAGTGAACTGACTTATAAGGATGCAGTGATTATCGGAATGTTTCAGCTGATTGCAGCTATTTTTCCGGGCACCTCGCGCTCGGGTGCGACGATTATCGGCGCGCTGATGATCGGGGTATCAAGAACGGTGGCAGCAGAGTTTACATTTTTTCTTGCGATTCCGGTTATGTTTGGCGCCAGTCTCTTAAAGCTCCTTAAGTTTGTATTAAAGAGTACCGCGGTTGTTACAACGATGGAACTTGGTATTTTGGCAGTGGGTGTCATTGTTGCATTCCTCGTTTCTATCTTTGTCATCCGATTCTTAATGGGATATATTAAGAAGAATAATTTCATTCCGTTTGGCTATTACCGCATCATTTTGGGTGCCATTTTACTTGTTTATTACGTGTTTTTGTAAAATTTTTGCATAATGAACCGTAAATTTGCATTATAATAGCACAGGTCTGTGTAAAATGCCTTAAGGAAGCAAAAAAAAACACTGTTTTTAATGCAGTTTTCCTAAATAAAAAATTCCTTATCAGACAATTCTTGCAAGAAAACGATAGACGAGAGCATGAGAATGCCCTAAAAATAGGGCTTTGAGGGCTTTTTGGGCGTTGACAGAAAATGTAAAAAGCGATACACTCACTTATGATAAAACAAAACATTAAGATGTGAAGCATGCATATTTGTATTTGAAGGGAGAAAAGATATGGCTAACACAACAATTAAAGCAGCTGTGAAAGCAGCAGCAAAACCAGCAGCAAAAGTAGAAGAAGTTAAGGCAGCAGTTGCACCTGCAAAGGTTGAGGCACCAAAGGCAGCAGCAGAGAAGAAACCGGCTGCAAAGAAAGCTACAACAGCAAAGAAAGCAACTACAGCAAAGAAAGCTACAACAGCAAAGAAAGAAGCAGCTCCTGCAGCTAAGAAAGAAGCAGCTGTAACAGCAGTTGTAAACTTCCAGTTCGCAGGCAAATCATACACAACAGAAGATCTTGTAAAAATCACAAAAGACGTATGGAAATACGATCTCGGTAAAAAACCGGCAGATTTAAAAACAGTTGAATTATATGTTAAACCGGAAGAAAGCTTAACATACTACGTAATCAACGGAGAAATTACAGGAAGCTTCGCAATCTAATTACATATAATGAATA
>JAGKTY010000079.1 GCA_021153185.1 Lachnospiraceae bacterium
AATGTCGCTGGACAGAAATTTGGAATTGCTTCCGGTAACAAAGACGTCCATATTGTTCTTGCGAAGATATCCGTTCAGCACCGACTCAAAGCTACCCAGTTTCTGAACCTCGTCAAGCAGTAGATAGTACATTCCTTTATCCGTAACACGGGTATTAATATAGTCCATAAACTTAGCGGGGTCCACTTTGCGATTTTCTTCATCAATCTCCCGCAGGTCTTCGCCGATCAGTCTGAGGTCATCAGCAGAGTCAAATGCAAATTTTACGATATGCCCCTCATCGACACCCTCAGCGAGCAGATGATTATAAAACAATGTATTCAAAAGATAAGACTTTCCGCATCGTCTCACACCGGTTATCACCTTGATAAAACCGTTCTGTTTTCTTACGATCAGTTTGTTCAGATATAAGTCGCGTTTAATCTCCATAACATCCTCCACTTAATTATTTTGCCGCAAACGGCGTATATATTAACTGTATTATAGCAGATACTCCAAGAAAAATCAAGGGGTTCAGTAATACAGTTAATATTTTTGCCACAAACGGAGGTTTTATGAATTGAAATTGATTTCTCTTCACATTACTGTATCTTGTTTTTAAGAATCTCTGCCAACAAAATCGGATTTGCCTTTCCGCCTGTTTTCGCCATTGCATTGCCCATAAGAGATTCAAATGCTTTTTCTTTGCCTCGACGATATTCACTTATGAGTTTTTCACTCATTTTTATAACCTCATCAGCAACCGCCGTCAGCAGTTCACAGTCGTTGATCTGAGCAAGTTCTTCTTGTTCAACGACAATAGCAGGGTCAAAATCCGATTTCCACATTCTTTTCAGCAGTTTTTTTACAGTTGATGAGTTGATTACCTGTTCACCGAACAATGTAGCAAGTTTAGCCATATTTTCAGGTGCAATAGGACAAATGAATTCATCTTTGTTCATTCGCATTATGTCGGTTATAAAAATGTTCGCCACGATCTTATAATAAGTAGTATGTTTTACAACCTCTTCATAATATCTTGCCATATCGGGATCAGACAAAAGAGCATCACTGTCATAAGCCGAAAGACCAAAGTCTTTAATAAATTTACGCTTTTTCGTATCTGGTAATTCTCCGATCTGGCTTTTCAGTTTCAAAATATCTTCAGAAGTAAGTTCAATCGGCGGTAAATCGGGATCAGGGAAATAGCGATAATCATTTGCATTTTCTTTGGTTCGCATCGTGTATGTTTTTCCTGTTTCCTGGTCGAATTTTCTCGTTTCCTGAACAACTTTTCCGCCGGACTCAATCACCTCAACCTGCCGTCTGTATTCATATTCGATAGCCTGAACAACATAGTGGAATGAGTTGATGTTTTTCATTTCAGTACGGGTTCCAAATTCTTTTTGACCTTTTTTACGAACGGACAGGTTTACATCACAACGGAAAGAACCCTCATTCTTTTTGCAATCTGAAATCCCTGTGTAAAGAATGATTGCACGGAGCTTTTCAAGATACGCATTCGCCTCTTCCGGGGATCGAATATCAGGCTCGGAAACGATCTCAATAAGAGGTACGCCGCAACGGTTGCAGTCAATCATGGTGCCATACTTATCATCGTGTACAAGCTTGCCTGCATCTTCTTCAATATGAATTCGAGTGATTCCGATTTTCTTTGAACCTTCCGTTGTTTCAATCGTTATGTATCCGTTCTCACACAACGGAATGTCATACTGGCTTATCTGATAAGCTTTAGGCAAGTCGGGATAGAAATAATTCTTTCTGTCCTGCTTGGAATAGTTTGCGATAGTACAGTTTGTCGCCAATCCCGCCTTAACCGCATATTCAACAACCTTTCCGTTAAGAACCGGAAGAACACCCGGGAGTCCCATACACACGGGACAGGTTTGAGTGTTGGGAGCAGCACCATAGGCTGTGGAGCAGGAACAGAATATTTTTGTCTTGGTTTTAAGTTCTACATGAACCTCAAGACCAATAACCATTTCATAGTCTTTTATCATTTTCACGGTTTTACCCTCACTTTCCAGTACTCTCAAATGCAAAACCCGCACGGTACAACAATCCTTCGCTGAATGCGGGACCGATCAGCTGCATACCGACCGGCATACCTCCCTCACCGATACCACAAGGAAGCGTGAGTGCAGGAATGCCTGCAATGTTGACAGGGACACTGTACGCATCGCCCATATACATTTGCAATGAATCGCCTGTTTTTTCTCCGATTTTATATGCCACCGTCGGAGCGACGGGAGAAATGATAAAGTCACACTTTCCGAAGGCTTCGTCAAAATCCTTTCTCACAAGGCTTCTGACCTGCAAGGCTTTTTTATAATAGGCATCGTAGTAGCCGGATGAAAGCGCAAACGTTCCAAGCATAATACGTTTTTTAACTTCCGAGCCAAAGCCCTCGCTACGACTTTTCCTGTAAAGCTCGTCTATGTTGCTATAATCGTCACATCTGTAGCCATATCGAACACCATCAAACCTTGCAAGATTTGAGGAGGCCTCTGCAGAAGAGATAACATAGTAAGCAGACAAAGCGTAATCAATAGACGGCATAGAAACTGATACAAGTTCAGCCCCCAAAGCACGATAGGTATCTGTGGCCGCCAATACAGCCTTCCTTACATCGTCGGATATTCCTTCTCCAAAGAACTCTTCTGGAACACCTATTTTCATTCCCTTGACACCGTTCTTGATATCTGCGGTAAAATCATTATAAACACGCTTAACAGATGTAGCATCTCTTTTATCGTGGCCAACGATTGCGTTCAGTACAAGTGCATTATCGAGAACTGTGCTTGTAATCGGACCTATTTGATCAAGAGAGGAAGCAAATGCAACAAGTCCATATCGAGAAACGCTGCCATAAGTAGGTTTCATACCTACAACACCACAAAAAGAGGCTGGTTGACGAATGGAGCCGCCAGTATCTGATCCAAGAGTATACACGGCCTCCCTCGCCGCCACCGCCGCCGCCGAGCCTCCGGAGGAGCCACCCGGAACTCTGTCGGTATCCAAGGGGTTACGGCAAACCTTGAATGCCGAGTTTTCAGTTGTTGATCCCATTGCAAACTCGTCCATATTGAGTTTACCTAATATAACTGCTCCGGATTTTTCAAGTTTCTCTACCACGTGTGCACTGTAGGGCGGTATGTAACCGCCGAGCATTTTAGATGCACAGGTGGTTTTTATTCCTTTTGTGCACATATTGTCTTTGATACCGCAAGGAATGCCCGCAAGCGGAGAAATCTCACTATCAGAGCATCTTCCTTCATCAAAGGCTTTGGCGCTTTCAATTGCTCTATCTGCGGTTACTGTGATATATGCGCCAATGGTTTTATCTTTTTTATCAATTTGTTCGAGATATGCCTGTGTCAGCTGCACGGAGGAATATTCCTTTTTGCGCAGAGCTTCGGCGTGCTCGAAGATTGTTCTCTCGGTTAATTCTGACATATAGGACACTCCTTTCAATCCTCAACAACACGAGGAACTACAATGTATCCACCGTGTTTTGTGGTAGCAGCAGCCAGTAGTTCTTCTGCCGTAAACTCATCTTCTACCACATCGTCACGCAGAACGTTTTTCATAGGAACAATGTGTGCTGTTGCATCTACTCCTGTTGTAGGGGCG
>JAGKTY010000044.1 GCA_021153185.1 Lachnospiraceae bacterium
GACTCAAAGGATATAAGAATTATAGGGATGCTAAAGAAGCAGTGGAACGAGGAGAACTTTCCAAAGAAGTTTTTGATGGATGGATAAATGATATAAAAACAGGTTTGGAACTCCATAATATGAGAACTGATAAATACGATAAAATTGGGCTAGCAAAAAAAGAGGCGGAAAACGATATAATATAAGGAAGTTTTTGAATGAATAAATATGAGTTTATCAGAGAATTGAACGCACATCTGAAGGGAAAGGTGTCTGAGCAGGAGTTTGCAGATACGATTTCCTATTATGAGGATTACATTGATTCGCAAATCCGCACGGGCAAACGTGAGGAGGAAGTAATCGCTGCTCTTGGAAGTCCGAGACTTCTGGCCAAAAGCATTATCACTGCCAATAACGCAGATGAGAGCTTTGCGGGGCGCAGTGAGGCAAATCATTATGGCGATTACGGAAGCGATACGGAGACGACATATACGACAAACAAATTCTATATCAATGGGCATGCTGTGCCAATCTGGCTTGTGCTCGCCATCGTCCTGTTTGTTGTTGTTTTGGTGCTTGTGCTTGTCTTTAAGGCACTTGTCTTTCTGGCACCTGTTCTTTTGGTGATTGCATGTGCCTGCATCATTTACAAATTTCTGACCGGAAGGTTGTAGAGAAGTAATCCCCTAAATGCCTGAAGACTCTTTGCGCTGATGGTGTTTGAGATGCATATGAAATGTGAAATAATAGTAGAATAGCCTGTCAGGGGTGACAGGCTATTCCGGAGTATAGATATTAATACGTTTCCACAGCAGGTGAATTGGGGATTTCTGCTGTTAGAAACATTATACGACTTTCTTATTTAAATTTCAATCGGAAATTTGTATAATTTTAGAAGTATAATTCATAAAATTTCATTCACAATTCGGAAGCATATTTGCGAAACAGCCTTTTGGGGGCTTTCCTTTTATGCATGTGGTTGCTTCGCTATATCAATTTTCCAAAATATGTTTATGCAGGCAGGCTTCACCTGTTTGTTGAAATTTGCATAGCGTTGAATCGCGATTTATTATTAGTTCAATGCATTGTACATAATAGAGGTTATAACATGAGACGATATACACTGATTGCACCATGCCATTTTGGGCTGGAGGCAGTTTTAAAAAGAGAAATATGTGATTTGGGATACGAAATCGCACAGGTGAGCGATGGGCGGGTGACATTTTACGGTGACGAGGAAGCGGTCGTGCGTGCCAATATTTTCCTGCGCACGGCAGAACGTATCCTGATTCAGGTAGGAACGTTTCATGCAGAAACATTCGAAGAGCTGTTTCAGGGAACGAAGAACTTGCCGTGGGAGGACTATATCGAAAAGGATGGAAAATTCTGGGTCGCAAAAGCGGGAAGTGTCAAGAGCAAGCTGTTTAGCCCGTCGGATATCCAGTCAATTATGAAAAAGGCGATGGTGGAGCGTCTGAAATCCTGCTACGAAATCAATTGGTTCCCGGAGACGGGGAACAGCTATCCGATCCGTGTATTTCTCCACAAGGATGAAGTGACGGTAGGACTTGACACGACCGGAGAGTCGTTACATAAACGTGGGTATCGTAAGTTGACGGCGAAGGCGCCGATTGCCGAAAATCTTGCGGCGGCGCTTATTATGCTGACGCCCTGGAAGGGAGAGCGCATTTTGGTCGATCCGTTTTGCGGAAGCGGAACGTTCCCGATTGAGGCGGCAATGATGGCAGCAAACATCGCACCGGGCATGAACCGTTCGTTTGCGGCGGAAGATTGGGGACATATTGTTTCCAAAAAGAATTGGTATGACGCGATTGATGAGGCAAATGATCTGATGGATGATTCCGTAAAGACGGATATTCAGGCATATGACCTTGATCCGCAAATGGTCAAAATTGCCAGGGAAAATGCACGTCTCGCGGGAGTAGATCATCTCATTCATTTTCAGGAGCGGGACGTGTCCCAATTGAGCCACAGCGGGAAATACGGGTTTATCATCACGAATCCGCCTTATGGAGAACGGCTTTCGGAAAAAGCACAGATGGGTGCGCTTTACAAAACAATCGGCGAGCGTTACCGCGTACTTGACAGTTGGTCGATGTATTTGATTACGGCGTATGAGGATGCGGAGAAAGCAATCGGAAAGAAAGCGGACAAAAACCGTAAAATTTACAATGGAATGATGAAAACATACTTTTATCAATATATGGGGCCAAAGCCATGCAAAAAATAAGAAAACATATCGCGATGATCGGGCTCGTGTGTCTGGCGCTCGGATTTCCGGTGGCACTTCGCTATTATTTTTACCAAAATGATCAGATGGCGCTTTTGGGGACAGGACCGATGAAAAGCACGTTATATAAGGTAGAAAAAACATTTGAGCAGGAAGATAACAGAATTCTTTTAAAGGTTGGCAAGAAAACTGAGCAAAGAAGCGCCGTATTATCGGAGAACTTTCCGGAGCATATGTTTGAAATCAAGATTCCAGACGTGCAGGCAAAGGCTGTGGCAGAAGCCGGAATGGGCGGCGATTTGACACATGTCGACAGCATCTGGACGAGGGACATAGAGGAAGGATGTCTCATTCAGGTCATTTTGGATGGGCCGTACTGCGCAGAAGTATCGATAGAAGATGGGATTCTTGGAATTGATGTGAAGCATCCCGGAAGTGTATATGAGCAGATTGTGGTAATTGACCCGGGCAGGTATGAAGAGCAGGATTTATGCTTGGATGTCGCACGGCGCGTACAAGAAAAGCTTTCAGGGGACGGCATCGAAGTGGTTTTGACACGCACAGATGACCACACTTACTCGCAGGAACAAAATGCATCATTGGCAAATGATGTGGGCGCAGACTTGTTTGTAGCGCTGGAGATGCCGCGGAGCGAGGATGCAACCTTATGCGGCGTCCGCTGTTTATATAATAGTGTCTTTTTCATGCCGGGGCTTGGAAGCGGCGAGCTTGCATTTATATTAGAAGAAAGTGTGCTTTCCAAAACAGGGGCAAAAAGTCTTGGAATAGAGCCCGGTGACGGCAATGTTTTAATAGATTATGCACAGATGCCGGTTGCGATCGTGCAGCTTGGGTATCAGAGCAATGAAAAGGAAAACCAAAGACTTTGCAACGAAACATACAGGCAGCACTTGGCAGATGGAATCAGTCTTGGTATCATAGAGGCATACAAGCAGAAGGAGTAGACGATGAGAATATTATTTGCGACAACAAATGCAGGCAAAATCAGAGAGGTTGCTGCAATCATGAAAGACGTCGGAATCGAGGTCGTATCGTTAAAAGATGCGGGGATTTCGGCTGACATTGAGGAAAATGGTACAACATTTGAAGAAAATGCAATGATTAAGGCATCTTCGATTGCGGCTTTGCCGGAAGTTCAGGATGGTCAGACAATCGTGATCGCAGATGATTCGGGCCTTGAGATTGATGCGCTTGGCGGGCAGCCGGGCATTTACTCTGCAAGATATTTGGGCGAGGATACGTCTTATGACATCAAGAACGCAGAGTTAATCAAAAGACTTGAGGGCGTTGCGGATGAGAAGAGGACGGCGCGCTTTGTCTGCGCAATGGCAGCAGTGATGCCAAGCGGAGAGAAAATCGCAACAAAGGGTGTGATGGAAGGCCGCATCGGATATGAAATTGTCGGTGAAAATGGATTTGGATATGATCCGATTTTCTTTTTGCCACAATATGGCATGACCTCTGCACAAATCAGTCCTGAGGAGAAGAACCGCATCAGCCATAGAGGGCAGGCACTTGAGAAAATGAGAAAAGAATTGGCAGACAGATTGCAGTAGAGGGAAGATATGCGCGTATTAATCGTAAGTGATACACACCGGAAAAATGAAAGCTTTATGGAAGTTGTCGCAAAAGAGTCACCGCTTGATCTGGTGATTCATTGTGGGGATGTTGAGGGAGCAGAATATACCATTGCAAATGCAGCAGGGTGTGAAAGCATTATCGTGATGGGGAACAATGATTTTTTTGCAGACCTGCCAAGAGAAGTGGAGACGCAGATTGGGAACTATAAGGTGATGATTACGCATGGTCATGCGTACCGTGTAAATGCCGGAAATGAGATGTTAAAGGACGAGGCAAGAGCACGCGGCATGGACATCGTCATGTATGGACATACCCACAGGCCGGTGATTGATATTGAGGAGGGTCTTGTGACAATTAATCCCGGTTCCTTATCGTATCCGAGACAGGATGGAAGAAAGCCGACGTATGTAATGATGGAGCTTGATGCTTCCGGAAAAGCATCATTTTCTTTGCGTTATGTTTGACAAAAGTGCAAAAAATGCGCGGTTCTGAATTCGTGCAAAAAAAATAAAAAAGAGTATTGACAGATTGCAGTGTGTCGCATATAATAAATCTTGCGTTGCGAACAAACGCAAGTAAATAACGTAACGGGGTGTGGCTCAGCTTGGCTAGAGCGCCTGGTTTGGGACCAGGAGGTCGCAGGTTCGAATCCTGTCACCCCGACTTTTATGCGGGTGTAGTTCAATGGTAGAACACCAGCCTTCCAAGCTGGATACGTGGGTTCGATTCCCATCACCCGCTTATGCATTTGTTTGCATATGTGTCCGTAGCTCAGCTGGATAGAGCAACGGCCTTCTAAGCCGTGGGTCGGGGGTTCGAATCCCTTCGGGCACACTGCGGGATAAAGTTCATCCCAATATATGGTGGGTATAGCGCAGTTGGTTAGCGCGCCAGATTGTGGCTCTGGAGGCCCAGGGTTCGAATCCCTGTATCCACCCTTTTTTTATATATTGGGCTATCGCCAAGCGGTAAGGCACAGGACTTTGACTCCTGCATTCACCAGTTCGAATCTGGTTAGCCCAGTTTCCTACTATTTTATGGGCCACTAGCTCAGGTGGTAGAGCACTTGACTTTTAATCAAGTTGTCCGGGGTTCGAGTCCCCGGTGGCTCATTTTTTATGATACATGAGTGCCTTTATAAGAGGCGGTGTCGCAGTCCGGGAGGGCTGTTTTTTTTCTTTATAAATCTTCTTTCTGTTTCATTTCCCGATTCAAATTCATAGGAAAACACACTGTTTTGAGTAAAAAATCGAAAGAGTATAAAAACAGGTTATGTTACAATGAATCCATCAAAATAACGTTAGTCTGTGTGCGTTTGCAGACTATAACATAAAGGAGGATGTAACATGGAAAATATGCCGGTTATTAAAATTGGAATCGTGGCAGTCAGCAGAGACTGTTTTCCGGAGTCATTATCAGTAAACCGTAGAAAAGCGCTTGTAGAGGCTTACAAAAAACAGTACGGCGAGGCGGATATTTATGAGTGCCCAATCTGTATCGTTGAGAGCGAAATTCATATGGTGCAGGCACTTGAGGACATCAAGAAGGCGGGCTGTAATGCGCTTTGCGTATACCTCGGAAACTTTGGACCGGAGATTTCCGAGACGCTTCTTGCGAAACATTTTGAAGGACCAAAAATGTTTGTGGCAGCAGCAGAGGAGTCACAGAACGATCTCATCCAGGGACGCGGTGATGCGTACTGCGGTATGCTCAATGCAAGCTACAACTTAAAGCTTCGCAATGTGAGGGCATATATCCCGGAGTATCCGGTTGGAGATGCGGAGGATTGTGCCAAAATGATTCACGAGTTTGTGCCGGTTGCCAGAGCAATCTTAGCACTTTCTGAACTCAAAATTATCAGCTTTGGGCCAAGACCACTCAACTTCCTTGCTTGTAATGCACCGATTCAGCAGCTTTACAATCTGGGAATCGAAATTGAAGAAAACTCAGAGCTTGATCTGTTTGAAAGCTTTAACAAACACGCAGGCGACCCAAGAATTCCTGAGGTTGTTGCCGATATGGAAAAAGAGCTTGGATGTGCCAATCAGAAACCGGAAATTCTGCCAAAGCTTGCACAGTATGAGCTGACACTGCTTGACTGGATTGAAGCGCACAAGGGTTATCGCAAATATGTTGCCATCGCCGGCAAATGCTGGCCTGCATTCCAGACACAGTTTGGATTTGTGCCATGCTATGTCAACAGCCGTCTGACGGGACGCGGTATTCCGGTATCGTGTGAGGTTGATATTTACGGTGCGCTCAGTGAGTTTATCGGTACATGCGTCAGCGAGGATATTGTGACGCTTCTTGATATCAACAACTCCGTACCAAAGGATATGTATGAGGAGTCCATCAAAGGAAGCTTTGATTATACACACCAGGATACGTTTATGGGATTCCACTGTGGCAATACGAATGCGAAAAAGCTTTCCGGTTGCGCGATGAAATATCAGATGATTATGGCGCGTAACCTCCCACAGGAAGTGACAAACGGAACACTTGAGGGTGATATTGTTCCTGGTGACATCACATTCTTCCGTCTGCAGAGCACCGCAGATTGCAAGCTTCGCGCTTATATTGCACAGGGCGAAGTACTTCCGGTGGCAACCAAATCATTCGGCGGTATCGGTATTTTTGCAATCCCGCAGATGGGCAGATTTTACCGTCACGTGCTGATTGAGAAGAATTATCCGCATCATGGTGCAGTGGCGTTTGGACATCACGGAAAAGCACTGTATGAGGTGTTCAAATACATTGGCGTGCCGCTTGAGGATATTGACTTTAATCAGCCAAAAGGAATGCTTTACAAGACAGAAAATCCATTTGCTTAAGAGGAGCAGGCATGATTTATATTGGAATTGACTTAGGAACAAGCGGCGTGAAGCTGCTTGCTATGAATGAGACAGGAGCGGTACTTCATACGGTAACAAGGGAGTATCCGCTCCTTTTCCCAAAGCCGGGATGGTCAGAACAGGAGCCGGCGCATTGGTATGAAGAGAGCATTGCAGGACTTGCACAATTGCTGCAGCATGTAGATGCTTCCCAGGTTGCCGGAATCAGTTTTGGCGGACAGATGCATGGTCTTGTCATATTGGATGAACGGGATGAAGTCATCAGGCCGGCGATTTTGTGGAACGATGGCAGAACAGAAAAACAAGTCGCATATTTAAATGAAGTAATCGGAAAAGAGGCATTGTCGAAGTATACGGGCAATATCGCCTTTGCGGGATTTACGGCACCAAAGCTTCTGTGGGTTTATGAAAATGAGCCGGAAAACTTTGCAAGGATCCGTAAAATCATGTTGCCGAAAGACTATCTGGCATACCGCTTATGCGGAAACCATTGCACGGATTATTCCGACGCATCCGGCATGCTGCTTTTGGATGTGGCAAATAAGTGCTGGTCGGAGGAGATGCTTTCCATCTGTCACGTGACAAGAGAACAGATGCCGACGCTTTATGAGAGCTACGAAAAGGTAGGTGTGTTAAAACCGGAGCTTGCAAAGGACCTGGGGCTTTCCGAGCGCTGCGTCATTGCGGCGGGCGGTGGCGACAATGCGGCAGCAGCGGTTGGGACCGGTGCGGTGAAAGCAGGAAGCTGTAACATTTCACTCGGAACAAGCGGTACCATTTTTATCCCAAATGATGCATTTACCGTAGATGGTCAAAATGCGCTTCATTCGTTTGTACATGCAAACGGAAAATTCCACCTGATGGGGTGCATTTTGAGCGCGGCAAGCTGTAATAAATGGTGGATGGAAGACATTCTTGGCGCAAGTGATTTTGCAAAAGAGCAGGAAACAATTACGCAGCTGGGAGAAAATCGTGTCTTTTTTATGCCATATCTGATGGGAGAGCGCTCGCCGCACAATGATGCAAGTGTGAGAGGAGCGTTTGTCGGGCTTTCCCTTGATACGAAGCGTGCGGATATGGTGCAGGCTGTATTTGAGGGTGTTGCGTTTGCGATGCGTGACTGTCTGGAGGTTGCCAAAAGTCAGGGCATTGAAATAACGCAGGCGACTATCTGTGGAGGCGGTGCGAGGAGCGGACTGTGGCGAAGCATTATGGCGAATATACTTGGCATTTCCATTGTGACCGTTCAGACGGAGCAGGGACCATCCTATGGTGGTGCGATGCTTGCTGCTGTGGCATGTGGGCAATACGAGACGGTAGAAAAAGCGGCGGAAGCGATTGTGCGATACACAGAAACAATCTTACCGGAACCTGAGCTGGTTTTGAAGTATGAAGCGCGCTATCAGCAGTACCGCAGATTGTATCCAATGATGAACTCATTTTATCGGGAAGCCGAATAGGGAAGAATATTTATTTTGAAGCGGGGCTTGTTTATGGGCGGGGTCAATTTCGGATTTCGTGGAAAAAAGCCCCGCTAGTTATTTTTGGCGGGGCTAAATAAGTGATTATGTGGAAAAAAGGCCCCGCTAGTTATTTATGGGCGGGGCTAAATATGTGATTATGTGGAAAAAAGCCCCGCAGTTTATTTATGGCGGGGCTAAATATTTGATTTGATGCAAAAAAAGCCCCATCGTATATTTTGAGGGAAGCGAATATATAAGCCAATTACATTGTAAAATTTGAAGAAGTAAAAAAGTTGTAAAATATTGAAAAGGATATTGGGAATTACAGGTGCTATGTGTTGATTTACGTATGGCATTGTAGTATCATAAATGCAACTGTATCAGCGCAAATGATTGTGCTAATTACGTTGTTAAATGCTCTGTGAAACGTAGAGTCAAAGAAAAAGGTTCGGATGAATCTTGAAAACTGCAGATATTTGAGAGAGAGGGAAATGTATGAACAAAAAGATGTTAGCGGGCGTTCTTAGCGCGGCTATTGTATGGACAAGCGTGTTTACGACACCTGTATTTGCAACAGAAGCGATGAGTGTCTCACAAAATGAAATAGCTGAAGTGACAGTGTCAGAAAATGGGGCTGTGAGTCAAAATCAAGCTTTGCAGATTTCTCAGAATGAAGTACAACCTGAGGGCAGTATGGAAACACAGGATGAACTTGTTGCGGTAGATTTGAGTCAAAATACCAAACCGGAAGGCGATGGCAGTGCCAAGGCGACGAAGTCTGCTGCGAAAAATCTCAAGGTTGTTGTAAAGAATGGAAACCTTTGTGTGACTGCAACCGTGAAGAAAAAGGTGAAATCAAAAGATACCAAATATTATCTTGTAACCGTCGATCCTGATACAGGCAAATTTGAGAAGGCAATCATGAGCGTGAAAAAAACGAAAAATGTTTCGTTTACAACACCAATCCGCGGGGCAAAGGGTGTAAACCTTATTCATGGAAAATATGCGATTGCGGTCAAAAACGGAAGCAAGTATACGCTCATTTCAAAAGCGCAGTTTGTTGCCAATCCGGAGGATGCTGCGGTATACACGGCACCTTTTCCTACAATTCGGAGTAAAAAAGGTCTTCAGGGCACCAATTCAACGCAGATGGCCGGCGGGCAGTGTTTCATGAACTGTGTCATCAACACGTCGATTGCAAGTAATGAGCAGCTCGGTGGAACCAAGTATGTATATAATGGAAAAACATATTGGTTTAATGATTTGTGGGGCGGTGCAATTTCAGAGGCCAATCGAAAGGGGCTTGTTACAACATGCCAGTTTATGATGACATGGCCGGGAACTGACAGATATGGTCATTTGCTTTTGAATGCCAAAAATGGTGGTGCACCAATGCGCTATTATGCAATCAATGCATCTAATAAAAAGTCACGTCAGTTGTTAGAAGCATACTTCTGTTTCCTTGCAGAGCGTTACTCCAAAGAAAGCTGTCACCTTGACAATTGGGTTATCGGAAATGAAGTAAACATTTATCCGATGTGGTTTTATGCAGGAAACACGGGACATGGTAAATTTATGGAAAACTATGCGAATCTGTTTCGAATCGTATATTATTCTGTAAAAGGATATAATAAGAATGCACGTGTCTATATTTGTACAGACCATACATGGACTGACAGATGCGGTGATTGGGGTGCAAAAAACTTCATGAGTGCATTTAATAAAGAAATCAAAAAGCAGAATAAAAAGATTCAGTGGAACCTTGCATATCATGCATATCCGGCGATTTTGACAAGTGCTGCGACGTGGAATGACAGATTCACAACCAATTCTGAAAATAGTGAATTTGTCACACCAAAGAATCTGAATATTTTAACGAGCTATGTCAAGAAAAATTATGGCACGTCATGTCGTATCATTTTGACAGAGCAAGGCTTTACTGCAAATAGCGGAAGCAATGTCCAGGCAGCAGCGATTGCGTATACATTTTATAAAGCGCAGTTTGACGATATGATTGATGCCGTAATTTTCCGTGCAGAATATGATGACCCGGGAGAAGTGGCACAGGGCTTGTCATTTGGTTTGATTGCGTCAAACGGAAAAAAACGTCCGGCTTACAATGTGTATAAATACATGGATACACCACAATATGAGAAATACACAAATGCGTATTTAAGTACAATTGGTGTTTCGAGCTGGAAAGAGGTTGCACCGAACTTTGATGCAAGTGTTTTTGATAAGAATAATGATGAAGAATAAGAGGTAAGTCATGGCTTATTTTTATGATGCAACATATATTTTGGTGATTATCGGTGCGCTGCTGGGATTGCTGGCGCAGGCAAAAGTGAAAGGCGCTTTTGCGCGGTACAGTAAGGTGTACAGCATGCGCGGCGTCACAGCTGAACAGGTAGCTGAAATGATTTTGCAGCAGGCAGGCATCCGTGATGTGCGTATCGAGCAAATTGGAGGAGATCTGACCGACCATTATTCCCCAAATGAAAAGGTGCTTCGTCTTTCAGAGACGGTGTACGGCTCAAGCTCAGTGGCTGCAATCGGTGTCGCAGCACATGAATGCGGACATGCGATTCAGCATGCGGAGGATTACCTGCCGATTCAGATCCGAAGTACAATTGTGCCGGTTGTCAATATTGGTTCGAAACTGGCGTGGCCGGTAATTTTTCTCGGACTTTTAATCGGAATGACGCCACTTGCAAACGTTGGAATTATTCTGTTTTCCTTGATTGTTGTATTCCAGGTTGTAACACTTCCGGTTGAGTTTAATGCATCGGGACGCGCACTTGCTATCCTGCGGGATAGTTCGTATTTGTCCGGCGATGAATTAAAGGGCGCAAGAAAAGTGCTTTCAGCAGCCGCCATGACCTATGTGGCTGCGATGGTTGCATCTGTTTTGCAGCTTCTCCGGCTTGTGATGATTGTGGGCAGAAGAAGAGATTAGAGACTATCCGTCGGAGAGAGATGTAGCAATCATCAGAGCGAGATTCGCAAAGCGTATCTCGTCTCTAATGATTGCTATGATGCAAAGCATGTTACAGTTGACGAAACGGCAAGAACATGATAAGATTGAGAACGTGTCATAAGAAGTTTTAATATATATATATAAGACATTGAAAATTGAATACGCGGGTGTGGCGGAATTCATGACAAGCGAACGAGTTCGCTTGTAGGCAGACGCGGGAAAGCGGATGCTAATTCCGATGTGCTTGCATTGAAAATTGAATACGCGGGTGTGGCGGAATTGGCAGACGCGCCAGATTTAGGTTCTGGTGGGCGACCGTGCAGGTTCAAGTCCTGTCACCCGTACGATGAAAAAGAGAGCAAGAATTTGCTCTCTTTTTCAATATGAAGCCATTACTTCATCCCTTTATTTTATGTTATATGGTGCGTTTTACTTTATTTGAACCGTTTCATTAAGATTTTGCGGTTCAATTCCGTAGCCCTATTTGCTTTCTTGATTTGCTTTTAATCTGGCAATTTCAGCCATTGCCTCAGCAAGTTCGGCATCCTTATCAGCGAGCATGGCATCCTTATCGGCAAGCATGGCATCTTTGTCAGCGATAGTGGCTTTGGCTTCAGCAAGAGCAGCATTTGCCTCAGCAAGCTCACGCTTCATACGGTTTTCATGCCGGATGGCATCCTCCCTGGCACGGCACATATCGCGGATTGTCTGATCACAGTTTAGTGCATATAACGTTTCGGTTGCCTGCTTAAGGGCTGCATTCTGTTTTGCAATCATTTTAAGGTCCTCCCATGTTTTTGCTTTGAAGAGCTTAGCCCAGTAATCAATTCCATAGGCTTTGTCGTCTTCGGTTGCCAGTTCTATGTGATTTAAATCTAGCACATTCAGTTCAAATTTTCCAGTATATAATCGGTGATTTTTGACATTCATAAGCTGATACTTGGCATAGAACTCCGGTGCCTCAGGAAACGGCGTGAAATCTAGGAACCCAATATGTATGGCAGCGCCGGTCAGCGCATAGTCCTGCCCTTTTGCCAGATGGTCATAGCTCCGGCACAGATACGACAGTGAACGGTATTGCCAGTTGTTCTCATTTTGCACCTGCATCTCAAGGTCTATGTGTGTGTCATCATTCATGAGAACCGTGATATC
>JAGKTY010000020.1 GCA_021153185.1 Lachnospiraceae bacterium
GACCGTGGCCGAGCCAAAGGCAGAAGCGAAGCCCGAATCGGAGCAGAAAGCAGAGCCTAAACAAGAGGAGAGCCCCGAGCCAAAAACCGAGGTTACAACAAAGGCTGAGGTAAAGGCTGAGGTCAAAGCCGAGCCTGAACATAAGGTTGAACATAAGGTTGAAGCAGAGCCTAAGGAGTCGAACGCAGAAACAATAGTGGAGTAATGGAGTTTTTCAAGTTTGACGAACACGTTTGGGAGCGTCTACTCTCGCTCTTGCAGTACGATGCAACCTCGCCGATGACCCTTACGAGCGGATTTTTCCTCTTGGCGTTCCTCATCTTCGGCATAGGATATATGGCTGTGCGCCACAAGGTTACACTGCGTACAATCTATATCATTTTGGTCTCGCTCTACTTCTACTACAAGGTGTCGGGTATATTTGTACTGCTGCTCATCGGCATAGCCACAATCGACTACCTCATAGGCAATCGCATAGCCAACCGCCGTACCAAAGGCAAGAGCTCGAAATGGTGGGTGGCGTTGAGTGTCACGATAAACGTGGCGATACTCGTATACTTCAAGGCTACTAACTTCTTTGTTGATTGCATAAATGTCAGCAATCGGATCACGGCCTTCCGTACCGGCGACATCGACCATATGGATGATGACCTTGGTCCGCTCGATATGACGTAAAAACTCATGTCCCAGTCCGACACCCTCGCTTGCGCCTTCAATGAGTCCCGGAATATCTGCAATGACAAAGCCTTTGCCTTCCCCCATATCCACAACGCCCAAATTCGGATTCAGCGTTGTAAAATGGTAGTTTGCAATCTTTGGTTTTGCATTCGTAACACGTGAAAGAAGCGTTGATTTGCCAACATTTGGAAAACCAACCAAACCGACATCAGCAATAACTTTCAGCTCCATAAGGAGATTGAGTTCCTTTGCCGGCTGACCAGGCTGCGCATATTTAGGCGCCTGCATAGTGCTTGTCGCATAATGCTGGTTTCCGTTTCCGCCAAGCCCGCCGGTAAGCAGCGTCACTTTTTTGCAATCACCACTTAAATCAGCTACGATACGGCCGCTCTCCTCATCGCGAAGAACCGTTCCTTCCGGTACTTTAATAATGATATCCTCACCATTTTTGCCCGTGCAGTTGCGTTTTCCGCCCTCTTGTCCGTCCTGTGCTTTGTAATTGCGGATATGCCTGAAATCTGTGAGCGTATTGAGTCCCTCATCGACAACAAAAATAACATCTCCGCCTTTTCCGCCATCACCGCCATCCGGACCACCGTTTGGCACATATTTTTCTCTTCTGAAAGAAACGTGACCATCGCCACCTTTTCCACTTCTAACATAGATTTTCGCTCTATCTGCAAACATAAATTGCTCCTACCACTTCTTTTCAAAAAAACGAGCCCCAAACCGAAGTTTGGAGCCCTCATTATTACTGCTCTACTGGATAAACGGAAGCCTGTTTTTTATCTCTTCCTTTTCTCTCGAATCTAACAACACCATCAACCAATGCGAATAATGTGTCATCTCCGCCACGTCCAACATTGACACCCGGATGGATCTTTGTTCCACGCTGTCTGTATAAGATATTTCCAGCTTTCACAAACTGTCCGTCTGCTCTTTTTGCGCCTAATCTCTTTGACTCAGAGTCTCTACCGTTCTTTGTAGAACCAACTCCCTTTTTATGAGCAAAAAACTGAAGGTTCATTGTTAACATCGTATTACACCTCCCTAATTATCATTTTACAATACGAATCATACTGTTTGGATATTTGAGACAACCCCAGAACCATCGAGCGGAGCAACAGCTGCGCCTCGGCTGAGCTTGTTTCTTCTAATGTAAAGCTCATATACCCGGACTTCTCATCTTCCTCATAACCGAAAAAATCATCGGTAAATTCCTCAATGGAATTGATTGTGGTAGTCACAAGCACTGAAATTGCTGCGCAGACAATGTCTTCCCCTGCCTGTGCATATCCGGCATGTCCACTCACCTCAAATCCGGTATAATTCTGTTTGTTATCAACAAAAATCGTAATCGTCGTCATATAAACACTACTAATTAAGCATTAATCTTTTCAATCTTAACCTGTGTGTATGCTTGTCTATGACCATTTTTCTTGTGGTAACCTGTTTTACGTTTGTATTTGTAAACGATTACCTTCTTGCCACGACCCTGCTCAACAACAGTTGCTGCTACTGTAGCGTTTGCTACATCTGCGCCAACTTTCATTGTGCCATCGCTGATTGCAAGAACATTGTCAAATGTCACAGCACTTCCTGCCTCGCCATCAAGTTTTTCAACTTTGATTACATCACCTTCGGAAACTTTGTACTGTTTTCCACCTGTTGCAATAATTGCGTACATAGGGCACCTCCTATTATCTTTACTCGCTAACTTTGGTGTTGCACAAGCAAACTTCTACCTAGTTATGCGGCATACCGTAGTATCATAACAGACCACTTCCCGATTTGTCAACAAAAAAACCGCATTTTTATGAAATTTATTCGTACACAAATCAATCCGCGAAACATCTTATTGTGATAATGCACAATTTTATTAATATGTTTTTATTGATTTTGTATAATTTGGGGCTTCACATTTCAAATGATGTCGCGTATCATATGGGTAACATAACACGAAAGGAGGACAACAGTATGGATTATATCATTCGTTTATCAGATGGCCGTTATTTTTGTGGTTGGGATACCCTTGATGGTTCTATGAAATTTAGAACAGAACGTTCACTTGCGTATCGAATGCGACGCCCAATTGCCACAAATACCGTGCCAAAAGTAGCAACTGCTACACATATGGATTGCGCGATTGAAAAGCTTGCGAGCTAGCGCAACCCATTCTGCTGTCAAACAAACTGTTAGTTACAAAAGATTTTGACGTACGAATGTGTACGCAGCAAACTGACTTCTAGAAGAGAATTCTTCTGTACGAAGCAGGGCCTCTACCTCATCCGGGGTATAGAGCCCTGCTTTTATTTGTTCATTATCAGAGCCGTGGAATGACAGTTCCCCCTCTGCTTCCACAAAACAGATTCTTGTACGCACATCTGAAAACCCAACTGCAGCATAGCTTGGCGGCAAAATATCAATAATCTTTTTTAAGGACAGTCCCGTTTCCTCATACAGCTCCCGCCTTATGCTCTCCTCAATTGTTTCGCCTTCTTCCACCATTCCCGCACAAAGATTGTATATTTCTTTGCAGGCCGCCATTCTAAACTCTCTCAGCAGAAGAAGCTTTCCGTCAACAGTGGCAACTATCGAAATGCCGTTCGTCTTTTTCCCAAGTTCTTCCGGAGATGTCATCTCATTATAGCTGATCATCTCGTACTTTTTTTCTTTTCCGCCTCGGTTCAAGTAGCGAAGCTCATATACGTTCAGGTATTTTCCTTGAAATGCCTTCTTAAGATCTAAAAATTGCATCTAAATTCTGCTCCTTTGCCTGCAAACTGAGCGGGGCCTCTATCTTTTGTCTTGTGATTTCCACGAGTCCCAGTTTTGTAATGTCCACAAACGATGTCTTCACACGGTCTTTTTTAAGTTCTGCCACAAGAACGTCGAGAAACGGCTTTTCATTTTCACAATTGATAAAATCAATGAGTATGATACCGGATAAATTGCGAAGCCTGATTTGCCTTGCGCTTTCGATTGCCGCCTCTATGTTGATTTTTTCAAGTGTTTTTTCTTTGTCTTTTCCTGAAATCTGTTTCCCGCTGTTGACATCGATAACATTGAGTGCCTCTGTTTCATCTATAACCAAAAAACCGCCACATTTCAGCCAGACTTTATGTTTAAATGCTTCCTCGTATTTGGCCTGCAAGCTGTATACTGCCTGCAGCGGCACCTGCTTATCCTCATAAAGCCGGACCGGCACTTCATGCTTTGAAAGCTGCTCAAAAAAGTCGCGTTGGTCTGTTACAACTTCCGGTGACGCGGCAAACGAAAAACGCTTTTGCATTACCTGCGCAAAGGTTTCCTTATCTGAAAGCTCGCTAAATACAACGCGGTGTTTTGCATCAAAGCGCAGGTTCGACAGCTTGGCGGCGAGCACGGAGGCTTCCTCCAAAATAGCCGTTTCAGAAATACACATATCATCGCAAACGCTGCGAAGTACGATTCCAACCTGAAACCGCTCACTGATTTCCTCAAACGATGCCGTCAGTTGCTCTTTCCGCAATTTGGCACTATTTGTACACAGTTTTCTGGAAAAGCCGATGCCACCATCTGTGCTTACCGCAACGTATTTTCCCGCAAGCGAAATGTTGGTAGTAAGAACCGGCCGCTTTTCCCTGACAGCTTCTTTTAAAATCTGCACAACCACTTCCTCTTCCTTATGCAATTTTTTTCCATGTTCCATCGCGAGAAATCCAAGCTCTCCCGGCTGAAATTCAACAAATGCTGCCTCAATGTTATCTAAAACATTTTTTACTTTGCCTACAAATATCTGCCCTACCTGATAATCCTTTGCTTTGTCATACGCAATTTCCAAAAGCGTCTGATCCTGCATAAAAAATGCGATTCCCTGTCCGTGAATTCTCGTCAAAATCAAATTGTTCATATTGTATTCCCGACTGCATCAAGCGGCACAAGCTTTGGTTCTTCACTTGTTCCGATATTGGTATAGGTATCTTCTCTCGTAATGATATAGTCAAACTCTTTTGGCGCAGGAAGCGACGCAAATGTATATAGCGTATCCAGCACTAGTGCAGGTTTGATATTTCCTGCAGAGCTTGCATCCACCATCATCGAAAAAACAGGACGCCGCTTTCCGTCCACTTCCTCATAGGAAACATCTAAGTCAAAAATAAGCGGTTTAATATCCAGTACTTTTTCACTCTTTTTGGTCTGTTTTACGACTGAAATCGTCTCCTGCTTCAGAAATGCAGAAATTTGACTGGCAAAGTCAATCTCCGGTTGTTCATACCGCATATGCACTGTATACGTTGCTGCCGCAACACTGGCCATCGCATTTCCGGCATCTTCCGGCAGCAGTACAACATTCGTAATCTCATATCCTTCCACGCTTGCCTGATTTAGGCGCTCAATCATATCCTTTGTGGAGGTGACATGCTCACATCCCAAATCAAGATACTCTCCGTTACTGCAGAGGCCAACACCAAGTGGCGCAGCAAAGCTCATAATCTGATGCGGGCTGAAGCCTTGCGTATACGACACATCTATATCAGCTCTGCGAATCAGCTTTTGGAAAAAGCGCATCGTATCAAGGTGTCCGATGAAAATCATGGCACCGTATTTTCGGAATTTAATTCGTACCTTCACTCGCGCCATCCTCCCTTTCTTCGAAACAAACGCCTCCGCCGAATCTCGCGGCCCCGCATCCGGAACATGCCTGACGACAGTTTGGTGTCACAACCTGCTCCTTTGTTGCACGCAGCCATTCCCGCTCCAAAAACGCACGGCTTACACCGCAGTCAATGAAATCCCATGGGAAGACTTCGTCAATTGCGCGTTCTCTCGTCGTATAAAAATCAATTGGTACGCCACATTCCTCAAAGCAGGAAAGCCAGACGTCATGATGATAATATTCGCTCCAGGCATCAAAAATACAGCCTTTTTTATATGCCTGCAAAATCACTTTGGAAACTTTCCGGTCTCCCCTGGCAAAGACACCTTCTAACACAGAAACATCGGCCTCGTGCCAGTTATATTTGATTACTTTTTGATTGAGCTGTGCCATCACAGCCTCTTTAACCGTTTTGGCATAGGAAATAAATTCTTCCGAGGTTCCCATCCTTGCCCACTGAAATGGTGTAAATGGCTTTGGAATAAAAAACGATGTAGAAGCAGTAACCGAAACCTTTCCTTTGCGTTCCGGTTTTGGCACAGTATCATAAAACGTCTTTGCAACCAGATTGCTAAGCTCTGCAATGCCACGTCTGTCCTCATCCGTTTCCGTCGGAAGTCCGAGCATAAAGTAAAGCTTCACTTTCGTCCAGCCGCCCTTAAACGCTTCCTCGGCTCCTTTTAAAATTACCTCTTCGGTCAGTCCCTTGTTAATGACATCACGCATGCGCTGACTGCCTGCCTCCGGTGCAAATGTCAAAGAGCTCTTGCGCACATCCTGCACCTTACTCATCACATCAAGCGAAAATGCATCGATGCGAAGCGATGGCAGGGAAATATTGATCCGTCTGCGATTACATTCCTCAATCAGAAAATCAATCAGCTCCGGTAATTTTTGATAATCACTGCTGCTTAGGGAGCTTAAGGATATTTCTTCATGTCCTGTATTGTGCAGCATCTCAACGGCATATTTTTTGAGCATCTCGACGTCACGCTCGCGAACCGGTCTGTATAACTGTCCCGCCTGGCAGAACCGGCAGCCTCTGATACAGCCTCTTTGAATCTCAAGCACGACGCGGTCCTGTGTCACCTTTACAAACGGCACAACCGGTTTGTCCGGATAATACGTATCCGACACGTTCATCTCAATCTCTTTTACAATTTTGTCAGGAAGCCCCTCGCGCGTTGGGAAAAAGCTTGCAATCGTACCATCTTCATGATAAGTCGCTTCATAATACATCGGACAATACATGCCCGGAAGCTTTCCTGCCTCATATAAGAAATCTGCCCTCGACATCCCACTTGCTTTTGCCTCCTTATACAAATCAAGGAGTCTGCGGTATATTGTCTCCCCTTCGCCGATATAAAACAGGTCAAAAAAGTCCGCAATCGGTTCCGGATTGTACGTACACGGTCCGCCGCCGATCACAATCGGATCATCCCAGGTTCTTTCGTTATGAATGAGCGGGATTTTTGACAAATCCAGCACCTGTAAGATGTTTGTATAACACATCTCGTATTGGATTGTAATTCCAAGAAAATCAAATTGTCTGATTGGGTCCTGACTTTCAAGTGCAAAGAGCGGAATCTGTTTTTCTCTCAAAATCTTATCAAGATCCGGCCACGGCGAATAGACACGCTCACACCACGTGTCTTCAAAGCTGTTGAACATGTGATACAAAATCTGAATACCAAGATGTGACATTCCGATTTCGTAAACGTCAGGGAAACACATTGCAAACCTGACTGAAACGTCATTTTTGTCCTTCATCACGGCATTCACTTCGCCGCCGATATATCTTGCCGGATTCTCAATACTTAATAATATTTCGTCATTTAATGCTAATTTTCTCATATCCCAAATTATAAGGGATTTGCTGCACAAAATCAAATAGATTCTCCGAATAGTCGCAGGATATTTTTGCCTGAATCTTTGTCTTTACATCCGAATTCAAATTCATAAATATCACAAATAAAATCCCGGCAATCAAAAAACGGTACCCAAACAAAATCGGTTTTTGTGCCTCCTTTTGTTTGTCGGTACCGTTTATCGTGTCTCTATAACGCATCGTTGCATTCCTTTTTTATAAAGCTATGAAAAAGGATGTACCATTTATGCATAAGGATGCATAAAACGCTTATCAGAATGCATTATTGTACTTTTGTTGCAAGCTGCCTGTAAAAACAACTATAGTTGCCCGTATGGCATGCAGCGCCCACCTGCTCAACCTTGGCTACAATCGTATCCAGATCGCAGTCAATCAGCAGCTCTTTGACATACTGGTAATGTCCGCTTGTATCTCCTTTGACCCAAAGTTCATTTCGTGAGCGGCTGAAATAGGTCATAACGCCTGTATCCATTGTCTTGTCAAATGCTTCGCCATTGATATACGCAAGCATTAACACTTCGCCGGTTTCAAAATCCTGCGCAACAACAGGCACCAGCCCGTCACTGTTTTTCTTTAACTGCTCAAATGAAAACTGTGGTTTAAACTGAAATGTCTCCATACGCTCACCTTCCTAAAGTGTGCCTTTTGTACTCAGGACATCTGTCACGCGCGGATCGATGCTTGTCGCCATATCAAGCGCTTTTCCAAATGCTTTAAAAATAGCCTCCGCTTTGTGATGATCATTCACACCGCCGAACAGCTTAATGTGAAGATTCATACCACACGAATAGCTGATTGCATAAAAGAACTCGCGGATTGTCTGCGTATCCATCTCTCCGATTCGCATATCCGAAAACTCTGCATCAAACACAAAGTATGGTCTGCCGCAAAGGTCAATGGCACAGAGTGCAAGCGCATCGTCCATCGGTATGATACAATCACCAAATCTCCGAATGCCCTTTTTATCCCCAAGTGCCTCCTTGATGGCCTGTCCGAGCACAATTCCGGTGTCCTCGACGCAGTGGTGGACATCCACCTGCAAATCGCCCTCTGTCTGTACATCTAAATCAAAAAATCCGTGTTTTGAAAAGCCCTCCAGCATATGGTCAAAAAAACCGATGCCTGTTTCCACATTGCTCGAACCTGTTCCGTCTAAATCCACGGAAACACTGATCTGTGTCTCTTTTGTTTCTCTCGAAACGGATGCTGCTCTCATAAAAAACCCCCTTTTCTTTACTCAAACCGAACTGCTATTGAGTTCGCGTGCGCTGTTAACCCTTCCTTTTTCGCAAAAAATTCGATATCCTCATGAACGGCCGAAAGCGCGTCATACGAATACGAAATAATGCTGCTCTTTTTCACAAAATCATCTACATTCAGCGGCGAGAAGAACTTGGCTGTTCCATTTGTCGGAAGCACATGATTTGGTCCGGCGAAATAATCGCCAAGCGGCTCAGAAGAATACGGACCAAGGAAAATCGCACCTGCATGGCGGATTTTCGGCATGACAGCCCATGGATCCTTTGTCAGAATCTCCATATGCTCGCTTGCAATCTCGTTACATGCATCAATGCCGTCTTCTAATGAATCCACAAGCAAAATATAGCCATAATTATCAAGTGACTTTTGCATGATTTCCGTTCTGGAAAGGGATGCCACAAAGCCATCCACTTCCTTTGATACTTCATTCGCAAGCTTCTCACTCGTCGTAATCAAAATGGCTGATGCCATCTCATCATGCTCTGCCTGTGAAAGCAAATCTGCCGCCACGTATCTTGGATTGGCAGTCTCATCGGCAAGCACCAGAATCTCACTTGGACCTGCAATCGAATCAATGCTGACAAAGCCATATACTTGTTTTTTGGCAAGTGCCACAAAAATGTTACCCGGTCCGACAATTTTATCTACCTTCGGAACGCTCTCAGTCCCAAATGCCATCGCTGCAATTGCCTGTGCGCCGCCCACTTTGTAAATCTCATCAACGCCTGCAATCGCTGCCGCTGCGAGTGTCCCTGCATTGACTTTGCCGTCCGGCCCCGGCGGGGTACACATGATAATCTTTTTCACGCCGGCCACTTTGGCAGGAATGACATTCATCAGCGTAGAACTTGGATAAACGGCCTTTCCGCCCGGCACATACACACCGACCATATCCATCGGCGTGATTTTCTGGCCAAGAATGCTTCCATCCTCTTTGGCGTCAAACCAGCTTGCGCGCACTTGTTTCTGGTGATACGCTCGGATGTTTCCCGCTGCTTTTTGCATAATTGAAACAAATTCATCACCAACTGATGCAAGCGCTTCCTGTAATTCATCTTCCGTCACACGGATTGTCTGTGCTGTAATTTGGCACTTATCAAATTGCTCTGTATAGGAAAAAATTGCTTCATCCTTTTTGTCCCTGACATTGGCAATAATCTCTGCAACAGTGTTTTCAAATTGTGTGTAGTTGTTTGGACTACGCTTTAACAAATCATCTAAAATATTCCGTTTGGTATCTTCTGTTAATTTGACTATTCTCATGCTAAACGCTCCTTAATATCAGAAATCAATTTTCGAATCCGTTCCGACTCCATCCGCATGCTCACCTGGTTGACAATCATGCGTGCGGAAAGCGGACAAATCTCTTCGAGAACCTGCAATCCATTGGCTTTTAAGGTTGAGCCCGTCTCAACAATATCGACAATCACATCAGAAAGACCGACAATCGGACCAAGCTCAACCGATCCATTTAATTTAATGATATCAACAGTCTGATGCTTTTTGTTATAGAAATAATCCTTTGCAATCTTTGGATATTTGCTTGCAACACGAATCATCTCATGATGCTGCAAAAGTTCTCTCGCACTCTCCGGACCGCAAACGCACATCTTACACTTCCCAAATCCAAGATCAAGCACCTCGTAAGCGCGTCTTCCCTCCTCAAGGAGTGTATCCTTTCCGACAACACCGATATCCGCTGCTCCGTACTCCACATATGTAGGTACATCCGGTCCTTTCGCAAGAAAGAATTTTAATTTCAGTTCCTCATTCACAAAAATCAGTTTCCGCGAACTTTTGTCTTTGATTTCCTCACATGTAATTCCGATTTCTTCGAGAAGCTCCAGTGTCTGATTCGCCAGACGTCCTTTTCCCAAAGCAAATGTTAAATAACGCATCTCTTCGCTCATCTTATCCTCACCCATTATGAAACAGTCACGACTTCCCCATCCGGGAACATCAAGCAGTCTGTAAAGTTTAATTTTGCAAATCTGACATACTCTTCTTTGGTTTTTTCTTCATCCCAAAGCTGCATTGCCACAAGTTTTCCTTCCTTACGAAGGCGCATTGCTTTTGTGTAGGCAGCTGCATACGCATCGGCATCATAAAGCAGCATGATATGCTCCTCATCGGTATCGCTTAGAAGCTTTTGGCTCGATAGTGCAACCATAAGGTCATCAACAACAACCATAAAACCGACTGCCGGCGCGTTCTTTCCAAAGTAAGAAAGCAAATCATCATAACGGCCGCCTGCCAGGATGGCATCACCAACGCCATATGTATAGGCCTTAAAAATAATGCCTGTATAATAGTGATATTTGCTTACCATTCCAAGGTCAAAGGAACAATACTTCTCTGCGCCGGCCACCTTTAAGAGCTCATATAATGCAAATAACCGTTTCAGCGCATTTTTACTTCTCTCATTTGTCACAAGTGCTTCGGCTTCCTTTAACGATTCAATTGAACCCGAGCTTTCAATCACCTGAAGGAATACGCGGATCATTTCCGGTTTCACTTGATGATTTGTCAGGATTTCTTCCACGCCAAAATAGTTTTTGTTGGAAATCTGCTCTCTCACTTCCATCTCTGTCTCGTACATAAGACCGGCCTGTTCACAGATTCCTTTAAAGAAGTCAATCTCACCGATGCTAATCTGGAACTCTTTTAAGCCGCTTGCCTTAAGGACATCCATTGCAAGCGTGATCAGCTCTGCATCCGCCTGAACACTTCCATCCCCGATTAACTCAACGCCCGTCTGCGTCACCTCTTTGAATTTACCCTGTAAATCGGATGTATTGCAGAATGTATTGCCTGCATAAGAAAACCTCACCGGAATCGTCTCATCCATGAAGTACTTGGCGGCACATCTCGCCATCGAAGGCGTGAAATCCGGGCGAAGCACCAGGGTATTTCCTTCTTTATCAAAAAACTTATAAAGCTCATTGCTTGGCTTTGTACCGATTTCTTTGCTGAACACATCAAAAAACTCAAAGGTCGGTGTCTGAATGCTCTTATATCCATAGGAAGCAAATACCTTTTGGATATTTGTCTCCACCTGCGTTTTTCTGGCATATTCTAACCCGTAGATGTCTCTGACACCTTCCGGTGTATGAACTAATCGTTTGCTCATGGTAATCTCCTTTTATTTCGCTTTAGCAAATTAAAGTGCTAATTCGCTACCACATAAAACTATGGGTAGTATACTAAAGTCTCTATCTATTGTCAAGCATCTCTCTCATTGAGGTCTTTTTGAACCATATCGAGATACGGCACAAAGATTCCCTGCTTTGGTGTCATCGCATACGACAAATCAAGCTCTTCGAACCGAAAGCTTTTGCGGCCGCCCGCCTCCATGCGCTCCCAAAACGGATATAAATGCCGAAACGGTAAGTAATACAGCAAATCACGATTGGTATAGTGGATCACCAAAAACGCGACACCGTCCTGGCGTTCAAACTCCTTCATAAACGCGATCTGATGCGGGTGAATATTGGCAAGTGAAAACGTGTCAACCGCACACTCCTTCGCATCAAAACAAACCGGTATGCCCTGCACAACACCGATATAATCCACTGTACTTTTCTGGTCAAAATACGCAAGTGTGATATGCCTGCTTTGTTTGTCTATTTTGATCGGTGTTATCGGCGTCGGAACCTTCTGAATGAGCGCCAGATGATTCTCCGCATATTTTTCATTTGTACGGTTGATTAAATCCTCAAGCCCGCTTCCTCTAAGTCCTCTTGAATTCCAAGTTGGCATAAAAAACCCTTTCTTTCAAAACACTTTCTCAGACACCGCTTACGCAAAATGCCACGGAACATATGGATCCGTAATCACCTGTCCGCGAATCTGTAACGTACAATCCTTTGGGAAACGCACTTCTTTTGCATGAAGAAGCTGGCTTTTGACTCCGTATGCCTGTGCAAACTGTTCGTTGACCGCACGGTTTCCGTATTTGTAATCGCCAATAAGCGGATGACCGATATCCGCCATATGGCTTCGGATCTGATGCGTTTTTCCAGTAATTAAGTGGACCGACAGCTTGGTCAGCTTTCTTCCGCATACATCCAAATAGTCAATCGGTTCAAACGCTGTCTCTATATAAGCGGCACCCTCTGTTTCCTGACTCGAAACGGTTACCTTGTTTGTTTTTTCGTCTTTGCTAAGATATCCCTTGATATGACCTTTATTGGCCCTGCCAAGCACAATACATTCATAGTATTTTGCAAGACTTCTGTCTTTTAGCATACGTCCAAGCTCCCTCGACCCTTCCATGCTTTTGCCACACAGGATAATTCCTGATGTGTTGCGGTCAAGGCGGTTGCAAATTGATGGCATAAAACTACCGAATATTTCGCCATTTTGTGTCAAATATGTGCGCAAATAGTCATTGACCGAAATGTCCTGCGGATTGCTTTTTTGGGACAAAAGTCCCACCGGTTTATGGAATGCAAGAATCTCATCATCTTCATACAATACAATGAGTCCGCTTTTGTCAAAGCTTGGCGTTTTAACCGAAGCAGTTGACGCTTCTTTTGCAAATTTCTCAAATGTCTCATCGGAAAGGAAAAATTTGACATGGTCTCCTGCACATAAAAGTTCACTGCCCTGCGCCTTCTTGCCATTGAGCGTAATATTCTTTTTGCGTAGCATTTTGTATTTAAAGCTGCCCGGTGCCTTCGGCAAAACCTTGTCGATGTATTTATCAAGCCGACACCCGGCTTCCACTTTTTGAATCGTAAATTCTTTCATACAAACCTCATATACGTTTGCTTCATACCCAATCAATGATTATTATAACGAAATATCACAAAGCAGCTTCTTTTGTGCACAATCGATTGCTTCGTTCTCACTTTCAAGCTGCTTTAACTGACGCACTCTTGTAAGATACGCATCCTCTTTATCAAAAATCTTAACAACCACTTTGCTGTATCCGTTTTGACGCATAATTCCGACAATATGCGCCTCCAGTTTGGCGCTGCTATGCTTGTCCGACTGTTTTGAAAATCTGCCGTAGCCACAGATGCTCTGATTCTTCACAACAATGCTTGGCACCTCAAACGTACCGCTATCAGGCGTGGTAAACACAAGACCGTACGCATGGCACAAATCCCCAAGCTCGCCCGACAGCTGTCCATAAAGCTTCGCGTCGCAGCCATGATATAAGAAATACATAATCATCTCGACCGCACTTTTGCACGCCGGAAGCATTCCCAAAATGGCAACAAACGTCAGCAGATTCTTTTGCGTGCCGGTCATGACAAATCCGGCAATAAACAGTGCAAGCGGGACAGCAAGTAAAATGATGGTCCAAATGGTCTGTCTCGTCCGTTTTTTTGTAAAATACGAATAGGTTCCTTTTTCAAGTGGCTTCATCGCTCTATCCTTTCTGTTTCCAAGTTGTGACTTTCCATGACTACTTTGCAACATGCATGCTCAAGCACACGCACAATACTTGAAATCACAAAGTACATGGCAGCTCCGATGATGAGCTGGATGACAATCATAATCAGACAATATCCAAATGAGTGCAGCGTGAAATACTGCTGCATTTTTTTGCCGATAAAATATTCAAACTGCGTATGCACAATCAAAATGTAAGCCGTACTCTTTCCGGCATACCCAAATATCGACGTGGCTTTTCCAAGCAATTTGCATAGCGCCTCACACACAAAATAGAATAACACACTTCCGCAAACTGCGCCAATCACGGCAACCGGATATATATTGTATTGGCGGACAAATATATCCATACTTCCGAGATAGACTGCCGCAAGCCATCCAATAAACAGCCCTGCCCATATGAGCGGTTTGCCCTTGATGTAAGACAGCACGTGATATTTGTGTGCCATATAGCCTATCAAGTAGTAAATTAACACATACATTGAAATATCAAAGCTCCACGGAAGCCAGTAGCCACCTCTTCCGAGGAAATAACCAATGAGCGATAAGCACAAGACAACGCCTGTCAATATCAGATCTTTTTTGAAAAATCTGGCCAAAAACAGGAACAACAGCCTTGTCAAAAATAACATCGGAATAAAGTAAATCGGTCCAATCAGTGCGGCCCGGTTTTCGAGTACTTTGCTGACATTACTCATCGCCAAAAATGCCATCTTGAGTTCTAATTTGAGTCCCACACGAAACATCGCACAGTAAATGATGACAAAAACGCCATACGGAACCATATACGCTTTGATCAGCTTATAAAGTCCGCGCCCAAGCTGCGTGCTTGCCTCCGGTTTGTAAAAATAGCCGGACAAAAGCACAAATGCCATCATGTGAAAGCTGTAGAGCGCATCGTATGCAATTTCCCCCATTGGAAAGTGTCCGATTATCATCAGAATGATTAACAGACCTTTCATCAAATCGACCGCCTGATTGCGACTAATTGTCTTACTATCCATAAATGATACCTAAACTGCTATTTTTGTTTCTTGGCATGAATATTGCGAATGGTTTTTTTCTTCTTGTAAGGACGCGCCGCCTTACTGTTTGCCGGTTTGGCATGTTTCCCTTGTGCGCTATTTTGTTTTTGCATGCTACCGCCGGCGCCCCTGCGCGGACGAATCAGGCATTTCTTATCAAACCCGATTAAATCTTCCCGTCCTGCCTTCATGAGTGCTTCGTACACCAAATCATAGTTGGCCGGATTGCGATACTGAATGAGTGCACGCTGCATGGCCTTTTCATGCGGATTCTTCACCACATACACTTCTTTGCCGTCGCGCGGGTCAATCCCTGTGTAGTACATCACCGTTGACATCGTAGATGGTGTCGGGTAAAAATCCTGTACCTGCTGTGGCATATATCCAATGTCACGCAAATATTCTGCCAGCTCAATTGCTTCCTTTAATGTGCTACCCGGATGCGAGCTCATCAGATATGGCACAACGAACTGGTTTTTGCCCATCTGTTTATTCAGGCGCTCATATCGCTTTATGAAGCGCTCATACACGGCATTTTCCGGTTTGCCCATGCGGCAAAGCACCTTGTCCGAAATATGCTCAGGCGCAACCTTGAGCTGACCGCTGATATGGTGCTCCACAAGTTCCCGAAAAAACGTATCATCTGCATCCGCAAGCAAATAATCAAACCGGATGCCCGAACGCACAAACACCTTTTTGACCCCTTCAAGACTGCGCAGTTTGCGAAGGAGCTCCAAATAGTCAGAATGGTCCACATACAAATTCTGACACGGTTTGGGGAACAGACACTGCTTGTTCTTACAGACACCGTACTGTAGCTGCTTCTGACAGGAAGGGTGTCTAAAATTTGCAGTCGGTCCTCCCACATCATGAATATACCCTTTAAACTGCGGATGCCTGATTATTTTCTTTGCTTCCTCGATAATCGACGCATGGCTTCTGACCTGAATCGTGCGCCCCTGGTGGAATGTGAGGGCACAGAAATTGCAACCGCCAAAGCAGCCACGATTGCTGATCAGGGAAAACTGAATCTCTGCTATCGCAGGAACTCCGCCCCTCTCCTCGTAGCTCGGATGATAAGAACGCATATACGGAAGCGCATACACATCGTCCATCTCCTCCATGGTAAGAGGCTCTGATGGTGGATTTTGGACAACAAATACACCGTTCGGATAAGGTTCTACCAATATTTTACCGGTAAACGGGTCCGTATTATCGTACTGTGATTTAAAACTTTTTGCATAAAGTGTTTTATCCGCTTTCATGTCGTCATAGGATGGCAGCATGATTTCATCATAAAACAAATCCGTATTCTTGGTTTTAAAAACAGTTCCACGGATAAATGTCATGTCAGATACTGCCATCCCGCTATTTAATGCATCTGCAATCTCGACAATGCTCTTTTCTCCCATTCCGTAGCTGATCAAATCGGCACCGCTGTCAAGCAGGATGGAACGCTTAAAGGAATCCGACCAATAATCGTAATGTGCCATACGGCGAAGCGATGCCTCTATCCCACCGATGATAATCGGCACATCTTTATACGTACGGCGAATCAGATTGCTGTATACAATTGTGGCGTGATCGGGGCGCTTGCCCATCTCGCCGCCCGGCGTATAGGCATCGACTTCCCGATGCTTTTTGGACACATAATAGTGATTGACCATAGAATCCATATTCCCGCCGTTTACAAGGAATGCAAGCCGTGGCTTTCCAAGCACCCGGATGCTTGTATCGTCCTTCCAGTCAGGCTGCGAAATAATTCCGACGGTATAGCCATGTGCCTCAAGCACACGGCTGATAATGGCATGTCCAAACGATGGATGGTCCACATAGGCATCCGCAATGACGTACACAAAGTCAAGCTGCTCTATATTTTGCTGTATGAATTCTTCTTTGGTGATTGGCAAATAGCCTGCCATGTCTCTTCCTCCGTCATCCGTCTGTAAGTCCCGATTGCTAACGACTCATCCAACATAAGATTTCCAATCGACATGCGTTTCAAATAACACACATGTCCGCCCAGTGCACTCACCATACGTTTTACCTGATGATACGCACCTTCGTAAATAGTTAGCATCCCCTTACTTTCATCTATCATCTCAAGCTTTGCGGGAGAACACTTGGTTTTGTCCCGCAGCGTCATTCCCTCCCCGGCTATTTTTTCTGCCTCTTCGCAAAGCGGTGCATCCGTCTCAAAATAATACGTTTTGGGAATATGCTTTTTGGGACTAATGAGCGTATGACAATACGCACCATCATCGGTCACAATTAAAAGTCCCTCCGTATCTTTGTCCAGTCTTCCGACGATACAAAGCTCCTGCCATCTCGGCTCGCCGCAAAAAAAGTCCATCACGGTTTGTTCGCATGCGTCCGTCTTTGCACTCACACAGCCCGCCGGTTTATGGAACATATAATAACGCTTCTTGGTATCCGTCTCTATTAGCGTACCGGAAACGCTGATCTGATCTGTGTTTGTAACCTGCGTCTTTGGGTCCTTTATGATAAGGCCGTTCACACATACGCATCCCTTTGCAAGTATTTTTTTTACTTCCGAGCGCGTTCCGATTTCATGATCCGCCAAAAACTTATCCAGGCGCATACTTTCTTTCCCTTCTTCATATCAATGTTCTATGAAACACTTTGCTTATATGGGTCTAAGCTGCTGGTTCGAACATATGATACCATCGCTTATGCCCTTTATGATTCTAACCAATTATTTGCTGCAGACGGGATTATCAAGCTACATCATTTGGCCCATTTACCAAACACTTAACCCTGTCTTTCGCATGAAATCATGTATGATTTTTGCGATGATCACGGGATTTTTATGTGGATTCCCAATCGGCGCCAAAACCGTTGCATCCCTATATCAGACAGGCGAACTTACAAAACAGGAAGCCGATTATTTGCTCGCCTTTACAAACAACATCGGACCGGCTTACTATATTTGCTTCCTATACCCGCTTTTGCTAAAGTCATTCCCGCTATCATTGCTTCTTTTTATCCAGTATGGGATTCCCATGCTCTATGGTCTGACGCTTCGTTATACCGTTTACAGGAACATAAGCGGTGTCAGGGCCAAACCGCTTAAGACATCCTGCACGCCGCTTAGCGCCGGCGTTTTAAACAATGCAATCAAAGATGCTACAACCCAGATTCTGGCGCTTGGCGGTTATATGATTCTCTTTAACGTATTTGCCGGCATCGTATATGTACTGCCGCTCTCAAAGCGTTTTATCTGTCTACTACATATGGGCATTGAAATATCCGGCGGCATTGATGCGCTTTATATCCTGCAGCAGCAGGCAGCGTATTCATCCCAGACACTTTTATTATACATCCAAAGCTTTCTCGCGTTTGGGGGCCTGTGCTGTCTGTTTCAGACAATGAATGTACTTGATGGAACTGATTTGTCCATCCAAAAATATATGCTGCATAAAGTGCTTCTATGCAGCATAACATGTATCGTCATTTTGATATTAAATCAAGTCAAGATTATCTAAGGAGCCCTCTGCACCACTATCTGCAGGCGCATTGTTTGCACCGGACTTATCGACCGGATTGCCGGCAAGCTCCGCACGGTTGTTTACAACAATCTCATTGCAACGCTGCAAATCAATCATCAGGTTCTTATAGCGGCCTTCCGCCACTTCCATAGAGTGCTCTAAGATTGTCTGGACATTGCCGAGCATATCGTCCGTATATGTCACAGCCGCATCCTTCATGGCATTGGCTTCCGTCATCGCATTGTCCAGGATTTCCTGTGCCTGCTTTGTCGCCAGCTCTACGATTTCATTGGCGCGCGCATATGCCTGCTGCATGATTTCTGACTCGCTAATGAGTTCTGATGTCTGGGCAGCAGCCTCCATCACAAGCTGATTTGCCTTCTGTTCTGCAGCCTGCAGAATTTCTTCTTTGTTGCTGATAATCTTTTGGCAACGTTTGATTTCCTCCGGAACCTTCAGACGAAGTTCACGGATCAACTCATCAATTTCCTCTTTGTTGACACAAATAATATCATTTGACAACAATTTGGTCGGGCAATTTTCAATGTACTCTTCAAGCTCATCAATTAACTGTTCAATTTTACTCATAATGATTCTCCCTTATATTTTGCATAAATAGCTTCGGCTACAAACGTTGGAACACATGGTGAAATATCTCCACCAAACGATGCGATTTCTTTTACACTGGACGAACTTAAGTATGCATACTCAAGAGATGTTGCAAGAAACATCGTGTCGAGCTCCCCTTTTGAAAGCATACGGTTTGTCTGTGCATTTTGCAATTCATACTCAAAATCAGTAATCGCTCTCAGTCCCCTAATCACAGTGTGAATATCTTTTTCTTTTGCATAATCAATGAGCAGTCCGCAAAATGACTCCACTTTGATATTGGGAATGTCTTTTGTTGCTTCCTTAAGCATCGCAACACGTTCATCCACTGTGAATAACGCTCTTTTGTTTACATTATTTAAAACGCTGACAGTCAGTTCATCAAAACTCTCTGCCGCACGCCTTATAATGTCGAGATGACCAAATGTAACGGGATCAAAACTTCCCGGATAGATTGCCTTTTTCATCGCTTTCTCCTCACAAATACATGTTTATTTGTTTTGTAAATCTTTTCTTTGACAAGATCATATCCAAGTGCATCCAAGTAGGAAATATCTGTCTTGATATCTGCCTCGAAAATAATCAACGAATCAGCATTTACAATGGTTGACATGGTAAGATACTCAAGCACCCGTCTCTCAAGTTCCTGCCCGTACGGCGGGTCCATAAAAACAATATCAAATGTCTCTTTGTATTCCAGCATCTGGAGGGCTACAAACGTATCCTGCTTCAGATATTCTCCCTTATCAGCAAGTCTCGTATGCTCCAGGTTTTGTGTAATACAAATGCCCGCTTCCTTGTCGCTGTCAACAAACACGCATCTCTTCGCGCCGCGGCTTAACGCCTCGATGCCGATACCGCCGCTTCCGGCAAACAAATCCAGAAAGGCCGCATCTGCCAAATCAAATTGGAGCATATTAAAAAGCGTTTCCTTAATGCGGTCCGTCGTCGGTCTCGTCGCATCCGATCTCGGCGTTACAAGCTTTAAACTTCTTGCACTTCCTGCAATCACTCTCATACGCGCACCTTTACACCTTTTCCATCGCGCTTTCCAAGTTTTATTTTGGAAAGCTCCATCTCTTTTTCTTTGTATGTAATCCTGCTCTCTGCCAAAGCGGAAACATAATACACTTCTTCAACTGCATCATTTGGTGCAAGCTTCATACCACGGACACCAACCGCAGCTTTTTTCTTCTCCGGTATCTCAGACAGATCGAATCTCAGGAAATAACCTCCCTCTGTCTGCAATACGATGCCCTTTTGTTCTTTGTAGGCACACACGCTGATGACCTCGTCATCTTCCATCAGCTTGGTGGCGGCAACCATACGCTTCGACACGTCAAATTCCCCGCCATCGACAATTTTGCACATTGCCTGCTTTGTCACAAAAATAATACGGTACAGATTAAGCTCTGACTGGCTGGCTGCGTATATCATGCGCTCCTTTGCAGAATCAAAATTGCTGACATTGTCAAGCGGAATGCCTTTGTCCCTGAATTTACCGAATGGCAAATCCAGTACTTTGATTGTATGCAAATTACCTGTGTTCGTAAATACACAAATCTTTCCGGTATTTTTGCAGCCAAACACAAATTTGTTTTCCAAAAGCGCCGTCTCTTTGTTGCGCTCAAAGGTCGCTTCATCAATACATCTGGCATATCCGAAACGGTCGATTAGGCATACGAGATTCATCTCTTCTAATTTGTTTTCCTCGTAAACAGCTTCCTCTGCGTTGGTAATCTGTGTTTTGCGCTTTTTGCCAAACTCCTTCTTAATGGCGTCGAGTTCATTTTCAATGACCATTGCCATCGAATCGTGTCTGGCCAGAATATCTTCATAACGGTAAATATTGGCCATTGTCTGTTCATGCTCTTTGATGAGTGCATCAATTTCAAGACCAATCAATTTGTAAAGACGCATCTCTAAAATAGCATTGGCCTGGCGCTCTGTGAAACGGAGCTGGCTTGCCATAATCACGGAACTTTTTGATTTGAATGTAATGCCGTCTGTCACACCATCCACAAGGCACGCCTTTGCCATCGCGCGGTCCTTACTGCCGCGCAGAATCTCGATGATCAAATCGATCACATTACATGCCTTAATCAGGCCTTCCTGCACTTCTCTTCGTTCTGTCTCCCTGGCGAGCAAATTGGTGTATTTACGTGTGTTCACCTCAAACTGGAAATCAACGACATGCTTAAGCACGCCCTTAAGCGAAAGTGTCTCCGGTCTGCCGTCACAAACCGCAAGCATATTGACACCAAATGTGTCCTCCAGACGCGTCTTTTTGTAAAGCATATTGATAAAATTATCAACATCCGCATCCTTGCGAAGCTCAATGACAATCCGGATGCCCTCTTTTGAAGACTGGTTGCTGATATCGACAATATCATTTGTCTTTTTGCTCTCCGCAAGTGCAGCCACATCCATGAGGAACTTGCCGATTCCCGCCCCGATCATCGTATATGGTATTTCACTGATGACAACAAGTGTCTTTCCCGCTTTTCCCTTTTCAATATCGACTTTTCCGCGGAGTTTTAGTTTGCCTGTTCCGGTCTCATATATCGTTAACAGCTCATCCTTGTTGCATACAATTCCGCCTGTCGGGAAATCAGGTCCCTTCAGATAGCGAAGGAGCTCTCTGTTTGAAATATCAGGATTGGCCATATATGCTTTGGTTGCATCAATGACTTCCGCTAAGTTGTGCGGCGGCACACTGGTCGCCATACCGACCGCGATACCTTCTGCACCGTTTACGAGAAAGTTCGGGATTTTGACCGGAAGAACCGATGGCTCTTTTTCCGTCTCATCAAAATTTGGCACAAAATCGACAACGTCTTTATCGAGGTCTGCCAAATATGCTTCCTGTGTGATTTTCTCAAGCCGCGCCTCCGTATAACGCATCGCCGCTGCGCCGTCTCCTTCAATGGAGCCGAAATTACCATGTCCGTCAATGAGTGGAAGTCCCTTTTTGAATTCCTGACTCATTACAACGAGCGCATCGTAGATGGAGCTGTCACCATGCGGATGATATTTACCCATCGTATCGCCGACAATACGCGCACTCTTTCGATATGGTTTATCATAGCGGATGCCAAGCTCATGCATATCGTATAACGTACGACGCTGAACCGGCTTTAATCCGTCCCTGATATCAGGAAGTGCCCTCGCAATGATAACACTCATCGCGTAGTCGATATACGACTGCTCCATGACATCAGCATATTCGGTTTTTATAATTCTATCTTCCATGCTCATCCCTACTAAACATCAAGCAATGCATCGTTTGCATGCTCGTAAATATATTGCTTACGCGGCATAACCTCTGCTCCCATCAAAAGCTCTGTGATATTAGAAGCCATCAGACTGTCTTCTATTTCGACCTGTTTTAAGAGTCTTCTCTCAGGGTCAAGTGTCGTCTCCCAAAGCTGCTCGGCATCCATCTCACCAAGACCTTTGTACCGCTGCAATGTAAACGGTCCTTTGTGCGTCTTGCGGTAGCGTTCAAGCGCCTTGTCGTCATATAGGTACTCTTCCTTGCCCTTAGACGGCATCACCTTGTAAAGTGGCGGCATTGCAATATACACATGCCCCTCCATAATCAGCTCCGGCATAAACCGGTAAAACAGTGTGAGGAGCAGTGTGCTGATATGCGCTCCGTCCACATCGGCATCGGCCATAATAATAATCTTATCATAGCGTAGTTTGGATATATCAAAATCATTGCCGTAGCCTTCTGAAAAGCCGCAGCCGAACGCATTGATCATCGTTTTGATTTCGGCATTGGCAAGCACCTTGTCAATGCTCGCCTTTTCCACATTCAAAATTTTACCGCGAATCGGTAAAATGGCCTGATACATGCGGTTTCGCGCGGTTTTTGCGCTACCGCCGGCACTATCACCCTCGACAATAAAAATCTCACACTTGCTCGCATCCCTCGATTCACAGTTTGCAAGCTTGCCATTTGAATCAAATGAGTATTTTTGTTTGGTTAAAAGATTCGTCTTTGCCTTTTCTTCCGACTTGCGTATCTTGGCAGATTTTTCCGCGCAGGCAATGACACCTTTTAATGTCTCTAAATTACGGTCAAAAAACCGCACAATCTCATCACTTGTAATCTTGGAAACAACCTTTGTTGCATCCTGATTATCAAGCTTTGTCTTCGTCTGACCTTCAAATCTCGGATCCGGATGTTTGATGCTGACAATCGCAGTCATTCCATTACGGACATCTGCTCCCGTAAAATTGGCATCCTTCTCTTTCAAATTGCCAAGTTCTCTGGCGTATGTATTGATCACATTGGTAAAAGCAGTTTTAAATCCGGTTAAATGGGTACCGCCTTCTGCATTGTAAATGTTGTTACAAAAGCCAAGTACAATCTCATGAAACTCGTTGACATACTGGAATGCAATCTCAACGGTAATGCCTTCGCTCTCTCCCGAGAAACTGATGACATCGCAGACAGCATCCTTGCCTTTGTTGATTTCCTTCACAAATCCGACAATTCCTTCCGGCTCAGAAAAGTCAACAATCTCGACTTCCGCCTGTCTTCTGTCCTCAAAATGAATCGTGAGATTCGGATTCAGGTATGCCGTTTCATGAAGACGGCTCTTCACTTCCTCCGCCTTAAAATAGGTCTTATCAAAAATGGTATCATCCGGCAGGAAGTTAATGGTAGTTCCTGTCTTTTTGCTCTTACCGACAATTGGCAAAAGGCCCTTGTCCAGTTCCGTTACCGGGATACCCCGCTCATATTTATCTTCATAAATATTACCGCCACGACAGACACGTACTGTCAGATACGTGGATAGTGCATTGACCACAGAAGAACCAACACCGTGAAGACCACCACTTGTCTTGTAGGCGCTGTCATCAAACTTTCCGCCTGCATGAAGCGTCGTAAATACGACACGCTCTGCACTCACACCCTTTTCGTGCATATCAATCGGAATACCACGGCCATCGTCTACAATTGTCGCTGAGCCATCCTTTTCCAAATATACATCAATCCGGCTGCAAAAGCCTGCGAGATGCTCGTCCACTGCGTTATCAACAATCTCGTAAATCAAATGATTCAATCCCTTGGTAGAAACACTACCAATATACATACCCGGTCGCTTGCGTACCGCCTCGAGTCCCTCGAGCACGGTAATACTACTGGCACCATAATTATCCGGACTTGCCATGCTACTTGCTCCTTCTCCATGTGTTTTTACACAATTATACAGAATGATTATAGCACATCTTGCGGACTTTTCAATCAAAAAAAACATGATATGGCAGTTTCTTTTTACAAAAATACCATATCATGTATATTTTTGGGCGGATATTCTAAACAAAAACAATGTCATAAATCATGCAGATGCACCGGAGCGATGAACCTTGGAGCTTTTTCAACAAATGATTCCGGCGTTATTATATCGTTGTCACATATTGCTGCGCAACGTATGTCTCACATTTCTGCCTGCAAGGCTTAAGTGCTTCTGATGTAAGCAGCGGATCTTCTTTTAACAGTTCATCCACATCTTTCGCAGCTGCTACAAGCATCTCGGAATCCGCATAGATGTCGGCAAATTTAAATGAAAGTGCGCCAGACTGCAGTGTTCCCGTCAAATCGCCGGGGCCGCGCAGTCTCAAATCCTCTTTTGCAATATAAAAGCCATCATTGCTTGTATTTAATATTTCTAACCGCTCTCGGCTCGCTTTGCTGGCCTTCGAATCCACGAACGTGCAGTACGACTGGGCCGCTCCGCGTCCGACGCGTCCCCTGATCTGGTGAAGCGCGGCAAGTCCGAACCTGTCTGCATTTTCAATGAGCATAAAGGTTGCATTCGGCACATTGATCCCAACTTCGATCACCGTTGTTGAAACAAGCACATCAAATCTTCCTTCTGCAAAGTCGGCCATAACCTGGTTTTTGACCTGTGGTTTCATTTTGCCGTGCAGGAAACTTACCCGGATTGTCTTTGGCAAAATCTGCTGTAATTTTTCCGTATAGGTAATCACGTTTTCAAGCTCGTCCATCACACCGCTTTCAATCATCGGACAGATGACATAGCACTGATGCCCCGAAGCTACCTCTTTTTCAATAAAACGATAGGCAGCAGGTCTGTCTTGTGGTCTGATGACACAATTTTTAATCGGCAGACGGTTGGCCGGTTTTTCCGGAATCGTCGAAACCGACAAATCCCCGTATAAAATAATCGCAAGACTGCGCGGAATCGGGGTCGCACTCATCACAAGCGTATGGACGCGGTTGCCTTTTTGCGTCAAAATATTGCGTTGCTTCACGCCAAAACGATGTTGCTCATCCGTCACAACGAGCGCAAGATTATGATAGACTACATCATCCTGAATGAGCGCATGCGTTCCTATGATGACATTGTAGCTTCCATCTGCGATCCCTTCCTTTGCCAGGCGTTTATTCTTGGCTGTCATAGAGCCAACAAGCAGGACGGGACAAAACGGCAAATCATAATCGCGAATCATCTCCTGCAGCAGTTCGAAATGCTGCGTAGCAAGCACCTCTGTCGGCGCCATCATCGCCCCTTGAAATCCGTTTGCGACACACATCAGCAAGCTTAAAATAGCCAGAATCGTCTTTCCGGAGCCGACATCTCCCTGAATCAGACGATTCGCAAGACCGCCTGTCAAATCGGCCTTGATTTCTTCCCACGCCTTTTGCTGCGATGCTGTCAGCCGATACGGAAGCGCCTCTATCAATCTGTTCTCATATGCCGTTTCTACAAACGATTCCCCCTTTTGTATCGCCTCCCCATTTTTTTGCAGCTTCATGGAAAGCACAAAAAAGAAGAATTCCTCGTAGGTCAGTCTCGCCCTTGCCTGTGTCATTTCCTGCGTATTTTCCGGCATATGAATTTTGGAAAGCACCGTCATATAATCTGCAAAACCATGCTTTGTAACAATCGTTTCGGGCAAATACTCCGGCACCTTTTTTAGACCGGAAAGCGCAGCCTGAATATACTTGGTCAGTGCCTCGTTGGTTACGCCCTTTGTGAGTGCATATACAGGCTGCAACCTGCCAATCATCGCCCGGTATTCCTCGACCTTGTACAGCTTTGGGTGATCCATACAAAGCTGGCTTCCCTTGAGATACACCGTGCCGTAAAACACATACTTGCTGCCTGCCTTCAGACTTTTGGCCAGATATGGCATATTAAAAAAGGTCACGCGTATGCCCTCTTCCTGCCCATCCCGCACCGTGAATGTCAGAATCGTCAAATTGCGTACATGACGAAGTGCTCCGCTTGCCGTAATCGTTCCGACAAATGCGGCCGGCTCACCCCGGTTTTCTGCCATTTCGGCAAGCGTCTTTGGCTCCTCATACCGATGATATTTCCTCGGAAAATGATGCACCAAATCTGATACCGTGAAAATATTAAGTTTTGCAAGCGTCTTCGCCGTCTTATCCCCAACGCCCTTTATATCTGTCACACTGCTATATAAATCCATATTTGTGTCCCTTTTTATGGTGCCGTTTTATATTTCTTTTCATCCTCTATGTAGGATTTTCGTTAATTTCTATTTCTCATTGTAAGATTCATTGCTATTTTACATGGGATTTTCAAGTTTTCTCATTTTCCCATGTAGGATTCAGTTCTTTTTTACATGGTATTTTCAAGTTTTCTCATTTTCCCATATAAAATCCAGCTCTTTTCTACATGGGATTTTCCGATTTTATCATTTTCCCATGTAAAATCCAGCTCTTTTCTACATGGGATTTTCCGATTTTATCATTTTCCCATGTAAAATTCAGTTCTTTTCTACATGGGATTATCAAGTTTTCTCATTTTCCCATGTAGGATTCAGTTCTTTTTTACATGGGATTTTCCGATTTTATCATTTCCCCATGTAAAATCCAGCTCTTTTTTACATGGGATTTTCCGATTTTATCATTTTCCCATGTAAGAGCAAACTCTTTTTACAAAATAGGCTATACACAATCATATATATACTCCCAAATTAATACATCTTGCCGCAATAAATTGTTGTTACAATGACAGACTCTATAAAAACGTCAGCACTTAGCGAAGCATTTATGCTGAGCTTAGTACTGCTACGTTTTTATCGAAGCGAGAGCGTGTCTGTCATGTAACAAACAGATTTATAAGGCAAACTTTTTAAAAATGTATACTCAATTATGCTTCAAACTTCAAAGAGTCTATTCTCAATCACATTCGCAAAAGGTGAAAAGAGCGCCACGCTCACCGCGCCGCGCCCTAAACTCTCTTATTCTGCTGAAATAATGTAATAATAAATTGGCTGACCACCAAACTGAAGCTCCACATCGCAATCCGAAAACGCTTCCGTAAGCGCAGCCTGCAATGCCTCAGCATCAGCCTCCGATGTATCACTACCATAGTAAATACTAATCAGTTCTACTTCATCTTCGCCAATCATCTCACGAACCATCTCAAGCGTCGTCGCCTGGATATCCTGTCCTACAGCCAAAATGCCACTGTCTCCAATACCCATGATATCGTTCTCTTTGATGGTCTTTCCATCAAGCTCTGTATCACGGACAGCGTATGTCACTTCACCGGTACGAACATTGCCCATTTCCTCCGTCATTGTCGCTTCATTATCCGCTACGGATGCATCCGGCATATAGTTGATGATTGCTGTGATTCCCTGTGGAATCGTCTTGGTTGGAATAACAACAATCTCTTTGTCCTCTACAAGTGATTTTGCCTGATTTGCAGCCAAAATAATATTTTTGTTATTTGGGAAAATGAAAATGGTATCCGCATTTACCTGATCAATTGCCTGCAGGATATCATCGGTAGACGGATTCATTGTCTGTCCGCCCTGAATAATATAATCAACACCCAGATCTTTGAGAATTTCCGCAATGCCATCACCGATTGCAACAGAAATAAATCCAACCTCTTTATGTGGCATCTGCTTCGTTTGCGCTTGTGGCGCTTCGGCCTCTGCCTCTGATGCTGCTGTCGCATTCTGTGCTTCTTTAAAGAGCTTCTCCTGATGCTCAAGACGCATGTTGTCAATCTTCATATTGGAAAGCGCACCGTATGTGAGCGCCCTCTGGATGGCAAGACCCGGATCATTTGTGTGCACATGCACCTTGACAATCTCATCATCTGCTACAACAACAATGCTGTCTCCAATCGACTCAAGGAATGCCTTGAAGTCTTTTTCCATCTTGCTGTTAAATGTCTTATCGAGCATGATGATAAACTCTGTACAATATCCGAATTTGATATTGGCTGTATCTGCCTGTGAACTGTCTACCTTATTTACTTTGACAGGTGCAGCGCTGACAATCGTAAGATCAAGCTCTTCGCCCTTGAAAATCTTCTGTGCACCTTTCAATACTTCCATCAGACCCTGTCCGCCGGAATCTACGACACCTGCCTGTTTTAATACAGGAAGCATATCCGGTGTCTTGGAGAGCACTTCATCGCCATAACGAATGACTTCATCAATGAACACTTCCATATTTTCTTCTTCGCAAAGCTCTTTTGCTTTCTCCGCAATTCCCTTTGCGACAGTCAGAATGGTACCCTCTTTTGGTTTCATAACAGCTTTGTAAGCTGTTTCCACTGCTTTATCAAAAGCAAATACAAGTGTTGTAACATCAATCTCGTCTGCTTCTTTGACTACCTTGCAAAGCCCACGAAGGAGCTGTGATAAAATAACACCCGAGTTACCTCTCGCACCGCGAAGGGAACCTGATGACATTGCTTTTGCAATCGATGCTATATCTGTATTTTCGCCAAGTGCACTTACTTCTTTTGCTGCTGACATAATCGTAAGTGTCATGTTGGTTCCGGTATCTCCATCCGGTACCGGGAACACATTTAATTCATTAATATATTCCTTCTGTGCCTCAAGGTTCTTTGCACCTGCAAGAAACATTTTGGCAAACATTTGTGCATTGATTGTATTACTTGCCACAATCATATCCTCCTTAATCAATCAAACGAACACCTTCAACGAAGATGTTTACTTTTTCAACAGAAAGACCTGTGAACTCTTCAACTTTATATTTAACAGTGCTGATCAAATTGTCTGAGACTGTCAAAATGTTTACCCCGTATGCAACAATCAAATGAAAATCAATGATTAATTTTGCATTTTCCACTTTAACAGCTACACCTGTAGACAAATTGTCCATCTTCAGTAACTTAACAAGACCATCTTTGACATTTACACCAGCCATGCCTACAATACCAAAACATTCATTTGCGACGCTGCCTGCAAATGTAGCAATAACTTCACTATCAATGATAATATCGCCACCGTGTGTATTCATGATACTTTTCATACAGTAACCTCCTAGTGATTTATCATATATTCTGCCTAAAACAGTTATTTACTATTATATATTATTTTGATAAAATTGAAAACAGAAAAAAAAATATTTTTTACTTGCATTTCAAGTCGTTATCTGTTATTATTTATTTGTTGTGATTTTATGTAATTAGGAGGTGCAAAAATGGCAAAGTGTGATATTTGTGAAAAAGGTGCTCATTTTGGTAACAATGTAAGCCATTCTCATAGAAGATCAAACCGTATCTGGAATTCAAACGTGAAAAACGTGAAATGTAAAGTAAACGGAGCTACAAAAACGCTTCATGTTTGTACATCATGTTTAAAATCTGGTAGAGTTGAGCGCGCATAATCAATGAAGCATATCAAAAGAGGATCGCATTTGCGACCCTCTTTTTTTATACGCCTATAAACAATTTTACTCTCTCATATTCTGCATTAATTGTATCAACGCACTCTCTGTCTCCCCCCATATTGTCCGGGTGAAACACCTTCATCAAATCCTTATACCGCTTTTTGAGCGTTGCCGGATTGCGCACACCGCGAAAATAAAAGCTTGAAGCCGGCGATAACGGCCCGCTCTCCTGTTGTTCGGCTTTCGGCTGTGCATAATACGTCTTTCGCGCTTCATACGCACGTTTCTTGGCAGCAAACTCATCTTTATCCGCCGCAAGCTGTTTGAACCCATGCTCGAGAATCTTGAACTTCTTATCGAAAAATTTGCTTTCCTGCTCAAGTCTGTTTTTTTCGTAACGGATCTGCTGACTCCACTGCTTCATTTCTTCCTGAAACTGCTCACGTTCCTTTTCAAACTGTTCTCTCTGTTCCTGCAAGGACTTTTCAAGTGAAATCAGACGGATATTTTCTTTAAAAAGCCACACCTTCCACTCGTCTGCATCTTTTTCATCCGTCACATCAAATTGTATTTGCTTTGTTAATTCTTCATTTGAAACATCAGACTCCATTTGCGACTGCCCTAATGCTTCTTTTTTGGCAATATCGATTGCAACATCCATCGCAATTACTCCGTACTACTCTGTCTCACCAAACGCTATCCGGGTTGCAGCTTCATCCGTTACATCCTGCTCTTTTGGCTGTGTAAACCGATCCACAAGATCTGGAATCATATCAATAAGCTTTGTTACAGTATCCTGATTTTTGATATTCACAAGCTTTGTCTGTCCGTCACGAATGACAAGAACCGCACTCGGTGACATTTTGCCTGCCATACCACCTGCACCGCTATTTTTGTCTGTGTTTACATTTGCACCCGCACCAACACCAAAGCTTACGTCTACGAGTGGAACAATAATGGTATCGCCCACCTGCGTTGGTTCTCCAACAACTGTTTTACTTGATAAAAATGTCTGCATTCCTTCCATTAATGAGCCAACGACTTCCCCAAAATTATTGTTCATGTTTCCTCCTATTTTTGGTCAACCGACTTTTTCTTTTTGGTTGTATCCTTTTTGCCTATGGCTTTTTTGTACATAGCCTTTATTTTTTTGATATCCTTATCAAACAAGAAAAGCCATACAGTCTTGATAAACCAGACGAGTGCAACCTTTCCTTTGACCGATATAGTTCCATCACATGCAATAGCAACAAATTCGGGCTGAATTTGTAATTTCCCGGGCATAATGCCAATGAGCATACCATAAACTCCAAGCAATTCGCCCATTGTGTCCGGCTGTCCGGTTCCGATATGCAGGTTTCCCTTGCACTTTGGCTTGACATGCTTCCATATCCTTGAAAGGTCTTTTTTGACCTTTTGCCATACAATAGAAGCACGCTTGCTCTGCAAAACTTTTTTGATGCGCTCAAGCTTATGAATCGTATGCTCTATTTGATGAAGCTTATCAATTATAGTGTACTTGATAGTTTTTACTTTTTCAAATAGTTTTTTTATGTGCGCCCCAAATGCCTTGATTTTTTGTAAAAACGGTTGTTTCTGCTCTTTTGCAAATGCTTCTTCAAAACGCGCATCATCTTCATCCGTCCATTCAAACGCCTCGTCATCCTCAGCTTGCTGTATGCTTTGCTCTTGCATCTGAGAAACATCCTCCTGCTTGTTACCAAACAGTGTATCCGCCTCTTTGCGCACATCAGACGATTCCACCTGTTCTTTTGCCTGCTGTTCATCCGGCTTTGTGTCAGATTCGTCCTGCTCTTTTTTCTTTTTTTGCATGATCGGAATCAAATTGATTCCAAACAGGCGCAAAGCAATCGATTTTAAAACTTCTCCCTCTTTTCCCTCCTTCTGAAGAATGAATCGGAAATGAATCATATGAAGAAGCCAGGATGCCCGGATATTTACTTTGATATGGTTATCAAACGCTGCTGAAACAATCGAGCTTTGCTGCTCGCTTTGTAATGGGTTTGCCTCACATAAAACAGCATACCGAAGCGGTACAAATAACGCAATGAGTACAAGCAAAAGCACAATCCCAAGAAGCGACAAAAGAACAATCCCTATTATTTTTAACACTTGCAAAAAAATTCCAAGCATTGTTATCTCCTAAACATGTTCTGTTCTTTCTCGAGAAACAGTTGTTTAAACAAAAGGCCATACCGGCAATACAAATCCTGAAACATATCAATAGACAGCGAAACTGCACTGTCATAGCTTGATGCAATCCCCAGTACGATAACATCCTTTTTGGGAAAGCCTTTTTGCTTTAAATTGGCTGCGTGGTAAATTTCAAACAAATCACTGCCATGTCCGACCGCAATCACATAAACTCCAAGCTGACCGCGTCCGGTCTTCAAATAGCGGCATATCTTTTCACGCTTCTTATATGTAGTTGTATCTGTATATAAATTCTGATAAAAATACATACACAACCTCTTTCTTACCGGATACAATAACCCATAAAGTGAAAAAGAAGCCAAATTGCTCTGACTTCTCATTTCCTATTGTAACAATTTACAACAATTCCATCACTTCATAGTCACATGATTAAAAATATTTTTTACTGCCCCATAAATTGCTCTTTTTCAGATCCAGATATTCTGCATAAGCCTTTTCTAAAATCATCTTTTCATTTGAAAATTTGAGAAGATGATAGGCTTCGTGATATTTGTAAAATCCCGAATCCACAAAGAACTCTTCGCGTTGTGGTTTACTGTAATAGCTGTCTGCCATCATTAAATACCAGTGCACTTCTTTGTTGACCGTATCTTCCGGTACGGTAAAAGAATATTCACTCATTCCGACATATTTAATAATCGCAGCTTTTGAACCGGACTCTTCGAGCACCTCTCTGAGTGCGGTATCCTTATACTCTTCTCCCGGTTCAACAGTGCCCTTTGGGAGCACCCATCCTTCATACTTGTTCTTGATATTCTTGTAAAGCAGAAGAATTTTGCCTCGAAATATAACCACACCGCCACAGCTTGTTGCTTCAATCATTTGCAAACCCTCCTGTACATGGTGTGTATTAACTTGTCTTACAGTATAACCTATTTAATCATGAAGCGCAACTGCAATCCTACGAAAGGAGTGACTCAACAACACGCGCCACCTCACCCGGTTCATATGGTTTGGTAATGAACTCATCCGCGCCTAATTTGATACACTCAATCATTTTGCTCTTCTGTCCTGCAGCCGTCACCATAACAATTTTGACATCACTGCTGAATGCGCGGATCATTTTGAGTGCCTCAACACCATCTACAATCGGCATTGTAATATCAAGTGTCACCAAATCAGGTTTACATGCCTGGAATTTCTGTACACCCTCCTGTCCATTCATCGCTTCGTCAACAATGACATGTCCATTATTCTCAAGAACGTTCCGAAGCATTTTTCGAGATGTTCTCGAATCATCGACGATTAATACTTTTGCCATATTATCTCCCTTACTATTCGCCAATCGGCGTTACTTGAATACTAGAATCTACGGATAAAATAAAGTTGATCGGTTCATCCCCTATTACTACCGGGAATACACAAATCTGCTCGCCTGAAAGTTTCACCGGTGAATCAAAATACTCAGGCGGTGCCATATCAACATTGATATTCTTCACGCTCAGGTCTGATGCAAATAAACCATTGACACAGTTAATAAACTCTCCGACCGCATCAAGTGCATCCATATCGACACGTTCAAACTCTTCATTTGCAAAAGGCTCTGCAACATTTAACAGACTGTCAGAAGCACCTGCAAAACCAACATAAATTGTATGATCTCCAAGTAATTTTTGCATTGCAAAATTATCGACCGTCAGTTCATTGACCATAAACGCTTTTGTAACATATGCATTTTCATTGATGATACGCAGCACCGTACGGATCATGATACCGCAAAGCTGTGCATCAAGCGCAGAATCCTGCGGCAAGAAAATACGGACAGTACGATCCACATCACCGCTGACCAAATCATCCATATCGGAATGGGTAAAGCCTTCCATTGTCTGGTAATCTGCGAGCGCCTGATCGACTTCCTCTAATGTCATAATCTCTTTGTCAATGAGCGTCTGGCAAAATAGCATATATACATTGGCCTGTTTTTTCAAAAGACTGGCCACCGTTTCCTCATTGAGATACCCCTTCATCACGGCAATATCACCAAAACGCTTGTCCATGATTGTCTGCAACTGATTAATCTCATCAGCCTGCTCCTTGGTTAAGAGCTTTTCTGCAACAGCGATCAGTCCAAGCTTAACACGAACCTCTGCTTCAGACTCAATGACGTCCTGAAGCTGTTCCTCTGTCAATCTTCCGGAATCAACCAGATACTTTCCAAAGATTTGATTGAACATATTACCCTCCTAAAACAAAAAAACATTACATTTTTGCGAATATCAATATTATACACTATGAATTGAATTTTGAATAGTTTTTTTGTATAAATTGCATCAATAAATCACATATTATTTAAAATATGCATCAAATACCCTTTTTGCAATCGGAACGGCGTAATCGCCACCACTGCCGGCGCCCTCCACAATCACTGTCACGCATACTTGCGGGTCCGTTGCAGGCGCAAAGCCGGTAAACCATGCATGTGAATCCGATTTATCCCCGTTATACTCTGCCGAGCCGGTCTTTCCGGCGGCAGTGTAGCTTTGGCCGGAAAGCTTTGACGCAGTTCCTTTTTCGACAACCCCTGTCATTATATCTGTCAAAAATGCCGATTCGTCTTCACTCATCAGACGAATTGTTTTATTTGGTGCACAGTTTTTCACGGTTACCCCCGAATAATTTGCAATTTTGCTCACAAGATATGGCTTCTGAAGCGTTCCCTTATTGGCGATGGCACATGTAATCATATTCAGATGAAGCGGTGTAATCTGCGTCTTTCCCTGTCCGATTGATGTCTGCATGACATCATACGAGGAATCCCCACTTGTCAGGACAAAGCTGCTCTTTTTATACAGACCGTCATAAGGCAGGTCCTTGTTAAACAATAGGTCCTTACATGTGTCAGCAAGCTTATCTGCATCTTCCGACACACCGATATTGGCAAATGAAGAATTACAAGACTTCTCAAAGGAGCGCTTGAAATCAACACTTCCGTGGCTGCTCTTATGATAGCAGTTAATCCGATCGCCCTGATACGTAAACGAACCACCGCAATTAAAATGATAATCACTGACATTTCCGTCATGCTCGCGGTAATACTCGAGACTTGTGATCATTTTAAACGTAGACCCCGGTGGATATAGACCTTGCGTTGCACGGTTTACCAAAACGCCGCTCTCTTTGTCGGCAACAAGACTGTCCCACATCTCACCGATGCTGTTTGGATCAAAACCGGGTTTACTTGCCATGGCAAGAATCTCGCCTGTATTTGGATCTGTCACGACAATTGCGCCGCGGTAAGCACCGAGCGCTTCATACGCCACCTTCTGCAAGTCAACATCCAGTGTTGTATGCACATTATCCCCGTAATTTTTGAGACTTCCGACTTCATTTTGAATCTTCACAAGGACAGAATCATGGCTTGTCAGCAGATTAATGTTTTCTGACAACTCGATTCCGCTCTTTCCTTTGACCGGATAGCCGACGACATGGCTGAAGATTTCTCCGTACGGATAGTACCTGATTTCTTTTCCTTCTTCGTTTCGTCCCGTCTGGGCAAGAATATCACCATCTCTCGACAAAATTTTGCCGCGGATATTTTTGTTTGCCAGAATCTCCTGTCTCGTATTATAGGAATTGTTAATCACGCTCTCGCTGTCTTTCGTCACAAAAAGAACGAGATTTCCCATCACAAGAAGCATCAAAAACACAAAGAAATATGTGACAAGTACCGTTTCAAATGTTCTGTTTTTTTCTTTCTTTTTGACTGATTCAGATTCATAGCCGTCAAGTGCGACAAACTCTAAATCATCATCATTCTTCTTTCTTTTGAACACGTTTTTTCCCTTCTATTGACTGAATTCCAAACAAGCCTTGAATAATCGAAAACATAATAATCGTCGTCAGTACACTGCTTCCGCCGTAGCTGACAAGCGGAAGTGTGACACCGGTCAGCGGAATAAATCTCGTACCGCCACCGATCGTTAAAAAGATTTGAAAAATATAAAGAATACTGAGTCCCACCGCAATATACCGGTAAAATTCTTCCTTAATTCTCATGGAAATGTTCATAAACATCATAAAACAGCTCACGCAAATCAAAATAAGACATAACGCGAATATGACACCCATCTCCTCTGCAATTGCAGAAAAGACAAAATCTTCTTCGACAAACGGAATCGCCTTCGGGTCCCCTTGACACAGTCCCATACCAAACCAGCCTCCGGTTCCAATCGCAAACAGAGACTGAGAAATCTGATATCCGGAACTGTCAATATACGAAAACGGATCTCTCCATGCAAGCACACGCACACGGACATGCGAAAACAGCTTGTAGGCAACCATCGCAGCAACCGCCCCGGCGGCATTGCCCAAAAACAAATACAGGTAATTGTGTGTGGCAATAAAAACCATCACAACGTAGGTCACAAAAAAGATGAGTGCACTACCCAAATCCCTTGACAAAACAAGGATAATGACATGGATTGCCGCGGCAACGGATGTCATGACAATCTGGAAAAAATCCTTGGAAATCGTAAGCATTCCGGCGACAAAGAACACGAAAACAATCTTGACAAATTCGGACGGCTGAAATGTATAACCAAAAACCGAATAGGATATCTTACTTCCGTATGTGACCGTACTAAAGATATAAACGACTGCGAGTGCCACAATGCCTACAATGCCGTAAATCCATGTAAGATGCTTTAAAAAGCGAAGTTTTTTCACAAAAAATGGGACAAACAACCCAACAAGTAAGGAGATTGCCACAATTTTAAACTGTCTGACAGCCTTATCGTAATTCAGTCTTGTTAAAATAATAAATCCGACAGACAACAGGAAACACATATTGTTGATAATCAGTCTGTTCGCCTCAGGATACAGCACATGATACAGTGTGATGGTCGCAAACATCATGATCTGCTGGAATCCATAAAAAAAGATATAGGAAACATCACCCGTTTCCAAGCAGATTGCCGCAAATCCGATAAAATGTACCAAAAACATCCAGATAATCTGCCGCATATAGATTCCGCCACGGTCATCTTCATTTCCGTACCGGAAGACAGCAAAACACTCACACGTATAGATAATGCCTATCACAGCAATGATATACTTTGAAAGATCTGATATGACAAGTGCCATTATTCTACTCCTCGTTTATAGTAACCTTTCGTGAATTCGCGAATCGGATTGTCGCAATCCTCTCCCTTCATCCACTTTTCAAAACACATCAGCCGTTCTGCGGTCTGCTGTTTTGTTTCAATGGTAAAATCCATTCTGAGATTTGTATGCCTGTTTTGCTCCCTAAAAAGAGGCTCCATACACATTGGCACACAATTATAAATCGTGTTTTCACAGCGATTACAGTGTAATTGCACCGTAAATTCTTTCCCCATACGGTCTTTCAGGCAGCGCGTCGAAGAATCCTTCGTGCAATCCTTCATCGTCTTCGCAACACAGCCTGCCGTCTCCATCAGCGGAATATACCCATAAGCAATCTGACTGACCGGAATCTGTCCGGTGATGCATTCCTTTTGTTCATAAATGTTGCACTCAATCGGAAGTGTCACTTCTGAAACGCCCATTGCCACAAGCCACCTGACCGCTTCCTGATTAAAGCAATAAAGCCCTGCATCCGCAATCACCTTACAGCCCTCTTCCAAAGCGATGGAAAGCCCCTCAAGACTTCCTGTGACAACTGAATCAAATCCATGCGCTTTGGCAAACGCAATCATCTCAAGGATTGTCTTATGACTATTAGAGCGGATAACCCGCGGCAAAAGAAGTGCAAGTTCTGTCTCCTTATCTTTAAATGCATCTATCAGCTCTAAAAAAAGTGTATCATGCTGATACGCATCACACAAATCCATATCAAGGAAAATGCGGGAAACAACCGAGTTTTCCTGAAGTGCCATGAGCTGCTGTATTGTTTTGACCGAAGCAGTCACCTTTTCTGATTGCGCAAAAGGCGTATCATGAACGGTCGATTCTTCTAAAACAAGCGGGCATGCCGGCATCTGTCTCATGTATTTCGCAAGTAGCCTCTGCTTTAATGACTCCGCCGCATCACGACGCAATTCATTGAGCTGCTTATTCGAAATAAATCCTTGCCCATCTGTTTCTATCGTCACACTGTCGCAAACAAACTCTGTCGCGCCAAGCTTTGTTACCTGTTTTTGGATATCCGATGCGCTCATCGGCCGATTCTGTGCCTTTGCGACCATATCACCCGTCACACATACCGTTTGATCACCACATGTAAAAGATAACATCTGCGGCTTTCCGGCAAAAAAACTGCCCCCTATCGTTACATGGACTTTTGGGGATTGATTTAGATATTTTTGCGCTATCATTCCATTGATTTCTTCCCCGCCGGTCTGGTAAGAAGGCTTATCAATTGTCACAAGATGCGCTCCGTTATGTGAATGGAAATATCCCTGCTCCAAGTCTGTACGTACATACAGATTTTTTAATAATTTTAAATCACCTGCTTCTACCTTAAAATGTTGCTTTGCAAGCTCCATACTGCCATAGCTGTCTACATCACGGTAAAACCGGTCAATATATTTGCGGTAGATTGCCGTCACACCTGCAACATAGACCGCACTTTTCATACGGCCCTCAATCTTAAAGCTGTCCATTCCCGCACAGATTAGTTCCCCAATCAGCTCTACGGTACACAAATCCTTCAAACTGAGCGGATAGTTTTCTCCTTTTTTGCCTAAGAGGCGTTTGTCTTTGTGATACACATCATACGGCAATCTGCACGGTCCCGCACATCTGCCGCGATTGCCGCTTCGACCTCCTAAGACACTACTAAAAAGACATTGACCGGAATACCCATAGCACATTGCGCCATGAACAAAAACCTCCATATCAATGCCTGTCTCTTTTTTGATTTCTCTTAATTCTGCAAGCGAAAGCTCTCTGGCGGGTACAACACGCGTAACACCATAATCCTGCAAAAGCTTCGTGCTGTGTGGCCCGGTAACCGTCATCTGCGTGCTGGCATGCAGCTCCATCCCCGGAAAATGGTCGTGCAGATACCTCAGTGCGCCAAAATCCTGAATGATGACACCATCCAATCCATGCTCATAAAATGGCTGCACATAGGAACCAATCACGGAAAACTCTCGTTCTTTTATCAGTGTATTTAACGTTAAATAAACTTTGACGCCAAACAAATGACAGTAATCCAAAGCATCGCACAATTCCTGTGTCGTAAAATTGTCCGCATATGCACGTGCGCCAAACTGACTGCCTGCCAAATATACCGCATCTGCTCCGGCGCTTACAGCTGCCTTTAGGCATTCCATATTGCCTGCCGGCGCAAGTAGTTCAACTTTATTTACCATCACGCATTCCTTTTGCAAACGTAGGTAATGGAACGGAAACGCTTTCCGCATTTGACTCATCCTGTTTTGATTTGGCTGATTTTTCCAAACTTTCCAGCTTAATCTTCGTCGCAATCAGTTCGTGCTTGATGTCGTAAAGCTCGCGCTCCTTTTCTGCAACGATATCTTCAAGCGCAGCAATTTGTTTTTTGGCTTTAAACAAATCATCTGCAATATTAAGCTGCAGTAAGATTGACTGTGAATCAAGCGGCTGTTTGCGGAAACTATCAATTTTGCCATATTCAGCGGCTTTGCTGTTGATGTAATTGGCTACGCGCTGTAAATAGTCTTCACTCTCATATCCGCTCAGTGTAAATACTTTTCCACCAATGATCACTTCTGTATCTGTTTTTGATGTCATTTTTTTCTCCCCTTATGAACAATGTTCATCTGTATAAAATATGTACGCACACCGGCATCCTAAAATACACCCTTTTGTGCCTATCGTATATATTATATACAATATGTGGGATAAAAACAACTAAATATTTATACCAAAATGAAGATATGCTTTTTCGGTCGCCATTCTGCCGCGCGGCGTACGGTTTAGAAGACCGTTTAATATCAAATACGGCTCATAAACATCCTCGATTGTGCCCGCATCTTCGCCCGTTGCAGCAGCAAGCGTATCCAGGCCGACCGGTCCGCCGCCAAACTTCTCAATCATCGTCATCAGGATATTGCGGTCTACATGGTCAAGCCCCAGTTTATCTACATCCATCAAATCAAGTGCCACCATCGCAACCTCTTTGGTAATGACACCATCATACTTGACCTGCGCAAAGTCCCTGACGCGTTTTAAAATGCGGTTGGCAAGTCTCGGTGTGCCACGACTTCTTCTTGCCAGTTCAACAGCGCCTTCCTCTTCTATCGTCACACCAAGCACCTGCGCCGAACGAGCGACAATCTGTTTGAGTTCCAAAACGGAATAAAATTCAAGACGATGGATGACTCCAAATCTGTCTCTCAGCGGCGCCGTCAAAAGTCCGGCGCGTGTCGTAGCCCCCACGAGCGTAAACTTCGGAAGTTCAAGTCTGACCGATCGGGCTGAAGAGCCTTTTCCGATCATGATGTCAATGGCAAAATCCTCCATTGCAGGGTACAACACCTCTTCGACCTGTCTGTTGAGTCTGTGAATCTCATCCACAAACAATATATCCCCCGGCTGTAAACTGTTCAGAATTGCAGCCATATCACCGGGTTTCTCGATTGCAGGTCCGCTTGTCACCTTCATATGTGTGCCCATTTCGTTGGCGATAATGCCTGCGAGTGTCGTCTTTCCAAGTCCGGGAGGGCCGTAAAACAGCACATGGTCAAGGCTGTCTCCACGCTGCTTTGCAGCTTCAATGTAGACCTTGAGATTGGCTTTTGCCTTCGTTTGTCCGATGTAATCCTCTAAAAGCTGCGGCCTTAAGCTTCCTTCTATTTCTTTGTCTTCCTGTGTAATATTTGTTTCTATTGTTCTAGCCATACTGTCCTCTTAAAATAAAAACCGAAGTGCGCCCTTTAAGATCGAATCTGCATCATCCTGCTCTGTCACAGGCACCTGCTTCACTGCTTTGGTTGCTTCACTCTGACTATACCCAAGTGCAACCAGCGCTTCCACTGCATCTTGTTTTTGCGCGCTAAGTTTCCCTGATGTCTGCAAATTCGTCTCATCAGATACCATCGACTCCAACACTTCATCCAGTACAATCTTATCCTTTAATTCCAAAATCAACCGTTGCGCCGTTTTCGCTCCAACTCCGTTTGCTTTGGCAATGGTCTTACTATCCCCGGTCGCTATCGCAATTTGCAGTTCCTGTACCGGCAACAATGACATGATAGCCAGTGCCCCCTTCGGCCCTATCCCATTCACTGTCAAAAGCTGCCGAAACATCGCCAGTTCCGACGGCAGTTCAAAGCCATATAACATAAATGCATCTTCCTTCACATGCGTATACGTATGCAGAACAATTTCTTCCCCGAAATCAGGTAACATACTCAGCATTCTTTCCGTCACACGCACATTGACTCCAATATTGCCAATATCCACAACGACGCCATCTTCGCTTTGGGAAACGACTTTTCCTTTTACAAATGCAATCATAATAAACCTCTACGAAACAATATTTTACCTAACAGCCCAATGAGAAATCCGGTAATCATGCCCGAAATCATTAAGGCCGGCAGATAATAAAACATAACAAAGGATTCGAGTAACATACAGGCGAAAAGTACTTGTCCCACATTGTGAAAGACACCGCCTGCGATGGATGTGACAACGATTGGCAATTTACAAACCTTTTTACAAAACACCATCATCAGGAAACTGACAATTGCACCCGCAAATGAGTAGGTAATGCCAAATAAATTGCCGAATAAGAAGCCTGCAATCACAATACGCATGGCATTCAGTCCAAATGCCGTCTTTGCATCATATGCATATAAAACAAGCACAGTCATGAGATTCGCCAAACCAAGTTTCATCCCCGGTATACCAAGCGGAAATAGAATCAACGACTCAATGTAACTAAAAATCAGTGCAAGTGCTAACAGCAATGCAAGTTTGGTCAGTTTATTGCTCCGCATCATTGCCTCCCCGCACAGTAATTGTAATCCGATGTGGCAAGCACACGATAGATTGTCCCGTTTGGCGAATCGGTGCAAAGTGGACACAGTCCTGCCCCGCACAATCAGCAGACTGTACAAAAGCCTGTCCATCCCGAATGATCAGCGTATTGTATCCCAATTCCGTTTCTATGCGCTTCTCAATTGTATCACCGAGCGAAAATCTATACAGTTCTTCCCCGTTTTGCTCAACCACCACAACATTTCCTGTTGTACGATGAAATTGCATGATGACAAATCCGGTACAAACAATCAAAATACAGGCAATGAGCATCGCAGCAATCTTTGTTTGTCTGTTCATAATTTTTCCTCATTCATATGATAACACACAAACATACGTTTGTATAGTGTTATGGCGAATAAAAAAGGGAGCTTCCATGTGGAAACTCCCTAATGCGCGCCTTGTAAATCTATTTATGAAAACTTTATTATTTTGCTAATGCTAATAATCTGGCTGCAACTGCCTCTGCGTTTGCTTTAGCGATTGCTGCATTGTTTGCTGCTACCTGTGCTGCATATGCTTTTGTTGCCGCAACTGCTGCTGTCTGAGCTGCTACTTTTGCTGCGTTAGCTGCTGCTACATCTGCTGCATTTTTAGCTGCGATTGCTGCGTTGTTTGCTGCTACCTGTGCTGCGTATGCTTTTGTTGCCTCTACTGCTGCTGTCTGAGCTGCTACTTTTGCTGCGTTAGCTGCTGCTACGTCTGCTGCATTCTGTGCTGCGATTGCTGAATTTTTAGCTTTCTGAGCTGCCTGAAGTGTAGCCTGAGCGTCTTCTACAACACCTGCGCTTACTGCCGGAGCAAATGCTAAGCTAGCTGCAAGAGCTAATGATAATAATGCACTTAATTTCTTTGTAAATTTTAACTTTAATATCACAAGCTGTCTTTCTTACTGATAGTGCACCAGAGATAAATCTAGAAATCTTAGATGCTAATGTATATGAATT
>JAGKTY010000021.1 GCA_021153185.1 Lachnospiraceae bacterium
CCAAGGTATCTGCACGAAGTTTAATCTGTTCCCTCTGGTTTGGTTTTTCCTGCTCTAATATAAGAAACATCCCATCCATATCCAGTTCTCCCGACTGGCTCATACGCTTCATTCGGTTCGCCTGCGACAAGGACGGTGTACACTGCTCCATATCCATAACCTCATAAAGCTCGTACTGCTGCTCCTCTGTCAGATAGGAAAGCTCTACCGCTATGGTAAAAGCAATCTTTCCTTCATCTACCATATCAAGAAGCTTGGGGATAAGATTGGTAAGGCGGATATAACGCTGAATAGTCATACGGCTCTCTCCCATCTGTTTAGCCAAAGCCTCATTGCTATTAATAGCCCTCTCTGTGGTTTTATCCTGCTGAATTATCCAATTTCCAACTTCATCGTGACCGGACTGCAAAGGATATATCTTCATTGTAGGATTATCCAACTTCGGTCCATCTTGATCCGAGGTTGCTGTCCCAACTTGTGACGAAGATAACTTTTTCCCAACTTGGGAAGAAGTTAAATCGGTTCTTGTTCCCTGCCTCTTCATTGCCTCCAGCTTCATCTTATAAGCAAATGCTTTCTCGCTGGGTTTCAGATGCTCACGTTGCAGATTGCTATCCACCATGGCAATTACAGCCTGATTATCATCCAAATTACGAATTACCACAGGCATCATATCAATCCCTGCCCATTTACATGCAGCCTTCCTTCTGTGACCTGCTATCAATTCATAACCGCCACCAGCTTTTGGTCTTGCCAGAGCCGGAACAATCACACCTTCTTTTTCAATACTCTGCATTAGTTCAAACAATGCCATATCGTTTTCTACCTTAAAGGGATGCCCATCAAAGTCCTGTAACTGTGCTATTGGAACCATTTTAATATCTGTTTCCGCCACAGCACTATTCTCCTGTTGCGGAAAAGAATACCATTCTTCTTTTTTCTTCATAAAATCATTTACCTCCATTGAAATTATTCTTTGCCAGATACTATCTGACAAAAAAGAAAGAGCCGCTTACTTTCAAAATCACTTGAAAATAAGCGGCTCAGACCACTTTGTTACTTTATTGAATTGTTAGTTATTCTTGATGAAATATGAACGACAGATTTTTGTGTTTCCGAACTACACCCTCACCACCACTTGGACGTTTACTCCGTTGGAAATTGCCTTTTTCTTCTCTTTTCGGTCACTTTGGGAGAAGAGTATATGTCGCTCAAAGTGCCTAAACTCGAGAAGTTTTACAAACTTCTCGGTTCGCGGGCAGTCGTCGAATTCCGCATAAACTCGGGCTTTTTGAGCCCTCGCTTCTTCGGAACTCTCCTCGTTGCCTTCGCGAAAATTCAAGGAGTTTAGTCCTAAATCTTTTGGAGCAATGTTACGCACTCCACATGCACCGTCATCGGGAAGAGATCAAACGGGCGCACCTTCTCAAGCTTGTATCCATTTTCGCACAGATACTTGAGGTCTCTTGCAAGCGTTGCACTGTCGCAGCTCACATATACGATGCGCTTTGGCTGCATGCTAACCATCGTCTCCAGACACCTCTCGTCGCATCCCTTGCGCGGTGGGTCGACCACAATCACATCCGCATAAATTGCATCCTCTTTATATGCCTTCGGAAGCACTTCCTCTGCTTTTCCGACCATAAATTCTGCATTCGTAAAACCGTTTAACTCTGCATTCTGCTTGGCATCCGCAATCGCCTGCGGAATAACCTCGACACCATATACCTGCTTTGCCTTCTGTGCCAGGGATAACGAAATCGTTCCGATGCCACAGTAGAGATCCCAAACCGTTTCTTCTCCCGTTAAATTAGCATACTCTAACGCTTGCTCATAGAGACGTTTTGTCTGCACGGGATTCACCTGGAAAAAGGAGAGTGGCGAAATTTGGAATTTGACATCTCCAATCTGATCCGTGATATATTCATCACCCCAGATCACCTGGAAACTATCACCCATGATGACATTTGTCTTTTTCATATTGGTACTAAAGCAGATACTCTTGATACGACTGCCCACATCCTGTAATTTGATCAGTCCCTCTGCAAAAGGCTTCACATACGGAAATGACTTTCCGTTAATCACGAGACAAACCATGATTTCCCCGCTTGTGAAGCCGCTGCGGATAAGCACATGGCGCACAAGTCCTTTATGCTGCACCTCATCATACGCTTGTATGCTGTATTTTTTCATAAATGAAAGAATATATTCAAGAATCGGTTTTGTCTCCGGTGCAAGAAGCGCGCACTGGGTATTTGCAATGATGCTATGTGTCCTTCCTGCATAAAAGCCCGCCACTACCTCTCCGTTTTTATCTGTTCCAATCGGGAAAAGGGCCTTGTTCCGATAATGGAAAGGCTCGTCCATATACGCGATCGGCTCCATAATTGCATCAAGAAACGCCTCCGGAAAACCACCAATTCTCATCAGGTTGTTTTTGACCTTTTGCTCCTTGAATGCGCATTGTTTCTGATAATCCATTGCCTGAATCTGGCAACCGCCACAGCTTCTGTGGAACTTACAAACAGGCTCCACACGGTACGTAGAAGGATTGATTATTTTTTCACACCTTGCAAACGCATAGTTCTTCTTCGTCTTTAAAATCCTGGCCTCAACCTCATCGCCAACCATCGCGTCCTTCACAAAAAGGGCATAGCCGTCAATCCTGCCGATGCCCTCTCCCTCCGAACCTATATCCGTGATTGTCACTGTTACAATATCGTTCTTCTTATACATAGTTACTCCATATGTGTTCTTCTGACATTTGTATCTAACAGACGGTTGAATCCTAACCATCCCTGCTCCGTCGTGCCGGCAAGCAGCTCCTTAAAGGTCTCCATCTTTGCATCTGTATTATCTGCAAAATTGAGCGCAACTGCCTCAACAAGTGCAGGCTTTTTCGGGGAGCCGTACTCCAGCTCACCATGATGCGCCAAAATACAATGCTTCAGTTCTGCCTCGACGTTCTTTGGAAAGCCCGGAATCTGACGGATTTTCTCTCCTACCATCTCACATCCCATCACGATATGACCGAGCAGATTGCCATCGTCTGTATAGTCATTGAGCGGAAATGGCGACAGCTCCTTCGTTTTTGCGATATCATGACAAATTGCTGATGTAATAAGCAAGTCTCTATTCAGAATCGGATACGCTTTACAGTAGTAATCACAAAGATTGGTCACACTCAGTGTATGCTCCAGCAGTCCTCCCACAAATCCGTGATGAACCGATTTGGCGGCAGATGCAAAACAAAATTCTTTTGCAAACGCTTCATCCTCGACAAAAAACAACTCCAAAAGCTTTTTCATGTATGGCGCCTTGATGGAAGCAATATATGCCTTGAGTTCCCCAAACATCTCATCGATATCTCTCTCACTGACCGGTAAATAGTTTGCCGGGTCATACTCACCCTCCCGGCATTTTCTGACGCGCTTTACATTGATCTGCTTGGCCCCCTGAAAAATGGTCACATCTCCAAATACCTCAATGTAATCCATTGCATCAAAATCATCAATGCCCATTCCGTTTGGGTCCCATATTTTTCCGTCTACATTGCATGTTTTATCCTGCAATCTGACCGTTTCATATGGTTTTCCGTTTTTGGTCATCGCAGACTGTTTATACGTACACAAGTAGATGTCTGATACGCGATCTCCTTCGTTTAAATCTCCTAAATATTTCATGCGCTTCTCCTCACTTCTGTCTCTATCTATTTTGTTCAAGTCGTCATTTCGACTTGCTATCTCATTGCTTTTCCTTTGTCTGCACGATTCCCTGCAAAGGAATCTCCACATACTGCCCCGCACTGTAGCGATATATGGACAGGGTCAACGTATCGCCCGGCTTCATCTGGGAAAGTCCGTTCTGATAATCCCAGAATGTTGTAATATCCTTCCCATTCATCTTTGTGATGACATCTCCTTTGATGACGCCCATATTCATCGCCGGAGACTCCGGCTCAACATACGTCACATATCCACCGTACGGAACACCCAGTTCAAAGTGCGCTGACTGCGTGACATCCATTCCGTAAATTCCCGCATAACATAGTTCCTCGTTATTTGAGAGTTTCTCAATAAGCGGTTTGAGTGCCGAAATACCGATTGCACAAATCAGCTGCCCTCCCGCATTTTTGGTACAGCTATTGGTCATAATGGCAATGACCTCTCCCTTTGTGTTGATGAAAACCCCACTCATATTGTTTCCGCCATACACGTCAGAGCAAAGAACGCGATAAGTAGCATCAGCTAACTTTAACGTCGTCCCAACAGATGTAATCATACCATAGCACATACTTCCGAAGTCACCATTCGGGCTGCCAATTGCAATCATCGGTTTCCCGACAATGCCTTCTCCAACAGAAACACCGAGCTTGGCATATGCAAGTCCCGCTCTCGTATCAAGACTCAAATCTCCTCTGAGCACCGTATAAATGCCAAGTCCGGTCTGTTCATCCTGACTCAGAAGCGCTGCAGAAGCGACTGTTCCATCATAAAAGGTAACCGATAGCTGATTCACATCCGGCATACCCGATGCATCCGCCAGAATGAGGAGCTGCTGACCATTGTCTGCAATGATGAGTCCCGCCACATGCTTTTCGCTCTCAACGGTATCAAGAAACCAGTCCGTCTCAACACTGACCCCTGTTACCTGAACAATCGAAACACTGCTTTCTTTGGAAACCTCGTAAAGCTGCTCGTATAGCGCATTGTATGCTTCTATTCCGCTAACTGCAGCATCATCGTTAGCCTGTGCATCCTCGATTGCGGAAATCGCTGCTTCCTTTGCGGCCTCCGCCATTTCCTTCTCCGCCTCTTTTTCCGTAAGAAGCTTTGCCGGCTCAACCTCTTCCTGCTGGTCCGGAATCTCAACCTGCTTGATTTCTTCCGGATACAATATATTACTGATCACCGGCTCTAATACCAAAAACGTGATACAGGCAACCAGACCAAAAACGACTGCCATAATGCTCACAAAAAAAGTGCGCCTTGCTAACTTTTTGGTATTCACCGGTTTTTCTTTAATTGTCTCTGATACAAATTCGTTTTCCATCACAACGTCCCTATGCGTACCAACACGCAACAGCATTCTTCTTGTCGCAAATTTATCTTTTCTATTATAGCACAGAAAAATAGTGTAATAAACCCTTGCGCGTGTTATAATGTGCTCATGAATGAAAAAGCTTTAAACACACTGGAATATTACAAAATCATAGAAAGACTTGCCCAAATGGCGACGAGTGAGCCCGGACGCAAAAAATGCTTATCTCTCAAGCCAATGCGAGATGCAGGGGAGATTCGTGAGGCGCAGCTTCAAACAAAGGATGCGCTTTCCCGCCTGTTTAAACAGGACAGCGTCAACTTCGGCGGAAATAAGAATGTTCATTATCTCTGCAAGCATTTAGCAATCGGCGGTACAATTTCCCAGGAAGAGCTCCTGATGGTAGCCTCTCTTCTCGAAAACACGGCGCGTGTCAAAAATTACGGAAGGGCAAACCGGGAAGAAATCGAAGATTCCCTCTCTCCACTGTTTGATGAGTTAGAACCACTCACACCGCTCAGTACAGAGATCCGTCGCTGTATTCTGTCCGCCGATGAAATCGCCGACGATGCAAGCCCGACGCTGAAACATATCCGCAGAAGCATTACACTCACAGGAGAAAAGATTCACAGCCAGCTTCTGTCTATGGTGAACGGCTCACTGCGTACCTATTTACAGGACGCGGTCATTACACAGCGAGATGGCAGATACTGCGTACCGGTCAAAAGCGAGCATAAAGCGCAGGTACCGGGCATGGTACACGACCAGTCAGCCACCGGTTCTACCCTTTTTATTGAACCTGCTGCCATCGTGGAACTGAATAACAAAATCAGAGAACTAACCATACAGGAAAAGGATGAAATCGCCGAAATCATCAAAACGCTCTCTGCCGCATGCAGCGAACACCAGGAAGTAATCAGACACAACGGCGTAGTTATGACACAGCTCGATTTCATCTTTGCCAAAGCCAGACTTGCGCTTGAGCAAAATGCAACCGAACCGGTTTTTAATGAAGAGGGTATTGTCCGTATCCGGAAGGGACGCCATCCTCTTCTTGACCCGAAGAAGGTCGTACCAATCGACATCCAATTAGGAGAGGAATTTGACCAGCTTATCATCACCGGTCCAAACACCGGTGGTAAGACTGTTTCCATCAAAACAGTCGGTCTTTTCACATTGATGGGGCAGGCCGGACTTCATATCCCGGCTCTCGACCGCAGTCAGCTTGCAATTTATCACAATGTCTTTGCGGACATCGGCGATGAACAGAGCATTGAGCAGAGCCTTTCGACGTTCTCTTCTCATATGACAAATATTGTCTATATTTTGAAAAAAGCGGACAAACGCTGTCTTTGTTTGTTTGATGAGCTCTGTGCCGGTACTGACCCGACAGAGGGTGCTGCACTTGCAATTTCCATTTTATCCGGTCTGCACGAAAGAGGCATCCGTACCTTAGCGACGACACATTACAGCGAACTAAAGGTATATGCACTTTCCACACCGGGTGTTTCCAATGCCTGTTGCGAATTCGACGTGGAGACACTTTCACCAACGTATAAATTGTTGATTGGTATTCCGGGTAAAAGTAATGCATTTGCAATTTCAAGCAAGCTCGGTCTTCCAAATCATGTCATCGAGCGTGCAAAAGCACAGATGAGTGAAGATGCCAAAAGCTTTGAAGATATGATGAGTGACTTGGAGAGCAGCCGTATTACAATCGAAAAAGAGCGCGAAGAAATTGCATCTTATAAACAGGAAATCGCTGCATTAAAACAGCGACTTGAAAACAAACAGGACAAACTCGATTCTACCAGGGATGACATTCTGCGTAAGGCAAATGAGGAAGCCCGCGAGATTTTGCAGGAAGCCAAACAGGTTGCCGACGAAACCATCCGCAACTTCCAGAAGTATGGCAGTGCCACCCCAATGAAAGAGATGGAAGCACAACGCACAAAAGTCCGTGAACACCTTTCCAAAAAGAATGAAAAGCTCTCCCTCAAAGCCAAAGAGAGCGAAAAAGGGTCACTCAGTCCAAAAGACTGCAAGCTTGGCGAGCGCGTAACAGTACTTTCCATGAATCTGAAAGGAACCATTTCTTCAAAGCCGGATGCAAAAGGGTATTTGTTTGTCACCTGCGGTATTATGCGTTCCAAGGTGCACATCAGCGACTTAAAGCTTTCACCGGAAGAAGAAATTAAAGCACCGATGATTGCCGGCTCATCCGGCAAAATTAAAATGAGCAAAGCCGCCAATATTTCGACTGAAATTAATTTGCTTGGGCTAACTGTTGATGAAGCAATTTCCAAGCTTGATAAATACTTAGACGATGCTTACATTTCGCACCTGCCAAGCGTACGTATCGTTCATGGAAAGGGAACCGGCGCACTTCGAAATGCCGTACATTCACATCTTCGCAGACAAAAATATATTGCTTCGTTCCGTCTTGGTGAATTTGGTGAAGGCGATGCCGGTGTCACAATTGCAGAATTCAAATAGGAGGAATCCGTATGGTTTCGAAACAAAAAATCTTGATCGTCGATGACGATGAAAATATTGCAGAACTGATTTCACTGTACTTAACCAAAGAGTGCTTTGAAACAAAAATTTGTCCGGACGGCGAATCAGCGCTGAAAGCAGTTCCGATATTTCAGCCGAATCTCATATTGCTTGATTTGATGCTACCGGGCATTGATGGATATCAGGTCTGTCGCGAGGTTCGTTCCTCCAGCCAGATTCCTATCATCATGCTTTCCGCAAAGGGAGAAGTATTTGATAAAGTATTGGGGCTTGAACTTGGCGCTGACGATTACATGGAAAAACCGTTTGATACAAAAGAACTGATTGCCCGCGTAAAGGCCGTTCTCAGACGCTATAAAATGGCACCTGCGCAACCGGAGCCGGAACAGAGCAATGTCAAAATGGTTGAATACGAAAACCTGACAGTCAATCTGACCAATTACTCTGTGACATTTCTTGGAAACATCATTGAAATGCCGCCAAAGGAACTGGAACTTCTCTATTTTCTCGCTTCGTCGCCGAATCAGGTTTTTACCAGAGAACAGCTTCTCGACCAGATTTGGGGATACGAATATATCGGAGATACACGTACTGTCGACGTTCATATCAAGCGTCTTCGCGAGAAATTAACTGACCAACCGTCTTGGAGACTCTCGACCGTTTGGGGAATTGGCTATAAATTTGAGGTGAGATAATGCGTAAAACTTTATATTTAAAGTTTTTGCTCGCATATGTAATCTTTGGTGTTTTCGGTTTTTTGGTCGTTGCATTTATCTCTTCGGGATTGATGTATGAACATATGAAACGCGACACCGCCGTTGCCTATTATAAAGAAGCAACACAAATTTCCCAGACATATGCGACAGATTTGTACAACAACGCCATAACAATTGAAGCTGCTCACACACAGCTGAAGGCACTGGCAACCTATATGGATGCAACAATTGAACTGATTAATCCATCAGGAACCATTGTCCTTTCATCAGAAAAACAACCCGACGTGAATCACCCGGTTGTTATTTCGGATTTTGATCCGACAGTCGTCAAAAATTCATATTATACCGTCGGTGATTTCTTCGGTCAATATGATGAGAAAATGCTTGCCGTTTTCTCACCAATCACGTCCGGTTACAAAATCAAGGGATATGTCGTAATCCTAAGTCCGATTGCCAGATTATACGAGGAAAGTGACAATACACTTGGCGTTACGTACGTTACGTTAGTCATGCTGCTGTTTCTCAGTTCCATCTTTCTTTTCTTTTTTACGGAGTTCGTATATAGGCCGCTCCGCAAAATCATTAAGGCAACCGAACAATATGCGGCCGGCAATATGCACTATGAGTTAACCGCAGACAACAATGATGAGCTTGGCTATCTGGCCGGAACACTTGGTTATATGGCCGGGGAAATCGCTCGTTCGGAGGATACACAAAAAAAATTTGTTGCGAATGTTTCCCATGATTTCCGCTCTCCGCTTACCTCTATCAGAGGATACCTGGAGGCTATGCTTGACGGCACCATTCCGCCGGAGCTGCATGAGAAATATTTGCAGGTTGTTCTCAATGAAACAAACCGTTTGACAAAGCTCACCAATAGTTTGCTTGAGCTAAATAATTTGAATATGAAGGATGTACATCTGGAAAAAACAGAATTCGACATTAACACCGTCATTCGAAACACCGTTGCAACCTTTGAAGGCACATGCGAGAAAAAACAGATTCATATGAAACTTATTTTAACCGGAGAAGAAATGCTTGTCAGAGCGGATATGAGCAAAATCCAGCAGGTGCTTTACAACCTGCTCGATAATGCCATCAAGTTTTCACACAGCAATTCGGATATTATTATCGAAACACGTATCAAACACAGCAAACTTTTTGTTTCAGTCAAGGATAGTGGCATCGGCATTCCAAAAGAAAGTTTAAACCTCATTTTTGATCGTTTTTACAAGTCAGATTTATCGCGCGGAAAAGATAAAAAGGGCACAGGTCTCGGTCTTGCCATCACCAAGGAAATCATCCATTCTCATGGTGAAAACATCAACGTTGTCAGCACGGAAGGTGTCGGAACCGAATTTACCTTTACCTTGCCGATTGTTGATACGGATGACATATAGCATACTTACAAAAGTAAGCGGATAGCCAAGTTGCTATCCGCTTACTTTTATCAATCAGATGAAATCTTTTCCGTGTAAAGCTCGGCCCAGGCAGGTAAAAATCCCGATTGTACAGCGACCTTCTGGCTTTTCATATGGGAATGCGCCGTTCCATAAAATGGCAGCTTCCCACGCCTTAAAATTTCACGTTTTAATAACGTAACGACATACGTGCCATATCCGTTACCTTCTGCTAACACATTGATTCCGACCTGCCACATCATCTCGCTATCACGGCTTGCCCCGGCAATCGCAAGCACCTGCTCGCCTTGCATTGCCATAACAGCGAGCACATCCGGACATTCCGGAATAAAGCCCAGTGCCTCTTTATACGGATTATTCTCCCTGAACTGTTCGATTTCCTCTTGTTCAAACCATTTGACGGTGATTCCATCATGTGGTGGTCTTGCATCAAACATCTCTCTGCCGCCCGGCAAATAGAACTGGTGTGTACTTGCTATTTTATGACCGTGACTGCGAAGCATTTGTTCCAGATTGTAGAGCGGGTCACTTTCAAAAAACCAGGCACCGGATTCATTTTGCAAAAGCGCTCTGCACGCTTCGTACAATTCCTCCTCGGCACTTACAATCAACTTGCCATTTACACATACAAGCTTCATCGCACAGTCGTCTCCGCGGAAGATACGTCTGCCTTCGCGATATTCTTTTTTCGTAAACACATTGTCTTTTGATGCAATATCCCCGGCACAGCAACTGTAGTCGCATGCCAATTGTTCATAAAATATCTCTTTTTGCTTTGCTTCCATTTCTACTCCCATTCGCCATAGCTCAAAAAGCAAAAGGCCCACCCGACAGGATGAGCCTTCTTACCATAATCATAAAAACTAACCTAAGAATTCTTTTGTCTTTGCGTAAACACCATCACCGTCTAATCCGTATTTGGCAACAAGTGCTGTTGCAGGACCTGATTCTCCAAACTGGTCATTCATACCAATCTTGCAAACCGGTGTCGGACATTTCTCAGCAAGAAGGTCACAGACTGCACTGCCAAGACCGCCAATCACTGAATGCTCTTCCACTGTGACAACCTTGCCTGTCTTCTTTGCACTTGCAAGCACAAGCTCATTATCAAGCGGTTTGATTGTGTGGATATTGATAACCTCTGCTGAAACGCCGTCTGCTGCAAGCTTCTCAGCCGCCTTTAAGGCACTGTCAACACAGATTCCTGATGCGATAATTGTGACATCCGTTCCTTCTTTTAGGGTGACACCTTTTCCAATCTCGAATTTGTAATCCGGTGTATCGTTAATAACCGGAACAGCTGCACGTCCAAATCGGAGGTAAACCGGACCATCCATCTCAATTGCTGCTCTGACAGCGGCTCTTGCTTCGATATCGTCAGACGGAACAATTACTGTCATACCCGGAATCGTACGCATGAGTGCGACATCCTCATTACACTGGTGTGTTGCACCATCTTCACCAACTGTGATACCTGCATGTGTTGCACCGATTTTGACATTGAGATGTGGGTACGCAATAGAGTTACGAACCTGCTCAAAGTTACGTCCTGCTGCAAACATTGCAAACGAACTGATAAACGGAATCTTTCCGCAGGTTGCAAGACCTGCAGCAATACCCGTCATATTACACTCTGCGATTCCGCAATCAATAAACCGATCCGGAAATGCTTTCTTAAAAATACCTGTTTTTGTCGCACCTGCAAGGTCCGCATCTAAAACGACAAGCTGTGGAAACTGCGCACCGCATTCTGCAAGCGCATTACCGTAACTTTCTCTTGTTGCGATTTTTTTAACGTCTGCCATTAGTTTGCGCCTCCTTCCAACTGTGCCGAAATGTTGTCTAAATCTTTCATTGCAATCTGATACTCTTCATCATTTGGCGCTTTTCCATGCCATCCGGCATTGTTCTCCATGAACGAAACGCCTTTTCCTTTCACACTCTTCATGATGATTGCCGTCGGCATGCCTTTTGTTGCTTTTGCTTCTTCCATCGCACTGCGAATCTCATCAAAGTTGTGTGCGTCAATATTAATCACATGAAAGTTAAATGCCTCAAACTTTTTATCAATTGGATATGGTGAACATACATCTTCAATCTTACCGTCAATCTGAAGGCCATTGTTATCGACAATCACAACAAGGTTATCAAGCTTACGGTCGCCTGCGAACATTGCAGCCTCCCAAACCTGACCTTCCTGAATCTCTCCATCTCCGAGCAATGTATATACTCTGTAGTCCTTCTGATCCATCTTTCCTGCGAGCGCCATACCGACTGCTGCAGAAATACCCTGTCCCAAAGAACCTGATGACATATCAACACCCGGTGTCTCCTGCATACATGGATGTCCCTGCAAATATGATCCGAGATGACGAAGTGTCTTCAGATCTTCAACCGGGAAATATCCGCGGTTTGCAAGTGCAGAATAAAGACCCGGTGCAGTATGACCTTTCGATAATACAAAACGATCTCTATCTGCTTTTTTAGGATCTTTTGGATCAATGTTCATTTCTTCAAAATAAAGATACGTAAACATATCAGCAGCTGATAACGATCCGCCCGGATGTCCGGCTTTTGCATGATAAACAGCTGTCACAATACCTTTACGAACTTCGTTTGCGGTTTTCTGAAGTTCTAAGTTGGTCATTTGTTTTCCTCCGAATCTTAATGTTATTGATTAAATTTTCGATAAATTTATCATACCATACCTATTTCTTTTTGCAAGTGCATCATAGAAATGCGTAAATGGTTGATAAAAAATTGAACTTTGCATAAAAAAAGAGCCCGAAGGCTTTTATAACCGCGCGGCTTGCGTCGAACCTAGCCCATATACGTTACCTGTGTAGTTAACTCAGCCCAGGCACCCTCACGGCACATAGGAGCTTCCACTTAGTGCTGCTTTGTTCCCAACCTGACACGGTTCGTGGATTCCCATTGCGCAAGACCCAGACATCAACGCCACTTGCACAGGGCAGCTATACAGGAAACGGCCCTCGGCAAACCATCACTCCTACTAGAGCGGATTGTAGGTACAGGACGCCGCTACTTCCCCAGCTGCGCGGTATTTAAAGTATATCTGTTTTTAATCGCATTGTCAACGCCCTCTCATCTTCGCAAAGAACGACGTCAGCAGCCCGGCGCATTGTTCCCTTAATATGTCTTTCACAACAAACACCTGATGATTAAACGCTTCCATTTGAAGCAGGTTAATGACAGACCCGGCGCATCCTGATTTGGGACTCATGCACCCGATGACAACCTCCGACACCCTCGCCTGCACAATGGCTCCGGCACACATCTGGCATGGCTCAAGCGTCACATACAAGCTGCATCCCTCAAGCCTCCAGTCGCCAAGCTTTTTTTCCGCCTTTTTGATTGCCAGTATTTCTGCATGTGCAAGTGCGCTTTTGTCCGTATTGCGGCGATTGTAGCCTCTCGCAATGATCTGACCGTCTTTTACAATGACGCAGCCGATTGGCACTTCATCCAGCTTTTCTGCCTTTTGGGCCTGCTTAATTGCCTCTTTCATAAACCGCTCATGTGTCGATTCTCTTGGCTTCATCTGTCTGAGTTCCGCTTTGATTTGTCTTGCACTTTTTCTTTGCTCTGTCACGTTTCCATCCCTTGTACTTTTGTCTATCTTGTACTATCATTGTTTTAATCGGATTACTTTGAAGCAACCTTCTGTTTTGATTGTTCCTTCATTATATGGGATTCCTTATGTATTTTCAAGCATTGTAAAGGAGCTATTTTATGCTACCGATTACCGGACTTCAAAAAACAACCTTACTGGATTACCCAGGCGTACTGGCAAGCACGATCTTTCTTGGCGGCTGTAATTTCCGCTGCACCTTTTGCCATAACAGCCAGTTTCTTGCGCTATCCGATAACGTACCGCTTCTTTCCGAAGAGGAAGTGCTGTCACACCTGACCAAACGGGCTTCCGTATTAAAGGGCGTCTGCATCACCGGCGGCGAAGCGACATTATATCCTGCGCTTCCTGCTTTTATCAGGGAAATCAAAGCACTTGGATATCTCGTCAAGCTTGATACCAACGGAACCAATCCATCCATACTTAAGGCGCTTATTGCAGATAAGCTGCTCGATTATATTGCCATGGATATTAAGGCAGATACGGCGCATTATCATTCCATTTGCGGCTTTTCGGATTCGTTGGTTTTTTCCCCGTATTTATCTGCCATTCGGGAAAGTATTTCCATCACGAAGCAATCCGGCATTCCTTACGAATTCCGCACCACTGTATGTGACGGATTTCACACAGAAGAAATGCTCCTTGGCATATGCCAATTGACAGGCGGCGGTCAAACGTTTGCCATTCAAAATTTTAAGGACAGTACATTTGTCCCGGATCACACACTTGGCAGTTTTTCAGATGTTATGCTGAAAAAATTTGAGACAATCTGTATCCCTTATTTTGACTCGGTTATCCTTCGCACATAATAACCGTAATCGCCGTCCTGAAAAGTCCGATCATTTTGCGAAAAATCATCATCTGTCATATTGATTTGTTTTGCTAACACAAACGTATCAAATCCAAACATTGCTGCCACTTGTTTTTCGCGCTCATAATAATTTCCCGGCACACCAAGCAAGTTCTTTGAGACCAGTACATGGCCATAATTATAAAAACCATGTAACAAAAACGTATTTTGCCTGAAACTATCCCACTGTTCATTTATGTTTTTCAGTTCAAACAAATCTGTGATTTGCCGGGCCTGTTCTTTTTTCTCTTTCGTCTTCTCTTCCTCTGACTCATTGACAGCTTCTGCTTGTTCGTTCCCCTGTTCCTTTGACGATGCTTCTACCGTACTTTGTTGCTGTTTTTGCACAATCTCCTTTGTTTTGTCGCTTCCAATTTTTAGATTTCCGATTTCGATAAACGTTCGTTTATTTTCATCTAATTGTAGTTGCTTTTCATCTACTGTAACGTCAATCTGCATGCTGAGCTGTCCTTTTTTTAATTGTACCTTACATACACCGATTGTTTTTGCATACACTCCATCGTTCAAATTATATAGGTAAAGAATTTCGGACAAAAACAAAACCCCTTCCTCCTGTAAAAGTAGTTTGTCCTTACTTTATATGAGAGAAAGAGGCTTTTCATTCCTATCAAAATGGTTGCGAATCAATCCAATTCATATAGCTCACAACCATCAGTGCTATTTTTAGTGTAAGCGCATCATCAAACACACGTATATCGAGGTTTGTGGCTTTTTGGAGCTTCTCTAACCGGTATAACAGCGTATTGCGGTGTACATAGAGCTGTCTTGCCGTTTCCGATACATTTAAGTTGTTTTCCAAAAAGGTATTGACGGTGACAAGTGTCTCCTCATCAAGCTCTTGAGGGATTTCCTGCCCGAAGATTTCTTCAATAAACATCTTACAAAGGTTAACCGGAAGCTGGTATATCAGTCGGCCGATTCCTAATGTATTGTATCCCACAATCGATTTGTCGGCATAAAAAATCTTTCCGACATCAAGTGCCATTTTTGCTTCCTTATAGCTCTTTGATACATCCTTCAGTTCAGAGATGATTGTTCCGAAAGCAACTTGAACCTTGAGCATTGCTTCTGTGTTGATCATATCCACAATCGTATGGGCAATCGCCTCAACTTCCTCATAACCGTCCTGTTCATCAAGCTGCTTGATCAGAATAATATTTTTTTCCTCAACCGCTGTGACAACATCTCCTGACTGGGCCAAAAAGAGACTTTTTAACATCTCCATTACGCCGCTTTCTTTGTCGTATTGCGCTTCAATGAGATATACAACACGCTTATGCTCTATATCCAAATGCAGTTTTTTGGCACGGTTATAGACATCAAATAACAATAAATTATCCAGTAACAGATTTTGGAAAAAATTATTTCTGTCGAATTTTTCTTTATAGGCAACGATCAAGTTTTGTAATTCACTTACAACAATTTTTGCAAAAATATAAGCCTCTTTCGACTCCTGACAGATGACGATATAAACAGGCTCGCCGTCATCATATACCTTAATATAATGATATCCGCCGATATTCTGCGAATCTGCTTTGGATTCTACAAATTCCTCAATGCGCTCTTTCTCAATCACCATCTGCTCGGTTGTCGCAATAACCTTGCCGACTACGTCTACTACTGTAAAATCAACCTTGGTTATATTTTTTAAATCATCAATCGTTGTCTGGATTACTTGACTTGATAACATATACAAATCCTCTTTCTGTACCTTATAAACTGATTGCAAAATTTCCTATATGGAAGAAAAGGGAGATGCTAAATTAGCATCTCCCGGTATTTCTCGTTTCAGACTAGTTTGTGATAATCTGCTCTGTCTCTTTATCGAATACGTGAATCTTCTCAACATCAAGAGCGAAACGAACAACATCGCCAGGTCTTGCAGTTGTACGAGAATCAACTCTAGCTGTCATTGGGAACTCATCAAGATCGAAGTATAAGAATACCTCAGCACCAAGTAACTCGTATACTTTGATTGTAGCTTCGAATACGCTCTGTGGAGAAGCTTCAACCATCATCTCTGAATCATATACATCTTCCGGACGGATACCAAATGTAACAGTCTTTCCGTTGTAACCACCCTCGATTAATTTTTTAGATTTTGCTGGTGGAAGTGGAATGAAGTGACCAGCTACTTTAAGAACTGCTGTATCATCAACTACTTCTACAACTGCATCTAAGAAGTTCATCTGTGGGCTTCCCATGAATCCGGCTACGAATAAGTTCTGTGGTTTATCATATAAGTTCTGTGGTGTATCTACCTGCTGGATGATACCATCTTTCATAACTACGATTCTTGTACCAAGTGTCATAGCCTCTGTCTGGTCATGTGTTACGTAGATGATTGTTGTACCGATTCTCTGGTGTAATTTAGCGATCTCGATACGCATCTGTACACGAAGTTTTGCATCCAAGTTTGATAAAGGCTCATCCATAAGGAATACTTTAGGGTTACGAACGATAGCACGACCCATAGCAACACGCTGTCTCTGTCCACCTGAAAGAGCTTTTGGTTTACGGTCAAGAAGTGGAGTAAGATCAAGAATCTTAGCTGCTTCTTTTACCATTTTATCGATTTCGTCTTTTGGTACTTTTCTAAGTTTAAGACCAAATGCCATGTTGTCATATACTGACATATGTGGATAAAGAGCGTAGTTCTGGAATACCATCGCGATATCTCTATCCTTTGGCTCAACGTCATTTACTAATCTGTCACCGATTCTTAATTCACCTGAAGAAATATCTTCCAAACCAGCGATCATACGAAGTGTTGTTGATTTACCACATCCTGAAGGTCCTACGAAGATGATGAACTCCTGATCTGCGATCTCAAGATTGAAGTCCTTAACAGCTTCGAATCCGTTAGGATATACTTTGTTAATGTTTTTTAATGATAAACTTGCCATTAAAATTTCCTCCTAATATACTTAGTAATATGCTTTACCTTTGGCTTTTCGCCGTTATATGTAGTATATCGTACGTAGCAATATATTGCTATGCCATTGTTACACAAAGTTTTGAGATATTCCTATACATTTTGTACAATAACCATCTCTGTTTTGTATCACGTGTTAATCCTGATAGAACATCAACTGGTTCTTACCGGCACGCTTTGCCTTGTAAAGACCCTTGTCTGCTGCTTTATACAGCGTCTCAAAGTCAGCTCCGTCTCTCGGGAATACGGCACAACCAATCGATGCCGTAACGGTATATCTCGTGTAATCTCCAACCTGGAAATTGCGGAAAATACCTGCCATCTTATCTGCTTCTTTGATGACAAGTTCATCTGTATTGATGTGCTTGAGCAATACAATAAACTCATCACCGCCGACACGGCCAAGCACATCGGATACACGGAACGCAGCTTTCAATCTGCGGCCGACATTACGAAGCACCTCATCACCAAAGGCATGTCCCATCGTATCGTTAATCTTCTTAAAGTTATCCAAATCGATAATGAACATAACCGCCTGCTCATTCGGATACTCCGTCATATAATTCTTAATACGGCGCTCTGTTGCAATTTTGTTGGTGAGCTCCGTAAGTAAGTCTGTATCCGCTTTGTTCTCAAGCTCTTTGCTCTGTGAAGTCATTTTGCGCTTTCCGATAATATTAATGACACTGACTGCAATAAAGAATACTGCAAGCGCACATGCAATATAAATTACCAGACTCTTCATCGCTGCAAATGCGCCACTTGACAGACGATTGACATACGCCATCGGAACATTGAGTACAAAATACCAACCATTTACTTCAATCGGTGCAAAGCTGTAATATACGCCGCTGTCATCCTCAGAGGTTGTAAAATTAAAGGCATCATGTTTTCCAATCTTGTCACAGATTTGATTTTTACTAAATCCGGAAATGCGTTTTTCCGCAGCCTCCTCAATGATGTTTGTATCATAAGTTACCGCTTTTGAACTTCCTGCATTCAACGAAATAACCTGTCCGCTTTCGTCAATCATTGCATACCAGGAGCTTCCGTCAAAATGGAAAACACCTGCATCAAATTTGATTTCCTTCGGGCTTAAATATCCGACAAGACATCCCTTGCCCAATGGATAGACATAGGTAATCATCTGCTCTGTTGTATCATACTCCGAAATCAGGATACCTTTTTTGGCGTTGCGGACAGCGTCCAAAACTGCTTCATCCTTGACAATGACATCATTGCCCTCACTGTTGATTCCATGTCCGTCTGAAGTGACTGCCCAAATTTCCGTCACTTCGCCATTTTGTTTACAACCTGACAAATACGGGAGCATCTGTTCGGTTTGCGCAATCCTGTCTACATCTATTAAATCACCGGCAATCGAAACCGTGCTTTCAAACAAATTGATTTCGTTATTGGATTCATTTGCATAATAGAGTGCTGCGTCCTTAAAGCGATTGTCCACAACACTGTTTAAGGATTTGCGTAAATCTTTGAATGTCGCATTCAGAAGGGCTGTCACAACAATAATGAAAATAATAGATGGCACAACCCATTGATTGATAATGACTTTTTGCTTTTCGTACTCTTTTTTGATTTTATTGATTAGTTTTCCCATGGTGATTCCCCTCACTCAACATTACTTTCTATATCTGAATCAGCCTGTACTTCTTGTTCCTGCGTATCTTCTTGTATTTCTTCCGATTCCGGCTTCATTTTTTCAAACATCTTTAACAAAAAAATCGAATTGGAATATGCCACCGCGGCAAATCCGATTAAAATACTGATTGGCGCAAATTTCAATGACCAAATAACAATGATAACCGGTAACGCATGAAACACAATCATCATTATGGTCAACGGTAAGTTTGCAATGCTTAACAATACCGAATTGACCAGTGTTGTTTTAACCGTATTTTCAAATCTCGATAGAAGCGGGAAGCTGTATACCATCGAAAATACAATAATAATTGTAGGAATAATCAGAAATCCCAACAACAGTTTATTGATACCGACATCATACCTTGTAAGCAGGTAAAAGTCCATTCCGACAAACGCACCACCTGCAAGATAAATGAGCCATATCCCTGTCGCCTGTAAAAAGTTTTCCTTAAAAGAATGTAAAAATCCTTTTACGGCCGAAGTGCCCCGGTCCTCCACAAGCTTCATGCTGGAATAGTAGAGCGCTGTCGTTGCTGCACCGATTGTAAAAACCGGTAAGCAGCATACCAAATATAATAAGTTAAGCAGAAATAAATCCGAGAACTTAAATAAGCCTCCCATAAATGATCCATTTCCGTCAAATAGTCCTGACATAATCTATTTACCTGCCTTCTTTTGGAACATCGCATTGACATGCTCAAGCTGGCTTTGTAATTTGGAATGCATGGTAAGGATTTCCTCCGAATGCTTGTAAACATCTGCAACAATTTCCTCATAGTCAGCCGCGAGAACATCCACAATTTCCATACTTATTTTGCCACGCGAAGCATCATTATGCAATATCTCAAGCACCTGTGCTTTGCTCATCGGCTCTCTGTAGGCACGTTTACTAATCATACCGGTCATCATGTCCGCAACCTGCAATATCTTGTCTTCAACCGTCATCTGCAGATTGACAAGCCCTTTCGGATAACCGCTTCCATCCATTCTTTCATGGTGTCTGCATGCGATATCCACAATCGTCTGATTCATGCGCTCGGTCAGAATTTTCTCCTGAACGGCTACGTGCTTTTTCACAATATCAAATTCTTCCGGTGTCAATTTACGATTGGCCTTCAACAAATCCAACGGAATCGCCAACATACCTACGTCGTGAAGAAGCGCACCATAATACAGCTTGGTGCATTGATCCTCTGTCAAATCCATATGATCTGCAATTTGTTCGCAGATACAAATAGATGTCACACTGTCTACCACCTTGACTTTGCTGCGCAGTCCAAGACAATACATCAGCATCTCCATGAAACAGCGCTTATCCTCATTGGTAAACATGATATAATCCATAAGCTCATCAAGCTCTTCTTCATACTTTTTGCTCTTGATTTGCTCAAAAATATCGTACTTAACTTGTGCCTGCGAAAACAACTTCACAGCCTTTTCGCTATACTTTGTTCCCGAATATTTGGACAAAAGCCCAAAATCAAATCGATCTCCGAGTGCCGAGTGATGGATGTCTATCATCTCAGCCAGATGTAAATAACATGCTATATCCTTGTACTCAAATGAAACATCCTTCATCTGTGCATAATCCGTATGATGATACAAGATTACTTTTGACATATTGGCCATTGGCGAAAGATATTTCATAAACAAATATCCGTAAATGGAATGTGGCATACATTTTTTGACTTCAAACCGGAGCATGTCATTGACATCATCTGTCTTATATGCCCCTATGTCATGTAGCGTAGCTAACATCACATAATCAGCCAGCTCATATTTTTCATATCCGCCTTCGCATGAAAGCATCTTATACAGAATATATCCCGTACGGGATCCATGCGTCATAAGCCGTTTATCCATCAGCTTAAGCGTATCTCTCATCAACAGAAAAATATTTTTACTGCTAATCAAATCCATTGCCATAACAAATTCCCCTAAAACCGATATACCATTGGCGTATACGTTATTCCGTCCTTTGTTTCCTTTGGACGAAGATCTTCAAATCCATATGCATGATAAAAATCAACCGCATATGTTGACGCATTCACCGTCATCCCCGGTTCCTTCAATTCCTTTAGAACTGTGCCGGCGTAATCTAAAAGTCTCCTGCCAATCCCCTGCCTGTGGTACGCAGAATCAACAAACAAGAGAGAAATATGCGCTCTCTCCCTTAACGAGACAATGCCAACCATATGTCCGTCTGCGAATGCACAAAATAAATGATACTGATTCGCCACAAACATTCGTTTCAGTTGTTCATCCGTTACAAAATCTTGAAAATTTCGAATTCCCTCCGGTGTATATTCTTCTGCGAGAAAACGGTCAAATGTCCGCCATGCAAGCAACATGGCGTCTTCCCACTCGGACAAAAGTGCCGGACGAATCTCCCATTGTTTCTCTTGACGCATGACCAGACTCCCCTTATAGTTACGCTCTTCAATATTTTATCACAAAAAGCACAAAACATAAAGAAGTTTTGTGCTTTTTGTTGCTGTTTTATATAAAAATTTATCAAATTTTAATGAAATAAGTTTGAGAAAAATCCCTTAACACTCTGTGCAATACCGGAGAAGAAACTTGCCACGCCTGCTTTCGCCACCGTCTCTCCGTCAATATGGTTGATAAAGTCTGAACCAAACTTTTTGTATAAGTCCTCCGCCTGATCGAGCAGAACTGCCGGATCAAGACCCAATTTCTTGATTTTTGCCATCACATCAACAATCTGCTGTCTCTCATCATCGGAAAGTGTTACGCCAAACTTTTCTTCACCTTCTGTAATTGCATTGCGGATATCATCTTCATTTTCAAGCTCCCCTGCTGCCAGTTTCGCTTTAACAAACGCAATGAGTGCCTCAACATCCTCACTGTCTGCGGCATCAATCGCATTTGCCAGATCGCCTGTTGTAATCATCTCATCGAGTGCTGCGTCAAGTGTCTCATCCGTCACCTGTTGTCCGCTTAGAATCTCATAGCCTTTCACCGCACCGATTAGTCCCGCCGTTCCGGAAATCTGCGTCGGTCCGACGACCAAAATGTCAGCATCCTGAATTCCCGCTGTAAGAAGGGCATTTCGATACATACCAACCGTACAATACGCAATATTTTTGGTTGTCACCTGTACGCCGTACCCTTTCTCTTTTGGGGTAATCATAACGCTGGAAAGCGATTTTGTTCCAATGACCGCCGGGTCAATGTAATTGTCCAAATACTGATGCTCCAAATCATTTGTAATGGTAATGACATTATAGCTTGGAAGATCTGCCTCCGCTATGCCCATCAGGGAAAGAACGGTCTGCTTTTGCTCTGCTGACAGATTGGCACCGAGTGCAATCAGCGGAACATCTTCCTTGACTGTCTCATGCGTCGTCTCGGCAAAATCGATTACCTGCGAAGCACAAACCGGCATTGCTAACATACATACTGCAAGCATCGCAAACGCCAATGTTTTTGTTAATTTCCTTTTCATGTGGTCCTCCTTTATACTGCTATGCGATCGAGTACACCTTGAATCCAGTTGTACAAGTCAACATATACAGTCTCTCTGTCCACCTCATTTAAGATTTCATGTCTATCCCCGTTATATAGCTTTAACTGCGTTCTTGTCATATCGAGATTGATAAATGCATCATAAAGCTTTTGCGGTCCCTCACCCCAATTTCCAACCGGGTCCTGCGTTCCTGCCGCAATCAGAATCGGCAGCTTCTTCGGTATTTTTTCCCACGCTTTTTCATCCTGTGCACGCTTGACAAGGATGGATAAGGTATAATATCCATTGACCGTAAAATTAAACTGACATTTTTGATCTGCCAGATATTGCTCAATAATCGCCCTATCCTTTGTCAACCAGTCTTTCTGCGTCTGCGGATTGTCAATCCGGCTCAAATATTTCCCGAACACTGCCTTATGGAAAAAGTCAATATAGCTTTTTCCTTTTCCAAGCAGACAAAACAGCTTTGGAATCATAACTGCCGCATTGACAGAAGGCTTACTCACAAAGCCCGTACCAAGAAGAATCGCACCATCAATTCCCGTTCCGTATTTGACAAGATAATTGCGAAGGATATAAGACCCCATACTGTGCGCCAAAATGATGTACGGCACACCCGGATTGTTTTCCTGCGTTAACTTTTTGAGTCTGTGAACATCTCTTACAACAACCGTTGCAGGATCATTTTCGCAAAAATATCCATACAGTCCGTTTGACGATAGACTCTCTCCGTGTCCGAGGTGGTCATTGCCCACCACAAGGATTCCCTTATCTGCCAGGAATCCGGCAAAATCGTCGTACCGCCCGATATGCTCTGTCATTCCATGCACAATCTGAACAATACAAACAGGCTTTCCATCTACCAGTGCTTCTTCCGCCGGCTCCCACTGCATCGCGTGGATTTTGGTCATGCCATCTCTTGAATCATACGTAAAATTCTTTGTTTGTATCATGTATCTTCCTTTCAAGACAATTTATGTCACTTCCAACCTTTAACAGATTTCTGCACCCGCCGGCATTTCTTTTTCCGGCTTCATGAGTGCAAGGTTGCCCTCTGCATCTTCTGCACAAAGAAGCATACCCTCCGATAATACGCCTGCCAATTTGGCCGGTTTTAAGTTGACAAGAACCATAACCTTCTTACCAACCATCTCTTCTGCTGTGTAATGCTGTTTGATACCGGATACAATCTGCTTAACCTGGCTGCCGATTTTCACCTGAGAGCAGAGAAGCTTTTTGCTCTTAGGCACTTCCTCACAGGCAATGATCTCTCCTACCTGAAACTGCATTTTCTCAAAATCCTCGAATGTAATCTCTGCCTTTGGCTCGATATCAATTCCGGGCTCTTCTTCCGTCTCTTCGATACCGGCTTCTTTACGCCTTTTCGCGAACATTTCTTCCACCTGCTCCATCAGCGAGGCAATTTCCTTCTCACCAAATCTGGCAAATAAGATTTCAGGCTCCGCTGTCACCTCATTACTCTGTGGATATAATGCTGCTGCCTTGGCTGCGTCACATCCGGCAAGTACATCAAAGTTAATTAACTCTGCCTTTACCTGCTGTGAGATTTTCTCTGCTGTTTTTGGAAGGTAAGGCCAAAGTAAGCTGGCGCCAACCAAAATACCGTTTAACAAATTGTATAATACAGTTGCAAGTCGATCTGATTGCGCTTCGTCCTTCGCAAGTGCCCAAGGCATTGTCTCATCAATGTATTTGTTGCAGCGTTTGAATACTGCAAAAATCTCTGAAATGGCATCTGCTACGCGAAGCTCATCCATCTTTGCTGCCACTTTGCCATACGCCTGTGATACGACCTCTGCAAGAGAAGCGTCAATACCTTCGCTGTCGACTACCCCTTTGTTTTCCACCTTACCGCCAAAATATTTATTACTCATAGAAATCGTACGGTTTACAAGGTTTCCGAGTGTATTTGCGAGGTCAGAATTCCAACGCTCAACCATCAGATCCCAGCTGATAACACCATCATTTTCAAACGGCATCTCGTGGAGAACAAAATAACGGACTGCATCCACGCCGAAGAATTTCACAAGGTCCTCCGCATAAATGACGTTGCCTTTTGATTTACTCATCTTTCCATCGCCCTGAAGAAGCCATGGATGTCCAAATACCTGTTTTGGAAGCGGTTCATCAAGCGCCATTAAGAAAATCGGCCAGTAAATCGTATGGAATCTGATAATATCTTTTCCAATCAGATGCAGGTCAGCCGGCCAGTTCTTCTGATACTGCGCACTGCTGTTTCCATCTGCATCGTAGCCGATTCCGGTAATATAGTTTGTGAGTGCATCCAGCCATACATATACAACGTGTTTGTCATCAAAATCAACCGGAATACCCCATTTAAAGCTTGTACGGGATACACATAAATCCTGAAGGCCCGGAAGTAAGAAGTTGTTCATCATCTCATTCTTACGGCTCACCGGCTGGATAAATTCCGGATGTGTATTGATGTGCTCAATGAGTCTGTCTGCATATTTACTCATCTTAAAGAAATATGCTTCCTCTTTTGCAGGCTTTACTTCCCTGCCACAATCAGGACATTTGCCGTCTACGAGCTGTGACTCTGTCCAGAAAGACTCACATGGTGTACAGTAAAGACCCTCATAAGCACCTTTGTAAATATCGCCTTTGTCATATAATTTCTTGAAAATTTTCTGAACCTGCTTTTCATGATAATCATCCGTTGTCCGGATAAATTTATCATAAGAAGTGTCCAGCATATCACAGATCTCGCGAATCTGACCTGCTACGCCATCCACGAACTCTTTTGGTGTGATACCGGCTTCCTGCGCCTTGAGCTCGATTTTCTGACCGTGCTCATCTGTTCCGGTCTGGAAAAACACATCATATCCGTCTTTTCTTTTGAATCTTGCAATACTATCTGCAAGGACGATTTCATAACTGTTTCCTATATGTGGCTTACCTGATGTGTAAGCAATTGCTGTCGTAATATAATATTTTCCTTTATTCATAGTCACAAACCTCCGTATCTGATAATTATTGCACAGTTACGGCGTATCGTCAAATAGTAAAGCTATAATAAATCGCAATTGTGCACGAAATTCCCGACATAGATTACGCAAACAAAGCATAGTGTAAAAAAAGACGATTGCGAAACCTGCCATTTATGAAATTGTTAAAAAAACGTGCAAAGCTTCTCATTTTGATTGCCATCATCCTCTGTATAACGCTTCCGATCAGTATTGTATATCAATACGTTTACTATCCTTCTTTCGCATTTTCTTCTCTAAAGACCGAATTATTCCATGAACTCTACGCAGGCGATGGACTGTCCATTCAATTCTCGTTTGCAGATCAGTCTGCCTTTTCCGGTGATATGCCATATCGCCTTCCCTGCTTTTATCAGGCGGCATATGAAACCGACACCTGTCAAGACTATGCAGACCGGTTAAAAAAGATTAACCCGGAAAAATTGTCACAATCCGATCAAAATTTATATCACCGGATGCTTTCCTATTTTTCTCTCCATAACCGCGACAAGGATTATTTATATCTGGAAAACCCTTTCAGACCAACCGGCGGCCTGCAGACACAATTGCCGATTTTGCTCGCGCAGTTTCCGATACAAGACGCACAAGATGTGGAACAGTATTTTTGTATCCTGGAAGATATCCCATCGTATTTTTCATCCTATGTGGAGTATATGAAAATACGAAAAGCAAAAGGGATTACCACCTCTACGGGAGACTTGGACGAAGCCATTCATCAGTGTGATGAGATGAAAGGTCCAAAGGGGAAAGCACTCTTTTATGACAGCTTTTCCGCACTCATTGAGGACGAAGCGCTTTCTTTTTCTGTCTCGCAAAAAGAACTCTACTTAAGCAGGTGTGATACGCTCCTTGACTCTTACGTGCTTCCCGCCTATAAGCAGCTGGCAGATGCGCTCTATATATTGAAAGATGAGATGACCGGGCGAAAGGGGCTGTGTAGGCAGCAAAAAGCAGATTACTATGCCATTTTGCTGCAGGAGCAGACCGGCTCTTCTAAGACATTGCCGCAAATCGAAGCACTCTTAAAAAAGCGGTTTGAATCACTTTATCCAAAGTGGCAATACGAATATGCACTTTTGTCAAAAACCGATTTGAGCAAACTGGAATTTGATTTATCCGCAGAGCCACAAACGATCTTGTTGCAATTACAGGACTACATGCAGGATCAGTTTCCCACACTGGAGACGGATATTTCCTATGACATAAAGACGGTTCCGCATGCGCTTTCTGCATACTGTGCTCCTGCCTATTATTTTACGCCGCGGATTGATTCCTATCTGGAAAACACCATTTACGTCAATCATCCTGAACTTTGTACATGTGCGGACTTATTTACAACACTTGCACATGAAGGGTATCCGGGACATATGCTTCAGTCAACCTATTTTTTCCATAACAACGGACTATCCGTCATGGACACCGCGCTCTACCAGGCCTTTGCCAATGTCGGATATGTGGAAGGCTGGGCGCTTTATACCGAACTGCTGTCTTATGATTATTTGAGTACGTCTGACTGCATAAAGGATGAAACAAAAGCGCATTATTATAAGGCCTTGCAATTGCAGCGTGAACTGATGATTTGTCTGTACTGCATGCTCGATATCCGTGTCCATATATATGGCGACGAAGCAGACGATTTGCTGCCTTATCTTGCCAGGCTCGGACTTGATGATAAAAAGCTGGCACAAAATCTATTTATCTACTTGGTTAACGAACCGACAACGTATGCAAGCTACTATGTCGGCTATTTAGAATTATTGGAACTCAAGGACTTCTATATAGCGTCCTGTGATGATACAGGGCGTGCTTACTCTGCCAAGGAATTCCACCGATTTCTTTTATCCTGCGGTCCAATCTCGTTTGATGAAATCAAGCAGAAGATGCAAACCGTTTTCTAATCAGCCTTGTTGCACGAAGAAGCCAACTGCGTTATAATGCCCTTCGGATACGTATTCGGAGGCGCATATGAGCAGTTTACTATTTAGTTTAAACGCAACCGTCCCTATTTTTCTGACGATGGTTGTCGGTTATTTCCTAAAACAATTTCATATGGTAGATGATCATTTTGTCAAAATACTCAACAAGTTTAATTTCAATGTGTCCCTTCCGGCACTTTTGTTTCTTGATTTGTATGAGGCAGATTTCTATTCCGTATGGGACACGAAATATGTATTGTTTTGTTTCTTTGGCACTCTGATTTGTATTGCTGTGATATGGACTTTGACATCTCTTTTGTGCAAAGATAAATCCATCATCGGCGAATTTGTGCAGGGCTCGTATCGTGGCAGCGCCGCTGTATTAGGTCTCGCTTTCATTTTGAATATTTATGGACATGCGTCCGTTACACCACTTATGATTCTCGGAACGGTTCCACTATATAACTTAATGGCCGTTGTTATTTTGTCATTTACAAATCCAAAGCATATGACAGGCGAAGAACCGCTAAATCGTGAGGCCATTTTGAAAACATTGCTTGGCATAGCCAAAAATCCAATGATCATCAGTATCGGTCTCGGACTCATTGCCAGTCTCATAAGACTTCCGATTCCGCCTATTTTGGTAAAAACAGCCGACAACCTTGCAGTGCTTGCATCACCGCTTGCGCTCATTGGGCTTGGCGCCGGTTTTGAAGGAAGACGGGCACTCAAAATGATGAAACCGACACTTCTTGCATCAGCCATCCGTCTTCTTGTGCAGCCTGCCATCTTTTTACCAATCGCAGCATACCTCGGCTTTCGCGACGAAAAAATGGTTGCACTGCTCATTATGCTCGGTGCACCAACAACAGCAAGCAGTTATATTATGGCCAAAAATTTACATCATGAAGGCGTGCTTACCTCGAGTATTGTTGTAACAACGACATTCTTAAGTGCCATTACAATGACGTTCTGGCTGTTTGTCATGAAACAGTTTGGACTTGTATAAGGCAGATACAAAATGACGAAAGGGAATGGGTCGCCATTCCTTTTTTACTTCTTAAGATTCTATAAAGATATGAAAATATCTCTTTACGAATGAAAAAAGAAATGCTATGTTTACGGAAAAATGCGATGACTTTCGCAGATGATGAGGAATTTTTATGAAAGATGATACAATCAGACAAAATGAATCGATCTCCCGCGGACTGGAAGATTTTTTAGAGCAGCAAATGCTCGATACACAGCACCCATCAAAAAGAGATGCACTTGACCTTGATCTCATACCGGAACCATCGGGCGAACGGCAGACAACTACGCACACACAAAAGGCGGCCAAAAAGCAAACACGCACATCGCACGTGGCAAATGTGTCCGATGACACGGATGATTTGTCTGACCTTCGCCTCTTTTCCCAAAAACCAAAGAGAAAATCAGGTAGTGCCGTCACTCCTGACTACGATGACGAAGAAGACTATGGTTACAAAGAGGACAAACCAAAGCGCAATTCAAAAAAAAGAAAACCGGCAGGAAAGAAAAAAATGAAAACCGGCCAAAAAAACAATCGTAGTCATAACAAAAAGAAAACGGAAAAGAAAAAGCGGTTTGGCTTTTTGAAGGTACTGTGTGCACTCATTGTTATCCTTCTGGTTGCCTGGTATTTCATTGTTGGCATGATTTATCAAAAAATGCAGTATGATGACAGCGCGTCAGCGCTTAGGGGACCTGTCTCCTCCGGGGGTGTCACCAACATTCTTTTGATTGGAAACGACGCTAGGTCAATTGAAGAGCGCGGACGAAGTGATGCAATGATTTTATTAACCATCAGTAACAAGACGCGCACCGTGCAAATGACATCCCTTCTTCGAGATATGTACGTCGACATCCCGGGACATGACGGAAACCGTATCAATGCGGCTTATTCCTATGGCGGTCCGGAGCTTTTGTGCCAGACGATTGAGAAAAATCTCGGCATCGAAGTGAACCACTATGTGATTGTCAATTTCCATGCGTTTGCTGCACTTGTGGATGCAGTGGGCGGAATTGACCTTGAAGTATCAAATGAGGAAGTACAGTGGATTAACGCATACCTTAACGAGTACAACCTGTTAGAAGGCAAAGAAATGACGACCGATTATCTCGACACATCGCTTAGCGGCATGATTCATTTAAACGGTCCCCAGGCACTTGCCTACAGCCGTAACCGCTATATCGGAACAGATTTTGGCAGGACAGAACGTCAGCGCAAGGTTTTGCAGCAGATTATGAAAAAGCTCCCGCTTGCTGCCATTACGGGTACAAACGATGTCATAAACGGACTTTGTCCAAATTTAAAAACGAACTTAACCCAGTTTGATTGTTATCTGTTAAGCTTCCGGATCGGCTCCTTCCTTCTTTACGAAAAAACACAAAATACGATTCCTGCTGAAGGCACCTATTCAAACCAAACGATCCGCGATATGGCTGTCTTGTCTGTCGATTTTGAAGAAAATAAAAAATTGTGGAATAACGCAGTTTATGGTAAATAAGCGGTTGAAAAAACGGTCATAATTTTATATAATAAGGTTATATATTTTATGGAAGGAAGCAAAAGAGATGAGACTGATTACCCGTTCTGATTTTGACGGTCTTGCATGCGGTGCTTTATTAAAAGAAGCCGGTATTATCGACAGCTGGAAATTCGCGCACCCAAAGGATCTTCAAGATGGTTTAGTTGAAGTAACTGAAGATGACTGCCTTGCAAATGTTCCTTTTGTTGAGGGATGTGGGTTATGGTTTGACCACCACTCCAGCGAACATGAGCGCAACGAATTAAAAGGCAAATACAAAGGCGAAAGCCGTGTTACACCATCCTGTGCGCGTATTATTTACGAATACTACGGTGGCCGTGAGCGTTTCCCTCAATTCGATGATATGATGGAAGCCGTTGACAAAGTGGATTCCGGTAATCTGACAATAGATGATATTCAGAATCCGGAGGGCTGGGTTTTGGTTGGTTTTCTGATGGACCCGCGTACCGGACTCGGAAGATGGCGCAATTTCACAATTTCCAATTATCAGTTAATGGAAAAGCTGATCGATGCGTGCCGCACGATGACAACAGATGAGATTCTCAATCTTCCTGACGTAAAAGAACGTATTGATGTTTACTTTGAACAGACCGCCAAATTCAAAGAGATGGTTTTGGCGCACACACGCGTTGAAGGAAATGTTATCATTTCTGACCTTCGCGGTGTTGACCCGATTTATTCCGGTAACCGTTTCATGATTTACAGTATGTATCCTGAACAGAATATTTCTGCATGGATCGTCAATGGTCGAGGCGGACTCGGATGTAGTGCTGCTGTCGGATATAGCATTTTGAACCGTACATCCAATGTCAATGTCGGTTCCCTGATGCTCAAATACCACGGTGGTGGCCATAAGGCTGTTGGTACCTGTCAGTTTTCCGATGAGGATATGCCGACAGAGCTTCCAAAAATGCTTGCCGAGCTTTGCGAACTTAGTAATAAATAACATGACAAAACCCTGTTGGATAACCAACAGGGTTTCTTTTTGCTTTCCGTATTCGATGTGAGTGCTTAAGCTTCTACGCCTTTGCTTTTCATAAAAGTAATGATGTCTCCAACAGTAGCAATGCCTTCTAACTCCTCTGCCGGAATCTCAACATCATATTCCTCTTCGAACGCCATAACAAGCTCGAACAAATCAAGAGAGTCTGCTCCGAGATCATCTTTGAAAGATGTCTCTTCTGTAATCTCTACTCCATCTAAATTTAACTGCTCACAAATAATTTCTGAAACTTTTTCTAACATATTGCGCTTCTAACTCCTTTGTTTTTAATTGTAATGTTCACGAAACGTGCTCTGTCACCGAAAGTATATTATCTTATCTATTATTTGTCAACGCCTTTTCTGATAAGATATTGATAAATATCTCTCTTTGTGACGCCACGGTCTTTTGCAACGCGCTTCATTGCCTCTTTTTGGGGCATTCCATCCTTTTCATAAAAAGCCATATGATCTTCAATGGTCATTTGTTCCCAGGATGCAATTTCCTCAGCGATCATCTCCTGAATATTCTTTCCTTCCACGACAAGAACATATTCCCCGCGGGGTTCATTTTGTTCATAGTATGCAATTGCATCCTCTAATGTGGTCGGCATGACCGACTCAAATTTTTTGGTCAGTTCCCTGCACAGTGTAATCTTTCTCTGTCCAAGCGTCTCATAGAGCTCCGCAAGCGTGCGTTTTAAGTGGTGCGGTGCCTCATATAAGATGATGGTCCGCTTTTCATTTTGCAGATCCGCTAAAACCTGTTTTTTCTCCTTTTTGTCTGCCGGCAAAAAGCCTTCAAAACAAAACCGCCTCGTACTAAGCCCTGACAGTGTAAGCGCCGTGATGCATGCTGCCGGTCCCGGAAGACTCGTCACCGTAATGCCTTCCTGTAGTGCCATTCTCACAAGCACCTCTCCCGGATCAGAAATCGCCGGTGTTCCTGCATCGGTAATCAGTGCAATTTCCTGCCCTTGCTTTAACTTGGCAATCAGCACCTCCGCTTTTTCCACTTTATTGTATTCATGATAGCTTGTCATCGGCGTCTTAATCTCGAAGTGGTTGAGAAGTTTTATGCTGTTTCTCGTATCTTCCGCCGCAATCAAATCAACGTCCGTAAGCGTTTGTATCACTCTCGGTGTCATATCGGATAGATTGCCGATGGGCGTTGCGCACAGATATAATGTTCCCGCCATATTACTCCTTTATACTCCCGCCATATTTTTCCGGCTTGTAAATATCATATATTTCCTGCGTATACTGACCCGGCCCATCATATACAATCAGAGGTTTTTCTATTGTCACTCTGCTTTTCGCACCCTTTTTGGCGGCAATCAAAACCATGTTCGGCTCTTTGTCGACATATGGATGGACAAAGCGGATGCGTTTGGGTTCCAGCTTGTATTTTGTAAGCGTCGTGACAAGCTCAACAAGCCTGAAAGGTCTATGTACCAGATAAAAATTGCCGCCCTCTTTTAACAGTTTGGCCGTTTCTCTTGCCACATCATCAAATGTGCACAATACTTCATGGCGTGCAACCATTCTCGCATCATCTCCGCTTTGCAGTCCATGCCCACCTATCATATAAGGCGGATTACAGGTTACAACATCAAAGGAAGCATGACCAAAAATCGCGCCTGCTTCCTTAATATCACCTGTCACAATATCAATTTTGGATGCAAGACCATTATATGCGACACTTCTTCGTGCCATATCAGCACTCTCTTCCTGTATCTCCAGTCCCGTCAAATGGCTTGCTTTTGTCTTTGCCTCCAGCAGGATTGGAATAATACCTGTACCGGTTCCAAGATCCAAAGCCTTCTGTCCATCCTTAATATGCGCAAAACCTGATAACAATACTGCATCTACCCCGAAACAAAACTTTTCCGGATTTTGAATGAGCATGTAGCCGTTTCTTCCAAGGTCATCGAGTCTTTCATTTGGCTTTAGATTAATTGTCATCTAACTTCGATTTTCCTTCCTTGCGCTCCTGCTTCTCAAGCTTCTCGAGTTCTTTTAATTGTTCGTCTTCCACGCCGTTTGATTTGTCTTTTCGATGACGGCGTTTAAACTTCAGCTGCTCAACCTTGTATTCATGAATTTCTTTTTCATCACCGGTATCGACAACAACCTTCACAAGCTGTCTGAGCACGTTGACACTTGCAACCTCTCCCTTTAGTCCGTCATCCGTTGTAACATAATCACCAATGCCCGGAAGTGCTCTATTAAGTTCCTCATAGGTTTCTTCTTCGTTCTTTAGACAACACATGAGTCTTCCGCATACACCGGAAATCTTTGTAGGGTTTAAGGAAAGATTCTGTTCCTTTGCCATCTTGATGGAAACAGGGGCAAACTCCGGTAAATAAGTATGACAGCAAAGCGGTCTTCCGCAAATTCCGATTCCGCCTAAAATCTTTGTCTCATCTCTTACACCAATCTGTCTAAGCTCAATACGTGTCTTAAATACAGATGCCAGATCTTTTACAAGCTCTCTGAAATCGATACGACCATCTGCTGTAAAGTAGAAGAGCACTTTGTTGTTGTCAAATGTATATTCTGCATCAATGAGTTTCATGTCTAATCCATGCTTCTGAATTTTTTCATGACAAATCTTCAATGCTTCTTTTTCTTTGACTCTGTTTTCTGCTTCCTGCTTGTCATCACGTTCTGTTGCAATACGAAGAACCGGTTTGAGTGGCTGGGCGATTTTTTCATCATCCACCTCCATCATGCCTCCGACAACCGTTCCGTATTCAATCCCTCTGGCAGTTTCTACAATTACATGTGTATTTCGTTCTATTTCAAGGCCCGCAGGATCAAAGTAATATACTTTTCCCGCGTTGCGAAAACGAACGCCAACAACTTTTATCATAGTTAGTTCTCCTTTATTGTCAGGAGCAGAAGCTCCATCGTAAGATCAAAATTAACATTGGCCTGTAACCTTGATTTGGCTGTTTCAAGCGCTTTGATAATAATCTCAATTCCTTCATAAGTACTCTGATCTGCAATCTTACGAATAAATTGGATCTCATCCTTAAAAATCAAATGGTTTGCATCTGCCGTTGCTTTAAACAATAACACATCCCGATACCATACGGCCAAAATGTCTAAATAGTCATTGATTTCAAATTTGTATTCCGCAATTTTTTTGATTGCAAGAACGATGTCTCCAATCTCCATCTCGCGGATGTATTTCAGAAGCGTAACCGCCTCCGTCTTAATGTTATCGAATTCCTCACTTGCCGCAAGCGCTTTTGCTTTTCCGACATTTCCCCTTGCAAAAGCGACACACACGTCTGCTTTATACTCCGGAATCTGTAAGTATTCCATCAAATAGGATTTCACCAGCTGGTCAGAAACCGGCTTCATATTTAAAACAATACTTCTGCTAAGGATTGTCGGAAGCATTGCCTCAAGATTGGTCGTCAAAATAATAATCACGCCATAGGCAGGTGGCTCCTCAAGTGTTTTGAGAAGGGCATTCTGCGCCTGTACGGTCATTTTTTCGCCCTCGTTGATGATATATATTTTGTACTTGCCGCTATACGGTTTGACTACAATATCATTGTTGACATATGTACGAATATCTTCCACACCGATTGTATTTGGCTTTTCATGCATTACTTTGATGATATCCGGGTGGTTTCCGCTTACGGCCTGCTTACACGCATGGCACGCTCCGCACGGGTTAATCCCCCCCTGCTCGCACTGAAGCGCCTGTGCAAAAACTTTTGCAATAAATTCTTTTCCGCTGCTTCGCTCCCCATTGATAATATATGCGTGACCTACCTGACCTGACTTCAGCGCATTCTGAAAATGCTCAATCATCTGCTTTTGTCCAATAATATCTTGAAATGTTGCCATAATCATCGCCTCTCTTACGTAAATATGTCTAACAGTAAACCTCTAATCTCACCGATTTTACTTAAAATCGCAATGTGATCTTTTTCTTCTTTTACAAGCTCCTGTGCCAGTTCATCGAGCGTCTCATCGACTCTGCGAATGATACCGTATACGCGATGCCGCCCCCGTCTGTCCAGAAAGTTTTCCCTCGAAAACTTATGGGATCTGTTCACAACTTCATTGAGAAACCCTTTAATCAGCGTCCTGTACTTGCGCATATCACGAATATCCATTTTCTTGGATATCCGGTTTCCCTGCTGCGTAATCTCCTGCATCATTGTGTTGAGCCTCTCTGCCAGTCCCGACTCTTCTACTTTGCTGGATAATATGAACTTAAAATCATCATTACCTTCCCTGACTGCCTGCGTCGTCTCAATATTGGATACCGGCGTCAGTTCATTCACTTTGATATCCAAGGCTACACCATCTCTTTCATAAATGGAATCACTTCCAGCAAACAATCCGCTGTGTTCTCACTGTTGAATACGCGCGTAATTCCTGCCTTGCTTTGCTTTTCTTGCGAAAAATCTTCATCATCCGACAAAAACCGTCTGCAAATCTCTCTGTACTTTGGCGCATCTTCACTGCGTTCACGGTCAAGTGCCCTTTGCAGCCTCACACCATCATCACAATATAACATAATCGGAATCACGATATCCCCGCCAAAGTATTCCTTAACCTTAACAAATGATTCAATGGTTCCAATCATGACATAATTATGATGCTTCAGGTCAATGGAATCATCATAGACCGTCGCATATATCCACGCTCCGTGACAGGTGTCATAGCAGCGGCTTTCAATCACTTTTCCCGCTTTTGAAAGCGCATCTAATTGCTCTTTTGATACAAAATAGTATTCGCTGCCCTCAATCTCACCTACGCGGATTGGTCTGGTTGTATACTGGATAATCGGCAAAAGCTTTAAATCGCTTTGCTGCATTAACATCTTATAAAGAGTATCTTTTCCCGATGAACTCTTTCCCATAAGATAAAATATCTTCCCCATTGTAAACTCCGTAAATTATACATCCATGATCTTAAGCATATTCGTTCTGCCGGAAACGCCGAGTGGTACACCGGCAGTCACTACAACGACATCACCTTTTTTGACAAGACCGTTTTTCTCTGCCATTCTTACTGCATCATCAAACAAATCATCTACGTTGTCTTGTCTTTCTAAGAGAATTGGTTCAACACCCCATAACAAATTCATCTGTCTGCATACGCGTGGATTGACCGAGCATCCGATAATCTGGCAATTTGGTTTGTATTTGGAAACCATCTGTGCTGTAAATCCGGACATGGATACCGTAATAATTGCGGCTGCATTTAAATCTTTTGCAGTCGTGCAGGTTGCATGACAGATTGCTTTGGTACAATCCGTCTCTGTTTCTTCAATCCGAAGCATACGGCTATTGTAATCAATATCCTGCTCCGTACGCTCTGCAATACGAGCCATCGTCGATACAGCTTCGATTGGATATTGTCCGGCTGCACTTTCACCTGAAAGCATGATTGCCGTTGTGCCGTCATAAATTGCATTGGCAACGTCCGTACTTTCCGCTCTTGTCGGTCTTGGATTTGAAATCATAGACTCAAGCATCTGCGTGGCTGTGATAACATGCTTGCTCTTTGCAACCGCCTTTTTAATCATTTGCTTCTGAAGCACCGGCACATCTTCAAGCGGAATCTCAACACCCATATCACCACGGGCTACCATAATACCGTCTGATACTTCTAAAATCTCATCGAGATTCTCGATTCCCTGCATATTCTCAATCTTAGAAATAATTTTGGCATTGCTGCCATGCTCCTGTAGGAGCTTTCGTACCTGTAATACGTCTTCTTTGCATCTGACAAAGGAACATGCTACAAAATCATAGCCCATCTGTGCACCAAAAATCAGATCCTCCCTGTCGACATCACTGATATACGGCATGGATAAAATGGCACCCGGAACATTGATTCCTTTGTGGTTTGATACAGCGCCGCCATTGATGACGCGACATGTAATCTCTGTATCCGTAATATGTTCAACGGTCATGGCAATTTTTCCGTCATCAATCAAGATTGTCATGCCCACTTTTACATCATTTTTAAGATTTTTGTATGTGATGGTTGCTTTTTCTTTGGTTCCCATCATCTCTTCCGTCGTTAATGTGAAAAGCTGTCCTGCCTCAAGCATCACCTTTCCGCCCTCAAAATCGCGAAGACGAATCTCCGGTCCCTTTGTATCCTGCAGTGTTGCAACAGGTTTATGCATCTGTTCGCTCACTTTGATCACACGTACAAGCTTTGCTTTCTGCTCCGCATGCGTCCCGTGTGAAAAGTTAAACCGTGCAACATTCATTCCTGCTTCTATCAGTCTTTTGAGCATTTCTTCACTTTCAGATGCCGGTCCAATCGTACAAATAATCTTCGTTTTTCTCATATTTTTCCTTTCCTGCCAATTCATATGCTAGTCCGTTATATTATAACAGATTTTCGGCTTTTTGTATACGTCTAGCGCGCCACTTTCACTGTTTGCAATGATGTATCTGCCGGTCCCTGAACATTCATGTCCAGTTTGATACTATTCATAATATATCCAAGAATTGCCTCGTCCATTCTCTCTCCCGGCACGATAACAGGATATCCCGGAGGATATAAATAAATATACTCACAAATCACTTCACCGACACTATCATCAAGTGCAACGGTTTTTGCATTGGTATCCATTGCCTCATACAGTTCCAGCTGCTTCTTTGGCAGCGGCAATGCAATCAAATTATTCTTTGGTGAAGATGCCGCTTCAATCGATTCATCGATTTGTTTCAAGGCATCAAATAAACGCGTAAACGCTTGTTCTTCATCGCAAATACTCGTCATACCGAGCACATATTTTTGCATGGACAGTTCTAATTCTAAATGATATTGCTCTCTTAGTATTTCAAAAAGCTGTGGCCCTGAAAGCGTTTCCGAGCAATCATAAATGATCAGCTTTCCAACATCTTTTATATCTTTTTCTTCCTCATACAATTTGATAAAGCGGAATGTCTGACATGCCTGATAGAAGGAAGAAAGTCTTTGTGCATAGCGCGTAAAATCTTTCTTTTGAATGCTGTGCAGACAATTTGAAATGCTTCCCATAAACACATAAGAAGGACTGCTCGTCTGATAAATTGCCAAAAACCGCTCCAGCTTTTCAGCTCTTACGAACAGACTATCCGCAGTATGTAAAATAGCTGTCTGCGTCAGACTTGGCAGCGTTTTATGGAGACTTTGTATCACGTAATCAGCCCCGCATGAAATTGCGCTCTTTGGGAAGTGTTCATCAAAACCAAAATGTGCTCCATGCGCCTCATCAATTATGAGTGGAATCTGTTTGCTATGACAAATTCGGGCAATTGCGGTAATATCAGAGCAAAACCCTTCATACGTTGGCGACGTAATGAGCACCGCCCCTATATCCGCATTTTCATCCAGTGCTTTTGAAACGGCTTCCTTCGTGATCGCCTTTGGAAATCCTAGCGGATCCATTTCAGGCATCAGATATTCGAGCTTTATTTTACGCAAATATGCTGCATGATAAACAGATTTGTGACAATTGCGTGCAATCAGTAACGTCTCACCCTCGCTGACTGCTGCGCTAATTGCTGACAGAATACCGCAGGTACTTCCATTGACAAGGAAATAGCTTTTCTTTGCACCATACAATTTGGCCGCAAACGCCTGCTCCTCTTTGATTATTCCCTCTGCATGATGCAGGTTATCAAACCCCGAAATTTCTGTAATATCAATAGAAACTGGTAGCCCCTGCGCCGCCAGTTTCTGATTTCTTTTGTGTCCCGGCATATGGAACGGATAGTAATCGCTCTCGCCATATGCCTTTAATTGTTCAAATAATGTATTCACCTTCTGTGTACCGTTTCCTTTATCGAACATATTTTATCAGCCATTGTAACAACCCATGCCTCACGTGACATCGGTGGTTTGATATTTAACGGCCACATATGTTTCTTTATGATTTCTTTTTCATTTTCAGATAAAACAAAATCTCTTTTGGCATTTTTTAATGCTGTATTTGCATGTGTAAAGCCGTGCAATTTAAAGAAATCTTTTGGATTTTTAATGGAAATCTTTAAGTCATGCCAATCATACAAAAAATAATCATGCAATAACGCACCTCTTACAAGCTCACTTTCTTTAAATTGAAAAGGCAACGTCCGGCTAATCTTTAAACTCATTTTTGCAACATCAATACTATGCTGAAAGACAGATTTTTTGCCGTGCTGAATAAAACCCTTGGATTGCTGGTAGCTTGGTGTGTTTAAAATATCGTTTCCATATTTTTTTACGGTATTACGAAGATGTTTATCCTTTTTTATAATGCGACTCAAAGTAGCCTCCCATAACTTGTCTATCATACATAGACTACACTTACATAATGAAGAGCAACATAAATTAGTTAAAAGCTCCTTAGTTTTTCGTCTGTATCGCTCGTATCGCGGATACTTTTAATAATCAGATCATATCCTACCTGCGGATTTACCTGTACATGTACTCTCTCTCCCACTTTATGGCCCAATAATGCTTTTCCGACAGGCGATTCTGTACTAATCAGTCCGGCAAGGGAGTTGCCCCGCACTGTCGTAACAAGCTTGTATTCTGCTGTTGTGTGATCATCCGCGAACTCTACTTCGACGGTCTTATTTAGTCCTGCTTCATCTTCACCCGTCTCGTCTTCAATTAAAACCGCCGTCTTAATCATTCTTTCTAAATAGCGGATACGGCTTTCATTTTTATTTTTTTCCTTTTTGGCGGCATAATATTCAAAATTCTCACTTAAATCACCTTGTGCCCTGGCTTCTTTAACATGCTCTAATAACTCTTTTCGAACAACCACTTTACGATGTTCGATTTCTTTTTTCATATCCTCAATATCTTTTTTTGTTAATTCATTATGCATTTCAATACACTCCTAAGAAACAATGATATCACCAAATGTTGCATTGCTTGCCCTTAGCAAATCCTCCGGTTTTAAGCAGATTTGGCAACCGATTTTCCCGCCGCTGACATACATTTGCGCAAGTACACTTGCTGTCTGACTCACGACAGTTTTGTACTGCTTCTTCATGCCGATTGCAGTACATCCGCCCCTTACATATCCGGTAACATTTGTAATATCTTTTACCGGAATCATTGCAACTGACTTTTCGCCAACTACTTTCGCTGCTTTTTTCATGTCAAGTTCCGCTTCAATCGGTAACACGAAAACGAAGTATTGTTTACTGGCACCAATCGTGACTAATGTTTTATAAACAAGCTCATGATTAAGTCCCAATTTATCTGCTGTTTGAATTCCATCTATAAACGCATCACACTCATATGTATCGTGTGTAAAAGGTATTTTCATGCGCTCTAAAATACGCATTGCATTTGTTTTACTTTCTTTTTGTTTTGCCATAATCCCGCTCCGATTCTATTGACTCCTTACTTATTATACATCAATTGTCTAATAGTACAAAGATATTCCCGATACATTATTCAAATTTCAAAAAATCTTTTGTTATACAGCGCTTCCGTTTCATATGCCTGTGTACAAAATTTTTACTGAATAAAAGAAAAACCTTGAATCAAATTGATTCAAGGTTTATAAGTGAGCCACCGGGGACTCGAACCCCGGACAACTTGATTAAAAGTCAAGTGCTCTACCACCTGAGCTAGTGGCCCGTATAGTGCCCAGAGCCGGAATCGAACCAGCGACACAAGGATTTTCAGTCCTTTGCTCTACCAACTGAGCTATCTGGGCATTCAAGACACAACGTCTGAGTAGCGGGGACAGGATTTGAACCTATGACCTTCGGGTTATGAGCCCGACGAGCTTCCAGACTGCTCCACCCCGCGTTATTATATTCATTATAAAAATGAAAATGGATGGAGGTGGATTCGAACCACCGAAGCAAGTTGCAGCAGATTTACAGTCTGTCCCCTTTGGCCACTCGGGAATCCATCCATTTACCAATATAAAATTGGAAAGCCGATGATCGGACTCGAACCGATAACCTGCTGATTACAAATCAGCTGCTCTGCCAATTGAGCCACATCGGCGTATAAAACGCTTAAAAAATGGGACCTATAGGGCTCGAACCTATGACCCTCTGCTTGTAAGGCAGATGCTCTCCCAGCTGAGCTAAGATCCCAAATTGAACGACCTAGACGGG
>JAGKTY010000080.1 GCA_021153185.1 Lachnospiraceae bacterium
TACATAAAACATAAATATATATTGAAAATCATACTAATTGTCCTATTAGTTACTATTACATGGTTAGTGATTATGCCGCACAATACGCGGATATTGGGGGATGGTTATTGGTATGAGATTGAAGGTAAGCGTATATTTGGTCCTGATATTGACATTCCACCAACTGCAAAAATTATAGAATGTACAAGAGATTATATAATTGTGGAACAATATCCACAAGAACGAGAGGAGGCGATATACGAATATGAATATAATTGAAAAATCACATAAATTAGATAATGTGTGTTACGACATCAGAGGCAAGGTGCATCTAGAAGCACGTCGCATGGAAGATGAAGGACAACGTATTTTAAAATTAAACATTGGTAATCTTGCTACTTTTGGATTTGAAGCGCCAGAAGAAGTAATTAAAGACGTAATCGTAAATTTACCACAAGCCCAAGGGTACTGTGATTCTCAAGGAATATTCTCAGCCAGAAAAGCTATTGCTCAACACTATCAACAAAAAGGCTTAAAAAATGTTGATGTAAATGATATTTTCATCGGCAATGGTGCTTCTGAATTAATCGTAACCTCAATGCAAGCTCTTTTGAACAATGGAGATGAAATTCTTGTTCCTGCTCCTGACTATCCTTTATGGACAGCTGCTGTTAACCTTAGTGGAGGCAAAGCTGTTCACTATATGTGTGATGAACAAGCAGATTGGTTCCCTGATTTAGACGATATAAAGAGCAAGATAACAAGCAAAACTAAAGGGATTGTTATTATCAACCCTAACAACCCTACTGGAGCTGTTTATTCATCTGAGTTCTTACTAGAATTAATAGAAGTTGCACGCCAAAACAACTTAATCATATTCGCTGATGAAATCTACGATAAAATTATATATGATGACATAGCTCATCATAGCATCTGTACCTTATGCGACGATGTACTTATTTTAACATTTAATGGTTTATCAAAAGCTTATAGAGCGTGTGGTTTCCGTCAAGGATGGTTACTTATCAGTGGACCAAAACAACACGCAAAGGATTATATCCAAGGCTTACAAATTTTAGCATCAATGAGATTGTGTGCAAACGTACCAATGCAATACGCTATCCAAACAGCTTTAGGCGGTTATCAAAGTATTAATGAATTAATTCTCCCTGGTGGACGCTTACGTAAGCAACGTGACACAGCATACGAGTTAATTAACAGCATCCCTGGTGTAAGTGCTGTAAAACCAAAAGGGGCATTATATATGTTCCCTAAGATTGATACTAAGAAGATTAAAATCAAAGACGACCAAAAAATGGTGCTCGATCTTCTTCGTCAAGAAAAGATGCTATTAGTACAAGGAACAGGCTTTAACTGGCCAGCCCCTGATCACTTTAGATTGGTATTCTTACCAACTGAAGAGGTATTAACTGATGCATGTACAAGACTCGCTAGATTCTTAAAGACATATAGTCAGTAATAAGAATTAACAACAATATCAGTGTTTAAATTGATGAATAGGTATAATTGATAACACATAACTTATACACTCTATCATTTAAACTTGTAATCAAAATATAACAAGCTAACCTTAGTCAACTACCCATCACCTAAATGAAATGGGCTTGTAACTGCCCAGCCGTCGTCACGGATGTTACTCCTGCGGCCTTTAACCCCAATAGGTAATACTACCTAAAGTGGCGTTACATCATAGGGTGGCTGACAGCACCCTTTACAACAGAGTTTACTCAGTTGTAACTGCACTAGGTACTTGACTATCTTCAAGATAGTTTATTCCCATACGGTGCAGATTCATAGCTCCAATACGGTCATCATTAGACTTATATCCGCAATTTTTGCAGCAAAACAAGTGTAATCGCTTATCTCTATTACTTCTCTCAATATGTCCACACATAGGACAACATTGAGATGTGTAACGTGGGTCTACTTTGATTACAGTCGATTGATTTTGTTTTGCTTTGTAAATAAGTTTCTGCTCAAGGTCATAGAAAGACCAAGAAACAGATACATAGCGGTCTTTAGTTCTAACACGTTCCGTAGCATTACGAACACCAGATAAATCTTCTAACACGAATAATGTATGCTTTGGATTATTGTCAACGAGTGCCTTAGATATGCAGTGGTTAACATCTTGCATCCAACGGTTTTCTCTTTGACCAATAGCTTTTATTCTTCGTCTCGAAGATGGTGTTCTTCGCATTTGAAGTTCTTTACGAAGCTTTGAATAATTAGCTCGCTTTTGCTTGATAGTTCTGCCGTTTACAAAACCAGATTTTTGTTTGCTATCATATGTAGCTACCACAAAATTGATACCTCTATCAATACCAACAACATTGGTGACTTTAGAAGCATCAAATTCTTCAACGTCGTATGTAACTGGGATATGTAAATAATACTTTCCGTGTTTATTTACAAGTTTTGCTGTACCGAATTTATAGATTGTAGGGTCAAAATATTTATCCATACCTTCAGGGTGGTACGCCAACTTAATTCTGCCACTCAAGGTGTTTACCGAAAAGTATCCACCTGTAAGCGAATAATCCCTGTTCCATACAAGGTCGTATTGTAGCTTTTTGAAAGAAGGCTTAATCCATTTGTTTTCTGCTTCAAGAATGGTTTTGTATCTGGCAATCACAGTCTTTAGAACCGATTGAGCCATTTGAGCTTTTAGAGAGTATTTTTCTCTAAGGTCATAATACAAAGCTTTGTTAAGTTGTGCTTGAGATAGATTATGTGTCTTGAATACATAGTCTGAAACATAATTGCAAGCGTCACAATAAGCAGACATAGTTTCTTCTAAGAGAGTTTTGTCTGCATAAGTAACAATGATTTGAACTTTTGCTGTTATTGTTAATTGTTCCATACTATATACCTCTTTTGAAACAACTTTCACTAACTATATTATACACTAAATTCTAGTGAAGTTCAATTTGAAGGGATGTGTGTAATATGGATACTCGTTATAATCACAAGAACCGTAGAAAGTACAATCTTAAAGTACATATCGTTATTGTTACTAAATACAGGAAGAAAATCTTAAAAGATTCAATAGCCGAAGATGTAAAACAATACATTGAAGATATTGCTACAGAAAAAGGCTATGAGATTTTAGCTATGGAAACAGACAAAGACCACATCCATTTTCTTATTGGATACGATTGTACTGATTGCGTAGCTAATATCGTAAAAATTGTAAAGCAAAAGACTACCTATCTGTTATGGCAGAAATATAGTAGATATCTGTCTAAATGTTACTGGAAGAAAAAGATATTCTGGTCAGATGGTTATTTTGCTTGTAGCATAGGTGAAGTCTCCACCGCTACTATTCAAAGATATATAGAGACGCAAGGTTGAGAAAGAAAGACGGCTCTCATCCCACCACTCAAGAGTAGTGGGTTTCCGAGCACAGATTATTTTATGAAAGTTATCCAAATTTAATAATCAACATAAAATATAACTTAGACATCGAAACTATTGAACAAATAAACAAATCAATAATAAAAAATCACCAATATGTATTGGTG
>JAGKTY010000045.1 GCA_021153185.1 Lachnospiraceae bacterium
ACTGAAATTTTCGTTCTCACCAGATTCCCATAAAGCTCTGCAAAATCAAACTCACTACGGTTATTCCTACCCAGCAACTTGCACCCATAATAATTGGCTTTCCGCCTGTTTTTATGAGTTTAACAATATCCGTGTTCAATCCTATCGCAGCCATTGCCATCACTATAAAAAACTTGCTAAGTTCTTTAAACGGTGCAAATACACTTGATGGTACACCAAAACCAACTGCTACAGTCGTAATAAGTGATGCTCCTATAAAATACAAAATAAAAAAAGGAAAAATACTCTTTAAATTCACTTTCTTTCCTTCTTTCCCTGACTGTTTCGTACGGATAAACGCCAATACTAATGTGATAGGAATAATCGCAAGAGTTCTTGTTAGTTTTACTGTAACTGCTTTATCCAAAGTCGCAGTTCCAAGTCCCCACATACTATCCCATGTCGAAGCTGCAGCCGTAACAGAAGATGTGTCATTTACCGCAGTTCCTGCAAATATACCGAATGCCTCCCCCGAGGTCGTAGAGAACCCAAGTATTGTTCCTAATGGTGGAAATAAAATCGCAGCCAACACATTAAAGAAGAAAATAACCGAAATCGCCTGTGCTACTTCTTCATCATCTGCATCAATTACAGAAGCAGTAGCTGCAACAGCAGAACCACCACAAATAGATGAACCACAGCCGATTAGTGTCGAAATATTTCCTGGAATATGTAATACCTTATGCAACACAAACGCTATCAAAAGCGAGGTTGCTATTGTACACACAATAATTGGTAATGACTGCATGCCAGTCTGATATACCACACCCAAGTTTAATCCAAATCCAAGCAATATAACTGCCCATTGTAATATTTTCTTGGAAGTAAATTTGATACCTCCTTCAAATACACCTTTCTCTTTCCAGAATAAAGTAATTATCATACCTGCGATAATCGCAATTACCGCACCACCAATAATTTCAAACTGCTTTCCCAATAACCATGATGGAATTGCAATCATGAAGCACAATAAAATGCCTTGCCAATTTTTAATAACATCTTTCATCTTCTCACCACCAAATTCAAATCTTCTGTTGCTTTCAATCTCTCCGCAAGACTGAAATTTATCTTTCTCTTTCTGTTTTCGCAATTTGATGAACAATTTCAGAAAAACCTTCGGCATCAGATTCTAATAAACCATGTGTCATATTTTCCATCATAAACAACTGTTTATATGGCGCATTTACTTCTTCAAAATATTCCTGTGCCAATTTGTAATTCGTTTGATAATCCTTATCCCCGTTTATATTATAAAATGGCACTTCATAATCCGTTCTGCCCAACAAAGAAAAAGAAGCAAATTCTTCGGATGCAAAAAAATCCAAATACACATCCATATTGCTTTTCAAGTAATTGAACCAATCAATCATTGAATAGTTTGGATTAAATATCAGAGTTGTAACCAGATTGTAATCGGAACCGTTTACCATCATATCATAGCCATATTTTTGCATAATTGTATTTCTGGCAATGATATGTTCCATCGTCATAAGATTAGGCGTTAATTGGTTCACTAATTTCAAACTCTCTTCATCGCCATCTGCCCAGAGCGTTGCTTCCTGTTTTAAGGCCTCTTCATTTTTGACCATATCAACAACCTGCCCTGTTCCGATAAAACATTCATAATATTCTGGATACTCCAATACTAAATTCGCTCCGTAAAAAGACCCCCATGAGTGTCCCAGAAGTGTGATTTTTTCTTTTGAAAGGTAATCAAGCAAAAACTCAGTTAGTTCTTTTCCGTCTGTCATAAATAATTCCCGTGTCAACACGATGTCATTTTGTTCTGCATCATAGCTTTTTCCGCAATTACGCTGATCCCAGGTTACCACAGTATATACATCCGCCCATTTTCTCGTAATTACATAGTCTATATGACTTGTTGCAGAGCCCGGTCCACCATGCAAATATAACAAAACAGGGTTATCTACATCCTCTCCGTAAATATTAATCCACTGTTTCGTGCCATTAATATCAACATACATGGATTCATTGATACCGCCTTCAGGAGTCTGATTGTAAATTCCTCTTCCGATTGCCCTGACTAAAAAGAATGCAATTAATAAAACAAATACTGCAATGGCTATTCTTTTCGTAATTTTAATAATCTTCTTTTTCATTAGTCGTTCTCCACAAAATTCAAGTTTACCAATTTTTTCTTTCCACCTTCTTGAACTTCGTTCAAGAAGCATCCCTCGCTCAAAGAGCTCGGTAAATTCAAATTCTCTCTTTACTTAGTTATCTTTTTTCTAATAACTTTTCCGCCATATACCTCGATAGCATAATTAATACCAACATACGCCTGCGCATTGACAATACAACAAGATTATCATTGAATTCTTTATTATTTTCCTTTAATAAAAATACAATAACGTCACCCATAATAACCCAATTAAAAACATCCCTCTTTGCATCAAATTCTTTACCATCGAATGTAAATTTATCAAAGGTTATTTTTGATATTTCATCACTCAGCTTACTTTGATATTCTCTAAGCAATGTAGAAAAAACTCCTAACAAATTTAACCAATCAACATATTCAATACCTAATACATGCAAATCTCCATATGCTCTAATATGACATACACTAAGCATTGAACGTATAAGTTCTTCTTTATCATATACGTTCTTATAATCATATTGACATAAGAAATAATCTACATCTCTCCACTCTCTGTGATTACTTCCCTTTAATAGTTCTTTTATTTTTATTCCTGTATTTGTAATATCTGTATTTAAATTACACGTCCTCATACCTACTCCCCATTACATCAATCAAGGAATATTATCCCTTAATCAACTTCAAATTCATGTGCACTTTCAAGCTCTCAACAAGACTGAAAGTTTCCAGTCTATCCCCCAACTCACTCTAGCACAAGATTTCCGACAGATTTTTCTTTTGTCACATACTCTCCAAGGCTATTTGCCCATTTTTCAGTAATAAATGCCCCATATGGAATCTGTTTCTCTTTTCTCTTCTTAGCCATTAGAAATCCCCACAGTGTTGATGGAATCCCTATTAAAAGCAAATATAGGGGACCAAGTATAAGTGATTGAATTGTATGACCATATTCATGCACCAAAAGCCTGTTTGAAAGTTCTGCCACACTTATCTGTCCTTCATATTTCTTTACAAAAAATGGTTCAGCCGAAACAAATACAAACATTCCAAGAGATATACTCGTTTTACTATTCCATTCTGTAACAACAGCTCCATGATAACTATAGTGTTTATTTTTATAATGCTTTATATATAATGCAAGACCCAAAATAGTCTGCAATATTCCCCATGTACATTGCCATATTCTGTATATGTATGTTTTCATAAATCCTCCTATCAACAATCCAAATTATTTACAAATTCTTTTATTTCACTGCTTATTTCTTCACTTTTAAAATAGTGAATATAGTGACCACAATCAAAGCAAATCAACTTGGCATTCATTATAGATGCAAATCTCTGTTGTTCCTCTATCCAATTTTTTGACGTCTGTTTTCCATTTGATGAAAAAAGTAATGTGGGACATTCTATATTTCCATCCCGACCTACAATATCTGCATTTTTTAATACTGCATTTGCCTCATTGATGTAACAAACATTGAATGCATTTCGATTTCTCAAAAGTTTGTGCTGTTCAATCTCTTCAGATGTAAAACATTCACCATTTAAGGGACCAACATTCATAATTTTATGAATCATAAGTCTTCTTAATATTTTCATGGTTTTAATTCTTTTTGCAACTTCCTTATATGTCCAATTTTTATATGTTGACGGCGTTGCCATATCAAGACCAATGATAGCACATACATCAGATGGATATTTTTGCTTCCATCTGATCGCTTCCAATCCAGACATCGAGTGTGGTGCCAATATGTACGGTCCGGTTTCTCCAATAGCCTCCAATGCTTCTTTTTGTATAGAAACAAGAGTATCTATATCGCAAGGTGTCTCAAATATATCCGAATATCCATATCCGAATTTTTCTATTACAATAACTCTAAATTCATCCGCCAATTTTTCATATAAGATTTTAAAATCATATACTGGTGCGACTGTACCCGAACCCGACATAAAAACAATCTTTGGCTTGTCAACATTACCTTTTATGTATATATGAATATTGTGTTGATTTATCTTTACAAATTCGCCGTTATTAACTAACTTTTTTTCCATTCTGACTCCTTAAAATAAATTTCATCTGATGTATTTATGGAATGATAATTCTTAAAAACATTAACAAAATTCAAATTTCCATCATTTCCCATTATATCATCATTCTTCTTAAATCTACATATTTTTTTGTCTCATCACCAACTCTGGCATATCATGATTTACCTCTGCCTGATAATACCCGCTAATCGTCGTCGGAGCATTAAACAGTGCTGCTAACAGATATTTCTTGATATTGCGAACCTTTGAGGTATTCCCCTTAAGGCAATCCACCACATACTCAATATGCCCGGAATGAAGCTTAAGGAATTTCAACTTCACCAGTTGTACTGGATATTCGTTTCTGGCGATCAAGACAGTGCCACTCTTACACAACACAGTCTCAAGAATAAGGTCATAGATGCCCTCAAGGAGTTCTCTGTCGTAAGGATACCTGTCACATAGAATCTCCCAATCCAAATTATCTCTAATGATTTCTGCATAAGTCGTATACTCATCCAATCCGGCATCACTATCTGCAGATGAGATTAGATAAGTATTACTATACTCAGTATTATTAATCTTAGTATTATTAGTGTCCTTTTTGCAAACCTCTTGAGGTTGATCTTTAGGACTTCTTGAAGTTGGATTTTCAAACCTCTTGAAGTTTGTTTTTCCAACCTCTGAAACGTTATCCACAGAGTTTTCTCCTGTTTCAGAAGTTTGTTTTTCCAACTTCTGAACAATTTCTGCACCCTCCATCATAAAATTCTTTACATAAATAATAGTAGGTTTTCCCTGACCCTGACGTTTCTTTTCAATCAACCCAAGACCAGACTCCGCATCCAGTTCCTTAATAGTATCTATCGCTTTATTCTTTTTACAATTCAACATTTCCATCGTATCCTCAACGGAAAAGTAGATATACGCCCTGCCTCCCTCGTCAATCCACTTGTTTTTGATAGATAAAGACATTCTATCAAGCATCAATCCGTACAATACTTTTGCATCTGTAGAAAGAACCTTGAAGAAATCATTTGTAAAGAGTAACTTAGGTATTCTATAAAAACTGAGCATATCTGCTTCTTGTCCATAAAAGTAATCAAATGTAATTTTATCGCTCAAATCTGTATCCTCCCTTCATGAGCAGAGTTGCAATATTTGCATGTCTGCTCCTATATTCTTTTCGTAAAGTTCTTCACATATATTCTGCTCGGATATCCGTTTCCACCTTTTCTTTTCAGAATCAATCCCATATCCTGCAATTCATTTAAACACTCGCCTGCTTTTCTCTTAGATATATTCATATCCTCTTGAATCTCTGACAATTGGTACTGGATATATACCCGTCCTTCGTCATCAATCCATTGATTCTTGGAAGCTATTTCCATTCTATCCAGCAATAATCCATACAATATTTTTGCTGAGATGGAAAGGGAGGAAAAGTCCTCCCCTGTCACCAACAGCTTTGGTATCTTAATGAAACTAAACTGTCCTGCTTCACTTCTATAAAAATAATCTGTGTTTATTCTTAATGCCATATCCATACACTTATGCCTCCTGCTCTGCTTTCCACTGCTCCAACAATCCAACGATTACCCTTTCAATCTCTGTCTGAGAATAATATGCCGGGAAATACTTATTCAATTTCCGTTCTGTAATGGTAATCTTCTTTCTCTTCTCAGTAGTGGACCTACTTTTAACAAAAATTCCAATAAGCTGTTCCTGCGTCATGTTCTTGTCCTCACGGTACTGGCGAAGCTCCATTATCTGCTCCTGCTTAATCATGCCGTTCTCTTTAATATACTCGTATAACCACTGCTGAACATTACGACTAAAATAGGAAAGTTCCACTGCCATTGCAAGGGCTAGGCGTTTCTCATCTACCATATCAAGAAGCTTTGGAATTAGTTCTGTTAATCTTACGTATCTTCTTACTTGTGCATGACTACAACCACTTTCTTCCCCAACAATATCTGCAGCTTCCAACCTCCGCTCATTATGAGCGGAAGTTAAATCTGACCTTTTACCCTGACGCTTAATAGCATCCAACTTCATTTTAAAGGCAAATGCTTTCTCGCTCGGAAGAATTTCTTCTCTCTGAATATTCCCGTCTACCATAGCAATCGTTGCTTCATCATCCGTCATTTCCTTTATAATTGCCGGTATCTTTCTAAGGCCTGCTCTCTTAGCTGCACGAAGTCTTCTGTGCCCGGAAATCATTTCATAGGTTCCTTCATCATCCGGACGTACCAGAACCGGTGTAATAACTCCATTGGTTCTGATACTCTCCGTCAATTCATCCATTCGCTCATCATCAAGCACCTTAAAAGGATGATTCTCAAAGGGATAAATCGCTTCCACATCTATATCTATCGTGCCCTCTGTATCAGGCACACATAATAATTCATCAATAGTGGTCATCGTAATTTTCTGTCCCGGTCTCTTAGCCATTGTTCATTACCTCCTTAATCAAAGCCGAATATGCACAGGCCGCTTTCCCCTTCGGGTCATATACATAGATACTACTTCCCTCTGCACTAATCTCTGCAGCTCTCACAGACATCGGAATCTCCACATCAAATACATTAATACTTGTGGAATAGGCACCATATACTAATGCTGCAATATCCTTTGCATAGTTTGTTCTGTTATCTACCATGGTTAAAAGAATTCCTTCAAATGAAAGCTTTGGATTCAGCTGTCTTTTTACTCTTCCAATGGTCTTAATCAGCTGCTGTAAACCCTTTACCGGCAAATACGCTGCCTGTACCGGAATCAACACAGAATCAGCGCACGCCAGAGCATTGATGGTAAGCATTCCCAAAGATGGCATACAATCAATAATAATATAGTCGTAGAATTCTCTGACCTGCTCTATATACTCTCTAAGGATTGTTTCTCTGCTGATAACACCAATTAATGAGATCTCAAGTCCTGATAATTCGATGTTCCCCGGCAGTAAATCTACTCCCTCTTCATGCTGAACAATTCCTTTCCTTACATCAAAAGCCTCATCATTGATAATATTCAACATCACGGTAGCCAGTGAATAAGAAAGCTTATCCGGTTCCTGCACTCCTAAACTAATGGAGAGAGAACCCTGTGGGTCCGCATCAATCATCAATACCTTTTTACCCTCTCTGGCAAGTCCGATTCCAAGGTTTACACATGTTACTGTTTTGCCAACTCCTCCTTTTTGATTAGAAACTGAAATCACCTTACATCCGCATCTTACTGTATTCATCATTAATACTCCTCCTCTCCAAAGGACTCTACAAACTGTTCAACCTTTTCCAAATTTACTAATACACAACCTTTTACTTTTCTGACTGCACCAGCATCCTTAGCAAGCGTCTGAAAGCTGTGCAACCCCATTGAAAAAAGCTCTGCACCCTCAGCGTATCTCACATATTTCTTCTTTTTGGATTTAATTAGTTCCTCCATGTTTTTAATCTCTTTTCTTGCTCTTGGCATATCCATTTCCTCCGTTTCATAAATTACATCTTCGTCCTCAGTTACTACGCAATGTTCTTCCAGATATTTGTCAAATACGACAGTATCTACGATTGCTGTCTTTCTCAGCTTCCAAGTAGCTTTTGCTTCCTTTGCCGCTTTCACGAATCCCCAATAAGGCAATCCGTAATGTCTGGCAGCTTGCTGATAGGTCATGTACTTGTGCTTTCTCCCCTCCAAGTACTTGTCCAGATTTACTGGCGGTGATTTCGTCTTTGGCATATTAGCCTCCTTTCCGATACGAGATGTAATCTAGATTCGTATACGTGTCGTATATTTTCACGGGAAATTCGTATAAACTTTAAAATATACGAATTTACAACGCAAAAAAGGCACCCATATTCAGTATTTCTACTAAATACGAGTGCCTATAATTCAAAATATGAACCGGCTATACCTCACTTTGCCACGTCAATGACAATCCATAGAGGCAAGTTGATTTTTTCAATTAAATCCTATGCGCTCCGTAGAGAACCATACAAAACCAATGGATTTGTGGTACTTTCGAGGCAAGGTTGGACGCATTTGAACGTCTATGGATTTCCATAATTCTCAGGGAATCCGTACACTAATTGAGACTCTTCATTGTCGGGATTTCACATCAATTTAATTTACATTGACGCTTTTTCCTTTAATAAAGCCCTTTTCGGCTCATCAACATCGTTATACTAACACTTCTTTGTTGATTACGCCACTAAAATTTGTCGTACTTTTGTCGTATGGCACACATTTTGTCGTACTCAGTCAGTCCCAGTAGGACTCTTTCCTAAAATACATCTAACTTGTGTGCTAAATTTTGAATTGCTTCTTGCTTTTTGGTATCGGTAACTTCCGCATAAATATCCATCGTTGTTTCGATATTTGCGTGTCCCATAATGGACTGAATTACCTTTAAGTTTGTTTCATTCTCGCAAAACCTTGAGCAAAAGGTATGTCGCAAATGATGACATGAGAAATGTGGTATTATCACAGGCTCACGATGTTCTTTGGAAGCCTTCACCACTTCTTCTGCATTGTACGCTTCATATATACGCTTGATTGCCCGATTGACTGCTTGCGGATTATGGACATTCCCAAAACGATTCATGAAAATAAATCCTTTCATTCCATCTATCTCGGTTTCGTTAAACCCATTCTCCTTTTGATCTTCCCACTCCGTCTGGAGCGCATCATAAACAGTATCCATCATCGGAATAATGCGTATACCTGCTTCTGTCTTTGGAAGGGATACCGCAAACGAACACATAGGGTGGTCTTTATATTCTCTGCTGTAATAGACTAAGCTGTGATTGATATTGATCATTCGCTTATCAAAGTCCACATCTTCCCACCTGATTCCAATTGCTTCTCCAATTCGACACCCTGTTCCCAACAGGAACTTAAAAAACGGTGCCCAATGGTAAAATGTAAGACTGTTTTCTACATAGTTGATAAAAGCTCTCTGCTGTTCTACCGTCAAAGCGTGTCTTACACCATGATTTTTGCCTGGCTGCTTTTTGATCTGCGCCATAACTCCATCGCTCGGATTAACTCGAATAATGTTATCACGCACTGCAAGCTGAAATGTCGGATGCAGGACTGTATGAATTGTTTCCAGCGTATTTATCTGCATTTCCTTTTCCTTCAGTAAGTGCTGGTAAAACTGCAACACATCTGAATACTTCACAGAAGCAATTTTCTTCTTTCCAAATCCATCTCTGATAAAGCGGTCATACATATACTTGTAATTTCTCATAGTCGTTCCTCTAAGTTCTGACTTCGTAGAAATATATCTGTCAAAAACAAAGTTGACTGTCGAATTACCCGCCGCATACGAATCCAATCCGTCCAGTTGATCTTTAATCAACTTTTCTTCCCTCTGCCGCAGCTCCATGATGTCCTTAGAATAAATGCTCCGGCGTTTTCCCTCCGGATCAGTGTATGTATAAACATACTTACCATCACAGCTACGCTGCGTTTCGCCTTTTCTTAAAACCCTTCCTTTGTCATCCTTTCTTGATTTCGCCATCTCGTCTCCTTTCTCAAGGAAAGAGATTTCGTACTAACTACTCAAAGGTTTTTCCATTGCATATTGCAAATCAATACCTTTTTGTAGCACCTGCGTTATGGTCATGTCATGTTTGGACGCATATTCTCTAAGTTTTGCGGCTTCTTCCTCTGTCAGTTTCAATCCTATTAAAGTCTTTTTAGGATTTTCCGACTTTGGTCTACCTGTTCTCGCCACAGCATACACCTCCATCCATTTCATATTCATTATACTTTCAGTTAAACCAAAAGTCAACACATTTTTGGTTATACGAAAAATCTTTCTCAAAACTCCAACTACCTATTTCACACGAAATGACTCCAGATATTGGTCAAACACATCAAGGTCAACCAGCACCATTCTGTCTATCTTCAAAATAGCACCTGCGTCTTTCGCAAGAGTCTGAAACTTATTCATTCCCATGCTATACATTTCTGCTCCTTCCTTATATCTGACTAATCTTTTCTTGTTAATTGCCTTTGGTATTCTTTGCATCAATAAGTCCTCCTTAATTTAAGCACACAGTTTTATCTGCTTATAAACAAATAGAATGTGCTTCTACATATTTATAAGCAGATAAAAACTGCATTACAGGTGGCAGGTCATTACTCTGCCCACATCGGTCTTGCACCGTCATTCAAATTGACCGGATTTCTCCGGAAGTATCATTATCACAGATATGCTTCATCGCCCTATGTAACTGCTACACATTTTGCCAAATTCTTCTCGCTCCATACCTTTGCTTCAATGTAGTGTTTCAACATTCCCTCACGTTCACTCAAAAAGAGCAGGTATCTCATGGCGAACCTGCCTAGTGGCTCCGCATATCCTCACGTCCTGTATGCAATCAATATTCAGTTGTCAAGGTACAGGGTGCATACGCACCGATCAGCGAATGGAAAGGGACACCGCTGACCGCCTGCTATGCAACTTCAAAAGCCAATATTTTCGTAATCAGCTTTGTTTCTAATCTGCGACGTAAAGTTTCATCAACACAGTAATGCGGATTCCCGCACTCATCATAGAGCATTCTTGTAGACAGAGCTGCAATATACCCCTCATAATGTTTCAAAACCTCATTGATTGCTTCCACATCGCCGGAAGCTGCTGCCGCAATGATATGGTAAGGCAGCAACTTTGAACATTTACTTGATTTCTCCATTCCTGATTCCCTCCATAATCTTTTTTAATGCCTGGAGTGAGCTTACCCGGTGATGATGAATGGTACTTCTGACAAGGTTCATGTGCTTTGCAATCTCCGTATCTGTCATATCCAGAAAAAAAGACAGCAAAATAACATTCCGCTTCTTTTCCGGCAGATACTTCAATGCTTCACTGATCAGCTCGTCCTTTACCTCAATATCATAATCAAGGACACGAAACACCTCTGATTCTGCTATGTAATCATCCTCAGTATTCAACCGACTCAAACATTTATAAGGAAGATATGGACGAAGTAAAGGAGTTGATGAACGAGGTATGGCGTACACAAAAATCCATGCTATCAAAGCAACCGTTGATAAAGCGATAGCCTACATCTGCAACCCCGAAAAGACAGATGAAAAAATGTTCGTTTCCTCTTATGCCTGTTCTCCGGAAACCGCAGCTTATGACTTCAAATATACCCTCGACCACTGCCGGGAAAACAGTCCCAACAAAGCCTATCATCTGATACAGGCTTTTGCTCCGGGAGAAGTTGGTTTTGAAGAAGCACACCGCATTGGAAAGGAACTTGCAGATAAACTTTTAGCGGGGAAATATTCGTATATTGTAACCACCCATATTGACAAAGGACACGTTCATAATCACATCATTTTTTGCGCTGCTGACAACATCGAACACAACAAATATCACGACTGCAAACAGTCCTATTACCACATCCGGAATCTGAGTGATGAGCTGTGCAAGGAACACAATCTTTCCGTCATCATTCCGGGTGCCCAGCGTGGCAAAAAATACAAAGAATGGCAGTCTAACCAGAACGGTTCTGCATGGAAAACGCAGATCAGAAAGGACATCAATTTCTGCATCAAGTCGGCTTCCACTTACGAAGAATTTCTGCTTCTGATGAGAGCCAAAGGGTATGAAATCAAGGGGGAAACTTTTGAAGAAGGAGCTGCCAAATACATCTCATTCCGCCCTCTGGATAAAGAGCGTTTTGTGCGTGGCAGTGCAAGGTCTTTGGGTAAGGAATACACAAAAGAACGTATCAAAGAACGCATCGAAAGGAAACGGGAGCGAAAGGCAGTGATCCCCAAAAGGGACTACTCTGCCCGCAGGCTCATTGACACCTCGGACGAGAAATTTCAGAACAGTCCGGGACTGCAAAGGTGGGCTGCCATCGAGAATTTAAAGATTGCCGCACAGAGCTATAATGAAGTCGGCTCCCTTGCAGAACTGGAACACAAAATTGCGGTGAAAACCGAAGCCGGAAAGTCTGCAAAGCAGAGCGTGGTGGAACTGGAACACCGCATCAAAGACCTTGCGGAAATCATCAAATACGCACAGCAGTACAAAGACAACCGATCCTATCATATCGGCTACAAAAAAGCCAAGAACCCTGACGCATATTTCCGCAGATACGAAAGCCAGATCATTCTTTATGGCGGCGCCAGACGTATGCTTGAACAGGCGGGCATAAACTTAAAGGGCTTGAATGTCGATAAGCTAAAAGCAGAGTATCAGGAACTGATGAAGCAGAAAAACGAGCTGACTTCCACCTATAAAGATTGTGAAAAGGAAGTGCGTGAGCTAAATCGAAAGTTGGAAAATCTCAATCAGTATCTCGGACGGATACAGCCCGATCCGGCACAGGAACAACAAACGAAAAAAGATACTCCGAACCTGTAAATAGGTAAAAAAATAGAGGTGCCGAAACACCCCTATTTTCCTAAACCTCTTGCAAAATCCGCAAGGCTGGTTTATAATCAGCTTAGAAACCGAAGGATTTTGGTGTGTCCAACGGTTGCACAATCGGAAACAAATAATCAGTTTAAAAATCAAACGGATTACAGGCTATCCCCTATTGGCGTAGAGGATAGCCTTTCCGTTTATTTGCGGTTATGTTTATTGTCTATGTATGTCAAGGCTGCAAATACAACCAGTAAAAGTGTAAGCACTTCTAAAGTATTCATACCGACCTCCTTTCTGTTTCCAGAAAGGACAACCGCAAGACTATCCCTACTGCTCTAATCTGACTAAAAAACATTATAACATGTGGAGTCGAATTTTGCTAGTACCGACTCACATTCATTCTGCCGCTTCCAGAGAAATTTCTGCAAATTCCTCATCGGTGATACTCTGGAGCTTACCTAACACCTGCTCTCCAAGCTCCTCCATGTCGCTGTCCTTTATGTGTGGCATTACCTGTCTGATCTGCCCAATCATATCCGTCCTGTCCTGTGTCTCAAACACACACATGAAATTGATTTCTTCTACTGTGAATTTACTCATCTTCTTACATCTCCCTCTGTGATTTTTTCTCGGTTTCCTTTTCCGGTGAAGTACGCTCCGTCTTATCTCTCTTCTCTATGACCGCCCTTTTCTCCGCCAGCTTCTCCTTTATAGAAATTCTGCCTTTGATCTGCTCCTGTTCCTTTTTCTCCGCTCCGTTATTCAGGACATTATCAATCATGTTGTAATTCTGTTCTTCAAGCTCCTCAATCTTTGCAAGCGGCTTGTATTCTGCCAGCTTGTCAAGCAGCTCCTTTGCCCTTCTCGCAGTCTGAACCGCTTCGCTGTTATCAATCTCCACACCCTGCCCGAAAATGTCCGTAATGCCCTCTCTGACACCTTCAGAAATGACCGCATTGAGAAAGTCATTCAGATACCCGGTATTTCCGTTTCTGATGTCCTCAGTGATGTTGGCAACCTGTGCTTCCCTGTCCTCAACCGTATCCTGATACTGATAGGTGTCATAATCATAGGAAAACTGGTCTATCTCCGTAGCAAGGATAGCCGCCTGCCACTTCTCCAGTGAACCACGCACCTCAATGTCCGGTAACTTGTCAATCAGCTCCGCTATGACCTCGATTGCTTTCGGATCGTCTGTTATGTCCGGTACATAATCCAAAACCTCCAGATCAATGACCTTGCCGGAGAGAATATCCATTTCCACGTCCTCATAGTGCTCGGTTCCCTCAGTGTGTATGTTAATGCCGATACTCGGAATCCCATTCATGCGCTCCGGCGGTATGCTTTTCCACACAGCGATTGCTTCCTCCACACTTGCGATATTCTCATGGAACTCTCCCAGACTGTGAAATTCGCCGCACTCTGCAACTGTTACGCCTCATAATATACTGATTTTAAAGCTGAATGTACACCCGTTTCTGCCTTTGTCTCTTTCTCTTGCCACCCTACTCCTTGAGTGTATGTAAGAACT
>JAGKTY010000046.1 GCA_021153185.1 Lachnospiraceae bacterium
CGAGAGTTGTCCGCACATCTATCAGGCATTTATTGAGCGTCCGGCAGATTTGGAGGATGATCTTGCGTTCGATAGGAAACTTTATATTGTCAGACGTGTGTTTGAACAAAGTAATGATAATACGTATGTGCCTTCTCTTTCCGGAAGAACAATCGTATATAAAGGTATGTTCCTGGTAGACCAGCTTCGCACGTTCTTTGCGGATTTGCAGGATGAAGAGTATGAGTCTGCAGTTGCACTCGTACATTCAAGATTTTCGACGAATACGAATCCAAGCTGGCTTCGTGCACATCCAAACCGTTTTGTTGTACACAATGGTGAGATTAACACAATCAAAGGTAATGTCGACAAGATGTGTGCACGTGAGGAGACGATTCAGACAGCCTGCTTTACAGACGAAGAGCTTGCAAAGGTGCTTCCGATTATTTCGGCAGAAGGTTCTGACTCTGCCATGTTTGACAATGCGTTTGAGTTTATGATTATGGGTGGTATGGACCCGGCGCTTGCAGCGATGGTGCTCATTCCGGAGCCATGGGAAAACAACGATACCATTTCCCATCAGGAACGCGATTTCTATCAGTATTACGCAACGATGGTGGAGCCATGGGACGGTCCGGCGTCTATCCTGTTTTCAGATGGTGATGTCATGGGTGCAATTCTTGACCGAAACGGACTTCGCCCATCAAGATATTATCTCATGGATGACGGCCGCCTCATTCTTTCCTCTGAGGTCGGTGTCCTGAGTCTTGACGAAGAGCACATTCTCAAAAAAGAGCGTTTGCATCCTGGTAAAATGCTCCTTGTAGATACCAAAAAAGGAAAAGTCATTTTAGATGCGGAACTCAAAGAGCATTACGCAAAGAAAGAGCCTTATGGAGAATGGCTTGATGAGAATCTTTGTTCTCTGAAGGATTTGAAAATTCCAAACGAAATGGTACCTTCTTATTCGACAGAGGAGCTTGTCAAACTGCTGAAAGCATTTGGCTATACGTATGAGGATTACAGAGACCAGATTGAAAAGATGGCACTTCAGGGAAGTGAGTCAATTGGTGCGATGGGTGTCGATACACCGATTGCGGTACTCTCAAAAGAGTATCAGCCACTGTTTTACTATTTCAAACAGCTGTTTGCGCAGGTAACAAATCCACCAATTGATGCTGTCAGGGAAAAAATTGTGACAGCGACAACTGTTTATGCGGGCAAAAACGGAAACCTGTTGTCAGAACAGCCGGAAAACTGTAATGTGCTTAAAATCACAAACCCGATTCTCTCTGACCTTGATATTAAGAAGATTGAGCATCTGTCAAAACCGGGACTTAAGGTTGCAAAGGTTTCAATGCTTTATTATAAGAGCACACCGCTTGAGCGTGCGATTGAGCATCTTTTTGTTGAGGTGGACAGAGCGTACAAAGATGGTGCGAACATTTTGATTTTATCTGACCGCGGGGTTGATGAGAACCATGTGGCAATTCCGTCACTGCTTTGTGTGGCAGCCGTTCACAACCATCTTGTTACGACGAAAAAATGTATGGCAATGTCACTGATCTTAGAGACAGGTGAGCCAAGAGGTGTACACCATTTTGCGACACTGCTCGGATATGGTGCATGTGCGGTCAATCCTTATCTTGCACACGCGTCTATCAAGCAGCTCATTGAAGAGGGACTTTTGCAGAAAGACTACTATGCAGCTGTGGAAGACTACGACCACGCTATCATTTCAGGTATTGTCAAAATTGCGTCCAAAATGGGTATTTCGACGATTCAGTCTTATCAGGGAAGCCGCATTTTTGAGGCGCTCGGTATTGATGAGAGTGTCATTGAAAAATATTTTACGGGAACCGTATCACGTATCGGCGGTATCACGCTTGAGGATATTGCAAAGAACACAGACAAACAGCATTCAAAGGCATTTGATCCGCTTGGACTTGAGACAGACCAGACGATTGATTCCATGGGACGTCACAAGATGAGATCACAGGGCGAGTCGCACAGATACAACCCGAAGACAATCCATATGCTGCAGTCTGCCACAAGAGAAGGCAGCTATGAGAAGTTCAAACAGTATACCGAAATGGTAGATGATGAACAGACCGGATACATCCGAAGCCTGATGGATTTCAATTATCCAAAAGAAGGAATCGGCATTGACGAAGTAGAAAGTGCAGAGTCAATTGTAAAACGTTTTAAAACAGGTGCGATGTCTTATGGTTCGATTTCAGAGGAAGCGCATGAGACATTGGCGATTGCCATGAACCGGTTACACGGAAAGAGCAACTCCGGTGAAGGTGGCGAGAGCGATGAGAGAATTTTGAGCGCAGGTACCAAAAATGACCGGAGCTCAGCAATCAAACAGGTTGCCAGCGGCCGGTTTGGTGTGACGAGTAAATACCTTGTCAGCGCCAAGGAAATCCAGATTAAGCTTGCGCAGGGTGCAAAACCGGGTGAAGGCGGTCATCTTCCGGGCAAGAAGGTATATCCTTGGATTGCAAAGACGAGACATTCTACACCGGGTGTCAGCTTGATTTCGCCACCACCGCATCATGATATTTATTCGATTGAGGATTTGGCGCAGCTCATTTATGACTTAAAGAGTGCAAACAAACATGCAAGAATTTCTGTAAAACTTGTTTCTGAGACAGGTGTTGGAACGATTGCGGCAGGTGTTGCAAAGGCCGGAGCCGGTGTCATCCTGATTTCGGGATATGACGGTGGTACCGGTGCAGCGCCACTTAGTTCGATTCACAATGCAGGTCTTCCTTGGGAGCTTGGACTTGTCGAGACACACCAGACACTCATTCAAAACGGCCTTAGAAACCGCGTCATTATTGAGACAGACGGAAAATTGATGAGTGGACGTGACGTTGCAATTGCAGCAATTTTGGGTGCAGAAGAATTTGGCTTTGCGACGGCTCCGCTTGTAACGCTCGGCTGTGCCATGATGCGTGTCTGCAACCAGGATACGTGTCCGTTTGGTGTGGCAACACAGAATCCTGAGCTGAGAAAACAGTTCAAAGGAAAACCGGAATATGTTGAAAATTTCATGCTCTTTATCGCACAGGAGCTTCGTGAGTATATGGCAAAGCTCGGTGTCAGAAGTGTGGATGAACTTGTCGGAAGAACAGATTTACTCAAAATGAAAGACAATCTTTGCGGCGCAAAGAGCAAAATTAATCTGGACCGTATTCTTGATTGCAGCAGCTTTGAGGCTTGTGCATATGATGAGAAGGTTGATTATGATTTTGCACTGCAGACAAGAAAAGACCAGATGCTTCTTGATACGGATAAATCGCTGATGAATGCGATTAAGTCGCAAAAGGCAAAAGAATTTGAGGTAGAGCTTACGAACATTGACCGTACATTTGGTACGTTAATCGGTGCCGAAATTACGAGAGAGCATCCGGACGGACTTGCGGATGATACGATCACAATTCACTGTAAGGGTGCCGGCGGACAGAGCTTTGGTGCATTTATTCCTTCCGGCCTTACACTTGACCTTGTCGGCGATAGTAATGACTATTTCGGAAAAGGTTTATCAGGCGGTAAATTGATTTTGAAAGCACCTTCGCAGGCAGGCTATGATGCAGAGACAAACATCATTGTCGGTAACGTAGCACTTTACGGTGCAACGAGCGGTGAGGCATATATCGCAGGTATGGCCGGTGAGCGGTTCTGCGTACGTAACTCAGGTGCCAAAACCGTCGTGGAAGGTGTCGGTGAGCATGGATGTGAATACATGACAGGTGGTCTTGCTGTTATTTTGGGACCGACCGGTAAAAACTTTGCTGCCGGTATGAGTGGCGGTGTTGCTTACGTGCTCGATGAGGACAACAAGCTCTATCGCAATCTCAATAAAGAAATGGTTCTCATGGAGAAGCTCGAGAGCAAAAACGACCGCATTGAATTACAAAAAATGCTGGAAAAACACGTACAATATACAGGTTCCCAGAAAGCGAAAACAATTCTGGATCAGTTTGAGGAGTACCTTCCGAAATTTAAGAAAATCATTCCTGTAGATTACAAGAAAATGGTCGCACTCACTGCGGATTATATGGAGCAGGGAATGAGCAATGAACAGGCGCAAATCGAGGCATTTTACGCAAGCCTTGCCAAGGAAGCATAGGAGGGGAATGTTGAAATGAAATATGTAAATGTACAAGATCGAATCAAAAATTTTGAAGAATTTCATAAAGCACTTCCTGAGCATGAGCAGAGCAAGCAGGCTTCGAGATGTATGTCATGTGGTGTGCCGTTTTGTCAGGCAGGTGTGATGATTGCGGGGATGGCGTCAGGCTGTCCGCTGCACAATCTCGTTCCGGAGACAAATGAACTTGTTGCAAGAGGAAATTATGAGCAGGCTTATACGAGACTGAGTAAAACACACAGCTTTCCGGAATTTACCTCAAGAGTTTGTCCTGCACTTTGTGAAGCTGCCTGTACGCAGGGCTGTCATGAAGGTCCTGTTTCCACCAAGGAAAACGAAGCGGCAATTATTGATTATGCATTCAAAAATGATTTGGTAAAGGAAGTCAAACCAAAGGTCAGAACCGGAAAAAAGGTCGCTGTCATCGGAAGTGGTCCTGCAGGACTTGCGGCAGCACAGCTTTTAAATAAAAGAGGTCACAGCGTGACGGTATTTGAGCGTAGTGACAGAGTCGGCGGACTGCTTAGATACGGCATCCCAAATATGAAGCTCGATAAGCGCACGATTGACAGAAGAGTGAAGCTGATGACAGAGGCGGGCGTTATATTTAAAACAAACGTCAATGTCGGTGTCGATATCACGGCAGAAGAACTTATGAAAACGTTTGACAAAGTGATTTTGTGCTGCGGTGCTTCCAATCCGAGAGATATTGCGGCAGAAGGCAGAGATGCAAAAGGAATTTATTATGCAGTTGATTTTCTAAAAGAGGTATCCAAAAAGCTGATGGACAATCGGTATGATTCCGAGGCAATTATGCATGCAAAGGATTACTCGTTTGGAAGTCTGAATAAAAAGCATGTCGTTGTCATCGGTGGTGGTGATACCGGAAACGACTGCGTGGGAACATGTGTGAGACTTGGTGCTGCATCCGTTACACAGCTTGAGATGATGCCGGCGGCCCCTGCACAGAGAGCAGAGAACAATCCATGGCCTGAGTGGCCAAAAGTCTTAAAGACAGATTACGGTCAGGAGGAAGCAGCCTTTGTTTATGGCCAGGACCCAAGAATCTTTGAGACAACGGTGACAGAATTTGTCAAAGATGATAAAGGAAAACTCAAAGGCGTTAAGACAGTTAAGGTGGCAAAAGCAGTTGATAAAAAGACAGGACGCGTAAGCTTTGAACCTGTAAAGGGAAGCGAAGCGCAACTAAAGGCGGATTTGGTTTTGATTGCAGCGGGATTTTTGGGCAGCGAACGCTATGTGACAGATGCATTTGGCGTGGCTGTCAATGCCAGAACAAACGTTGCGACAGAGGAAAACGCGTATGCAACGAATGTACCAAATGTCTTTACAGCAGGCGATATGCACAGAGGTCAGTCCCTTGTCGTGTGGGCGATTGCAGAAGGCCGCGCTGTGGCGAAGGCAGTCGACGAAAGCCTGATGGGATACACGAATCTGTAGCCTAGGTGGACCTAGGGGACGGGGTTTGTGGTCCAAAACACAAAACATTTTTGAAATTGAAATAAGTGAAAAAAGAAGCGCTTGATGAACCCGTAAGGGGGATTTGGGGGCTTCTTTTTGTTATGGCAACGAGAAACAGCCTTCATGCTTGCATGAATGGCCATTTGATTTTATGATAAATTTAATAGTATGATTGATAATAACCTTTGGATGGTAATCGACTGGGAAAGCTTAATACATCGTTTTGGAAAACATGATCAAAAGGGAAGGATTGGAGGGGAATTTGACGTATGGAAGAGAATACCTATTTTCAAAAAGCGCTCGCAAACTTTACGGCAGAATTTGCGTATGTGGGGGCAGTGAAGCACCTGCATGATCTGGGTCTTGCGCCGGAGGAAATCCAAAAGCAGCTGTCCTATCCGGTTTCTCTTGAGCAAATCAGCCGGGTGATACAGGAGTATGAAAAAGAAAAAGCAAATCCGGAAGCGTCGGTGCGCTTTGTCCAGGATACGGATCAATTTGGGAGAAAGAGCTTTCGGATGGTGAGGAAAGACGATAATGAAGCAAAGGATTGAGAGGGAGATACAGATGTGTGAGAGTAAGATTACTTTGATAAATGGTTCCTGTGCAGATCAGGAAGTGGATGTGGTCGTTAATGCTGCCAATGGCGGCCTATGGGCAGGCGGCGGAATATGTGGCGTGATTTTTAAAAAAGCTGGTATGAGAGAACTCACTGATGCTTGTAATAAACATCAAACACCGGTAAGGGATGGTGGAGCAGTAATCACGCCTGCTTTTAATATGATCAATGCAAAAGCAATCATACACGCAGTTGGACCTGATTTTGGCAGAACGCCTTCTGCTTTCAAGGAATTATTTGAGGCATATTACAATTCTTTAGTTGTACTAAAGGAAAATGGGTATCATAGCATCTCGTTTCCATTGATAAGTGCAGGAATATTTGGAGGAAATTTGCCTAATCCGGTTGCTGAGTCTACAAAACAATGCTGCAGAGCTTATAATATGTTCGTGCAGGACTTCCCTGACTATAATATAGATGTTAAGCTGTGTGCTTTTTCATCAAATGAAATGGTTGAGGCAAAGTGTGAGTTTGAACAACAATTCGGTGTGGATGGGAAAAGATGATTTAGTTTGTGTTACAACATCTTATATTATGGGCATAATATTTCAAAATTTCAAATAGGGCTTCTAAAAAGAAATAACAAAACACATTTTATGCGTGTTGTTCCAACTGACGTAAAAGCAATGGATTTTACCTATAATCGAATGAAATGGGCAGGAGGTGGATGTGTAGGCTATCTTGCCGACAAGGCACCAATTTGCAGACTGATATGGTCTGTGAATTCGTGCCTTTCTTTAGCCTCGAAGCATGGCTACGGGCGCTGTTCTAACATATGAGGCAGATGAACAAGCTTCTCATTACGATGGTCAAATGTAGAATATTATTGAAAGTGCATGTTTTTAGGAATATAGTTATATTGTAGTGTTCTAAATATAGAAAAGTCAGATGCCCCTAGGAGAACTCGAAAAATATTATTGAGTTAGAAACGAAGGATGACAGAACAAAATATACACTAAATCATACCAATGAAAATATGGGGATTTCAAGAAAAAGGTTGTATTCAAAGATGGCTTGAGAGATTGAAAGAGATAGAGGATCAAGCGTTATTGAAAGAAGGAAAGTAATAATGACCGATTGATACGATAGAGTATGATTATCCGACATTCCATCTTTCTATGGATTGCTTCTGGGAGGAAATTGTTTCCGGTGATTTGGTTCTTACAGAGCATGCAGCTGCTAAGTGGCTTACGAAAGATGAGCTGGATTCGGTGGAGTGGTTACCGGCGGATATTACGTTGATTGATAAAATTAGGGCTACGATTTAGGAAAAGAATTATTTGATGTGCTTGGAGGGAGTATATGGGATGCATATGTCCAAAGTGTAAATCGAAAAATGTTATTCCCATCATGTATGGACATCCTACTCCGGAAGTTGTGGAAGCTGTGGAAAAAGGTAATCTCAAACTTGGTGGTTGTGAAGAATTGATTGGTGGCGGACAGCCAGATCGTTTCTGTAAGGATTGTGCGTATGAATGGTGCGTAGAGAATTTTCTTGTCGAAGATATCGTAAAGATAAGATTTCGGTATTGGTCGAACCGGGGATGCTATGACCCGGAATCAATTGAGGAAGAACAATGGGCGTTTGAGATTTTTCCGGATGGAACTGTGAAATATTTTGCTTATCCAAGAGCAAGTAGAAGGGTTCTAGATAAAGAAATGGTACATATTGAGAAGGATAGTGTTGCTGATTTTTATCAGAATGTAATATGGTTCTATCGTCCGTGGACTGAGATTGTTGAACGCAAGGTGTGTGATGGTTGCAGTTTTGAACTGACCATCACATATAAAGATAATAGAAAGAAAAAATTAAGTGGCGATTTGGGTGGAGGAACTGTCGATAAAACAGTTACTGATTTCCTTTGTACTATCCCGGAAATGAAAAAATTTTTTTGAGATGTTATGGATAATATAGAATTTTGTGATACTTTTGGAATTACAAATAAGGAAGATTATATAGAACAGATTTGGTTAAGAACGGGGTGGTAGTCAAAATGGTTTTGCAGAATAGAATATCCGTAATGTAGTATAACCCCGTCCCCTAGTACCAAAATACTTTTCGTGTGCCATAGCAGGATTTGTGAATAGCGCCAAGAATGGCTCAAATACGCGGTTCCCAGTGTATGGAAGGCTTGATTTACACCTTGCTTACACCTTTTGGTGTGAGAGGAATATGGACCATCCCGAAAATATGAATAAGGCCATCTTATCTGCTAAATACTTAGTAAGATAAGGTGGCTTTTTTTGAAAATCAAAACGGAAAATGCCTAAAAATAAAAAAATAGGCAAATTCCGGTACCCAATTGATTAATATTACATTTTAAAATATTCAACAGATAAAATAAATGTGGAAAATATTGAAATTTCATTCTAAATGTAGTATTATGATTCCAGAATAAATCTATGTAAAGCAGAGTGTTTGATATGATGAATATTTCAGAAAAAAAGAGGCTATATACGACCACTGAGCTATTGAATATGGGTGCAACTTACTATGAAATTAAAAAGCTGGTCAATGCTGGAATACTATATAAACTGGATAAAAGTGTATATGAGACTGTTAACTATAGCGGTGAAGAGTCGGATTTTTACTATGCTATGGCATATGCTCCGGAGGGAGTAGTATGTCTGATGAGCGCTGCAGTTCATTACGGCCTTTCTACTTACAGGCCAAGCGAAGTGGATATAGCGATTCCGAGGAATCATAAGGTGTCAACTCTACCTGAATGGCCGCCCCTTCATGTTGTATCTTTTACCGGGGATAGGTATAGTGTGGGCATAGTTGAACAGATTGAGGATGATAATAAATATAACATTTATGATATTGAGAAAACCATAATTGATATTCTCTTTTATCGCAACAAGGTTGGGATAGAGGAAACAAAGGAAATTCTTATTAATTATCTAGGTCGGTCTGATAGAGATTTGAACAAACTGCACGAATACGCGCAAAAACTAAGATGTGAAAAAATTCTACGAACTTATTTGGAGGTTCTTATTTAATGAATGCTGAATCAGTTAAGGCAAGACTTAAAAATGTTGCTATGGAGACTGGACGAACATTTCAGGATCTTTTGGGATCATACGGAATGGAAAGAACACTTTATAGATTATCCATTTCAGACTATCGCGATAAGTTCACGCTTAAGGGCGGCATATTCTTGTACGCATTATATGATGGAGATTATCCAAGGGCAACAACAGATATCGACTTATTGGCGAGGGGTATAGGAAACGATATTGATGAGATGAGAACTGTGTTTACGCACATATTTTCTATCACAACAGATGATCCATTAAAGTATGATTTGGAATCATTGGATGTTAAGGCAATTACGGAATTTAAGGAATATCACGGAGTTAATGTGTCTATAACCGCATATATGGATAGGACACGTATTCCGGTTTCGATAGATATTGGATTTGGAGATGTAATATACCCTGATAGGATACTTATGGATTTCCCGGTACTATTATCAGAAGAGACTCCGGAAGTATATGCATATTCTTTATATTCGAGTATTGCGGAGAAGTTTGAGGCAATGGTTTCATTGGGATATGATAATAGCAGATTTAAGGATTTTTATGATATTTATTTGAATGCACAGAAATATGATTTTGATGGTCAAACACTGGTAGAAGCCATAAAGGAAACCTTTGATCATAGGGGAACTTCATTACATACAATAGTTGCATTTAATCCAGAATATTCTGATGATGCGATACGATTATCACGGTGGAAGAGCTTTGTGAAGAAAAAGAAGGTTTCTTTAGATGTTACACTTCCGGAAACCATAGAGACTATTAAGCAATTTCTGCTACCTTTAATAGATGTAATAGAAACAGGACGAAGTTTTGATTCAAAATGGGATAGCAGGGAACAGCAGTGGAATGATAATTGCCAATAAGATGATATAGCAGAACAGGAGGGCGAAGTTTATGAATATTGAAGCATATGACATTGATTCATTACGAAAGCTGGTTCGTTCATTACAGAACGAAAATACTGTTCTTAAAGCTCAATTACAAAAGGCTAATATACCATATGAAAAATATAGTCATTTTGAGGAACAGATAGAAAACTTAGAAAACTATGATCCGGATCAGGGTGAAAGAATTATCATTCCGGAATATATAACTGATGACATGGCCAAGAGGTATTTTGCCATGTTTTGGGGACGGCAGGATGTATTTGCAAAGAGAGGTAAGAATGGCGGATATTTTTCACAATGTAACAGATTATAAATGCAATATATGATTCGGGTAATTATATAGAAAAATTTGAGCAGGATTTGGTAGAGGCAGAAAAAGAAATTATCATTTCAAGCCCGGATATACGTGCTGAAAAGATTGCAAGGTTTATAAAAATTGTAAAGGAACGCCAGGAAAAAGGTGTGAAGGTTACTGTTATCATGCTTAATCCAGATAACGCAATGTATGGAAATTCAGCAGTGAATTACGAGTTGATTGGTGCAATGCAGGGTGTTGGGATAACTGTAGTTGCAAAAGAAGAGATAGATGAGCGTTTTGCTGTAATTGATAATCAGATTGTATGGCATGGAGGTATGAATCTTTTAGGCAAGGAAGATGTCTGGGATAATTTGATGCGTATAAAGAATGTAGATGTTGCAGCCGAATTGCTTGAGATATCACTAGGGAAAAAAGAGGCATAATATTATGATTTTTACACCTTATTTTACACCTTTTGCTAACAAAACTATGCCATTTTATACCAATACATGACAATGGGGGAGGACTGCGCGAAGCGGGGAGGGACCCCATTGTATATGACAAAATGCTGATAAATCAAGGAAATAAAGGAAAAAGCGTATGATTAGAGTTTTATTCGTATGTCACGGCAGGATTTACCGGGCATGATGAAAAGTCTCAAATTGTCTTATAAGTCCCGAAAATAAGCGTTTTTTGTGTTTCGCTCTCAATTTTACCAAAGATTTACCAATATTTCTGGAGAGTCAGACTTGCGAAAATATGGAACCAGAATGAGGAGAAAATCAAAATGAGCGATTTATTAACTTGTGAATTTAATATCGATACTGCCTGTGTGGAGCTTTGCTTCGCTGATGGCAGCATGATTTCTATAGACTGCACCGCCGTTGAGAACGAGGTCGCAGACAATATGTACCAGAGGTCAGAGCTTGACTATCTGATATACAATGACCCGGTAGCCTATGCGAATTTAATTCTCAATGGTGACCCGGAAACATACTTGAAAACCGTTACGGAATACAACCCTTTGGACTGATTACCAGAGATAAAGCAAGCCGTCTGTGCGGGCATGAGAAATGCTCGTACAGACGGCTTTTTAGGTGAGTATCTGTTTTCAAATGATAATTTTTATTGCTTGACCGATTCGGTTATTGGTGCTATACTCTAAATAACCGAATCGGTTATTATGTAAAAAGGAGAAAATGAATTGGACAAATTTTTGGCCCTGACCGAAGAAAAGAGAACGGCTATTCTCAATGCGGCGCTCCAGTGTTTCGGCAAGTTTGGTTATGAAAAAGCCTCAATCAATGATATTGCGGTAGCCGCACACATTTCCAAAGCGTCTGTGTTTCAGTATTTCGGCAGTAAAAAGCAGCTCTACATTTACCTACTGGAATACTGCAAGAAAATCATAGAGGGAATATTTGACAAGGAAGCCCTCAATTCCCAAACAGATTTGTTCGACAGAATCCTGGCATCCAGCCGCATG
>JAGKTY010000022.1 GCA_021153185.1 Lachnospiraceae bacterium
ATGAAGTTAATTGTGAATGAAGCAAGAATCGACTTTGAATTAAGAATAAGAATGCGTTCGCGGATTGCTACTTGCACAGACGATATTGCTTATCCGTAGAATAGCATGCTGGGGATGCTAGAGTCAAGCAAATTCCGGTTGGCATAAACAGATTAATGATATAAAATGTAAAGGAATAGTAATTTGTTATTCGAAAAATGATGAAAGGAAAGACTAATATGAGTATTGTAAGTATCAAAAATGAATGGATTACCATAGGTGTAAATACGCATGGTGCGGAACTGGTTAGTCTAAAATCAAATGAGACAGGCAAAGAGTATATGTGGTGCGGAGATTCAAAATACTGGGGAAGAGTGTCGCCGGTACTGTTTCCTTTTGTCGGAAAGTTAGAGGGGCAGCGTTATACGCATAAGGGCGTCACTTACGAGAATATTCCACAGCACGGATTTGCCAGAGATAGTGAGTTTGAGTTGGTAGAACAGACGGAGAATACTCTGTGGTTTGCGTTAATCAAGGATGAGAAGTGGGAAGCAAATTATCCATTTGATTTTACGCTTCGTTTAGGCTATCGATTGGAAAATCAGTCTGTTCATGTGATGTGGACGGTCATTAATGATGGCACACAAGAGTTGCATTTTTCCATTGGTGCGCATCCGGCGTTTACCTGTGAAGGGGGCTTGAATGGGTATTCTTTGGACTTACATACGAATCTGGAGGCGCTTCCTTGCGGCGTGCTAACGCAGAAAGGAGTGCTTGGTGAAAAAGTGGTAATGAACAAGCTGGAGCAAGGCGTGCTGCCATTGACGGATGAACTGTTTGACGAGGATGCTTTGATTATTGATGGAAAGGGATTGAACACAGTGACAATCCGTGACAAAAATCAGAATCCATTCCTGCAGTTGCGGTTTGATGCACCTCAGCTTGGGATATGGTCTCCGGTCAAAGCCCATGCACCGTTTGTTTGTATCGAGCCATGGTTTGGCAGAAGTGACCGCGAGGGATTTGCCGGTACGCTTGCGGAGAGAGAATATTCCAATTCTTTGGAGAGCGGACATTCCTTTGCGAAAGAATATGTGATTGAAATATTATAGAATACGAAATGCAACATGTAAGGATAATTTCTATGTTATCACAACTATAATCATTGACGAATAAAGATAATATTGAGTATGATGGAATTAACCAATTTGGATGCAACAGTTGGAATCGGAAAGAGGAGGCGCGTTAGAATGCAGTTAGCAGTGGCAAACAACAAAAAACGAATAGCATTTGTTTTAGTTATAGCGCTCCTCTTTTGCGCTCTGCTTGGATTTCACAATGATGTTGCAGCAGGGCTTGAACGTGATGCTTGTGATAGCAGTTGTTCGGTATTCACTCCACCGGATGCCGGTTTTGTACAATTCATTCATGCCGAAGAGACGGTACTTTCATCAGTGCATATGGCGCTTTTGCGCCGTCAAGTTAGCAGGGAGCAATCTGTCAATCTATTCAAAAGTGTTGTTGGTATTCTGCTTTTGATGCCGATTTTCTTAAGGCGTTTCCATCAATTTCTCTATACACAATTTCGTAGTATAGAGAATAGTCATTTTGTTACAATTACATATATCCACAGTTTAGACGGGCAAAAAGCATAATTGATTCTTTGAAACCAGCTCATGCAAAGGCATGGGTCTATTTTGCGTACTCAAAATTGGAAAGGAAGTATTAATTATGTTAAATCAGATAATCATTGGAATCATGTGTGTCATCGCGGTGGCAGCCGGCATTTGGGGATGGTGGATTGAAAATGCGCCGCAAAAGGAAGAGAAAAAGGACGATATCAAGCGTCAGCAGGAGGAGTAGGGTACTATGGAGATTATATTATATAGTGCAGCTCTTTTGCTTGGATTTGTTCTTTTGGTAAAAGGTGCCGATTATTTTGTCGAAGGAGCGGCTAGTGTCGCTGCGAAACTTGGCATCCCGGAGATTGTAATCGGGCTGACAATCGTCGCGATGGGAACGAGCAGTCCCGAAATGGCGGTCAGCATCACCGCTGCACTTACAGGGAGTGCAGATATTACAATCGGAAATGTTGTGGGCAGCAATATTTTGAATATTTTGCTCATTCTTGGCATCACTGCGGTGATTACGGCTGTTTCAATCAGCCAATCAACTATTCGATATGAGATTCCATTTATGATAGGTTGCTCTGTGCTAATTTTGCTGCAGGGACTGGATCAAACGATAGATTTCAAAGATGGAATCGTTTTGTGGCTTTTTTTTGGCATGTATCTGACATACTTATTTGTCAGTACAAAAGCGGCAGAACAAGAGCCCGGTAAGCCGTCCGTAACCAAGGGATGGATTCAGGTGTTATATGTGATTGGAGGGCTGTCTGCTATTGTGCTTGGCAGTAAATCTTCGGTTTATGGTGCGACAAGACTTGCACAAATGTGCGGCATCAGTGAACGTCTGATTGGACTGACGATTGTTGCATTCGGAACATCGCTTCCTGAGCTTTTTACGTCTGTTACCGCTGCAAAAAAAGGCAATGCTGACATTGCAATTGGAAATATTGTCGGAAGCAATATTTTTAATATTTTGTTTATCATAGGAACTACGGCATGCATCAAACCGGTGACATTTGATGCCGGATTCCACGTGGATTCGTATATAATGATTGCGGCTGGCATTATGCTATTATTATGCTCTGTCAGGAAGAAAAAGCTGACGAGACTTGGCGGGATCATAATGCTGCTAAGTTACTCAGGATATTTTGGTTATTTATGCTATATGGATTGATTTGGAGGAGAGCGGGTGAAGAAAGATGTATTGAAACAGACCTAATACTTTCTTGACCGCAGGGAAACTTTACATCCCTTTTACACGCCAATATGTTATACTTTTCATAAGTGACACCTGGGGACGGGGTTCCTGTGTCACTTTAAAACTACATGTAAAGAAGAAAAGGAAAATATACGATGATAATCAAAAACGGATACGTCTTTTTGGAAGAAGGCGTGTTTGAGAAAAAAGATTTGTATATTGAAGACGGAAAAGTGGCACCCGGGGACGGGGTTGCGGGTTCATTGACAAAAGTAGATGGAATTTCGAACCCACTGATTGATGCAACCGATTGTTATGTGATACCGGGGCTCATTGACATTCATTTGCATGGGTGCGCGGGCTATGATTTTTGCGATGGAACCAAAGAAGCACTTTCACAAATGGCGGCATATGAACTACAAAATGGTATTACGTCGTTTTGTCCGACGTCGATGACTTTGCCGGAGGAAACACTAGCTCGGATTTTTGCAAATGCGGCTTTGTATGCGGAGCAAAATGAAACAGTGGCACGGATGCTTGGAATCCGTATGGAGGGGCCGTTTATTTCCAATGAGAAGAAAGGTGCACAAAATGGATCGTTTATCCATAAGCCTGATGTAGAAATGTTTATGCGATTGCAGGAAAAAGCAAAGCAGCGCATAAAACTGGTCGATATTGCGCCGGAAGTGGAGGGCACAATGGAATGTATCGAAGCACTTTCAAGCCTTGTGCGTGTATCGATTGCGCATACGAATGCCGATTATGACACAGCAAAAAAAGCATTTGAAAAGGGGGCATCACAAGTCACACATTTATATAATGCGATGCCGGAATTTATGCATAGATCGCCGGGAGTCGTAGGCGCTGCCTGTGATGATGAAAATGTTATGGTCGAACTGATTTGCGATGGCGTTCATTGTCATCCGGCTACCATTCGGGCATCCTTTAAGATGTTTGGAGATCATCGGATTATTTTCATCAGTGATAGTATGATGGCGTGTGGTCTTGAGGATGGACAGTATACGTTGGGTGGACAGGCTGTTACTGTTTGCGGAAATTTGGCAACGCTAACAAAAGATGGGAATCTTGCAGGGTCTGTTACGAATTTAACGGATTGTGTGAGAACAGCTGTAAAGGAAATGGGTATCCCACTTGCAAGTGCCATCAAATGTGCCACGATCAATCCTGCAAAAGCGCTTGGAATTGCGCATCAGTATGGAAGTCTCGCACCCGGTAAAATTGCTGATGTTGTTATATTGGATCAGAATCTCGAGATTGTATTTGTGATACAAGCAGGAAACTTGATAGCAATCGAGTAGAACATATGACAATAACGTGAAATAAAACAGTAAAAAATAACTGCTGAAATAAAGCCAAAGCAGCCCAAAAGCACAGTGTTTTTTCATACAAGGCAGTGAAACAGGGTTGCGATTTGGGGCGTGTAGAAAGCCAAAAAGAAAATGCAAGAAAAAGAGGGTTAAAAAGAAGTAATCATGAATAATAAAATGAGTCAAATAGAAAACTATTCGATGAAGACGTATGGATTGACACCGGATTTTGAAAAAAAGGCAGAGGCGTTTCCGGATTTGACGGTAGCAAGGGTAACTGCCCAGGAAAAAGGTTACTATCGGCTAATATCTGCACTTGGTGAAAAGATAGGTGAAATATCAGGAAAATTCGGATACAGCGTTGCGTCCAAAGCAGAATATCCGGCGGTCGGAGATTTTGTCATGACGTTTTGGAACGAAGGTGACAGCAATGCAATCATTCACCATGTTTTGCCGCGAAAAAGCAGTTTTATCAGAAAGGCGGCAGGGCAGCGGAGCGAAGAACAGGTTGTTGCCGCCAATATTGACACAGTATTTTTGTGTATGTCTCTGAACAATGATTTTAATTTGCGGAGGTTAGAGCGCTACGTGTCCATTGCGTGGAATAGCGGTGCAATGCCGGTTGTCGTTTTAACCAAATCAGATTTGTGTGACAATCTTGAAGAAAAATTAGCAGAGGTTTCCTCTGTGGCAGCAGGTGTGGATATTTTGGTGACAACGACGACGCAGCAAGACGGCTATGAGGCACTTTATCCTTACCTGTCGGAGGGGAAGACAATTGCGTTTATCGGGTCTTCAGGTGTCGGTAAGTCGACGCTAATTAATTGTCTTTTAGGAGAAAGCCATTTGGAGACAAACGGACTGAGAAATGATGATAAAGGACGGCACACGACGACGCACCGTGAACTGCTTTTGCGAAAGACAGGCGGAATGGTCATCGATACACCTGGTATGCGCGAACTTGGAATGTGGGATGCGCAGGCCGGCATCGACCAGACATTTTCCGATATTGAAGAACTTGCACAAAGCTGCCGCTTTCGTGATTGCACGCATTCCGGAAACGAACCGGGCTGTGCGGTATGGGAGGCAATTGAGCGCGGCGAACTTTCGATGGAGCGGTTGCAGTCATATCAGAAGCTGATGGTTGAAAACCGCTATATGGAAGACGCGCAGAGTTATCTGGCGGAGAAAAAGCAAAAATTTAAAGAAATTTCCAAAATAAACAAGCGGAATAAAAAAAGATAAAATGCGCTTGACTCGACCCTTAGGGGAGATAATACGATAGCCTTACAAACGAAAAAGGAGGCGTATCAATATGAAAATGAATCAGTATCACCCGGCCTGTGAGAAAAAGAGAGAGGATAATCTGTATAAGATTGGCATGTTTGCCGGCATGAATCGCGTCACAGTCAAAACGCTCCGCTATTATGATGAACAAAAGTTGCTTGAGCCCGTATATGTGGACGAGGAAAATGGATATCGGTATTATGAGGCGGGACAGATGGCGCAGCTGCAGAGAATTCTGGCACTGAAGGATATGGGGGTTTCCATTGAAGACATCCGAAGGATTTTGGAAGGCGCGGATGAAAGAGCATTGCTCCTTGAGAAAAAACAGCAGATTCTAAAAGAGCTTGCCACGCTTACAGCAAAGCTTGCACAAGTGGAAAGTTATCTGGCAAAGGAAAGCGTGAATCTTGCATCGCCGGTAATTGTCAAAGAGCTTCCGGAAGTCATTGTATGTTCCATGAAACAACGGATTCAGTCGTATGATGAATTGTTTACTTTGATGCCACAAATGGGCTTGCAGATGGAATCATTGGAATGTGTATGTGCGAAACCGGAATATTGCTTCACGCATTATCTCGAGGAAGGCTATCAGGAAGAGGATATTCTGGTGGAAATCTGCGAGGCTGTTACAGAGCAAAAGGCGGACAACAGCATGGTAACATTCCAGACAATGCCATACATTCCGCAGGCAGCGTGTATTTTTCATAAGGGCTCTTACAATACATTGCACCAGTCGTATGCAATGCTTCTTGCATATATCGAAGAAAACGGCTATGAGATTTGCGGAAATATCAGAGAATCATATATTGACGGCGTATGGAATAAAGAGACGGAAGAGGAGTGGCTTACAGAAATACAGATCCCGGTAAAGAGAAAAATGTAAGGCATGGATTGAGGTTCGGTTAAAAATTATGATTTACAGTGTTATATTTAGCGTTTGCTTACTTTTGGTTTTGTTTTTGGATGCGAACAATAAAATAGAGCTTTCGAATCGGTTTTGCGCGTGCATCTATACATTCATAGTGCCGCATTTTCCGCTTATGATTGTGTATCTTTGGGCAGAGAAAAAAGAGATTGGATTTGGCGCATGGATTTTGATGCTTTGCATCGTGATGTTCCAGCTTTATTCTACTTTGCGTTTACACTTTCTGCCGTTTCGAAAGAACCGGACGGAAAGTAGGAGGATCGGGATTGAATATGGTGGTTATTTGTTAATGCGTCTGTCTTGTATCGGACTGCTGTCACAGATTGTTTTTTACTTGTTTTTCTATATTGGAAACGCGGCGGTGGATATGCAGAAGCTTTTTCCATTCATCATTACAACCAATCGGTTTTACTTGACCTTTGACATCATTTATACGTGCATTTTCCTGTGGCTGTTTCTTGCAAATGGCACAATCCGGATTCTTTGTACCTGCTACAGACTGGGTGTTGTAAAGAGAATACTCATTTGTTTATGGATGTGGATTCCGGTTGTCAATTTGTTTCTGCTTAGAATCGTTTCGCGCGCTGCAAAAGATGAGTATGACATTGCACTTGAGAGACATTTGAATGAGACAATGCGCGTCGGAACGGATTGCTGTGCGACGAAATATCCGATTATTATGGTGCATGGCATTGGGTTTCGCGATCTGAAATTTTTCAACTATTGGGGACGCATGCCTAGGCTTCTTATTGAAAATGGTGCCACGATTTATTATGGACATCAAAATGCGTGGGGAACGATAGAGGACAATGCTGCCAAAATCGCGCAGACAATTGACAGGGCGCTTGCTGAAACCGGTGCTGCAAAAGTTAATATAATCGCACATTCCAAAGGTGGTCTTGATAGCCGCTATTTGATTTCAAAGCTTGGTTATGAAGAGAAGGTTGCATCGCTTACGACGATGTCTACACCACATAGGGGATCTGCATTGATTGATTTGTTAAATAAGCTTCCGGATTGGTGTTATCGCCTGATTGCCGGTTGGTTTGACCGCTCCTTTGCAACAATGGGAGATGAAAAGCCGGATTGTTATCATGCAAGCAAACAGTTAGCGCCGGCTTACTGTGAGAAGTTTAATGAACAGACAGCAGATAGCCCTTTGGTTTTTTATCAAAGTTATACGTCGGTCATGCATGGCATGTTCAGTGACAGTCTTTTGTCGATTCCGTATCTGTTTATGAAGCTGCTGACGCATGAAAAAAATGATGGGCTTGTGGCTGTTTCTTCCGCAAAATGGGGCGCGTTCAAAGGCGTGTTTGAAAATACAAAAAAACGTGGTCTTTCTCATGGCGATATGATTGACCTGAAAAGAGAAGATATCAAAGGATTTGATATTCTCGAGAAGTATGTACAAATCGTGGAAGAACTGAAAAATCGTGGATTCTAATTTGTAATACGATAAAATCAAATTGAAAAACGGAACTATTTAAAAATTGAAAAACGAAACTACTGAAATACGGAAAAACGGAACTACTTGTTATGTGATTTGGGTGCAAAATGCTTGACAAACATTGTATAAATAAAAAAACTGCATACTTCCACTTGCCGGGGCTATTCGAGTTTTATGAACTGTATCGCGTATTTTTGCCATTGTTTCGCATGCGCAGGGAATACTTCTATGATTGGTGTGAGATTGGCTCGATTTATGGGGCACCTGCGGACTGCATCTGGGGCGGTGGGCGTGTCGGATATGGAGATTGTGAGCCTTCTGAAGTACTTGCACTGATGAAGGAGTATGGAATTTCTGCAAGACTCACATTTAGTAATTCACTTTTGCAAAGAGAGCACCTTAGTGACCGAAGGTGTAATGCGCTTTGCGAGATGTTTTCTTTAAAAAATCCATCAAATGGCGTCATCGTTCATTCAGACCTGCTGATGGATTACCTAAAAGAGAACTATCCGGACTTGTATTTCGTCTCTTCCACGACCAAGGTTCAGACGGAGTTTACACAGTTTCATGAGGAAGTCAAGCGCGAAGAATTTTGCTATGTCGTGCCGGACTTTCGTCTTAATAAGGCGTTTGAGCAGCTTAATACGTTAACGCAGGATGAGAAAGATAAAGTTGAGTTTTTGGTGAATGAATGCTGTGACTTTGGTTGTACGCAGCGAAAGGCGTGTTATGAAACGGTCAGCCGCAAGAATCTGGGAGAAAACTGTCCGGAGCATGTTTGCAAAGCACCACATGCAAAAGAAGGATATCAATTCTCAAAGGCGATGGAAAATCCGGCGTTCATCAGTGTTAACGATATTCAGGAGACTTATCTCCCAATGGGATTTTCGAATTTTAAAATTGAGGGACGCAGTCTTGGCAGTGCGCTTGTGCTTGAATTTTTGCTATATTATCTGACAAAGCCGGAGTACCGGATTCATGTCAGGGAGAAAATCTATCTGGATAATATGCTGGATTTGTTTTAGAGTAAGCATGCTGAAGAGTTAGGGTTTACATGGGAAACTCATGGTGCTTCTGTATATACAGCATTACTTGTGGAAAACGCTCCTGTGCATACAGCATCACATGTCGAAGGCACTCCTGTGCATATGTCATCATCTTGCAAACGCGCTCTCGCTCCATCCTCGGCGTAGCGGAACTAAACTCATTGCTTTGCAATTCGTTAAGTGCCGACGCCTCACAGGGTTTGCCATCTGATGCATATGCAAGTCGCGCAAATTTATTTATTGAAGTGCCGATTTTTAATATTTACATGGGAAAAATGAGAAAGAGCAAAATCCCATGTAGAACAGGAAGGAAACTTACATGTGGAAATCGAAAAAGCGCAAAATCCCATGTAGAAACAGATGAAAATTTACATGGGAAAATAGAGATAACGCAAAACCCCATGTATAAACAGATAGGAATTTACATGGGAAAATAGAGATAACGCAAAACCCCATGTAGAAACAGATAGGAATTTACATGGGAAAATAGAGAAAATGCAAAATCCCATGTAGAAACAGATAGGAATTTACATGGGAAAAATGAGAAAGCGCAAAATCCCATGTAGAACAGGAAGGAAATTTACATGTGGAAATCGAAAAAGCGCAAAATCCCATGTAGAACAGGAAGGAAATTTACATGGGGAGATCGAAAAAGCGCAAATTCCCATGTAAAAGAAAAGAATAAGCAAGATAGGTTTACATAACATGAAGAAAGAATGGAATGAAAAATGCTATGTAGAGCAGGACCACCAAAAAAATGGAGATAAATCAGAACAAAAGACTATGATTGTGGTGCCGTACACAGATGATTTATGCGCGTATCTGGTGGAAGATGAGGTTATCAATTTTTCGCATGACAGTATTGCCAAGACAGCGCAAGCCCTGTCAAGTCTTGTGAATGATGAGAAGGCAAATGCCAAGACAGCACAGGCACTGTCAAGCAGGGCAATGGACGAGATTGCATATATCAAGGCGGCATACGAGTTCGTGCGCGATGAAATTGCACACTCCGCAGATGTGAATGAGGATTTGATTACGTGCAGTGCATCGGAGGTGCTCGCTGCAAAGCATGGCATTTGTATGGCAAAATCACATTTGCTTGCAGCACTGCTACGTTACAAAGGAATTCCGGCGGGATTTTGTTATCAGAGGCTAATTTTGGATGATGAAACAGCACCGATACTGGTATACCATGGTCTCAATGGTGTGTATGTACAGTCAATTCAGAAATGGATCCGTCTTGATGCGAGAGGAAATAAGGAAGGCGTCCATGCGCAGTTCTCGCTTGAAAAGGAACAGCTGGCATTTCCGGTCCGCAAGGAAAAAGGTGAGGAAGATTGTCTGATTGTTTTTCCAAAGCCGGATCAAAAGGTGCTTGATGTGCTTAGGCGCAATAAGACAAGAACACAGCTGTGGGACGATTTGCCGACGGAGCTTGCATATCTCGAGCCTTAGAAAGAACGCCGGAAACCATCGAAAAAGCAAAAGATATGTACGGGCAGTTACAGGCGCTTGGTGAAAAAATATGAAGGCGCACTATGATAATACCATTCAAAAAGCCTCAGTGTAGCTGTACGATCCAAAAGAGTCAGATACAAAATCTAACGATTGGAGATTCGTACCTATTCCGTTACACTGAGGCTTTTTGTTTTATCAAAATAATGTTATACGTAATAAGTCCGGCTGTTGAGAAACCGCTATCTAGAATTCATTTCCCGGGAATTTCGGAATGCCGTCAAAGCCGACCTGCAAATCCGCATCTGTAGGGATGTAGTCTGTCATGTTGCCATCGTGGAATTTTTCGTAGGCAATCATATCAAAGTAACCTGTTCCGGTTAAGCCAAAGAGAATCGTTTTCTCCTCGCCTGTCTCTTTACATTTCACTGCTTCATCGATTGCGGCGCGGATGGCATGTGAGCTTTCCGGTGCAGGAAGAATACCTTCGGCTCTTGCAAAGAATTCAGCTGCCTCAAATACAGAAGTCTGTTCAACAGCTCTTGCTTCCATGTAGCCGTCGTGATACAGCTGAGAAAGGGTAGAACTCATGCCGTGGAAACGAAGTCCGCCTGCATGGTTTGCAGAAGGAATGAAGCCGCTTCCGAGTGTGTACATTTTGGCAAGTGGACAAATCATACCCGTATCGCAGAAATCGTATGCAAATTTACCACGTGTAAAGCTTGGACAAGAAGCAGGCTCAACAGCGATGAAACGATAGTCTTTTTCGCCGCGCAATTTTTCGCCCATAAATGGAGCAATCAGTCCACCAAGGTTGGAGCCGCCGCCCGCACAACCGATGATGATATCCGGCGAAATGCCATATTTGTCGAGTGCGGCCTTAGCCTCAAGACCGATAACTGACTGATGGAGAAGTACCTGGTTAAGAACGCTGCCGAGTACGTAACGGTAGCCTTCGTTGTGGGTAGCCACTTCAACTGCTTCGGAAATGGCACAGCCAAGAGAACCTGTTGTACCCGGATGCGCTTCCAAAATTTTGCGTCCGACCTCTGTATCCATGGAAGGAGAAGGGGTGACGTTGGCACCGTAGGTACGCATTACTTCGCGTCTGAACGGTTTTTGCTCATAAGAAACTTTTACCATATAAACCTTACAATCGAGATCAAAGTAAGCACATGCCATCGAAAGAGCAGTACCCCACTGGCCGGCACCTGTCTCTGTTGTGACGCCCTTAAGACCTTGCTTTTTGGCATAATAAGCCTGCGCAATTGCAGAATTTAACTTGTGGCTTCCGCTTGTATTGTTGCCTTCAAATTTGTAATAAATTTTTGCCGGCGTGCCAAGTGCTTTTTCCAGATAATAGGCACGAACGAGTGGCGCCGGACGGTACATTTTGTAAAAGTCGCGGATTTCTGTAGGAATGTCGATATACGGCGTTGTCTCGTCAAGCTCCTGGGCGATAAGCTCTTCACAGAAAATCGGTGCAAGCTCCTCGGCTGTCAGTGGCTTTAAGGTGCCCGGATTTAACAGTGGCGCCGGTTTATTCTTCATATCAGCGCGAAGATTGTACCATTGTTTTGGAATCTCGTCTTCTGATAAATAAATCTTATAAGGGATTTCTTGGTTCATTTGTGTAGCCTCCTTGAAATAGAATCGATTTGAAAGTTTTTCTTATTATCGCACTGGAAAACAGCTTTGTAAAATGATAAAATACGATTATGTAATAAGAAAAACTTATGAAAAGCTATTCGAATCCGTACAATAGCTGAATTGCAAAATCGGATTCTGATTTACAAAGTATAACGCGATTTGCTATCAAGTAACAAGAGGCAAAATTGAAACAACCCACAACAGGAGGCAGAAGCTTGAATCTCAATCAATTGGAATACTTTGTCTGTGCGGCAAAACATCTTAATTTCACAAAGGCGGCCAAGGAATGCTTTATTTCGCAGACGGCCATGACGCAGCAGATGAAGGCACTCGAAAAAACGCTCGGCGTGCAGTTGTTTGTGCGCGATAAGCATCATATAGAGCTGACAATGGCGGGCAGCGTCTATTTAAAGGAAGCAAGGGCAATCCTCAAGCGCAGCGATGAGGCGATGCGCCTCGCGCGGATGGCTTCAAAGGGATTTGATGGTGAGATTTCCATCGGACTTATCAGTGGATTTGGGCAAAGTGACTGCTATGAGATGCTGCGCGGCTTTCACGAGGCGTTTCCGAATATTAAGCTGAAATTTTTGCGAAGCACGATGAGCGGTCTGTTAGAAGCGCTGCAGCGTGGGGAGTGCGATGTGGCGTTTTCCGTACAGCCAAGGCAGAATATTTACGGAAACCTAAAACACCGTTATCTCAAAAGTTACCCGATTTACTGTGTGATGTCGCCAAGCAACCCGCTTTCCGAAAAAAAGGAAATTACATGTCCTGAGCTTGCAGGGGAGTCCTTTATTATCATGCAGCCGCCGGGCAGGGCGCGTGATGAGATGGATGAGATGCTCCTCGTCTATGAACGCGGTGGCTTTTTGCCACAGGTCATCGCTGTAGAGCCGGAGCCGGAGACAATTCTTTTGATGGCGTCGCTTGAGATGGGCATCAGCCTTTTGCCGGAATATATTGTCCGGTCTTATTATAAAAATGAGGCGCTCTGCTTCGTCCCGATGATGAAGCAGGATGGCACGGCGGAGACGGTTGATTTTGAAATGATTTGTATGAATGCGCCGGTAAACCCGTCGGTTGAAAAACTGCTTTCGTGGTGGAAGGATGCGCAGGGGGCACTGCTTTCTTGATAAAAAATTTAACATTATTTGTGCTTTTTGAAAAAAAATAGATATTTTTGACACATTTAGTGGTATAATATCCCTATCTAAAATCAATTTTGAGGAGGTACATATGGAGGAGAAGTATTCATCTGATGAGTTAAATAAATTAGCGAATTTGTCAGAGACACAGCTTGCAAATAAAATGACACTGCTTGCCAATACAATTATCGATACGATTATTGTTCTTGCATATATGGTTGAAGTCATCAAAGGGGCAAGAACCTGGGGGTATATCGGAATGGTCGCATGCTTTGCAATTGCACCATTAATTGTTGGATGGCTTACATACAAATCCAACAAAGAACACGCTACAATCAGACATATCGCGTGTGTTGGTTATGGGATTTTGTACGGTGTTGTATTGTTTACGACCACGAACCCGCTTGTTTTTACATATGCGATTCCGATGCTGATTATCGCGACGCTGTATTTGGATAAAAAGTTTTTGATTAGAACCGGTTCGGTTATTGTTTTGATGAACGTGATTGACATTGTCCGCAAAATAGTGCAGGGTGCTAAGGCAGAGGATCTTGCGGTTTTTGAAATTCAGGGCATTGTGATGATTATCATCGCAGCATATTCGATGATGATGCAGTCGGTTTCTAAGAAATACCAGCAAATCAATATGGCGCGTATCACGCTTGAGAAGGACAAAACAGCGGGAATACTGGGCAATGTATTACATTATTCCGGAGAAATGATTGGAAATATCGAACAGGTATCGCAGCATATGGGCATTTTGAGTGAGTCGGTAGGCGACACATTAAATGCGATGTCAGAGGTGCAGTCAGGGGCGGCTGAAACAGCAGAATCTGTACAGGAACAGCTCCAGATGACGAGTGAGATACAAAATTATGTACAACAGGTTGCGAGTGCCGCAGCAGTCATTCAGGAAAATATCGGCACAACGACTGAGGTAATCGTTACCGGCAAGAAATGTATGGAGGATTTGATTTCCTTTAACGATTTGTCCGTAGAGACAAGCAGTAAGGTGACACAGGCACTCGATTCTTTCCGGGATACGACCAATCAGATGAATCAGATTACGGATTTAATTAATTCAGTTGCGAGCCAGACATCGCTCCTTGCATTGAATGCTTCGATTGAAGCGGCGAGAGCCGGTGAGGCCGGTCGTGGATTTGCGGTTGTAGCGACAGAGATTTCTTCTCTTGCAGGACAGACATCAAGCGCGACAAGTGATATCAGCAAGCTGATTACAGAGATTAATGAGGAACTTGCAACCGTCATTTCAGCCATCAATGGCATGATTGAGGACAATAATAAGCAGGCCGAGGCAGCCGGCAAGACAAGTAGTGCATTCGGTACGATTGTAGACAATATCTCAGCGATTAAGAGCCAGTCTGAGAACCTGTCAGAAAGCATTGCACGGATGACGGATGCAAATCAGGCAATTGCGATGTCAGTGTCAACGATTTCAGCGATTTCCGAAGAGGTACTGGCGCATTCCAATGCGACGTATGCGACCAACGAGAAGAACCAGGAGATTGTCAATTCCATCAGCGGCTATGTTGCATCGCTTGATGAGGATGCGAAGTATTTGTCACAGCAGACAGGTTTTTGATGATATGATTTTTGGAAATGCCGGGCCACGATATGTGGTCTGGCGTTTTTTAAAAACGAGTATTTAGAAAGGTTAAAAAAATGAGAATTAAGAAGTCGCCTCTGGAAAAGGAACTGCAAAAGCTCACAAAACAAGAGCAGTCTTTTTTGCAAAAGCATCAGAAGGAAAACGACAGTAAGCTCAATCAATTGCTTAGTGAAAAAGTACCGGACAAGCTGCAGGATACTTTGGATGCGGCCTTTGCAAAAGCGTTTACCGTTGTTTTTACAAAGGGAACGAACGTCATCGAAAAAACGTATCAAAAGGAACAGCTTGAAAAACACTATGATGTGAATGTTTATGCGGCAAAACAGATGAATACATCAAAGCAGTGGAAGACATTTTCAAAACAATCAAAGGGCGTTGCAAATAAAAACCTGATGATTTCGGGCGTGTCAGGCGTCGGTCTCGGACTTCTTGGCGTGGGGCTTCCGGATATCGTTTTGTTCACCGGAATGATACTCAGAAGCATCTATGAAATCGCACTGCAGTATGGATTTTCTTATGAAAATGAAACGGAAAAAAGATTTATTTTGCTGATGATTCAGGGCGCATTATCGCATGGAAGTGAACTGGAAGCAATCAATCATGAAATCGATCAGTTTATTATTTATGGCACATTTTCTGAGGAAAAGGAAATGGATGCATGCATCGCAGATGCTGCCGGTGGGATGTCAAAAGAGCTTTTATATATGAAATTTTTACAGGGAATTCCGCTCGTGGGCGCTGTAGGCGGTGCATATGATGCGGTCTACATGAAGCGCATCAATCAATATGTGCAGCTGAAATACCGCAAGCGTTTCTTGGCAAAGATGAAAGCATGATTTTGTGTGGCATCTTTTTTGGCATGTGATTTTTATGCTTGCATATGTGGACGCGCGGTGCTATAATACCAAAGAATTCAAAAATGAATCAGGTGTCAGAAGACGATTATTCGTTGTTCTGGTGAAAAGGGAAACAGGTGCAATTCCTGTACGAACTCGTCACCGTAATTAGGGAGCGAAGCCGATATATCACTGGGAAACCGGGAAGATGGTGGATGCGATGATCTATAAGCCGGGAGACCTGCCTGATTTGGAGTACAAGAGCGAAAGCTCAATGCCACGAGTAATTGGTAGTACTGTGATTCCCTTTTTAATATAAGGGATGATTTTGTATGTTTAGCTATTTTTATCGTGTGTAAAGAGTTATCGTTTGATAACTCTTTTTTTGAATTTGAAGGGAATTTCTTTGGAATATTTCTATGGAGTGCGTCTATCGATTTGATTCCTTTTGGAGCGCGTCTACCGATTTGATTCCTTTTGGAGTACGTCTATAGATTTGATTCTGTTAGGAGATTCCCATCTATTTTATCTATTTGGAGGAAGAAAGATGAAGACAACACAAAACAGAAAAGTTAACAAATGGTTACTGAGTTTGATGCTCGTTGTGGCAATGGCATTTACAGCAGTAGGATGCGGAAACAAGCAGGAAGATGCGAACGTACAAACGCAGACGCAGGTGCAGGAGGATGCTGCCGGACAGACAGAAGAGACAACTGCACAGGCGGAAGAAGCTGAGGATGCAGAGACAGAGGCAGAAACGACGGATGATGCGGGAACGGATGCGGAAGCAAGTTCTGCGGCAGGCGATGTAACTGTACTTGGAGAAGGCCAGATGGCATTTACATTTACAGTTGTTGATGCAGACGGCAATGAGACATACTTTGAAATTCATACAGACAAAGAGACCGTTGGCGATGCACTGCTTGAGCATGAGTTGATTGCAGGGGAAGAAGGCGACTATGGTCTTTATGTCAAAACGGTCAATGGCATTACAGCCGATTATGATGTTGACCAGTCATACTGGGCATTTTACATCAATGATGAATATGCGCAGACAGGCGTGGATGCAACAAACGTCGAAGACGGTGCAGCATACGCATTTAAAGTCGAGAAATAATGAAACTGACGGTGAGAGAAACCGTAGTATTTGGAATGCTTGGTGCACTGATGTATGCCTCCAAGATGGTGATGGAGGTTGCACCAAACGTCCATCTGCTCGGCGTGTTTACGATTGCATTTACGATTGTATATCGAAAGAAAGCATTGTATCCGATTTACACATATGTCCTGCTAAATGGACTGTTTAGCGGATTTGCAGCATGGTGGATACCATATTTGTACCTATGGACCATTTTGTGGGCGGTGGCAATGCTTCTTCCAAAGAATATGCCAAAGCGCGTGCGGCCTGTTGTTTATATGGTCGTAAATGCGTGCCATGGATTTTTATTTGGAACGCTGTATGCACCGGCGCAGGCACTCATGTATGGAATGAGCTTTGATGCGACGATTGCCTGGATCGTGGCCGGACTGCCCTGGGATTTTGTGCATGGAGTCAGCAATTTTTTCTGTGGTATGCTCATCGTACCGATTGCGGGTCTTTTGATCCGATTAGAAAACAGTCGAGAATAAAAAATAGATACATGGCAGTGCACTAGTCAACAGTTTTGGTGTCCCCAATATGTTGACTAGTGTTTTTTTTATTTAAACTACCCACTGGAAAGAGGAAGTGTCATCCGGTAGGTATGAATCAAGTGAATCCCCCAAAAAACAATTTAACAGACGTTTCGTAGAATATTCCTGACAGCTATGTACGACATCTATCACTTTGCAATTGCAAAATAAAATACTTTTATGCAAAATATACTTGACATATTGCAAATGCAATATATAATGTACATTAAAGGAGGTTCACATGAGTAGAAATTTAAAAATGAAATTTAAACGGATTGAACTGGATATGTCGCAGACGGAGCTGGCGAAGAAAGCGGATGTGACGAGACAGACGATCGGTCTGATTGAATCGGGAGAGTTTAACCCGTCGATTAAGCTTTGCAGGAAGATTTGCAGAGCACTTGGTTGCACGTTGGACGATATTTTTTGGGAGGATGAAGAAGATGAAGAATAGGAGCAATTTAGACGAACAACAGGAACAGACCTTGTTACGCTTAGAAAGCAAGGCGTGCTGGCTTGCTTATTGGGCATTGTTAATATCTATGCTAGGGCAGGTTATTATATATGGATTTCAGGATTGCATAAAATATGTTGCAGGCGAATGGATCGTGTTTATGTGTCTTTGCCTCTATTTATCAATCATGTGTCTTCGTAAGGGCATCTGGGACCGCAAATTAAAGGCAAACACAGCAACGAATTTGGCCGTTTCAGTATTTGCAGCAGCACTGCTTGGCGTTGTTTCAACGATTGCCAAGATTCGTGAATATCCGGATAAAATCGGTGGATGTATTGCAGTCGGCGTGATTTTTGCAGTGATTACGCTTTTTGTGACATTTATAGCGCTTGAGCTTGTCAGAATAATGTATCACAAAAAGATTACGGAAATAAATGAAGAACCTGAAGAAGAGGAAGAATAGATGTTGTTTGTAAGCTTTGGTTAACTTATGAAGAAAACAGCATACGCTCCGGATGAATAATTTATGTTTGTGAGAAAAGAAAACCGCATAATAGACCAAAGAAGAAAACGCCATTGCCTGAAGAAGACAATCGCAATAGCATAGTTGCACGAAAAAAGTTGATAATTGTCATCGAATATGGGAAAATGAAGGAAACGATGATAGCAATTAAAGGAGGGAACTATGAGCGTATTAGAAATTAAGAATTATACCAAAGTCTATGGGGAAGGCAAGAAGGCGGCGGACAATATTTCCCTGACCGTTGAGGCAGGCGATATTTATGGCTTTATCGGTCACAATGGTGCGGGCAAATCTACAACAATCCGGGCAATCGTCGGTGTACTTGATTTTACGCAGGGCGAGATTTTGATTGAAGGAAAATCGGTGAAGGAGGATCCGATTGCCTGTAAGAAGATAACAGCATACATTCCGGATAACCCTGATTTGTATGAGAATCTGACAGGAATCCAATACCTCAACTTTATTGCGGATGTCTTTGAAATCAGCCAAAAGGATAGGGAAGAACGCATCAAGAAATACGGTGACATGTTTGAGATTACAGAGTCGCTCGGCAGTCTCATTTCATCTTATTCGCACGGTATGAAGCAGAAGGTAGCCATTATTTCGGCACTGATTCATGAGCCGAAACTGATGGTGATGGATGAGCCGTTTGTCGGTCTTGATCCGAAGGCGACATTTATTTTAAAAGAGATTATGCACGAGATGTGCCAAAAGGGCGCAGCGGTATTTTTTTCAACACATGTACTTGATGTGGCTGAAAAATTGTGTAACAAGGTAGCAATCATCAAAAAGGGACAGCTGATTGAATCCGGTACGATGGAGCAGCTTACGAACGGACAGTCTCTGGAAAGTGTATTTATGGAGGTTGTCAATGAATAAAAAAAGTATGTTACTGCTAAAGACACTGCTAAGGTCGACTAGCAGAATCAATCAAATAAAGTATGTAAAAGACCCCAAAATAAGGGGCAAAGCAATCGGAGGCATGATTGGACTGTTTGTGCTCTATTTGATGATTGTTGTTTACAGTTTTATGATGTGTGTCGGATATGGACAACTCGGACTGACAGATTCCATTCCGATTATTTGTGCATCCATCATTTCTATGCTGGCATTTGTTTTTACGTTTTTTAAGACAAATGGTTATTTGTTTGCATTCAAGGAATATGATATGCTCATGTCGCTGCCATTTTCGGCAAAAACGATTGCAGCAGACAAATTCCTATATATGTATGTGGCAAGTATGCCATGGTACTTATCCGTGTCAGTTGCGATGATGATTGGATATGGCATTTATGCAGGGGCGAATCCGCTTGTTTATCCGGTATGGCTTGTCCTGACGTTTGTACTGCCGATTATTCCGATGCTGGTTGCTTCGTTTATTGGATTTTTGATTGCAAAAGTTAGCGCAGGCTTCCGCCATAAAAACATCATTCAGACGGTACTGATTTTTGTGTTTGTCATCTTTTGTTTTTCACTGCAATATATCATTGAGGCGCTGGTCAAAAGTGATGAGACAAAGGTAATTTTGGAAAATGTCTCAGGCAGCATTGAAGATATTGGTTCCGTTTATTTGCCGATTGCCTGGTTTGCAGACGGCATCCGCTCATTCGACGTTGCCGGCATTCTGCTTTTGATCGGTGTATCGCTTGTGCTGTTTGAACTCGTGTTTATGATTGTCGGCAAATACTACAGACAGATCAATTCAGCACTTAAGTCACACGGAGCGGACAAGGCATACAAGATGACGGCGCAGAAAACACATAGTGTGGTCAATGCGATTGCATTTAAGGAATTTAAGCGGATGACCGGCTCGCAAGCGTATCTTGTCAATGCCGGACTTGGTGAGGTGCTGGCGTTCCTGCTTGGCGCGATTGCACTGTTTGTAAAGTTTGAAAAGATCATTTCAGTGGTGACAAAGGGCGCGCCAATTGATGCAAGCATCGTGTTCCCGGCGATTCCACTCATTGTTTATTTCTGTATCGGTATGGTTGCGACGACAGCCTGTTCCCCTTCGTTAGAAGGAAAAAATTATTGGATTATGCAGAGTCTGCCGATTGAGCAAAAGACGATTTACCGTGGTAAGATGCTTTATAATATGTATCTGACGGTTCCGTTTGCAGTGTTTGCGACGGTTTGCCTGTCATTTTCAGCAAGGGTGCCGATTGTAAATGCAATCATTTATCTGGCAGAGATAATTGCACTTTGCGCGTTTTCAACGACGTGGGGATGTGTGTGCGGAATCAAACATATGCGGCTTGACTGGGAAAATGAAATCGAAGTCGTAAAACAGGGCGCTGCAGTAGCGATTTACCTGTTTCCCAATATGCTTGTGTGCATGGGACTTGTTGTCCTTGTCGTTTTCCTAGGAATGCGCATGGATGCCAATTTGGTATCGCTCGCAATCACGGCCATCGCGGGCCTTTTGGCGGCGCTGTGCTACGGCTGGGTTATGAAGCTTTCGCGCCGATAGATGCGGGCGCTTTTGCAGTAGTTCTAAAATGACAAATGGAAAACAAAATGTGGTTTCAAAGGTAAGTTCGCAAAAGGCACATACACAATATGTTGTGGTTTCAATTGAAAAGTGCTTTTTTACCACAAACATATTTGAAATGTGGTATAAAATAAAAAAAACAAACCCTATTAGTTTACATAACATGAAACACATCTTAATATGGACATGATACAAACCACAAAATGAACAGGAAGCATAATACATAACAAAAGAAGGTTTCCTGAAGCATAAAAGGAGTCATCCTATAACCGGGTTCATAACTCATAACGCTATAAAACGAATATTGTGTTTCTATCGCCCTGTAAATATGGTATAATTTGTTTAGAAATGTATATTGACATATGGGAGATAATGCATGGGGAAAAATACAAAAGAGATACGTTTTGTACACGTAATCATGGTGGTTTGTGTCATTGCGGTGATTATCACATGTGCGACTTACGGGGTGCTTGTGTATAACAATGTGAATCAGGCGCAACAAACAGGGGAAGTGTTGCTTGGCCAGATGTGTAGCTTGATTGAAAAAAATCAGGCGGCAGAGGCGAATATGCTCGTATCGCTGAAGGATGAGTATATTATCCGCGCCAACGTAGTTGCATATATGCTTGAAAATCATGAAGACGCAGAATATGACCGTAACAAATTGAATAAAATTGCGAGGCTGTTATCAATTGATGAGATTCACCTGTTTGATACAAATGGTGTCATATATTCCGGTACCGAGCCAAAGTATTATGGACTGAGCTTTGAATCCGGAGAACAGATGGCTTATTTTAAACCGATGCTTTCCAACCACAAGCTTGCAATGTGTCAGGATGTGACACCAAATACTGCGGAAGAAAAAGAAATGATGTATGCCATTGCGTGGGATAGCAAAGGACAAAAAATGGTACAGGTCGGAATCGAACCTATCCGGCTGATCAATGAGCTCAAGCGCAATGAGATGAGCAATGTTGTCAACAGTATGCCGATTTTTGAGAATCTGGATATTTATGTTGCAGATGGAGAAACGGAAGAAATCATCGGTGCGACGGACAAAACAGAGGGAATGACGCTTCGGCAGATCGGAATGGATTGTTCCGGCATTGACAAATTCACAATCTGTCATATGAACACGGCGATCAATGGGCGTGAGAGCGTTTGCTCAATTTTAAAATATGAAAATTATGTCATTTGTATTGCACAGAGCAGATCCGGTATCAGGAAGGAATGTGTACTTCCGGCAAGTATGATTCTTGGATGTCTCGTGCTTGCCACAGTTATCTTGCTTTGGGTATATAAGCGGCTCATTCGTATTCAAAAAGAACAGATGGAGCAGCTGATGATTTTGACAACGATGTCCGAGATTTACTATAGTATGCATATTTTGGATTTGGCAGAAAATAGCATCGTTGAATATTCTGCGCAAAATCAGGTGCACGACATCGTGCAGGAATACGGACAAAAGGATGCCAAAGAAGTTGTACAAAAGATTATGCAAGCGACGATGTCAGAGGAGTATCTGGAACGCGGTCTGCAATTTACGGATCTGACAACGCTTGCGGACAGACTTTCAGATAAACAGACGATTTATCAGGAGCTTATCGGAAAAAACGTCGGCTGGATCCGTATGGCATTTGTTGTCTTAAGCAGAGATGAGGACGGACGTGCCCGTAAGGTCATTTGTACGACACAGATCATCGATGAAGAGAAACGCAAGGAAGAAAAGTTAATACGTGATTGTGTGACAGATAATCTGACACATTGCTATAACCGTAGGGCGTATGAAAGTGATTTGCTCAGTTATGCAGACACACCGCCTGAACAGGATTTTGTCTATGTTTCCATGGATGTCAACGGACTAAAGACCGTGAATGATATGATTGGCCATGCGGCGGGAGATGAACTGCTCCTTGGCGCCGCAGATTGTATGAGAAAGTGCTTCAGTTCATACGGAAGAGTTTACAGACTTGGCGGAGATGAATTCGTTGCAATGATTACGGTAGAACGTAAGCAGCTTGACAAAATCAGAGAAGAGTTTGAAAGCATGATGAAAAACTGGACCGGAGAGCTTGTAAACGCTCTGTCGGTATCATGTGGCTATGTCACCAAAAGGGAATACCCGGATTTGACGGTTGGTGAAATGGAAAAGGAAGCCGATAAAAAAATGTACGAAGCAAAAGCGCGGTATTACAAGGAATCCGGCATCGAGCGCAGGAAACGTTAGCGGAATCGACGCTTCGCATCACAGTAGCAATGAAAAAGTGGTTGACAAAGAATAGGTAATATATTACACTTATCGAAAAGTAATATATTACCTATTTTTATTTGTGGAAATATGGAGGAACAAAAATGAAAACAATAATCGTGTATTCATCGCAGACAGGTTTTACAAAACGGTATGCCGAGTGGCTTTCTGAGGCATTGGATGCCGAGCTTTTAACAATTAAGGAAGCAAAGAAACAGGATGACGCTATTTTTCAGGCGTATGATGCAATCGTTTATGGCGGCTGGTGTATGGGTGGCAATCTGGTCGATGCCGACTGGTTTTTGGGAAAAGCAAACGAATGGAGCGGTAAAAAGCTTGCCATGTACGGCGTTGGAGCCACGCCGGCTGATGCACCGGAAATCACGCAGTTTTTGGAGGCCGCGGTGCCGGCGGAACAGAAGGAGCGCATTCGGGCGTTTTATTGTCCGGGCGGACTGAACTATGATAAGATGAACTTTTTTTGCCGCACGATGATGAAAATGTTTGCCAAATCGATGAATAAAAAACAGGATATGACAGAATATGAAAAGCAGAAAGCACAGGCGTTATTAACGAACTTTGATATCTCAGACCGGAACTATATTGACCCAATCGTTGCTTATGTGCGTTCTTAAGACGAAGCAGTGCGTTTCGGGAAAAGACAATATATTGACCGGATGGATGAAATGATTACGGGCAGATAAAACGTACGAGAAAGGGGGAAGCAGATGGATTTTAATCAACTATATGAAAGAAAAGGGATTGATTTTGGAGATATGGAAATCAGACCGTTTCTGTTAGGTCTTCTAAGTGCATTTGATAACAAATATCAGGCTTGTGCCGATCGTTTTTTTGAAGAAATTACCTGGAAGCAATTTTTTGCAATCATTTGTATCAATCTTTGCAAAGTGCCACCGACGCTCAATGAACTGTCGGATATTATGGGCTCGTCACACCAAAACGTCAAGCAGATTCTGCTGAAGCTTGAAAAAGCCGGCTTTGTCACAATGATTCAGGATGAGAAGGATAAACGAAAGCAGCGCATTGTCCTGACGAAGCAGTGCATGGCGTTTTGTGAAAAGCATGATGAGGGGAGCAAACAAGTCATTGAGCGGATTTATGAAGGAATCACGGACGAAGACATTTTTGCTACCATCAAGACCATATTTATGATGGAACACAATCTAAGCCAACTCTAAACACAAGACATCCTCAGAGAAATCTGGGGGTGTTTTTTTGTGCTTATGTTTCGCCTGGCTGCTTGTTTTTATCGGGTATCCTGCGGTGTTTGTGGGATTTTTTGGCGGGGCACTTTACTTATACCGACATGGCTTTGCATAAGTTTTACGGATGTTTTACAAGGTGCCGGTTATAGATTTTACATTCCGGTTTTAGGATGTAGCTGTAATCGATAAGGCGCCAACAATAAAGTGCAGTGTATGAAAAGAATAGAACGAAAATTTTTGTACAAAGCAATCAAGTGATTATGTATTGGAAAAAAATCGATAACAAAATTTACAATCAGAAAGAAAAGAGGAAAAAGATTATGAAAAAGAAACTAATTGCATCAGTATTGGCAGTCTGCCTTATGGCAGCATCGCTCGTCGGTTGTGGAAGTCAGGCAGAAACCGCAACAGATGCTACAAGTACAGAAACAGAAGTAACAGCTGCAGACGAATCGACAGTGGCTGAAGAGGAAGCACAGGAAGCAACGGAAACGACAGAAGATTTAAGTGGAAACCTGACACTTGCAGGCTCTACTTCTATGGAAAAACTGTGTGAGGCAATGTCAGAAAGCTTCATGGACCAAAATCCGGGTGTGACAGTGACAGTGGAATATACAGGTTCAGGTGCAGGTCTTGAGTCACTTGCAGCAGGTTCTGTAGACATCGGAAATGCATCCAGAGCATTAAAGGATGAAGAAAAGAGCAGCGGATCTGTTGAAAACATCGTTGCACTTGACGGTATTGCAGTGATCACAGACAAAGAAAACCAGGTGACAGACATTTCGGCAGAAGACCTTGCAAAGGTGTATAAAGGAGAAGTTACAAACTGGAGCGAGCTTGGCGGAGCAGATGAGGCAATTGTTGTCATTGGACGTGAAGCTGGTTCGGGTACAAGAGATGCATTTGAGGAGCTTCTTGAGATCAAGGATGCATGTAACTATGCACAGGAGCTTGATTCTACAGGTGCAGTGCTTGCAAAAGTTGCATCAACACCGGGTGCGATCGGATATGTCTCTCTTGATGTAGTGGATGATACAGTTATCGGTCTTTTGATTGACGGAGTAGAGCCAACAGAAGAGCAGATTTTAGCAGGAAGCTATAAGCTTCAGAGACCATTTGTAATGGCAACAAAAGGCGAGCTTAGCGAGCAGAATGAACTTGTAAATGCTTGGTTTGATTACATTCATTCAGATGCCGGCAAAGAGATTATCAAAAAGGTAGGATTAATTATTCCACAGTAGGGGGAGCATATGAAAAAAGCGATTGTAGAGAAAACGGCACATATCATATTTCTGATTTGTGCGGCAGTTGCAATCTTTGCAGTATGTGCGATTACACTTTATATGTTCCTAAAAGGTGCCCCGGCTTTTTCACAAGTCGGGGTAACTGATTTGTTATTTCAGACGGTTTGGAAGCCGACGGCGGAAACACCGTCTTATGGAATAGGGTATATCGTACTGGCATCGGTTGTCGGAACTGCATCCGCCGTATTACTCGGCGTGCCGGTTGGACTTTTGACAGCTGTATTTTTATCAGAAATAGCAGGGAAAAGATTGGGCGGAATTGTCCGCGGAGCGGTAGAGCTTCTGGCTGCCATTCCATCTGTCATCTATGGACTGATCGGAATGATGGTGTTAAATCCATTGATGTTCCGCTTAGAAAAATTAGTGTTTGCTAATCGACCGGAGCACCAATTCACAGGTGGAGCCAATATGCTCTCAGCGATTATCGTGCTTGCGATTATGATATTGCCGACCGTCATCAGCGTCAGTACATCCTCGCTTAAGGCAGTACATGATAATCTGCGTGCAGCTTCGCTGGCACTTGGCGCGACAAAGGAGCAGACGATTTTTAAAACGGTCATTCCGGCTGCAAAATCGGGAATCTTAACCGGAATTGTTCTTGGAATCGGTCGTGCCCTGGGAGAAGCGATGGCAATTAATATGGTTGCCGGTGGAGCAGTCAATCTCCCGCTTCCGTTTAACTCAGTCAGAACACTTACAACCCAGATTGTCAGTGAGATGGGATATGCGCAGGGCTTACATAGAAAAGTGTTATTTGCCGTTGGACTTGTCCTTTACATTTTTATTATGATTGTCAATTTCGTGCTGCTTTCTGCACGTAAGAGGGAGGTGGCAGAATGATAAGTACGAAGAGAAAAATCATTGATACATTGATGAGATGGCTCATCTATGTATGCGCCGGTTTTTCCGTTTGTCTGCTTGCAGGTATTATTTTATACGTGCTTGCAAAGGGAATCAGAACAGTCAATTGGTCTTTCCTGACATCCGTTACAAGTGTGCTGAACGGAACGGTAGGAATTGCCGGAAATATCGTCAATACGCTCATTATTGTTTTGATCACGATGCTGATTGCCACACCAATCGGAGTCGGAAGTGCGATTTATTTAAATGAATATGCCAAGCCTGGAAAGGTTGTAACAGTCATTGAGTATGCGACAGAAACACTTTCCGGAATTCCGTCAATTATTTTTGGTCTCTTTGGTATGATGTTTTTTGGAGAAAAGTTAGGACTTGGTTACTCGCTCCTGACCGGTTCGCTTACGCTGATTTTAATGGTGCTTCCGCTTTTGACGCGAAACACGCAGGAAGCATTAAAGACTGTACCGGCTGCGTATCGAAATGGTGCAATCGGACTGGGAAGCGGCAAATGGCATATGATTCGCACGATTCTTATTCCGTGTGCGATGCCGGGAATTATCACGGGCGCAATTCTTGCAATCGGCAGAATCGTCGGAGAGTCGGCGGCACTGCTCTTTACAGCCGGAAGTGCCAAGCTTTTGCCAAAGGGATTTGCGGGACTATTGCAAAAGCCGTTTCAATCAGGTGGCAGCTTGACGATTCAGATGTATTTGTCTGCAACGAGCGAGGGAGATTTCGAAACCGCATTTGGTATTGCGGTCGTGTTACTCGTGATTGTCCTTGCAATTAATATGACAACGAAGGTGCTGACAAGACGCTTTGATGTAACAAGAAAGGATTAAACAATGGAAAAAACAAAAATAAAAGTACAGGATCTGAACTTATATTACGGTGAGAACCATGCGCTGAAAAATGTAAGTATGGATATCCGGGAAAAAGCAATCACTGCTTTTATCGGGCCGTCGGGATGTGGAAAATCGACTTTTTTAAAGACCTTAAACCGAATGAATGATTTGGTTGACAATGTGACCATTACCGGCGATGTGGAAATCGACGGAGAGAATATTTATGCGAAGGGAATTGACACGACGCTACTTCGAAAAAAGGTAGGTATGGTTTTCCAGCAACCGAATCCGTTTCCGATGAGTATCTACGACAACGTGGCATACGGGCCGAGAGTACATGGCATCAAGGACAAAAAAAAGCTCGATGAAATCGTAGAGGAAAGCTTGCGTGGCGCTGCCATTTGGGATGAAGTGAAGGACAGACTCAAAAAATCTGCGCTCGGATTATCAGGCGGTCAGCAGCAGAGACTTTGCATTGCAAGGGCGCTTGCCGTAGAGCCTGATATTCTGCTTATGGACGAGCCGACTTCTGCGCTCGACCCGATTTCTACGACAAAAATCGAGGATTTGATGGAAGATTTAAAGAAGCGTTATACGGTTGTTGTTGTGACGCACAATATGCAGCAGGCAGTGAGGGTGTCAGATTATACGGCATTTTTCCTTGTCGGCGAAATGGTAGAGTTTGGAAAGACAAAACAGATTTTTGCATATCCAAAGGATAAACGAACGGAAGATTATATCACGGGAAGATTTGGTTGATGAAGAAAGGAAGCATGTATGAGAAGTAAATTTGACGAACAGTTAGCAGAACTCAACAGAGTTATGATTGAGATGGGAAATAAGATCGTCCAGTCGATTGCAACAGCGATTACGGCACTGACCAATTGCGACGAAAAGCTCGCAAGAGAGGTCATGGAAGGAGACAATGAGATTGACCATCTGCAGAAGAAGGTGGAAGGCATTTGTTTTAACCTGCTTATTCAGCAGCAGCCGGTTGCAAGGGATCTGCGCACTGTGACAGCAGCGATGAAGATGGTGACAGATATGGAACGAATCGGCGATCATGCGGCAGATATTTCGGAAATCACAATCATGATGGGAGAAAATAATCAAATCGCAAAGTTTGCACATATTAACAAAATGGCGTCAGAGACGATTGTGATGCTCAATCATGCCATTGAAGCATATGTAGAAAAGGATTCCGAAAAGGCCAAAGCTGTGATAGAGCATGATGATGTCGTGGACGGTCTGTTTGATGCAGCCAAAACGGATATCATTGACCTGATTTTGCAAAATGCCGGAGAGGGCGAGGAAGCGATTGACCTATTGATGATTGCCAAGTATTTTGAACGAATCGGCGACCATGCAACCAATATCGCAGAGTGGGTATGCTATGCACAGCGCACCACGGAGCCTGAGGAAGAGTAGGAGTACAATCTTTTTGAAACATCTTTGCGAAGAGGGAACTAAGAAGCCATTTGGATGGTTGATATGGAGAAATTATAGTTTGAAGAGAAGAGAAAATGAAAAAATAGCAGATTGCTCAAAGGTCGACAGACTTAAAGCGGTAATCAGGGAAAAGCAGATTTACCCGGTTTTCCAGCCAATCGTATCGCTTGAGAACGGAGAAGTGTTTGCATACGAGGCACTGTCACGAATCCGGGATGCGCAGCGCTATCAACTTGGGAGTGAAGAAATGTTTCAGACGGCGGAGAAAAACGGTATGGTCTGGAAACTGGAAGAAATATGCAGACGTCAGGCAATTAAAGGAGCAAAGGAGAAACCAAAGGGTACAAAGCTTTTTATCAATGTCAATCCAAATGTGCTTTTGGATAAACATTTTGAAAGCGGGATCACGGCACGGTTTATCAAAAAGTATGGGCTGCAGCCTGAGGATATTGTGTTTGAGATTACCGAGCGCACGCCAATCCAGGCGAAAAATGTGTTTAAAAAGACACTCGACCACTACTTGCAGCAAAACTATACGGTTGCCATTGATGATTTTGGCTCGGCGTATGCAGGCCTTGACAGACTTTGTTATCTGAAACCACAGTATTTGAAATTTGATATGTCATTGATTCGTGCGCTTGACACTGACCCGCTTCGGATGGCACTTGTGAAACACATGATTGCATTTTGCAGGGAGGTGGACATCCTGGTCATTGCAGAAGGAATCGAAACGGAAAAAGAGGCTGATTTGCTCCGGCAGATGGGTGCTGATTTCGGACAAGGATATTATTTTGCAAAACCGGGTGAAACATTCCATGGCTGAGTGGAAACGGTTCGGGGAGCATATCGTGCAAATAATAAAGGATAAGTCAGTGCAGATTTTTGCTACGTTTATGTCTTGCCGGATTACATACAAGGATATTGAAAAGGGGATACCAAAAAATATGGACAAAAAGAAAAAGATGAAAACAATTCCATATATGATGAACCGGGAATTGTCATGGCTGAAGTTTAACGAGAGGGTTCTAAACGAAGCAGGAAATCCGAGGGTGCCACTTGCTGAAAGATTAACGTTTGCAGCAATTTATCAGTCCAATCTGGATGAGTTTTACAGAGTCAGAGTCGGTACGCTCATGGACCAGCGTGAAAGTGCACCGGAAGTACGCGAAAACAAGACAAATATGACATGCCAGGAGCAGGTGACTGCGATTTTAAAGACAACGAGGCAGCTTGAAGTAAAAAAGGAAATTATTTATGAGCAGCTAATGGGCGAACTTGAACCCAAAGGAATCCGTCTCATTAATTTTCAGAAGCTTTCCCAGGAAGAAGGTAAGCTTTTGGAAACTTATTTTGATCAGGAAATTGCGCCGTATTTATCAGCAACAATTGTTAGCAAACAACAACCATTTCCGTTTTTGAAAAACAAAGATATCTATGCAGTTGCAATTCTTAGTACAAAAACCGGAAAAACGAAGACGGCCATCATTCCGTGCAGCAATAATGTGTTTAAAAGACTGATTGATATCCCAACGAGAAAAGGCACTTTCATGCTCTCGGAGGATTTGATTCTTCATTTTTTGCCGAAGCTGTTTAAAAACTATGTCGTCAAGCAGAAATCGCTTTTGCGTGTGACGAGGAATGCAGATATAGATACAGAGACAATCTATGACGAGGACCTTGATTATCGGGATGCGATGGAGAATCTCATCAAACAAAGAAAACGCATGAATCCGGTCAGGATGGAACTGTCAAGAGAATTAAGCAGCAAAGTGATAAAAACGCTTTGCACGGATATTCAGATTGAAAAGGAACATGTATTTCTCACAAAAATTCCGCTTGATCTGTCGTTTGTGTTTGCGATTCAAAGTTATCTTAAAACAACAAATCAGGATGGACTGTTTTATCAGAGACGTACACCTAGAATGACACCAAAGTTAGTTGATGGTAAAAAAATTATTCCGCAAATCATGAAAAAAGATGTATTGTTATCCTATCCGTTTGAAAGCATCAAACCGTTTATCACGTTATTAAATGAAGCTGCGAAAGACGAGAGTGTCGTTTCCATCAAAATGACACTGTACCGTCTGGCTGATAAGAGCCAGATTGTCGATGCACTTGTGGAGGCAGCCGAAAACGGAAAAGAAGTCATTGTGCTTGTCGAGCTTCGAGCCAGATTTGATGAGGAAAGTAACATTACGTATTCGAAAATATTAGAGGAAGCCGGATGCCGTGTGATATACGGACTTAGCGGATATAAAGTGCATTCAAAGCTTTGCCTCATTTCCAGAAAAACGGACAAAGGTGTTTCTTATATTACGCAGGTCGGTACCGGAAATTATAACGAAAAAACATCGGCTATGTATACGGATTTGACGCTTCTTACGGCAAATCAGGAAATCGGAAAAGAAGCAGCGGATGTGTTTGCGGCACTGTTAAAAGGAGAAGTAATTGAATCGGCAGAGCATTTGCTTGTTGCACCAAAATGCCTTCAGAATAATGTGCTTGAAATGATGGATGAAGAGATTGCATACGCAAGTAGGGGCGAGAAAGCTTACATTGGGATAAAAATCAATTCTCTGACGGATATTGAGATTATCAAAAAAATCATTGAAGCATCGAAAGCCGGTGTTAAGGTGGAAATGATAGTCAGGGGAATCTGCTGTCTGATTCCGGGCGTTGAGGAATATACAGAAAACATAAAAGTCATAAGTATTGTGGGCCGCTTTTTGGAGCATTCCAGAATTTACCGCTTTGGAGCAGGAGAGCGTGAAAAAATGTACATTGCGTCGGCAGATTTTATGACAAGAAATACGATTCGAAGAGTTGAGGTTGCGGTGCCAATCCTTGATCGGGAAATCAAAGAGAGGCTGGTTTGGATGTTTGAAACAATGATGAACGATGACGAAAAAGGAAAATATCTGACAGCGCAGGGTACGTATATCGATCGGAATTTAAATGAAGTAAAACTTGATTCGCAGGAACTGTTTTATTCCATGGCTTACAGCAATGCGGAAAAACAACAATAGATGGAGAGGGGCAGCATGAAGTACAGCGATATACTACAAAACGAAGAAGTGAAAGCTTTGTTGCAAAAGGGAAATGCGAATCTTGATGTGATGGGGTATACAGATCATTCCGAAAAACATAGCGGAATTGTGGCAAAACGTGCAGGAATGATTCTTGAAAGCTTTGGATATTCCAAGCATGAGATAGAATTGGCGGAAATCGCGGGTGCTTTACATGATATCGGAAACGCAATCAACCGGAAAAATCATGGAGAGTACGGAGGAATACTGGCGTATTATATTTTGGAAAAGCTTGAGATGCCGTTGGAAGATCGTGTCATCATTGCATCCGCGATTGGAAATCATGACGAATCAACAGGAGGGGCTGTCGACCCGATATCGGCAGCTCTTATTTTGGCTGATAAATCCGATGTCAGACGTAATCGTGTGCGAAATAAGGATATGACGCATTTTGACAAACATGATCAGGTCAATTATGCTGTAACGAATACGACATTGAAAATAAATCTTCAAAAAAAACTGATTACATTAAACCTTCAAATCGATGAAGAAATCTGTACGATGTATGACTATTTTGAAATTTTCCTTGGCAGAATGCTCATGTGCAGAAAAGCAGCTGAAATACTTGGTGCCAGATTTAAACTGCTTGCTAACGGAAGGAAGGTTTTGTAATTAAAATTAATTGTTGTGCTAAAAATCGAAAGAGGAGAAAAACCCAACTTGACAGGAAGATCGAGCGATTCTGGCAGATTCTGGCAGATTCTGGCAGAAAAATTCGCTAAATGCAGTCATTAAACGAATGTAAGGATGGTTTTACCAAAAGGTAACTCCATCCTTTTTTATTGTGTTTTTGAGTAGTATCTTTGAATATATAAATCAACTATGCACATAATAAAAAAGAAAAACAATTCAGCATTCCATTCGCAAAATCGCATCTATGGCGGTCCTTTTGTGAATGGAACTATAGAAGAAATGGAGAATGCATGCATGGAACAACAAGAGCGAATTGCACAGTTGAAAGCATATTTAAGGCGATTAGGTGATGGGGAAAGTCTGGAGCAAGTCAGGGCGGACTTTGTGAAAGAATTTGGTGCTGTAGACGCGGTCGAAATCATGAAGGCAGAGCAGGCAATTATCGCAGAGGGCACACCAATTGAGGAGGTGCAGAAACTGTGCGATGTTCATGCCGCTCTGTTTCATGGAAAAACGAAGGAAGAACAAATCGCAGATGCAAAGCACGCAGTAAATGCCTCAGTTATTCGGCAGGAGCGGCAGAGTAAACTGCAGGAGTTATGCGAAATCATCGGACATCCGCTCTGGTTTTTTACAAAGGAAAATGAGGAACTTTCGCACAAAATCAAGGCAGCAAAGGATGCAATCCGTATCAGAAGTGCACACAAAGAAACCCTTGAGACAATCAGGGAATTGTCCATTCATTATGCCAAAAAAGGAGATTTGTTATATCCGCTTTTAAGTGTCAAATATGGAATTTCGGGTCCCGCAGATGTGATGTGGACCGTCGATGATGAGATTCGTGATGAGATTTCACGTCTGGCACGGGCTGACAGAGTCGATGAAGCATGGATTCAGCGCTTTGAAGAGGTGCTTAATAGAGCAGATGAGATGATAATTAAGGAAGAAAATATTTTGTTTCCAAACTGCGCTGCAAATTTTACGGAGGAAGATTGGATATTAATCTATCATGATCAAAAGGATTACGCGGCGTGTTTTGGTGTAAAACAAGAAAGATGGGAGTTAGCGGAAACAAATCATAAAAAAATCAATCCATCCGTTTTTGAAAAAGAAGTGCTGCTCTCAGGCGGGCATATGACGGTAGAGCAGCTTAGTGCAATGTTGAATACAATGCCGTTTGAAATCACGTTTGTCGATGCAAACAATGTCAACCGCTTCTTCAATGAGGGACCAAAGGATTTTAAGAGACCACAAATGGCAATTGACCGCGATGTGTTTTCTTGTCATCCTCCAAAGATCGGGCAGAAGGTCAGACATATTATTGAGTCGTTTCGTGAGGGAACGCTCGATGAAGTTCCGGTTTGGATGGAAAAGAACGGAAAGAATCTGCTTGTCAGGTATATCGCTGTAAGAGATTCAGAAAAGCACTATGTAGGTACGCTCGAGCTTGTCCAAGACGTTACGTTTATTCGGGAATATTATGCAAGGATAAAATAGAGTTCAGAATAGGCTTCAGCCCCATTTTTCGCATCCATTCATCGCAAAGGCGTGGTGAATGGGTGCTTTTATTGTTTTTGGCGTTATCGAAAAACGATAAAAAATTATTGAAATTCATTTTAGGGTGTGTTATGATGCTATCAGAGCAAACGCGTTTGTCGTACTGGAAATGTACAAAATAAGCAGATAGAAAGGTGGAAGAGTAGATATGAAACCAAATCGTTTTGCAAAATGGCTGAAGGGAATCATAGTTGGAACGACACTAATCGGAATCGGATGTCTCATATATGTGATTCCACAGATGATGTCAATATTCCGTGCGGATTATCCGGAATTTTCTTATTGGATTATGCCATGGGAAATCCTGATTGTCTGTTGTTCCATTCCATGTTTTGTGGCTATGGGGCTGTCTTGGAAAATTGCATCCAATATTCAAAAGGATTGCAGCTTTTGTCATGAAAACGCAAAGCTGTTTCAACTGTTTTCTTATCTGGCGCTTACAGATGCAATCGTATTTTTGCTTGGAAGTGTCGTGTATTTTTTGTGTGGAATGAACCATCCGGGGCTCCTTATTTTGGAATTGTTGATTGTATTTGCCGGGCTTGCCGTTTATGCGTGCACAGCAGCATTGTCTTATTTTGTCTCGCAGGCAGCCGATTTACAGCAGGACAGCGATTTAACGATTTAGGAATGGAGGCTGACCGATGGAGATTATCGTTAATTTAGATGTTATGATGGCAAAACGCAAAATATCGTCCGGTGAGCTTGCCGAAAAAGTAGGGATAACGCCGGCAAATCTATCCGTGTTAAAGACGGGAAAGGCAAAGGCAATCCGGTTTTCGACGCTCATGGCAATCTGCCACGAGTTAAACTGTCAGCCGGGAGATATTTTGGAGTTTGTTGATGATGAAAAAGGAGTATAATAATATGAATGAACAGCGAGACGGCAGTAATCTGAATTTGATGGATGAAAACCAAGAGGTATCTGAACCAATAAAACAGATTAATCATGTAAAATTTGTTTACGGGAAAGAAAACCGCGAAGTATTGGTTTGATGGCAGTGCGATGACGCTGGCACTGCTGACACTGTTTTAATTGAGAAGTCAACAGGTATTTAGATAAATTTCTAAATACTTGTTGACTTTTTGTTTTTTGGGGTGTACTATTTAGAAAAATATCTAATTAGAAAATTTTCTAAATAGTATGAAATGAGGGAGGTGGCCAACATGGCTTTTGCGGATACGTTCAAAGCGCTTTCTGATCCGGTAAGACGTGAAATTCTCATGCTCCTAAGACATGGGCGGATGTCCGCCGGAGAGATTGGAAGTCATTTTGATATGACCGGTGCAACGGTGTCGTATCACCTGAATATCCTAAAGAAAGCAGAATTGATTTATGAAGAAAAAGAAAAAAATTATGTCTTTTACTCCATGAATGCTTCGGTTGTGGAGGAAATCATGTTATGGTTATCAGAACTTAGAGGAGGGGATAAACATGAAGAACAAAAAATCGATCAGTGAGCTTGTGATAACGAGTCTTGTCACGTTGCTTCCTATGGAAGTAGGTCTGCTTACGTGGAATAAGCTGCCTGCCCAAATGGTTTCACATTTTGATTTTACCGGTACACCGGACCAGATGATGCCAAAGTGGGCGATTGTCTTTGTATTGCCGCTTTTTTTGCTGGCGATGCATCTGCTTTGCAGTATTGTGACTGTTTACAAGAATAGGGAGCCGTTTCCGGGAAAGGTTGAAACACTTTTTTATTGGATTGTCCCGATGGTAAGTATTTTTGTGACGGTTCTTGTTTATGGGTATACGTTTGGATATGTGATGAATATTTCCATGATGGCACAGCTCTTTATTGGTCTGCTGTTTTTGGTGATTGGAAACTATTTGCCAAAGGTGAAACAAAACCATTTTGCGGGAACAAGGGTGAAATGGACATATGAGAGCCGCAAAAACTGGGAACATACACAACGCTTTTCCGGTTGGGCAATGTGCATTTTAGGGCTGTTTTTTATCATCAGCGCCATGAGCGGTCTGGCTGAGCGGTTAGGAAATGTTACATTTCTGTTTCTGTTTCTGACTGCAATTATTGTGTTCGCACTTTCATCAGTTTTGTATTCCTATATTTATTTCTTGAAGCATAAGGAGGATGAGGATTATTATGACAAACAAAACGAGTAAGAAACAATTTACAATCTATATGATTACAGTGTTTGCAATCGCATACGCAATGCAGATTGCGGCGTCGCTTCTTGTATTAAAGGGCGTGACGGCAGCGTTTTCACCGATTTTGGCAGTGAGTATGTTTGCACCGATGTTTGCGGTGCTTATCAGCGGAAAGGGACTTAAGGGAATGGGCTGGATACCAAAGCTTTCGGGCAAATGGAACTGGTATATCATCGCATGGCTTTTGCCGGCCGTTTTATCCGTATTGGGCGCTGCACTGTTTTTTGCCTTCTTTCCAAAATCGTTTGATTTGACAGGTAAATATTTGGCGATGCAGATGCCAAAGGAGGCACTCGATCAGCTTGCGGCGGCAGGTATGACACCGATGACAGTCAGCGTAATTTCGATTGTACAGGCACTTACCTATGCACCGTTTATCAATATGTTCTTTGCAATCGGAGAAGAGGCCGGATGGAGAGGATATATGTATCCGGTGTTAAAAGAAAAATTCGGCACAAATAAAGGTCGTATCATTGGCGGTATCATCTGGGGCGCATGGCATTGGCCGGTCATTATTCTGGCGGGCTACGAATATGGAACCGATTACCTTGGCGCACCAATTGCCGGGCCGATCGCTTTTTTACTTGTGGCTACGTGCATGGGTATTATACTTGATCATTTTTATGAGAAAACTGAGTGTATTTGGGTACCGGCATTGGGACATGGTGCGATTAATGCAATTGCCGGTGTCGGCATGGTCTTCTTTGATCCTGCATATGCAAAATATTCGATTTTCGGGCCGCTCCTTGTCGGCGTCATCAGCGTGATTCCGCTGCTTTTGTATTGTGTATGGATTTCGATTCGAAAACCGGATAAGGCATAAGCGCGGATTGTGTGGGCACGAAAAAAGGAGCTGCAAAATTTGCAGCTCCTTTCTGGTGTCTGTAATTAGTTCTGCTCAAGAGCAAGTGTTTTGGTTGTGATGTCACAAACCTCAGTAGGTCCGTAGTACTGGATTGCACCCGGGTATGTGAAGCATGTCTCAACTGCCCATTTGTCTCTGTTTGCTTCGAAGAATTTGAATGGTTTGCCGTCAAGCTCAACAAGTGCTTTGCGGATAACCGGTTTGTCTTCACCATTTCTTCTTTCCATGTTCATCATTTTTGTGATTGGCATACCACCTGCAACCCACTCATCAGCCGGTTTAGAGATGTTAGATACTTTTGAAAGGTATCCTGTGTAACCGTAAGAGATTAACATGAATGCATTGTAACCAAGTGAGTAGCAGTAGTCAGCATCAAAGTTAGAAGGGAATGCACATCTTCCTTCGTAACCGAAGAAGTGATGCTGTGCACCGAATTTGCCTTTGTATGTGCCGGCTGCTTTTCTCTTAGCGAGTTCTTCTTTTACCATCTCAGAGAAGAGTTTCTCAGACTCGATTAATGAAACCTGAACGTTTCCGTGTGGATCTCTCTCTAAGAAGAGCTGCTGCTGGATACCCTGTGGAAGAATATCAAATACGCCGAATGATTCAGCTGTAAGACCAGCTTTGATGAAGTTGTATTTGGCATCCCATGATGGAAGGGCATTAAACTCATCTGTTTTGCTTCCTGCAAGAAGCTCATTGATCTCAGCGATTAATTTAGAGAATTCAGGAACGAACTCTACGATACCTTCCGGAATGATAGCAACACCAAAATTGTCGCCGTTTGCAGCACGTTTTTCTACAGAATCAGCGATGTAGTTCGTGATCTGAGCAAGAGACATTTTCTTTGCTGCTACTTCCTCACCGATTAAGCAGATGTTTGGCTGTGTCTCAAGTGCACACTCAAGTGCAACGTGAGAAGCGCTACGTCCCATAACTTTTACGAAGTGCCAGTATTTCTTAGCTGAGTTTGCATCTCTTTCGATGTTACCGATTAACTCAGAGTATGTCTTTGTAGCTGTATCGAAACCGAATGATGCCTCGATATCTTCGTTCTTAAGGTCACCGTCGATTGTCTTAGGACATCCGATTACCTGAACGCCTGTATTGTTAGCAGCCATGTACTCTGCAAGTGTAGCAGCGTTTGTGTTGGAGTCATCACCACCGATGATAACAATCGCTGTCAGACCATTTTTCTTTGCGTTTTCTGCAACAACAGCAAACTGCTCTTTTGTCTCAAGCTTTGTTCTGCCGGAACCAATGATATCAAAACCACCTGTGTTTCTGTATGCATCGATGAATGCGTCATCAAATACAACATAGTCGTCTTTTAAAAGTCCGTCAGGACCACCCTTGAAGCCGTAAAGAACGTTGTCTTTGTTGGCTGCTTTTAATGCATCGTAAAGGCCTGTGATGACATTGTGTCCACCAGGAGCCTGTCCACCTGAAAGGATAACACCAACAACCTGTTTTTTGGCTTCAGCTGTGTTCTGTCCCTTTACAAATGTGATTTCTTTTTTACCGTATGTGTTTGGGAAAAGTGCTTTGATTTTGTCCTGGTCAGCAACACTTGCTGTCTGGGCGCCTTCCTTTACACAGATTTCTGCGATTCCGCCTCTGAGCATGCCCGGAAGTTTTGGGCTGTACTCATATCTTGCTTTTTGAAGTGGTGAAAGATTCATAATAATTCTCCTTTTTATTTGATTTTTTTCACTAAGTAAAATGCTAAATCATTTTGGGAAAAATGTAAATAGTTTTCGACGTTTTTTTGCATCTTTTCAAGCATTGTAATAATAAGGTATAATAAAAAAAGCAAATATTGTCAAAAGAGGGAGATAAAAAGATGTTTTTGGTGTTGCTTGCTGTATTATCAGTTCAGGGGCACTTTGTGTTTGGTGTCATTATGGGACATTATTACAGTTTGCAAAAGAAAGCAGATGTTTGGGGCGATAGGGCGAATCAAAAGAGATTTGCGAGATGGGCGGTCATTGTTCCGATGCTATGCCACGGAATGTATGATTTTTGCTTAAGCACACAGGAATTGAAATTCATTCTCATATTCCTTGTATTCATTATTGTTGTATATGTCCATGTGTTTAAAAATCTGAAACGGTATGCCGAGCAGGATATGGAGCTTGATGCATAAAATGGGCCGGAACTGTTATGATGAAATAGAGAGAGGGGTAAAATATGAATCAGTATACCAATTTTTATTTACCGCTTTGTTTAAAGGTGGAGGAGGATGCGTTCCTTCGGACGGATGAGATTATAGCGGCTTATTTGCCGGAAATCAAAGGACAAAAGACGATTATTATTTCAGAGCGTTTTTTGATTGAGACATATCAGGACAAATTGCAGGAACTCAGCAAGGATTTTGGCGGGGCAAGGATTTACGAGATGGGGCAGGCTGATTTTGATGAGGCGGTTTCCATCGCCAAAATGCTCTGCGTTCAGGATTACAAAATCGTCATCGGTTTTGGTGGCGGGCGTGTGCTTGACACGGCAAAGTATGCTGCATACATCAGCAAAGCAGTCTATATATGCCTTCCGACAACACTGAGCAATGATTCCCTTGCTTCGCCGTTTTCGGTGCTTGGTACGGTTGGAACAAGCAGGAAAACACTTTCGTGTAAAATTCCTGCGGCCATTGTTGTGGATACGACCATGATCGGGGCAGCACCGGAAAGCCAGACGCTCTCCGGAATAGGGGATACCATTGCAAAACATACGGCGTTATTTGACTGGAAAATTGCTGCAAAACATGCAGGCAGTCATGTGGATGATTTTGCGTATGCAATCAGCCGTATGGGATTTGACAGTGTGTATCATTGTGATGATAAAGATATCAAAAGTAAGTCGTTTATCAGAATTTTGTCAAGGGCTCTCGTAATGGGAGGGCTTGCGATGGAGATTGCAGGCTCTTCAAGACCGTGCAGCGGCAGTGAGCATCTGTTCTGTCATGCGCTGGAAGAGTATCATCCGAAAGTCAGGCTTTCACATGGAATCGGCGTGGCACTTGGCAGTGTAGGGGCTTGTATTTTCCAGGGGCGCGACGAGAGACCGCTTCTTTCGGTGCTGCGCACATACGGTATCGATACAAATCCGGCAAGCTATGGCATGACAAAGGATGTGTTTGCGGATGCATGGCTGCGCGCAAGCACAACAAGGCCGGGGCGCATTACGATTCTTGATCAGACAAAGCTTGACCGTAGCTGGCTTGATGAAATCTATGACAGAATGGTAGAGTTTTAACCTTTTGATGAAATGTGCGTAAGAAACGATTTTTGTTGACGAAATTACGCTAGTGTGATAAATTAGTAAAGCAAGCGAACACGGGATGTGTTCTTATGCAAATATATGACCCAGATTAGATGGCCCATACGGACAGGCCGGGTCGGTTGCCGAGCGTGGTTAGGAGCCACATTATTGATTGAGTTAGAAGCTCAAATTTTATAAGTTGATTACTTTATAATCAGTGCAGATGCACATCATCTTGTGAAACGGTCAATAAGAGTACGTGACGATATATTTTGCATAAGAGTATTCCTATGTGTAAAAGGCGTAAGTTAGCTTTTGCTAACAAAACGGCTTGATAATGCTACGTATATATGAGGTTTGAAGAGATGTTGCAGATGCGGCATCTCTTTTT
>JAGKTY010000047.1 GCA_021153185.1 Lachnospiraceae bacterium
GACACGCTTGGCTGCGCACTTGGGAAAACACCTGTGTACACATACTGTGCAACTACCTTCAAATCCTTTGTAATCGGAATGTCTGCAAAGTTTGATGGGTTCCAGCCCACGAATTCATAGCCCGGTTTTGCTGATTCAACCGCACGCATAACTGCTGCTGGAGGTCCTGCCGCAAATCCGTCTCTGGCGACGGTTTCTTTAAAGCACGACGTATCAGCATTTTCATTGATGTAATATTCAATGGTATAGTTTGCTTCTGCATTATCCGAATAGACTGTCTTAATTACCATATCGCTCTCAATAGGTATCGAATAATAATCCTCCGGATCCCATCCAATAAACGTATATCCATCATGAACAGGTGGATTATAGTTTACCTGCTCTCCGAGTGTTGAGCCTGCCTCAACTATCTTCGTTCCAAGTTCTTTTTTGTCATCACTCTCGGCAAGTGTATCTACAAACGAAAGTGTACACATATTGCGGATTTCTTCAAATGTAAAATTGGAATAATCTTCCGAAAAAGTATCTACTCCGGAATTGCGATATCCACGCAAATTAAGCGGCTTCGTTGTGTCAAATGCGTTTGAATCAATTGCAACAGCGTATTTTGCTAAAATTGTAATTTCATAGAGCGATGTGCCTTTAAACGCATCCTCTCCAATATTTGTTGTGTTAGGTCCCAGCATACACTGTGTCAATTTTTCTGCATTTTCAAATGTACTTTTTTCAATTTTTTTAACATTTGCTTCCGTCAAATCTGCCTCTTGTATGTATTTACAGTTCATAAAAGCGTTTGGTGCAATTTTCGTCACATCCTTAGCATCCTGCGACCCAATCAGATTGCTTGTACCATCGTTTCCTCTATTTGGAAGGCACTCTACAATCTTTTTGCCGCCATCAATCGCTTCATAAATGATGTCATTTGCAATGCTGAATTTACCCCCGGAACCAAAATCCACTCCATTTCCGGTCAGCGCCTCGCAATCTCTAAATGGTGCTATCCCCATCTCCGATAAAGAATTTGGTAAAATGACTGTTTCAAGCGATGTACACCCCTTAAAGGCATTGTCACCAAGCTTTTCTCCTTCCGGGTCCCCTGACGAACGCATCTCAACACGCAATAGCTCCGAGCACTTATCAAAAGTTCCTTCTCCAATCGATTTGATGGAATTCATTGTAACTGCTACAAGATTCGGATTTCCGGAACCGCCTGCATTAAACACAGATTTAATGTTGTCTTTGTCTGAATCATCGTATGTATATGCAGATACACCGTATGGAATCTCCGGTCTTGTACAGGCATTGATGACTGCCTGCTCCGTATCGGTCAACAGGGTTGTAAATTGTTCTAACGATAGACCTGTACCATATTTTCTGATTGCCTCTTTCGCAATTGTGTTTTCATTGTCTTTATTTAGCGGGTCCAAACTATATTGATCAGACGAAGCTTGTGCGAATGTTGGAAGGCCGACAAGGGTTGGCTGCACATCCATCATTGCGTGCGTTACCGGATCCACCTGGTACGTTAATCGAATCTGCTGATTGGTTGGAAATTTGGTACAATAGGTAATATACTGCTTCTGCCACCCGTCCGGATCATTGTAAAAGTTGCCCTGATTCATACAATACTCATATGGCGGCGTCAACACACCATCTTTCGATACGTCTCCGATAAACCGAAGTAAATCATCATCTCCGTCCTGATCTATCTGCTTCATTGCAGTATAAAACGCATTTGCTTCAATTCCGTCACATGCCATCGCATCCTCAAATTTGACTGTGCGAAGCTTTGTAAATCCGTTAAACGTATTCGCACCAATACCGGTTAATGTTTTTGGAATTTGAACATAGGTTGCCTTCGCTTTTTGTCCTTCATTCAATGACGCCATTGTATCTTGCGAAATGGACGCAACCGTATTTGGTCCAATTTGAGACGGAATAATCATATTGGAACCTTGCGGGTTGCCCGGCTGAATCTGCTCTAGTGCACAGCTTGTGTTCGTATCTCCGGCATCTTTTGCAATAATATAGGTATAGTCATTATAAAAACGTTCAAACTTTGTCTTTCCATCTGCCTCATAGCAAAATGCAATACTATGCTTTTTGGCATAATCATATGCATTACCGGTTGGGTTAGGTTCTTTTTTTCCCTTAATATAAAATGATGAAAAACGATCCTTTCCGTACAATCTTGGTGGATCATAATTATATCCGAGGTTAATCGGACCAAATACGTCTGCACCTACAGAAGAATTTGATGCCGCTGTACAATCATCATGATCTCCATATTTTTGTTCGTCCGAAACACCCGGAATGACAGCATCATGAATTCCTGTACCACAGTCTAATAGGATTGAACTGTTTGGAACAACTGCAAACTTTAAGCTTTTACAACCGGTTACATTTGTATAATGGAATGTTTTATTTGGAGTATAGTTATGATTTGGTAATGTGATATCCAACAAATTCTCACAACCATATGCCATGTAATCCAGCTTATCTAACTCGTTCATGCTATCATTGCACATAACGAGATGTTCTAATGCCTTACATTCATAGAATGTACCATCCCCTAAGTACTTGACATAGCCTACACTTTGTGAATCACCGCACATATTCACCGCTCTTAGATTTTCGCAGCCGGCAAAACAGAATGGTCCGACTGCTTTTGGCGCACCGGAAAATGAGATTGCATTCAGTCTGCTTTGTGAAAATGCACCCGTTCCAATCCATGTGACCTGATCCGCGCCTGTCAGCTGTGAAATTCCGCTCTTTGCAAATGCAAAATCTCCAATAGTAGTTACAGATGCAGGAATATTGATCGTTGACAGCGAATTCGTATTGTAAAATGCGCTATCTCCAATATATTTAATCGTATCACCAATTGTAATTTGGGATACACTCAAATCCTCAAATACGCCTTTACCGGTATTTTGGGCATTTGTCATATCAGCAATTTCCGTTACTGTATACACATCCTGCGTTAAGTCAGCAAACGGTATTTGTTTATAATGTGCTCCCCCATAGGAAATCGGATCTGTATTAGAACCCTCAACACAAATCTTAATAGTATCATCTACTGAAGAAACGTTGCTAGATGCCTGATCAATCACATAAAAATCGTCTGTATATAACCATGGCTTGACATCATATGTTGTCGTTGTTGCACCAAAATCATCTGTCACTGTCTGCTCTGTATAATAATATAGTTTGGTCGTACCATCCTTTCGTACAGCCTGACCGCCCTCCTTCAAAAACGGCATGGTTTTGCTAGGGATATTGATTTCAGAAATCGTCGAAATAATATCTTCATTGACTCCGACAACAATACCATTACCACTATTATCTTTTTTTAGAACCGTACCGCCTTTATCAACAAATAATGGGCTTCCGGAATTAGGTGACGACGCAGTTGGTTTTGCATTTACTGTTTCAAATTCTAATTTTGATTGTGCCAGACTCGGTTTGAGACTAGAATCTCCTGGCAGTTGTGCGCGGTCATATGGTATTTTCTTACCAAGTGCTGCAACAATATGATCAACATAAAGATCTTCCTGCTGCGCACCTTCCGGTTCCATCGATGCACTTGACTGGCTGCTTGGAATCGCCGCCACGATGAGTGCTGAAATCATAAACACAGCAGACAATGCGCCAAGCACCGTCCGTCTCATCTTTGTATTCTTCTTATTGGTTTTCACTTTTTTTACTTTTGCCATAAAAGCTCTCCTTCGTGTCAAACACGTATAATATCTAATCAATCCGTTTTGCCACTACGACAAAACGACCGTCTTCTTCCCCATAATCACAGGTTGAAAGTGTCAACAGCTGGTCTCCAAAGCTTGCCGTAACACCTGTGTCGTATAATGAAAGCTGTTTCATTTCATCCATGTAGGAATCAAATTCCTTGGCGCTTGCTGCATCAATAAACTGGTAGTATTTGAATACCACTTCGTCTTCGTTGTAGATGCGCGATTCAAATGCATACATGACCTGATACCTTGCAGACTCATAAATTGTATCAAACTGAATCACCGGATGGCTTTCACAAAAGCTTGCATCCTTATATTTACTAAGCGAACCAAACATCCTGCCGGAACGCATATTGTGTCCGTAAATGATATAATTGGTGCTCGGTTTGGTAATGCTGCAGGCAGCATCCATAAACAGTGTTCCGTTTTTATCCGGCTGCTGCTCTGTATTGTGATTTAGGTAAAATTCATTATCCTCTGTCTGCATGACAGGATAATCTATTATTGTATCGTCAATTTTGAGCCATCCGATAAGGTTTTTGTTCGAATTATATAAACTTTTATATTGGTCAAGTACAGTATACACAACCGTCTGCCCCTGCTCATCAAGCTCTTCGACCTTGGTTTCGCCGTACATATCATTGATTTTATCGTTATTCTTGAGGCGGTTTAAGCTGGCTGTCTCAAGCGATTTTTGGTATGCACCGTAACAATACACGGCAAAATAACCGAAACAGATACACATCACAACAGATAACGCCAGAATCATGAGCTTTCTCGCCCGGTACTCCCCTTTGGTGTACACAACGACCTTTTTTTTAGCCTGTTTCGGCTGTTTTTCCTTTTTGACCGCCCGGATCATCTTGGCATCTGTCTTTGCATTACCAACTTGGCTGCCACGTTTTTTGGCGTCCATGGCACGTTCATACACTTCGTCATCAAATGCCATGCCTTCCCTTGATGTGAACTGGATATCCGCAGTTTGCAGGTATTGATACAGGCTCAAAATGCCCTCATCCGTCGACAAATCATATTGTTTTTTCAATTGACCGATTAATTCAATTTCATTTGTACCCATAATCTATTTTATTTTACAATATTTTAACGCATATTGCAAACAATAAAGTTTTTTGTAACGCCTTCCTAAGCCATTCATAGGATATAGCATAAAAAACAATTGGAGGCAATATATTATGAGTGAGATTACAGCAAGCAACTGCGGATGCGAACGTGGTGGAAATGACTGTTGTTGCAGCATTCTTTGGATTATCATCTTACTTGCATTCTGCGGCAATAACAAAGGCGGCTGCGGTAATTCATGCGGTTTTAATTTCGGCGACGGATGTGGATGTGAATCAATCATCATTATCCTCTTACTTCTTAGCTGCTGCGGATCAGGAAATTCAATCTTCTAATCAGCATATGAGGGTGGCATTTGCCACCCTTTAAAGGAAATGTATGGACAACGATTTTGATTTTATTATTGCATTTGATACGCTTTATACAACCAATCATATTCAGATATTAAAAGCAATGCTGGGGCTGATTTCTGCTGAAAATCAGCCTTTCGTTGCAGTGATTATCAAATATCTGGAATTAAATTATACGATGCAGCTTGCATTACATATCAAATCAAGCGCACATCCGGCTTCACACGATTCCGCGTTTGCATCCAAGGCACACACTTCTATGCCTGATCTGTCTGCCCTTTCAGATTTTTTGCAAAAAATTCTTCCCTTTTGCACAGAAAAAGAGGCCGGCATCGTCAAACAGCTCCTTTCGATGAAGGATGCGCTCGATTCCTTTGAGCAAATGAAGCCGCTATTTGCGATGCTATCCCAAATGGATGAAGAAGCAAACAATTCCATGGATCTGTTAAAATCTTTTTTAAGTCCATCACAGCAACAAATATTCGAAATGTTTAATGAGGAAATGAATCATGAAATGGATTGAAGACGAGCGATTATCACAAATCGAACATAGTAAATTACAATTTATGGAAAAACTTGTATTTGAACTTCATAATTTAGAGGAGGAGAAACGACTGCCGTTCCTTCTGGCACTCGCAACCAAAGCCAAGAAGCAGAATATCTCTTTTTCGGAAGAAGAAGCAAATCTGATGATTACTGTGATTAAAGAGTACAGTTCCGGCGAAGAGCTTGCCAAAATGGACCAGATGCTGAAGATTTTCCGAAACCGCAATAAAACAAAGCAAGGGACTCCATAAAGGAGTCCCCCATTTATTTCACTTATTTTGCAACAATATTGATGATACGTCCCGGCACATAAATCTCTTTGATGATAGTTCCGGAAATCTTGCCCTCCAGTGCTGCCTTACCCGCTGCAAGCGCATCGTCTTTTGAGATGTCTTTTGCAAGCTTAAGCACAGTCTTTGTCTTTCCGTTTAGCTGAACAGCAATATCAACCGTATCTTCTACCGTCTTTGCCTCATCATACGCCGGCCATGTGCTTTCATAAATGTATCCGCTATAGCCGTTTACCGCCCAAAGCTCCTCTGTGATATGCGGCGCAACAGGATTCAGAAGCGTCAGCAGTGTACCGAACTCTCCTCTTGTCACGCTGCCCTTTTTGTAGAACTCGTTAATCAGGCTCATCATTGCTGCGATCGCTGTATTGTATTTCAGACTCTCAAAATCAGCGCTTACTTTTTTGATTGTCTGATGCATCAGTGTCTCAAGGTCTGAAGAATATCCATCCCCATCTACCAAAATATCCTGTAATTTCCATACACGGTCAAGGAATCTGCGGCATCCTTTTACACCGTTTTCCGACCAGGAAGCAGATAAATCAAATGCACCGATGAACATCTCGTAGGTACGCAGTGTATCCGCACCGTACTCACGAACGATATCGTCCGGGTTCACGACATTTCCACGGCTCTTTGACATCTTCTCACCGTTCTCGCCGAGAATCATACCATGTGATGTACGTTTCTGATATGGTTCCGGACATGGAACAACCTTCTCATCATATAAGAATTTATGCCAGAATCGGCTGTAAAGCAAATGGAGTGTTGTATGCTCCATACCACCGTTGTACCAGTCAACCGGCATCCAGTATTCCAGTGCCTCTTTGCTTGCAAGCGCATCTTTGTTATCCGGATCTGTATAACGCAGGAAATACCAGCTTGAACCGGCCCACTGCGGCATCGTGTCTGTCTCGCGTTTTGCAGGACCTCCACAGCACGGACAAGTTGTATTAACCCAATCTGTCATGGCAGCAAGTGGTGATTCACCGTTATCTGTTGGCATATAGCTGTCAACCTCCGGAAGTTCAAGCGGAAGCTCACTCTCCGGCAGTGCGACAAAGCCGCATTTCTCACATTCTACGATCGGAATCGGCTCACCCCAGTAACGCTGACGGCTGAATACCCAGTCACGCAGCTTGAAGTTTACTTTACGGTTACCAATCTTCTTCTCTTCTAAGAAATCTTTGATTTTTTCTTTGGCACTTGTCACATCAAGACCTGTTAAGAAGTCTGAATTGATCATCACACCTGTTGCCACATCCGTAAATGCTGCCTCGTTGATGTCAACCTCTTCGCCCTCTTTGGCTACAACCTGAATCATTGGAAGGTTAAACTTCTTTGCAAACTCCCAGTCTCTGTCGTCATGCGCAGGAACGGCCATAATTGCACCCGTACCATAAGACATGAGTACATAATCGGAAATCCAAATCGGAATCTCCTTGCCGTTAACAGGGTTAATTGCTGTAATACCATCAAGAAGGACACCTGTTTTGTCTTTTGCAAGCTCTGTACGCTCAAAATCGGATTTCTTAGACGCCATCTCGCGATATGCCATGATTTCATCATAGTTTTTCAGTTCATCCTTAAACTGGTCAATGTATGGATGCTCCGGTGAAATAACCATATAGGTAGCACCAAACAGTGTATCCGGTCTCGTTGTATAAACACGGAGCGACTCTTCTTTTCCGGAAAGCTTAAAGTCTACTTCCGCACCCTCGGAACGGCCAATCCAGTTTTTCTGGGAAACTTTGACACGCTCAATGTAATCAACGTCCTCAAGTCCCTCGATGAGCTTGTCGGCATACTCTGTAATCTTGAGCATCCACTCTGACTTAATCTTGCGGACTACTTCGCTGCCGCATCGCTCACAAACACCATTTACGACTTCCTCATTGGCAAGACCGACTTTGCAGGATGTACACCAGTTGATTGGCATTTCTTTCTTGTACGCAAGACCTGCATTGAATAATTTGAGGAAAATCCACTGTGTCCATTTGTAATAGTTCGGATCTGTCGTATTTACCTCGCGTTCCCAGTCAAATGAATATCCAAGGGCATGTAACTGCTCTTTAAACCGTTTTACGTTGTTTTCGGTTACGACACGCGGATGAATTTTGTTCTTAATTGCATAGTTTTCTGTCGGTAGACCAAACGCATCCCATCCCATCGGATAAAGAACATTGTATCCCTGCATTCTGCGCTTACGTGCCACAATATCAAGCGCTGTGTATGGTCTTGGATGACCTACGTGAAGTCCCTGTCCTGATGGATACGGGAACTCAACCAGTGCATAATATTTCGGTTTTGAATAGTCGTTTGTTGCGGCAAATGCTTTGTTGTCATCCCAGATTTTCTGCCATTTGTGTTCTACTTCTGAATGATTGTAAGGTGCTGACATCTTTTTACCCTCTTTCTTGTATGTATTAGAATTCTTATTCTTCTGTTTCTTCCGGTTCTTCATTGCTTTCCAGATTTGCACTGTATGACAAACCGATGATGCTGTCATATCCAAGATTATAATCAATATATGACTCTTCTCCCTTGGTGTCCTGACCACTATATGAAAAGCTGATTTCTTTGCAAAGTCTTATTGTCACATATTCATGCTCAATACGAGACAAGTACAATTTGACATGTGTTGTACGGTTTCCTTCGATCTCGACATAAGATTTGATTTCTGTACCGCTCGATAACAACACGGCGTCCAAATCGTTCTGGCTATTGTCCTCAACTATCCTATATAATGCTGTTTTTTCCATAACTGCAAATCCCCCTCGAAAAGCAAAAGTAACAGGCCACATACGTAGCCTGTTACATCATATCATAATTTTATGTACTTGTGAACAAAAAATTAATCATCCTGGCTTTCCAAAACCTTATTGGCTCTGGCTTTTACCTCTGCCTCCTGAATGTCAGTCGGCGCCTGTTCATACCGGACAAACGCATACGCGTAATCGCCGCTTCCGCCCGTCATCGAGCGAAGCACTGTGCAATATCCGTGCAGGCTCATCATCGGAATCTCAGCTTCTACAACCGTCTTTCCATCTGTTGTCGGATTCATGCCAAGCACACGTCCGCGGCGTTTGTTCAAATCGCCCATTACATCACCGCTGTATTTGTCAGGTACCGTCACCTTGAGACTTGCAATCGGCTCGAGAAGAACAGGTGTTGCTTTCATAAATCCATCCTTAAATGCCTGCATCGTTGCTTTCTTAAATGCCATCTCAGACGAATCAACAGGATGGTATGAACCGTCATACAAGATTCCCTTGACGCCGACAACCGGATATGCCGCAAGAGGTCCCTTAAGGACTGCTTCCTGCATGCCTTTTTCCACTGCCGGGAAGTAATTCTTTGGTACAGCACCGCCTACAACTTCCTGCTCAAATACATATGGTGTCTCGAGATCGCCCGATGGCTCAAAACGCATCTTAACGTGTCCGTACTGTCCGTGACCGCCTGACTGTTTTTTGTATTTGGCTTCCACATCCGATTTCTTGCGGATCGTCTCACGGAACGCAACCTTCGGTTTGCTCAGTTCAATCTGTACCTTGTATTCATTGAGGAGTCTGCTCACAACAACCTCGAGATGCTGATCTCCCATTCCGTAAAGAAGCATCTGGCCGTTTTCGGAATCATTGACTGTTTTTAATGTCAAATCCTCGTGTGTCATCTTCTGCAGTGCCTGTGCTGCTTTATCAATATCAGCTTTATTTGGCACTTTGTAACGCATATATGTATATGGCACAGAAATCTCTGCCTTGCCATAGCGTATCACATTGGCTTTGCTGCAAAGGCTGTTGCCGGTACGTGCGGCCGTCAGCTTGGCAATTGCACCGATATCACCTGCATGAAGCTCCGGTACCTCAATCGGTTTGTTGCCCTGCAGCACGTATAACTTGCTGACCTTCTCCTCAATATCCTTGTCAACGTTATAAACCATATCGTCTTTCTTGAAGACACCGGAAGCGACCTTTATCAGGGAATACTTACCGATAAACGGATCAACGATGCTCTTGAAAATAAAGGCTGATTTCGCTTTGGAGAAATCGTAATTTGCTTCAAAAATCTCGTTGTTTTTGAGGCTGATACCTACAATCTCTTTGTTTTCCGGACTCGGCATATATTTGACAATATCATCAAGCAATGTAAATACACCCTGACATAACAGGTTGGAGCCCATCGTAATCGGAACAATGCTGCCATCTAAAATATTGGAACGAAGTGCCGCACGTATCTCCATCTCGGAAAATGTCTCGCCCGCAAAATAGCGCTCCATCATATCTTCACTTGTCTCTGCTACCGCTTCCATGAGTGTCTCACGGCAAATCTCAAGGTTTGGTTTGTTGTATTCCGGAATATCACACGTCACAACATCCTTGCCCTGCCAGCGGTTTCCGGTCTGGCTGATGACATTGACATAACCGACAAACTTCTCATTCTCACGGATTGGCAGATGGAATGGTGCGATGCGTTTGCCATACATCTGTGTCATATCTTCTACGACCTGTCTGAAGCTCGCTTTGTCGATATCCATCTCAGATACGTAAATCATACGCGGCAGCTTATATTTCTCACATAGCTCCCAGGCACGGATGGTGCCGACTTCCACGCCGGCTTTGCCGGAAACAACGATAATCGCTGCATCGGCAGCACTGACAGCCTCCTCAACCTCACCTACGAAATCAAAATAACCGGGAGTATCCAGAACATTAATCTTACAATCTTCCCATTCAATCGGAACAATCGATGTCGAAATCGAAAACTTACGCTTTTGTTCTTCTTTTCCAAAGTCAGAAATCGAATTACCGTCATCGACCTTTCCAAGTCTGGAAGTAAGTCCACCCAAATATGCCATCGCTTCCACCAAAGATGTCTTTCCACATCCACCGTGGCCGAGCAATACCACATTACGAATCTTGTCAGTTGTGTAAACGTTCATATGCAATCCTCCCAATTTTGTGTATAATTATGAATTTGAAAACGTTTTTGCAAAATTCATAGGTATATTTTACTAAATTATCTGATAAATTACAATCATTTTTTGCAAAATCTGTAAAGTGATTGTTTGACATTAACACTTTAACGCATTACAATATAATGGAAAAATATTTTTTAAAGGAACGCAAGTTGAAAAACTTGAAAACGTAGGTTATATGTTACAAAAAGACCAACTTTTTCCTTGGCGTACGATTGAACAAAACGTTTTTTTGCCGTTAGAAATTAAAAAAATAGACACCTTAGAAAATAAGCAAAAATCTATTGACCTACTAAATAAGTACGGGTTAAACGGTTTTATAAAATCTTATCCCGATAGACTTTCGGGCGGTATGCGACAAAGGGTCGCCTTAATT
>JAGKTY010000048.1 GCA_021153185.1 Lachnospiraceae bacterium
TCAACAAGTCTTTCCTCTTCGTCTTGCCAATTCAAATTGTCCTGCTCATAAATTTCTTCCCAAATATTATCTTTACAAGTTCTAGAAATTATATAATTACCATTGACAAGTTTTTCTTGCGTTGCTTCCTCTGCTTTTAACATTAATTCTACAAAGCAGCTTGGTGAGCTGCTGTTTGAAAAATTGAACCTGCCGCCTATCAAGAAAACGAAGACAGGTTATTCTACAGCGGCGGATGTGCTTGAAAAGCTTGCGGTAGATTATCCGGTCGTAAAAGATATTTTGGAGTATCGGGGACTTGCGAAGCTGAAATCTACTTATGCGGAAGGTCTTTATGATTGCATTAAGGAAGATGGCAAAATTCACACGTCCTACAACCAGATGATTACAGCGACAGGGCGTCTGTCTTCGACAGAACCAAACCTGCAAAACATCCCAATGCGCATGGAGCTGGGAAGAATGATCCGGAAGGTCTTTGTTCCAAAAGAAGGCTATGTGTTTATGGATGCGGATTACTCGCAGATTGAACTGCGTATCCTTGCGCATATGTCAGGAGATGAAGGTCTGATTGCAGATTACCGGTCAGGAAGGGATATTCATAGTATCACAGCTTCCAAGGTATTCCATGTTCCGATTGAAGAGGTGACGCCGCTTATGAGACGCAATGCCAAGGCGGTAAACTTCGGCGTGGTTTATGGAATCAGTTCGTTTGGACTCAGTCAGGATCTGGATATTTCCAAGTCGGAAGCACAGGAATATATCAACCATTATTTTGAGACATATCCGGGCATTAAACTGTTCTTAGACCAAACGGTTGCAGATGCCAAACAAAATGGATATACAACAACGATGTTCGGCAGGCGCAGACCAATTCCGGAGTTAGCATCATCTAATTTTATGCAACGCTCCTTTGGTGAGCGCGCTGCGATGAATGCACCGATTCAGGGAACTGCGGCAGACATTATGAAGATTGCGATGGTGCGCGTATATCAGGCCTTGAAAGAAAAAAACCTGAGATCGCGGCTTATTCTGCAGGTACATGATGAGCTTGTATTGGAAGTGCATGAGGAGGAAGCGGCAATTGCGAAGCAGATTCTGACGGATGCCATGATGCATGCAGCACAATTGGCAGTTGAACTGGCGATTGATTTACACACAGGTAAGGATTGGTACGAGGCAAAGTGAGAATCATAGGAATTACAGGTGGTGTTGGCGCCGGCAAATCAGAAGTGTTACAGTTTATTCAGGCAAATTATAATGCAGTGATATTGATGGCGGATAACATTGCCAATGAAGTCAAAATGCCGGGGCAGCCATGCTATGAGGCCATTGTTGCATTGCTTGGAAACGATGTGCTTTTGGCGGACGGAACCATTGATAAAGCAAAGATGGCTACGAGGATTTTTGGGAGCAGGGAGCTTTTACAAAAAACGAATGAAATCATTCACCCGGCTGTCAGAACTTATATTTTGGAGAAGATTGCGTCCTGCAAACAGGCAGGGCAATACGACTATTTGTTTGTGGAAGCGGCATTGCTCATCGAAGAGCATTACGATGAAATATGTGATGAGCTTTGGTATGTTTACGCCGATGAACCAATCAGGTGCCAAAGGTTAAAACAGTCCAGAGGATATTCACAGGACAAGATAGATGCCATTATGGCAAAACAGCTGCCGGATGACGTATTCAGGGCGCATTGCAAGGTTGTCATTGACAATAGTGGAGCGATTGAAGATACATACAGGCAGATAAAAGAGAAGTTGGAGGCATAACAGTGGAGCAATCAAAATACCAGGGAAGTTATGTATATGGACTCGATATTGGAACGAGAAGTATCGTCGGTACAGTCGGTTATAAGGTGAAAAACCGGTTTACTGTTGTTGCACAATATGCAAAAGAGCACGAAACGAGAGCGATGATTGACGGTCAGATTCATGATATTGCCGCAGTCGGAGATACCATCCGTGCGGTAACGGATGAACTTGAACGCGTTACGGGCAGACAATTAAAGGAAGTTTGTATCGCTGCGGCTGGTCGTGTCCTTCGTACGGTTACGGTACATGTCGAACAGGAATTTGAAGCAGAAGCGGAGATTTCCAGAGAGGATATCTATGCCCTTGATTCAAAAGGTGTGGAATGTGCCTATGAAGAGCTGACCAAAGAAAATGACTCAAACATTCATTTTTATTGTGTAGGCTATTCGGTAATGCGTTATTTCATGAATGGCTACCAGATGCAAAATCTCGAAAACCACAAGGCAAAATCGATTGGAGAAGATGTGATTGTAACATTCCTTCCGGATGATGTGGTGGACGGATTATATAAAGCGGTGAATCTGGCAGGATTAGAGGTGGCGAATCTCACACTTGAGCCAATTGCCGCAATCGAGCTGGCAATTCCGGATAAATTCCGCATGCTCAATATTGCGTTAATTGATGTGGGAGCCGGAACAAGCGATATTTCCATTACGAAGGATGGCAGCATTGTGGCATATGGCATGCTCCCGATTGCGGGCGATTGTCTGACAGAGGATATCGCCAGACATTGCTTGGTTGATTTTGAGACTGCGGAGCATATTAAACGCGGCATTTCTTTGTCTGACCAGGTATCTTATGAAGATATTATGGGACTGTCACAGACCATTCAAAAGGAAGAAGTGCTTTCAACTGTTGAGAATTCATTGGATGCAATGGCCAAAATGGCTGCAGAAAAAATCGTTGAATTAAACGGCGGAAAGCCGGTGAGTGCTGTGTTTGTCGTAGGCGGTGGCGGCCGTGTGGAAGGCTATACGGCAAAAGTTGCAAGCTATATGGGAATCGCGCCGGAGCGTTGTGCCGTCCGTGGCGAAGAGGTGATGGCCAATATTGACTTTATGCAGGATGATATCGAGAAAACCTCGCTCCTTGTGACACCGATTGGTATTTGCCTCAATTACTATGAGCAGAGTAATAATTTTATATTTGTCAGTTTTAATAACCAGAGAATCAAATTGTATGACAATAGCAAGCTTGCGGTTATTGATGCCGCAATGCAGGCTGATTTTTCAAATGAAGATTTGTTCCCAAAATGCGGAAACAGTCTGAATTTCAGATTCAATGGGGTTGCAAGGGCCGTACGCGGAAAACGCGGAGAATCTGCTGTGATTTTTGTCAATGGCTTACCGGCGGATATCCATACGCCGATTCATGCCAATGATGTCATTACAGTCGAAAATTCGACGGCCGGAGAGGAGGCAACTCTTACGATTGGAGCACTGCCTGAGTATCGCAGCAGCGTGATTATCAATGTCAATGATGTTCCTGTGACACTGCCAAAGTTTGCAACGGTTAACGGTGCACTTCAGTCTGAATATTATGAAATCAAACAAAATGACGACATCCGTCTGCTGGATTATTATACGGTGAAACAGATAGCAGAGTTTATGGATGTGATACTTGATCCAAACATGAATCTCTATGTCAACAATAAGCGCGCGACGCTTGAAACCAAAGTGTATGAACAGTTTTCGGTGATTTGGACACTTGATACATTACAGTTAACCGACGCCGATGAGGATGCTTTTTTAGAAGAACCGGAAGAATTGTCAGCAGAAACAGCGGAAGCTGCAAATGATGAGAATACTTCAAAACAGGAAGCTGCAAATTCCAATGAACAGGCATTGACATCTATCACGGTTGTTGTAAACGGCAAACCGATTGTGCTTTCCGGCAAACCGGATTATGTATTTGTTGACGTGTTCGACCAAATCGATTTTGACCTGAGTAAACCGCAGGGAAAATCGGTAGAGACAAGATTAAATCATAGAAAAGCGCAGTACATAGAACCGTTACAGGATGGGGATGTGCTGGAGATTTTCTGGAAGGATTAACATGAGATTATTAAGCATTGCCAGTGGAAGCAGCGGAAACTGTATTTACATTGGAAATGATGATACACATATTTTAATTGATACTGGCATTAGCGGCAAACGCATCGAAGCAGGACTCAATTCGATTGGCTTGTCAGGTAAGGATATGGATGCGGTATTTGTAACGCATGAACACATTGATCATATTGGAGGGCTTGGTGTTTTTTCAAGAAAATGGAATGTTCCGATTTATGCAACAGCAGGAACCGTGCACGGAATTGTGTGCTGCAAATCGGTCGGAATGGTTGACCGGGATTTGTATCAGATTATTCACGATAAGGAAAATGTGACGGTCGGAAGTCTGACAATCAATCCAATCAGGGTAAGCCACGATGCGGCGGAGCCGACAGCATACCGCGTGTCAGATGCAAGTCATAGTATGGCGGTCATGACAGACCTTGGATATTACACAGACGAAATTGTGGAATCATTGCAGGGGGTTGAGGCGTTATTGCTGGAATCCAATCACGATATCAATATGCTTCAGGTCGGGCCGTATCCGTATTACTTGAAACAGCGCATTTTGGGAAACAGGGGACATTTGTCCAACGAAGCCTGTGGAAGGCTGCTGTCTAAGGTTATGCATGATGATTTAAAAGGAGTGCTGCTGGGGCATTTGAGCAATGAAAACAATCTGCCTGAGCTTGCATACGAATCGGTCAGATTGGAAATTGATGCGTCAGATAATCCCTATAAAGCGGGAGATTTTGATATCCGTGTCGCCAAACGAAGTGAACCTTCACCGGTGATAAAACTATAGTTTTTGTCAAATTTGTTGCATTTCATGACAAATACGTTTAATATAATAAAAGTTGTAACGATTCAGCGCAGATACAGTGCGCCTTAATGTTACAAGAGTCAGAAAGTGAGGAAACGTATGAAAAAGACGATTATTACAGTAGTAGGAAAAGATACAGTGGGAATTATTGCAAAGGTTTGTACATATCTTGCAGATCACAAAATCAATATTCTTGATATTTCACAGACAATTGTTCAGGATTTTTTCAATATGATGATGGTTGTAGATACCAATGACGCAACGGTTGCATTTGGTGAACTCTGTGATGAACTCGAGGCACTTGGTGAGGAGATTGGTGTAATTATCAAATGTCAGAGAGAAGATATTTTTGATAAAATGCATAGAATCTAACAAAGGCAGAGTGATGGGAGAAATCAAATGATTAATTTTTATGAAGTAAATGAAACAAACCGAATGATTGAAGAAGACTGTCTGGATGTCCGCACGATTACAATCGGTATCAGCTTACTTGATTGTATTGATTCGGATCTTGCGTCATGCAAAAAGAAAATCTATGACAAAATTACGACAGTTGCAAAGGATCTTGTTTCAACCGGTGAATATATAGAGAAGGAATTCGGCATTCCGGTTGTGAATAAACGTGTCAGTGTGACACCGATTGCGCTTGTTGGTGGTGCATGCTGTAAGACACCTGAGGATTTTGCATCAATTGCAAAGACGCTTGATGAGGCAGCACATACAGTCGGAATTAACTTTATTGGCGGATACAGTGCGCTTGTATCCAAAGGAATGACAACGGCGGATGAACTTCTGATCCGTTCCATTCCGCTTGCGCTTTCTACAACAGAGCTTGTCTGCAGTTCCGTCAATCTTGGTTCAACAAAGACCGGTATCAACATGGATGCCGTGAAGCTGATGGGCGAAATTGTAAAGGAAACAGCAGAGTACACAAAGGAAAACGATTCCCTTGGCTGTGCAAAGCTCGTTGTATTTTGTAATGCGCCGGATGACAACCCATTTATGGCGGGCGCATTCCACGGAGTGACCGAGGCAGATGCGATTATCAATGTCGGCGTATCGGGACCGGGCGTTGTCCGCAATGCGCTTGAAAAGGTGCGCGGAGAGAACTTTGAGGTGCTTTGTGAGACCATCAAAAAGACAGCATTTAAAGTAACGCGTGTCGGACAGCTTGTAGCCAAAGAGGCATCAAAGCTTTTGAATATTCCGTTTGGTATTGTTGATTTGTCGCTTGCACCGACGCCGGCAATCGGCGACAGCGTTGCAGATATCCTTTGTGAGATTGGTTTGGAGTACGCCGGAGCACCGGGTACGACAGCGGCACTTGCACTTCTCAATGACCAGGTGAAAAAGGGCGGTGTTATGGCATCTTCTTACGTTGGCGGTTTAAGCGGTGCGTTTATTCCGGTCAGTGAAGACCAGGGTATGATTGATGCTGTTGTTGCAGGTGCACTGACACTTGAGAAGCTCGAAGCAATGACTTGTGTATGCAGCGTTGGACTTGATATGATTGCAATTCCGGGCGATACAAAGGCGACAACGATTTCCGGTATCATTGCAGATGAACTTGCAATCGGTATGATTAACCAGAAAACAACGGCTGTCCGTATCATTCCTGTGATTGGAAAGGGTGTCGGAGAGAAGGTTGAATTTGGTGGACTTCTCGGTTATGCACCGATTATGCCGGTCAATCCGTATAGCTGTGATGCATTTGTGAATCGTGGGGGTCGCATTCCGGCACCGATTCACAGCTTCAAAAATTAATGCAAACGATTTTGCCGGTGGTTTGGTGAATCGTTATATTCAATTAAAAAATAAAATCCTATCTGCATGAATGGCATGTAGATAGGATTTTTTGATTTATCGTATTATTGGGAGATCAGCATCCTCGTATACTCGGATTGCATTTCTTGTCCGAATTTGCGTGCCACAACGCTCTCATATAGATGTGCGGTCTGCAAATCCTTTTGGAATTGTTTCAGGGCGTTTTTTGTCAGAATGCGTTCTGCCTTGGAAGCGCTGGAAATAAGCGGAAGCTTACTATTTGCTTTTATGGCACCCGTTAAGTCGCTTGCCGATTTGCTAAGGGCAAGCATGGTTGCGTAATAGGTAACGTCTCCGTTAATGAACGCATCCATTTCAGCCTTGGTAATACCCAAAAGAATATGACTGAGCATCCGACTGATCCGCGTAAAGGTCAAGTCCTTAGATTTGAGCAAATGAATGAATTGTGCCGAGGATTGGAATTGTGTTCTGTATTTCATCAATTTGTCATGAAAATCCCCGGTGACGTCAAGATAGATTGTGAAATCATCCTCCATCATCAATTTGTATTGCAGCATCTGATCAAAGTCAGCAGGCAAAACCGGGTAGGCATGGTAAAAAGCCTCTGTCAGAATTGGCAGAGCGGTCTTTGGAACAAATGCGGCAATCTGGGGCCAAAGATTGGAAGCGGAAGCATGCTCAGAAAACAGCGCGCGCAGTGCGCTTGCAGAGGCAAAACCGGTTTCTTTGGTCAAAGTGTTGCTGTGATAGCCGCTATCTGTGCGCTTTACTGTAACCGGTTTGATGCTGCTATGTTGCTTTTTAAGTGCCTTGAGATATTCCAGTGCAAGAATGTTGTTTGGGGTATCTAGGAAAGACATATCATCGTTAGCAAAAGCAGTATTATCAGGCGAAGTAGTTTGTTTCAAATAAGTAGCGAGTGCCAGCTTTCTGGCAACAGGAAAAGCGTTTCCGCATTTCAGTTGTCTGTTTAATTCTTCCTGATATAAAGCCGGCTCTTCACAAAGAATATCGGCAACCTCAGAGAGCATTGTCAAATCACCGGTTTCGGAGCCAAAGCATAAATAATCGATGGTTCCAAGCCTGTCAAGGAGCGTCACAGCACCATATGCAAAGTATTCTGCGCTTGCCGTGGCATAACAGACAGGCAGCTCCAAAACAAGATCTGCGCCGCAGTCAAGTGCAATCCGGGCACGTAAATGCTTGTCCATGATGGCAGGTTCTCCGCGCTGCACAAAATCACCGCTCATCACTACAACCAGTCTGTCGGCGTTTGTGAGTGCTTTTGCACGTTCAAATAAATAAGCGTGTCCATTATGAAAAGGGTTGAATTCTGCAATAATTGCGGTTGTAATCATGTTGTTCTCCTTAACTATTCAGCACCCCATTCGCAAAATCGCATCTACGATGCTTTCTTTTTGCTCATGTGGATTCTTGCCAAATAGATTTCAAAAGTGATTTGTAACTATTCAGCACCCCATTCGCAAAACCGCATCTACGATGCTTTCTTTTTGCTCATGTGGATTCTTGCCAAATAGATTTCAAAAATGATTTGTAACTATTCAGAACCCCATTCGCAAAATCGCATCTACGATGCTTTCCTTTTGCTCATGTGGTTACTTCGCCATATAAATTTCTAAAAATGTCCATTCATGCAAGCATGATGTCCATTTTAGAAATTTACATGGCTCTGAATAGTTACATGATATCAGAAATTGCTATATTTTTATATGTTTTTTTCCTGAAAAATATTGTAAGAAAAAAGTGATTGTTTTATACTTTACATAGTGTAATTGTTTTGAGCAGGAGATAAATGATTACATATTTGAAGAAACGCATAAAACTGTAGAAAGGGGTATCAACCATGTCGTATATCGATACAATTAAAGAGAAAGCTAGATCAGACAAAAAGACAATTGTACTTCCGGAAACAAATGATAAAAGGACGCTGATTGCTGCAAGTCATATTATTGAGGAAGGCATTGCTAACATCATTATGGTTGGTGATGAAGAGAAAATCATGGATGGTGCCAGATGGCTTGAGGTTGAGCTTGATGGTGTGACGGTAGTCAATCCGGAAAAATGTGATAAATTTGATGAGTATGTCAATTTGTTATATGAGACACGTAAATCCAAAGGAATGACGGTTGAAAAAGCGACGGAAATTCTGAAGAACGATTACCTGACATTTGGTGTCATTATGGTCAAGGCAAAGGATGCTGACGGAATGGTGGCAGGTGCGTGTCATGCGACAGCCGATACACTCAGACCGGCGCTTCAAATTTTGAAGACGGCTCCTGGTGTGAAGCTTGTATCAGGCTTCTTTATTATGGACGTTCCAAATTGCGAATATGGTGAGAACGGTACATTCCTGTTTGCGGATTGCGGACTGAACCAGGACCCGACGGCAGAAGAGCTTGCTGCGATTGCCGAGAGCTCCGCAAAAAGCTTTAAAGCACTTGTTGGTGCCAAACCGATTGTTGCGATGCTTTCCCATTCTACAATGGGCAGTGCCAAACATCCGCTTGTCGACAAGGTTGTGGAGGCCACAAGGATTTGTAAGGAGCAGTATCCAAGTCTTTGCATCGATGGAGAATTGCAGTCGGATGCAGCGATTGTTCCGCATATTGCCAAATCAAAAGCACCGGGCAGCGAAGTGGCCGGAAAAGCCAATATTTTGGTGTTCCCGAACCTTGACTGTGGCAATATCGCATATAAGCTTGTACAGAGACTTGCCAAGGCAGAAGCGTACGGTCCGATGCTGCAGGGAATTGCGCAGCCGGTCAACGACCTTTCCAGAGGATGTTCCTGGGAGGATATCGTGGGTGTTGTGGCACTCACAGCTGTTCAGGCACAGCTTGGATAATTCATACAGCATAAAACAGAGACGAGATACGCTTTGCGAATCTCGTCTCTGTTTGTTTCTAAGTTACAAAGTTTCTTTTGGGCGTTTGTTTTCCAAAAAATCGACAAGCTGTAAGAAGCTGACGAAATAGCCGCAAAGATAAAAACAGAAATAATACATAAAGAACATCGCGGGTGCTGTCAGGAAAATAAGCGGTACCTGTAATAGTGTTAAGGCCTGCAGACAAAACAGGTCTTTTCGCTTTTGGAAGATACTCAAAATAAGCCCGAGCAAACAAAAAACCAGTGTTGGCAGGGTATTATAAAAAACCGGAAGCAACCGGTTTGTCGTAACCTGTTCCTTGGTATAGTCACGGCATCCCAAAAAGCTGATGACTTTTTCGCGAAGCGTCAGGCCAAGCGGCGGGCTGCTTAGGACAAACAGATTTTTGAAATCAATATCATAATAAACGAGCGAGCGGATTGCCGAGATGCTTTCTCCGCCGGGATGATTTGTTTCGTTTTTATAAAAACCATTTGTGTGCAAATAAGTTAGGGTGCGGTAATAAAGAAACAATCCCGGATTGTATATGATCAGACGAAGTGACGCCTTCATAAAGCGGTTTAATTGCTCCTTTGGCAGCACATCCGGAATGAGCCAATACTGACTAATGTTGCGCACGCTGGCATTCTGGCGAAGTTTTGCGGCATCTACAAGCTCATTGATTGTCTGTACATCGTCATAAACATCAGGTCCCTTTAGCTCCTCTACATGGCGGAAGAGGTTGGCAACGGGATTTAAGACGAGCGAAATCGGGTATTTGTTACTTCCGTTCAGTGCGATTTTGTTTGGCACATTACATATCGTAAAGCTGAGTGCAATCACAAGCATCATACAAACGGCTCTCTTTGGGCTGCACAGCTTTAAGAAGGCAAAGGTCAGAGGAAGCAGTAAAAGAAGATAGACAAATTCGCTTCGCCAGGCAATGACAAGCCCTGTCAGAACGGACAAAAGGACAGCGTTAGATAACGAAAGTGTGCCCTTTTTGTAGGCAAAAAACGTGCTTGCAAATACAAACAGGCTGAGCCAGCCGACGAGCGACGCACGCAACGTAAACAGATTGGCGTCAAGCACCGGCAACAGTAAAAAAGGTATCATCATAAGCCGGGTTTTCCGTCCCGGATAACAATCAAACATGTTTTTCATAATGTAGGCAAAAATCGTGCAGATAATCAGAAGCTGCAGGGCGGTGATGGTTGCCATAGAAGGAAAAACCATCAGGCATACAATATAAAAAAAGCTTGTCAGCCCGGTTTGTGCAGGTGATAAATCGAGTGTAAGTGCACTTTTGATGACATAAAATTCATCGCCTTTAAAAATGCCGGGCCAGGTCATGAGAAATAAAATGCCCATAACGAGCCCGTAGACGCAGAAATATTTAAAATAGGAAAGAAATTTCCGGTTCCTTCGCAGAATGCACTTTATACATGTAAAAAACAAAAAGTACAAACCAAAACAGAATAGAAATGCGAGTGCAATCAAAAAAAACATGTAGCCACAAAGCGGCTTTGGCCAGTTGAACGTAACCCTAACGCGCCCACGCACGATAAAATAGTGCGCAAGCATGCAAATCAGTGCAAGCGGCGCGGTAAATTTGATTTGTACAAAGAATTGTTTTATTTTTTGGTTCATGTGAAACTCCCATATGATAAAATACTGCAAAAATAAAGCAGTGAAAATTTGATGAATGCATCTGAATTAACTATATCATATTTTAAATCCGAAATGAAAGAAATAATTCATCAAATATTGTTGACAAAGTAATATACCCTATGTATAATAGTTTGAGT
>JAGKTY010000049.1 GCA_021153185.1 Lachnospiraceae bacterium
TTTTTGTTTGATTTGATATACATATCTATTGAATTTTCATGCTTGAAATACTATAATAAACATAGTTGTTCGGACATGCTTTCCGAAGGGATATTGAATTGGTTTTTGGGGCATGGATGCCCGAATGGGAAAGGGGATTTGATATGAGTAAAAAGAGTATCTTACATAAGATTAAGATGACGGTATGTGCAGCCGCTGTCACGGTAGCATGCGTGTTTGCTACAGTTGACGCTAAGGCAGCGACTTGTGCGACACCGACCGGTATTGTGCAGACAGTTGGAACCGAGAATGCAATCCAGGTGAAGTGGAAAGCATCTAACGGTGCAACCAACTATGGTGTTTCGATTTCAAAGGATGGGGGCAAGACCTGGAGCGCAGAGCAGGTTGTGAATCAGCCTGAGCACATTATCAACGGACTGGAACGTGCACTGAATTATAAGGTCAGAGTACGTGCATACAATGCAAGCGGATGGAGCGAGTATTCCAAGCCGTACAGCGTTGTGACAGCACCTAAAAAACCGGGCAAGATTAAGCTTGTTGCAACAAGTTCTACTGCAGTTAAGGTTTCCTGGGATGCTGTGAGTAATGCTTCGGGATACAATATTTATTGGGCAAAGGGAACTGCAGAGACCAAGTTTGTCGGAAAGACAGATAAGACATCGTTGATTATCAAAGACATTAAGCCAAATACACAGTATACAGTTGAGGTTCAGCCATTCCTCAAATCTTCCAATAATTTTTATGCATGTGGTCCGGCATCTAAGAATTCAAAGGTATATACACTTTGCGGACCAATCAAAGGTCCGACTGTTGCAGTATGGAATACAACAACAGGAGATATCACAGTACGGTGGAAATCAGGAAGCGTTTATGCAGATGGCTACGAGGTTGTATTTACCAATTACAAAGGCAAGAAGATTACATCTTTTGACGTGGCAGGTAAGTCTTCGAGAAACGGAACTGCGAAGGTGCGTAAGCTTCTCAACAGAGCGACGTATGTGCAGGTGCGTGCTTACAAAACAATTGATAAGGTGAAGAATTACGGAGAGTTCTCCAAACCGGTTGCAATCGTGCCGGAAGCGTGTGTGAGCGCAGTCCAGACATCTCCAAACAGCGTTCAGCTCAAATGGAAAAAGATTGAGAACGCAACAGGATATAGCGTATATTACAGCACCAATCCAAATACTGGATTCAAATTATTAAAGAAATTAAGCAAATCGACTACAAGCTATACGATTGCAAACATTCCGCTTAAGACGACATATTATGTATATGTGGCGCCAACGAGAGTAACAATCAATAAGAAAAAAGTTGAAGTCAGCAAGAATAGAATTCATAATGTCGTAATCGCAAAGAATACGACTGTCGTTCCGTCAGTAGCACCGACTAAGGCACCGACTACAGCACCAACTGTAGCACCAAGTGTGACACCAACGACAACACCATAAGATAGCACAATAACAGCCTAAATGCATTTCATTTAGGCTGTTTTTTTCATGTGCTTGCATAAAAAGGTATGGAAGTGTTATAATGCTAGACGGAAACGAAATAGAAATTTTTAATATACGAAAAGAAAGGGATTATGCGATGAGTAAGAAACCAACCGTATTAATGATTCTTGATGGTTATGGATTAAATGCAAAAGCAGAAGGAAATGCAGTTGCGATTGCAAAGACACCAGTTATGGACAAGCTGATGGCTGAGTGTCCTTTTGTAAAAGGAAATGCTTCCGGTATGGCAGTAGGACTTCCGGACGGACAGATGGGCAACTCGGAAGTAGGACACTTAAATATGGGTGCCGGCCGTATTGTTTATCAGGAACTGACACGTATTACAAAAGAAATTCAGGATGGCACATTCTTTGAGAATCCGGCGCTCAAAAAAGCGATGGAGAACTGCAAAGCAAACAATTCTGCACTTCACGCATTTGGCTTGATTTCAGATGGAGGCGTTCATAGCCACAATACACATTTATATGGTTTGCTTGAGATGGCCAAAAGAGAAGGCCTTAGCAAAGTATATGTGCACTGCTTCTTAGATGGACGTGATACACCGCCTGCATCAGGTAAAGATTTTGTAGCGCAGCTGGAAGAGAAAATGGCCGAAATCGGCGTAGGTGAAGTTGCTTCTGTTTGTGGTCGTTACTATGCGATGGACAGGGATAACAACTTTGACCGTGTGGAAAAAGCATATCTTGCGCTTACAAAAGGCGAGGGCAATACATGTGAGAGTGCGACAGCAGGTATTCAGGCCAGCTACGATATCGATGAGACAGATGAATTTGTGAAACCAACAGTCGTTATAAAAGATGGCAAACCTGTAGCAACAATTCAGGATGGGGACAGCGTTGTATTCATTAATTTCCGTCCGGACCGTGCAAGAGAGATTACAAGAGCGTTCTGTGATGACGACTTTACAGGATTTAACAGAGAAAAGAGACTTGATCTCACATTTGTATGTTTCTCTGATTATGACCCAACGATTCCAAACAAGGAAGTAGCATTCCACAAAATTGCGGTAACAAACACATTTGGTGAGTGGCTTGCCGCAAATCATATGAAACAGGCACGTATTGCTGAGACAGAAAAATATGCACATGTGACATTCTTCTTTAACGGCGGCGTAGAGGAGCCAAACGAGGGCGAAGACCGTATCCTTGTGAATTCTCCAAAAGATGTTGCAACATATGACTTGAAACCTGAGATGAGTGCACCGGAAGTTTGTGATAAGCTTTGCGATGCAATCACAAGCGGCAAATATGATGTCATCATCATTAACTTTGCCAATCCGGATATGGTTGGACACACAGGTGTCATTGATGCAGCAGTCAAAGCGGTTGAAGCAGTTGATGCATGTGTGGGCAGAGCCGTTGAAGCACTGAAGAGTGTGGATGGTCAGATGTTTATCACAGCAGACCATGGTAATGCAGAGCAGCTCATTGACGAGGAGACAGGGGCACCGTTCACAGCACACACAACCAATGAGGTTCCGTTTATCCTTGTAAACTATGACGAGGCATACACACTTCGTGAGGGAGGATGTCTTGCAGATATCGTTCCGACGATGATTGAGATGATGGGCATGACACAGCCTGAAGAGATGACAGGTAAATCATTGCTGATTAAGAAATAATGCTTGCTTTTTTGCAGAGTTTTTCCTTGTTTGGTACAGTCTTTAATGCCGTGCTTGTTATCATCGGTGCATGTATTGGACTCGTGCTCAAAAAAGGATTGTCAGATACGATGGCCGATACCGTTATGAAGGGTCTCGGCCTTTGTACGTTGTTTCTTGGAATCAGTGGTTCACTTGTCGGTGAAAATTCTATGATTTTAATCATCTCAATGGTTGTAGGAACACTGATTGGACAGGGAATTGATCTGGAGGATAAAATAAAACAATTAGGTGATTTTGTAGAAAAGAAATTTGGCAGCAAAAAGGAGGGACAAAAGACTTCGATTGCAGAAGGATTTGTTACCTCAAGCTTACTTTTTTGCGTTGGAGCAATGTCGATTGTCGGAGCTCTGCAAAGCGGACTGAGTCTGGACCATGCAGTGCAGATGAACAAATCGATGCTGGACTTTGTAGCAGCCATTATTTTTGCTTCCAGTCTGGGAGTTGGGGTGTTATTTTCGGCAGCGTTTGTGTTTGTTTACCAAGGAAGCATTACACTCCTGGCAGAATGGGTTGCACCGCTTCTTACAGAGACCGTAATTCATGAGATGAGCTGCGTCGGAAGTGTCATTATTATCGGACTTGCACTCAATATGCTTGGAATTACAAAACTAAAAGTGATGAATTATGTGCCGGCAATCTTTATCCCGATTATTCTATGTATATTTATGTAGGCCGGTTATTACCGGCCTTTTTTGATTGGTATGGAAAAAGAAAAACAAGATAAAATAGAATGTTTAGCAGAAGAAATATTGAAGCTTGCAAGAGACCGGATTGTTGTGAATCTGCGTTTCCTTGACAGTGCGCTTTTGCAATTAAAACCGCAGAGCATACGTTTTTTGGGCGGCATACAGACCGATGGACGCAATTTGTTTTATGATCCGGTGTTCGTCCTAAAGGCTTATGAAAAGGAGCCGAATTATATTACGAGGTCATATTTGCACACGCTGCTGCATTGCCTGTTTTTTCACAATTTCCAGTATGACAAGCTTAATCAAGTATACTGGGATCTGGCATGTGATATGGCAGTTGAGCATATGATTCTCGATATGGCGCTTTCCCAGTCGTCGCTGGAAATAGACGATGAGCTTAAGCGCTATCTTGCGGAGTACCAAAAAGAAGCCAAGAAATTGACGGCGGAAAAGCTGTATCGCAATTTTTTGTTAAATGAGCCAAGTGAAGGCAGACTGTATGAGCTTACGAGGCTGTTTCGAAGAGATGCGCATGAGAGGTGGCTTTCGATTGGCGTCGAAGAAATGGAAATTTCATTTGCCCAGTGGCAGAAATTGACGCAGCGCGTCAGAGCGGATTTAAAGAGCTTTTCCAATGACAAAAACAGCGGAGATGCACTGGAGGAAAACTTCTCCGAAACAATGCGTGAGCGGTATGATTATGCCGGCTTTTTAAAACGCTTTATGACGATGGGCGAGCAAATGAAGGTCAACGACGATGAATTTGATTATATCTATTACACATACGGCCTTGATACGTACGGAAATATGCCGCTTGTTGAGCCGCTTGAGTATGCAGATGACAACAAAATCAATGAATTTGTCATTGCACTTGACACCTCAGCGTCATGTCGCGGCAGAACCGTGCAGCAATTTCTGCAAAAGACATATTCGATTATGAAGACGCAGGAGACGTTTTTCACCAAAATCAATGTGCATATTTTGCAGAGTGATACCGACGTGAGAGCGGATCAAAAAATCACATCGCAGGATGAATTTGATGCGTTTATGAAAAACGGCAAATTTGTCGGATTCGGCTCGACGGATTTCAGACCGACATTCCGGTATGTCGATGAGCTGATCGAGCAGGGTGAATTTGAAAATTTGAAGGGTATGATTTATTTTACCGATGGCTATGGCACATACCCGGAAAAAATGCCGGAGTATGATGTGGCATTTGTGTTTGTAAATGAAGATGCGTTTGCACCGGAGGTACCGGCTTGGGCAACAAAACTGGTGCTTCTTCCGGAAGAAATAGAAGAGGAATAATACATGAACATTGGACAGGCAAAAGAATATATCAAACAATCCGTAAAACTATATTTAAAGAAAAATGCATTTGGCGAGTACGAAATTCCCGTTGTCAGACAGCGTCCTATTTTTTTACTTGGCGCACCGGGAATCGGTAAAACAGCGATTATGGAACAAATCGCGCAGGAGCTTGGCATCGCACTTGTTTCGTATTCGATGACACACCATACAAGACAGTCAGCGCTTGGACTACCTTATATTGAGGAAAAAACGTATGACGGACAGACGGTGAAGGTATCGGAATATACGATGAGTGAAATTATTGCATCGGTGTATGATACGATGGAGGAAAGCGGCGTAAAGCAGGGGATTCTGTTCCTTGACGAAATCAATTGTGTATCAGAGACCCTCGCACCTTCCATGCTGCAATTTCTGCAGTATAAGGTGTTTGGCAAGCATAAGGTGCCGGAGGGCTGGGTCATTGTGACGGCCGGAAACCCACCGCAGTACAACAAATCGGTGCGCGAGTTTGATATTGTCACAATGGACCGCTTAAAACTCCTTGAGGTGGAAGCGGATTATGAGACATTTAAGGCGTATGCACAGACGAGAAAAATCCATCAGGCAATTGTCAGTTTCCTGGAAATCAACAAAGCAGACTTTTACCGGATTGAAATGACGCCAAACGGCAGAAGCTATGTGACGAGCAGAGGCTGGGAAGATTTATCTGTCATGCTGCGGCTCTACGAGGCGGAGGGGCTTAAGGTTGATGAAACGCTCATTGCCCAGTATTTGCACCATGACCGCATCGTCAAAGAGTTCAGTGCGTATTATGATTTGTACCAAAAATACAAACGCTCTTACCCGGTGATGAAGATATTAAATGGCGAAGCGACAGAAGAAATGATTGCGCGTGCCTCGGAAGCAGGATTTGAAGAACGGCTTTCTATTTTGGGCATGCTTTCAGATAAGCTTTTTAGTGAAGTGGAAAGTGTTATGACGACGTCTGTGTATTTAAAAGACCTTATGCCTTATTTGCAGGCAGTCAAACAAAAATCCGGAGAGTCGGTTGCAGATATGCTTGCACTCATTGAGGTGCAGGAAAACCAGCTCATGACACAGATGGAACAACTGATGCGTGCAGGCGCGCTTTCCGATGAAGACCGCGTGCGCAATATGGCGATGGCAGCATTTCTGAAAGATATCACACATGATGTGAAGGCGGGCGGGTTTGCTGATGGAAAGGGCGCATTTGCGACGATAAAAGAACGGTTTGATTCGCAGGTAGATAAGATGAAAACAGAAGCAATGCAGGTAAAAGCGCATATGCATGCTTTGTTTGCATTTGTTGAAAAGGCTTTTGAGGACGGCAACGAAATGCTTTTGTTTGTGACAAGCCTCACCGTATCGGATGCATGCAGCCAGTTTATCAGCAGCTTTGGAAGTGAAGATTATGAGAAGCATAATCAGAAATTGATGCTTACCGAGCGCCAGCATGACATTGTGGATCAGATTAAAAGCCTGAATCTGTCATAGGTGATTCAAAAAGCAGCTTTGAAAGAGAAGTCCTTTTTCGGAATGGAGAATTATGCAGGAATTAGACTTAGGTGGATACCGCTTACAGTATGAACGTCATCAGGATGAAATAACGGTTACGGGAATTGCAGGAATTACGGCTGAACTGTTGATACCGGATACAATTGAAGCTTGTAAGGTCGTTTCTATCGAAAAAAAAGCATTCATGGCAAACCGCACGATCAAAAGTGTGACGCTTCCAAAATCAATGCGGGAAATCGGGGATTGGGCGTTTGCACATTGCGATATGTTAAAAGAAATCAGCCTATATCCAAATGAAATTGCAATTGGAAAAGGGATTGTGTTAAACAGTGACAAACTGGCTAAGGTCAATATCGTATGCCCGCCTAAAGAAGCGCAGTTTACAAAAGAGGAGCTCTCACAGCTTGCCTGCCTTCTTGCATCGACACTCACTGTGCTGGATGCACCATTTCTGTTTACGCCACACCTTGTTGGTTCGACGCAGTGGCTGAAACAGTATGAAACGCGCGTTTCCCATTTTTTGGCGCGGGACGATATGGAAGATTATGCCAAAACGGTATCGTGCGGCGAGGAAGATTATGAAAGCACGAACCTCGACAATTTCTTATCGGAAAAACGCAAAGCAAAAGTGCGCATGATTTTTGTGAGACTCCTGGGCTGTTATGCACTTGCTGAGAAAGACAGGGATGCATATATGCAATATTTAAGACAGCATATGCCTCCGGCTTTGGAGAACGAAACGTGGCAGGTGGTCAGAGATGAACATGGTGATGAAGAAGCCTATTTTGAGGTGATGGCACAAGCGGGCTGTATAACCAATGACAACATTCAGACCTTGATTGCGGATTTGGGACAGACACGTGCACAGATGAGAGCGTATCTTCTCAGATATCAACAGACGAAGCTTGCAAAGGTTGACTTTTTTGACTCATTTTCCTTATAAAAAAGGTGTTGCATTTGAAATTGAATTATGTTAATATAATTTTTGTTTGACGAAGGTATCGTCTTTTGCGATTTAGGAGGAAGAAATGAACGTAGTTAGAATGATTTTAACAATTTTGTTTATCATAGATTGTATCGCACTTACAATCGTCGTATTAATGCAGGAAGGCAAAAGCGCAGGACTTGGTTCCATTAGTGGCGCAGCTGAAAGCTATTGGGGAAAGAACAAGGGTCGTTCCATGGAAGGTGCTCTTGTGAAGGTGACAACAGTTATGGTTGTTTTGTTTATGCTTTTGGCAGTGCTTTATAGTACCAATTTTGCAAAATGGTTTTAAGAATCAGCCCACTCCTTGCGAGTGGGTTTTCTTTTTTTTGAGGAACGAATTAGAGGGTAACATGGCAAAAAGTTTTGAAGAACGGAAAAAAATGATATATGATTTGACACATGAATCCTTTTATGTGCCAATGAAAGAAAAAGAACTGGCGATTATGTTGCAGGTTTCACCGGAAGACAGACCGGAATTCAAACAGATTTTGGAAGAGCTTCTTATGGAAGGAAGTCTTCAGATTACAAAGCGCGGACGGTATGAGCCGGTCAAAGAAACGATTCTTACCGGTACGTTTATCGGCAATGCCAAGGGCTTTGGATTTGTGGAAGTAAAAGGACAGACGGAGGATTACTATGTGCCTGAGAGCAAAGTCAATGGCGCATTTCATCAAGATACCGTGCAGATTAAACTCCTGCCGGGATGCCGCGGCAAACGTCAGGAAGTGGAAGTGGTAAAGGTTTTAGAGCGCGGTTTGAAGACAGTTGTCGGAACCTATCAGGCTTCCAAAAATTTTGGGTTCGTGATTCCGGATGATACAAAAATTTGCGGAGATATTTTTATCCAAAAAGAGCGTTCTAAAGGTGCGGTGGATGGGCATAAAGTCGTCGTAGAGCTTACCAAATACGGTTCCGGCGGCAAGAATGCAGAAGGAAAAGTAATAGAAATCCTTGGTCATATCACAGATCCGGGTGTTGATATCATGTCAATCATCAAGGGCTTTGACCTGCCGCTTGAATTCCCGGAGCGCGTATTGAATCAGGCTGAGCGCGTTGCAAAAGAGGTATCGGACGCAGACATGGCAGGTCGCGAGGATCTGAGAAGTTTGCAGATGGTAACAATTGATGGGATTGATGCAAAAGATCTTGATGACGCAGTATCCCTGACCATATCTGATGACGGCATCTATCATCTGGGCGTACACATCGCAGATGTGACAAATTATGTGCAGGAAAACAGTGCATTGGACAGAGAAGCACTTGTGCGCGGTACGAGTGTGTACTTGGTTGACCGCGTGATCCCAATGCTTCCAAGAGTGCTCTCCAATGGGATGTGTTCGTTAAATGCAGGAGAGGATCGTTTGGCATTGTCGTGCCTGATGGATTATAATGCCAAAGGAGAGCTTATTGATTATCATATTGTCGAGTCGGTCATCAATGTTGATAAACGTATGAATTATCATGATGTTGCGCTGATTTTAGAGGACAGAGATGAAGCACAGATGAAAGAAGATGAAGCGTTTGTGCCGATGCTGCTTCAGATGCATGACCTTGCCGGGATTTTGCGCAAAAAACGAAAAGCGCGCGGTTCCATTGATTTTGATTTTGATGAATGTAAAATCGTTCTGAATGATAAAGGAGAGCCTATTGAAATCAAACCATATGAACGAAATGCTGCCACGAAGCTGATTGAGGATTTTATGCTTGCGGCGAACGAGACGGTGGCGCAGCACTTCTATTGGTTGGAGCTTCCGTTTGTGTATCGAACGCACGATAAGCCTGATCCGGAAAAAATCAAAAAGTTAGCGACATTTATTCATAATTTCGGGTATTCTATTAAGACAACGCAGGAAGAGGTTCATCCGAAGGAATTGCAAAAGCTTCTTTCTTCTATTGAAGGCAGTGAGGAAGAGAATTTGATTGCGAGACTGACACTTCGCAGTATGAAGAGAGCGCAGTATTATCCGGAATGTATCGGGCATTTTGGACTTGCGTGTCAGTTTTATTGCCATTTTACCTCGCCAATCCGGCGTTATCCTGATTTGCAGATTCACCGGATTATCAAGGAGCATATCAGGGGGCGCTTAAAGGGTGACCGTATTGCGCACTATCAGGCGATTTTGCCGGATGTCTGTGTGCAGACCTCCAAATTAGAGAGGCGTGCAGACGAAGCGGAGCGCGAGACTGACAAACTCAAAAAGGCGCAATATATGCAGGCGCACATTGGCGAAGTATTTGAAGGTGTGATCAGCTCGGTGACAAGCTGGGGCATATACGTAGAGCTTCCAAATACGATTGAAGGCATGATTCATGTATCGGACTTACAAGGCGATTATTTTGTATTCCGTGAAGAAAGTTATGAGATGGTTGGGGAAACCACCGGTTTATGTTATAAACTTGGACAATCGGTTAAAATACAAGTAAAGGATGTTGATATGATGATGCGGACAGTCGCATTTATCGTGGCGGAGGATTAAGATGGCAAAAGAAGCAATGAAGTTAGTTGCCAACAACAAAAAAGCATACCATGATTTTTTTATAGACGAAAAATATGAAGCAGGAATCGAACTCCACGGAACAGAGGTCAAAAGTCTTCGTATGGGCAAGTGCAGTATCAAGGAAGGATTTATCCGTATTGAAAACGGTGAGGCATTTATTTACGGAATGAATGTCAGTCCTTATGAAAAAGGCAATATTTTCAACAAAGACCCACTCAGACCGAAAAAGCTATTGCTTCATAAATACGAGATTGGTAAGCTGGCAGGCAAAATCGCACAAAAAGGATATACGCTCGTTCCCCTTCAGGTTTACTTTAAGGACGGACGCGCAAAGCTTGAGCTTGGGTTAGCACGCGGTAAGAAATTATATGACAAACGCGAGGATATCGCCAAAAAAGATCAAAAACGCGAGATAGAGCGTGAATTCAAATCAAAAAATGTTTACTGAATGTAACTGCAGGTTTAGTTGACAAACCTGCAATTAACAGATATATTTAGGATACGATACGAAGTATCCCACAATTTCATAAGGGCTAGTAAAGGTTTCGACAGGGATTTTGAAGCTGGAGAAGCGAGTCGTCAGCGAGACGTTAAACGGCAAAATTAAAATTAAACGCTGAAGATAATTTAGCATACGCTGCCTAATATGGCAGTAGTCCGACCTAGGGCACTCACACCTTAGGACCCGGGCTTCAACTATGTGAGAAACGACATAGTCTAAGCTTTGCGGCTATGGGCGTATCATGAAGCTACCAAAGGTGCTTGGTTGTTTGTTCCTGCGCATCGGAGGGAATTCCTAAGAACAGACTACACTCGTAGAAGGACAGGGGATTGGTCTTTGGACACGGGTTCGACTCCCGTCTAGTCCACTCGGAATTTTCAGGCGAATACAAAGTGTTCGCCTTTTTTGAATGTGTTGTGAATTGGTATGAAATAGGTTTATGATGCAGAAGTGATTAGGTTATTGGCAGATGAGGGTGTGAAACTTATTTTGCTTCGCTGTGCTGGATTTAACAATGTCGATTTGGAGGCGTGTAAGGAGTGTGGCATCACCGTATTGCGTGTGCCGGGATATTCACCGGAAGCGGTTGCGGAGCATGCAATGGCGCTTGCGCAGGCTGTGAACCGCCACATTCATAAGGCGTATATTAAAGTCAGGGAAAACAATTTCAGTCTTGTAGGGTTAACAGGTGTTAACTTTTATCAGAAAACGGCAGGCATTATCGGAACCGGTAAAATTGGTGCAGCCATGTGCAGAATCTGCCACGGCTTTGGTATGAAGGTCATTGCATATGATATGTATCCAAATAAAAGCCTTGATTTCGTTGAGTATGTGGAGCTTGATGAGCTGTTAGCCAAATCAGATTTGATTTCGCTGCATTGTCCGCTTATGGATAGCACATATCATATGATTAATGAGCAGTCGATTGCCAAAATGAAGGATGGCGTCATTCTGGTGAATACTTCAAGAGGAGCACTTATTAAGACAGATGATTTGATTGCGGGAATCCGTGCGAAAAAATTCTTTGGTGTGGGACTTGATGTTTATGAAGAAGAGGGCGCAAATGTGTTTGAAAACAGGGAAGATGATATTCTTCTTAGTTCAGTAACGGCGAGACTTCTTTCCTTTCCAAATGTGATTGTGACATCGCATCAGGGATTTTTGACAAAAGAGGCACTTGAAGCAATCAGCAACACGACATTATCCAATGCATGTGCATTTGCCAAAGGAGAAATCGATCCGGCCAATGAGGTGAAATAGAGAGCAGAAAAAAAGCAGCCTTTTTCGAAGGCTGCTTTTTCGTAATAGTCTGTTTGAGGGATTGACCATTACATGAGGGATATATGAAAAACTCTTGAGAGGGAGTTTTATAGAAACGAGGGAATGTTTCGTTTCTATGTTTGTAATCATAAAGGGTAAATGTGTTCAAATTGTGTCCGAAAGATTATGAAATTATGAAATAAATATTTATATGTTATAAATCGATGCACAAATGATACAGGATGCAAAGCAGATACAGGAGCAATCTATTGATAAATTCTTGTAAAACGCACTGAATATGGTATACTATGAAAGAGTATCCCTAAAGTAATATATTGCTTGCTATGGGAGAGATAAAGCGGAGGAAACTATGTCAAAATTTGTAGACAAAGAAATGACATGTAATATATGTGGTCATATCTGTCAGGTCACGATTCTCACGGCAACCACGACAGAGGGGAGTGCGGATCTGGATTTCAGACCACCGGAGAAACGCCGGAGTGCGATGCCACTTTGGGTGCACAAGTGTGAACTTTGTGGAGCGGTTTTAAGTGTGTACGAGACGACGCCCAATGTCGGACAAGAGTTTATCGCATCGAATAAGTACCAAACGTGTGCCGGGATTGGCGGTCTGAGTGAAAACGGAAAGAAGTTTGTCAAAATCGCTTTGATCTATGAACAGGCCGGTCAGATGAAGAAGGCGGGCAATTATTTCCTGAATGCAGCGTGGTGCTGTGACGACGAGGGAATGGATGTCAATGCAAAGCTTTGCAGGGAAGAAGCACTCAGATGCTGGAATGAGATGGGCAGAGGCGAACTGAACAATCGGGAAATGCCGGAGATGCAGGTCAAAATATTGGATACGCTTCGAAGGTCAGGCAACTTCAAAGAGGCCAGGGCGTTTGCCAAATGTATGGATACAAGCAATGAGCAGATGCAGCAAATCGTAGCCTTTGAAGTGAGCAAAGCTGTTTTAAAAGACAAAAGTTGTTATACGTTAGCCGACGCGGTTATGAAATAGGAGAAGGAAATGAGCAAACAAATTACAAAGATTGAATACGATGGATATACATATGAAGAAGGGGGCGTGTGCGCTGCCAAAGGATTTCGCGCAAACGGACTGAACTGTGGACTCAATCCAAATCCGAATAAAAACGATTTAGGATTAGTTGTCAGTGATGTGATTTGTAATGCGGCTGCAGTTTATACACAAAATAAAGTCAAAGGTGCACCGATTTTGGTGACAAAGAAGCATTTGACGGCTACAAACGGCAAGTGTAAAGCAGTTATTGCAAATTCCAAAAATGCAAATACATGCAATGCAGACGGAGAGGAAAAGGCTGCAAAGATGGCAGCACTCGTTGCTGCAAAGCTTGGAATTAAGACAGAAGAAGTGGCGGTTGCTTCAACAGGAGTGATTGGCCAGATTCTGCCAATCGAGCCGATTGAGACACATATGGATGCGCTTGTTGCAGGACTTACGTACGACGGAAATACAAGAGCCAATGAAGCGATTATGACAACAGATACGGTTACAAAGCAGGTTGCGGTTTCTTTTGTAATCGATGGTGTGACATGTCATCTGGGCGGCATGGCAAAAGGAAGCGGTATGATTCATCCAAATATGGCGACAACACTCAATTTTATAACGTCGGATGTGGCAATCAGTGCTGAAATGATTCAAAAGGCGCTGGATGAAATTGTGAAGGTTACTTACAATTGTCTGTCGATAGATGGTGATACATCCACCAACGACATGGTTTTGGTGATGGCAAACGGTCAGGCAGCAAATCAGGAAATCACATTAGCAGATGCTAATTTTGCAATCTTTAAACAGGCGCTTTATATTGTCATGTCCAATATGACAAAGATGCTTGCAAAAGATGGTGAGGGTGCAACGAAGCTTTTAGAGTGTGAATGTAAGGGCGCACCGGACTTAGATACGGCAATTACTGTTGCAAAGAGTGTTATTTGTTCACCGCTTTTTAAATGTGCGATGTTTGGAGAAGATGCAAACTGGGGGCGCATTTTGTGTGCAATCGGATATGCGGATGCCTCATTTGATATAGACAAAGTAGATGTTTCCCTGGCATCGAAAAAGGGTATTATGCCTGTTTGTCAAAATGGAGCGGGTGTAGCATTCTCTGAAGAATTTGCCAAAGAACTTTTGGCAGAGGATGAAATTCAGATTTTAGTTGATTTGGGACAGGGCGAGTCAGCGGCGAAGGCATGGGGATGCGACCTTACATATGACTATGTCAAAATCAACGGAGATTATCGTTCATAAATGAAAATAGGATCCCCAAAGAGGGATTTGCCGGAGAAAAAGAGGTAATATTGTGCAGAAAGAAGAATGGATTGTTGACGGATTGCAATTCGGGAATCCTGAGGATGCCAAAAAGGCACAGGAAGAATTTGATCGGGTAAAGCTTTTAAAAGATAAAATCGATTATAATGATTTGGGGACAGTCCGTTCGATTTATGATAAAGCGATAGAAAATCACGTTTTTGTTACGCCGATAGGCATTCAGTTTTTAAAAGAATTGCAGCTTGCGTTGCTGCAACATGCAAAGAATCAGGATTTGGCTATGATTCCGGTTCCGACAATTTGTGTAACAAAAGATGCGACACAGGACCATGAGAAAGAACTGAGCGTGGAGCAACTACGTGAGGTATCGAAACTACGCGTGCGCGTAGAGTCGTTGCAAGGACAGCTGACAGAGGAAAAGGCGAAATGCAAAAAAACGCGGCGCTTTTTTCAGACAAGCAAGATGCTGAATATTGTTTTGCTCATCTTAATTGGGATTTTGTTTTTTATTACAATGACGGGAGAAAATGCCAATGCACTCAATTATAAACGTGTATTGACAGACAGATATGCTTCTTGGGAGGAGGATTTGACGCAGAGGGAACAGGCGCTGAAAGAGGCGCAACAAAACAATGTGAACGAATAGGAGCGCAGTGTAATGGAAAAGACAAAAATTTTGGTTGTAGACGATGAGAGCAGAATGCGGAAGCTTGTCAAAGATTTCTTGGTAAGAAGTCAGTTTGAAGTGTTGGAAGCGGAAAACGGGGCACAGGCACTTGACTTATTTTTTGAGGATAAGGATATCGCACTTGTGATTTTGGATGTGATGATGCCCGGAATGGACGGCTGGGAAGTCTGCAGGGAAATCAGACAGTATTCCAAAGTGCCGATTATTATGCTGACGGCAAGAACCGATGAAAGTGATGAATTACAGGGATTCAAGCTTGGCGTGGATGAGTATATTACCAAGCCGTTCAGTCCAAAGATTTTGGTGGCAAGAGTGGAAGCGGTTCTTAGAAGAAGTGGTGTCAAAGCAGAGGAGAGCCGCCTCGTCGCAGGAGATATTACACTTGACAAGACAGCGCATGTTGTGACGATTCAAGGAAAATCGATTGATTTAAGCTTTAAAGAATTCGAACTACTTGAATATTTTATGGAAAATGAAGGGATAGCGCTTTCGAGGGAAACCATTTTGGATCGTGTATGGAATTACGATTATTTTGGTGATGCCAGAACAATTGATACACATGTCAAAAAACTGCGGAGCAAATTAGGAGAACAGGGAGCATATATTAAGACAATTTGGGGAATGGGCTATAAATTCATTTCGAAAGAGTCTTAAAGGACGTGTGGTGGCAAATATGAAAATGTTTTCAAAGCACAAGGAACAGGAAAAACTCGGTGTGCAAAAACCACTTGCAAAGCAAATCACACTCGTGTTTGATGCACTGCTTCTCGTTATGATGCTGTCGTTTCTGACGTTAAACGGATTGTTTTTGCGCACAATTTATACGAGGCATTGTATTGCAAATATGAAGGGGGCTTATCAAAAGCTGAACGAAGCCATTGCGGAAGAAAAAATCACGGCAGATTCGTTCGCCACGGAATTGGCAAGACTTTGCAAAATGTATAATATTGAAGTCGTTATCGTTGACGAGGATTCGGAAACGGTGCTGTCTTCCGTAAAAGAATCCGGTTCGCTTATCCAGCATCTTTTGGATAATATATTCCTTGATGATGAGGAAACCTCAAGGCATAATAAAATATTTGAAAAAACAGCGGCATATACCATTGATGAATATGTTGATCGCGGCATACAGCTTCACTATATGTCGATGTGGGGCGTACTTGATAACGGCAATCTTTTTATGATTCGTTCTGTAGTCGAAAGTATTCGTGACAGTGTTCGTCTGACTAACCGGTTTGTGATTCAGCTGGGAATTGTCACATTGATTGTCGGTAGTTTTTGCGTATGGATTGTCTCCAAACGTTCCACCGCACCGATTTTGGAACTTGCCAGGATTTCCAAGCGTATGGCAAATCTTGATTTTGAAACAAAGTATACAGGTGATGACAAAAATGAAATCGGTGTTTTGGGACACAATTTCAATGAGATGAGTGATACACTCAAGCAGGCGATTTCGGAACTTAAAACAGCAAACAATGAATTACAAAACGATATCGAAAAAAAGGAACAAATCGATGAGATGCGAAAAGAGTTCCTTGCAAATGTCTCGCATGAACTCAAGACACCGATTGCACTTGTGCTCGGATATGCCGAAGGATTAAAAGATTGCCTGCATGATGACAAGGAAAGCAGAGAGTTTTACTGTGATGTGATCATGGATGAAGCAATGAAGATGGACAACATGGTCAAAAAGCTTTTGATGCTCAATCAGCTTGAGTTTGGCAATGAAAATGTTGTGATGAGTCGTTTTGACATTGTGGAGATGATTCAGAATTACGTGCAATCAGCCGATATTTTATTAAAACAACATGAGGTGACTGTGTTGGTTACATCCGATGCGGAGCATATGTTTGTGTGGGGCGATGATTTCAGAATTGAGGAAGTGATTCGTAACTATTGCAGCAATGCACTCAATCATGTGGATGAAAATAAAAAAATTAAGATTGACATCGTAGCCAAAGATGATAAGGTTAGAGTATCAGTTTATAATACAGGAAAGCAAATTCCAAGAGAGGCACTGCCGCTTATTTGGGATAAATTTTATAAGGTAGATAAAGCACGCACGAGAGAGTATGGCGGAAGTGGTGTCGGCCTTTCGATTGTGAAAGCGGTCATGGAATCCATGAATCAGGCGTATGGTGTGTGTAATCATGATGAAGGGGTAGAATTCTGGTTCGAACTTTCGAGGGTATAGGAGAACAATATGGAACGCAGAAAAATGAGATTGGCATGTTTTGCTTTGATTGCAGGACTTCTGTGCGGCTGCGGAAATCAAATTCCGCAACTGAGTGAAGAGGATCATGCAAAGATTAGTGAATATGCCGCGGCAAAGCTTCTTTCTTATGATACGATGTATCATAGCAGACTGCTTACAGATGAAGAGTTACTTGTTGCACAACAAAAAAGAGAAGAGCAGCTTGCAAGAGAAGAAGCAATTGCGCAGTATTTGGCGAGTCAGGAAAAAGACGAAGCGTCAGATAAGGATGCAGAATCGAATAACGGAAAAGACGGTAAGGGAGAAAAAGAGCAGAAAGCAAAGAAACCACTTGCGCAGCTCCTTGGCTTAGATGGAATAGAGATTACCTATCTGGAGACAGCAGTGCTTGATTCTTATCCGGCAGAGGTCAGCCAGATATCAGGAAATAATCTTGATGACCCGCTTGCTGCATTTTTTTCCATGAGTGCATCGACCGGATGTAAGCTCGTTGTTTCGTCATTCGAACTTGCGAATACGACCGGACAAGAGGCTACTGTGGATATGCTCAGCAAAAATGTCAGATTTACGCTGGCTTGTGATTCCTTTAAACGGAAAAGCACACTTGTGACGATGCTCGAAGACGATTTTTCGACGATGTCTAAAATCGTGGCACCGGGTGAAACAATCAAAGCGGTTATCATGTGTGATGTACCGGCGCAGCAGTGCGAGACGCTTTCGGGACTCAACCTGTCTGTGCGATTTGGGGAAGAAAGCGAAAACTATGATTTGGTCAATATAAATCAAAAACTGTAATCTGATACATATATTTCATGTGCCTAAAAAAGCCCATATAATGGGCTTTTTTTATGCGGCAAAAATAATTTGAAAAAAATTGTAAAAAGTTGTTGACAATGCAAAATACGCGTGGTATATTATCACTGTTGCGTGTCACGAAGACGCAAAACAACAGACAGAACATTGACAAATAAACAGTAAT
>JAGKTY010000004.1 GCA_021153185.1 Lachnospiraceae bacterium
CCTCAAGTTTGACAAAGAGAGCCTCTACAAAAACATGGTTGCAGCTGAGGCAGACTGGTTATATGGTCTGGAAGAGTGGAATGCAATCTTTGATGCAGACAAACAAAAAGAGCTTTACAAAGAGCAGAAGCGCTCAACGACAATCGTCAAAGAGGATAAGGTATATCCTAATGACCCTTGCCCATGCGGCAGCGGCAAGAAGTACAAGAAGTGCTGTGGCCGTAACTAATCGCGAATGATTAGATTTATATCAAATAAAACGTTGATGAGAAGAGTAAGATAAGGAATGTCGCAGAGAGAGATGCGTTTGGTGTGAGTATCTTGTCAGGAATTATCCGAAAACCACCTCAGAGTGACTCTAACAAAGTCCGGTGACGCCGTTATCGTCATGTACACTTGTGTACGCTAAGAGGCCTACGGGCAACTTGGGTGGAACCGCGTAACTATACGTCCCTTGATTTTCAGGGGACGTTTTAACGTTAAAGGAAATGATAACATGAAAGGAGTAACATATGACAGAAAGATTAGAACTTGTAAAAGCATGGATTGAAGGATACACTTCAGGCGAAGAGAAATTAACGGGATTGGAATGTGCACTGCTTGTACTTTGCGCATTTTTGTTCGGTATGCTTCTTGGTATTTATTTGTCACCAAAGCATCAAAAACGTGTGCAGATCGGAAGCAACAACGGCAATCACAATGGTAATGGCAGCACGGGATGCCTTTCGTTCGATGACGACGATGATGAATTTGCTGATTGGGAAGATTTTGAATAATGATTCAGAGCCATGCAAATTCCTAAAAATGGACATCATGCTTGCATGAATGGACATTTTTAGAAATTTATGTGATGCTGAATAATTGCAAATAAAAAAAGAATGACCATGATTTAAAATTAGCAAATGCTAACAAATAGAAAGGACAGAGAGATGAAGATTACATTAAAGGATGGTTCAGTCAAAGAATACGCACAGGCGATGAGCGTATACGATATCGCCATGGATATCAGTGAGGGACTTGCGCGCGCAGCATGCGCAGGTGAAGTAAACGGAGAGGTTGTTGACCTTCGTACAATCGTAGACGGAGATGTCACCCTCAATATTTTGACAGCAAATGATGCGCAGGGACTTCGCACGATCCGTCATACAGCAAGCCATGTACTTGCTGAGGCAGTAAAACATGTTTTTCCGGATGCAAAGCTTGCAATCGGACCTGCAATTGATGAGGGCTTTTACTATGATTTTGAGCATGCGCCATTTTCAAGAGAGGACCTTGACAAATTAGAGGCAGAGATGAAGAAGATTATCAAAGCCGGCAACAAGCTTGAGAAGTTCACACTCCCAAGAGAGGAAGCTATCAAAATGATGGAAGAAAAAGGTGAGCCATACAAGGTAGAGCTCATCCGCGATCTTCCGGAGGATGCAGAGATTTCCTTTTATGACCAGGGCGGTTTTGTAGACCTTTGTGCGGGCCCGCATCTTATGAATACCAAAGGCGTGAAAGCCTTCAAACTGATTTCTTCTTCGATGGCATACTGGAGAGGCGATTCAAACAAAGCGCAGCTTCAGCGTATTTACGGAACTGCGTTCAATAAGAAGGAAGATCTGGCCGCATACCTTGCGCATCTTGAGGATATTAAAAAGCGTGACCATAACAAGCTCGGACGTGAGATGGAGCTGTTTGCGACAGTGGATGTCATCGGACAGGGTCTGCCGCTTCTTCTTCCAAAGGGCGCTAAGATGATCCAGAAGATGCAGAGATGGATTGAGGATATCGAGGACAAAGAGTGGGGCTACATCCGTACCAAGACACCGCTTATGGCCAAATCGGATCTGTACAAGATTTCAGGTCACTGGGATCACTACAAAGACGGTATGTTTGTGCTTGGAGATGAAGAGGTTGACAAAGAGGTATTTGCGCTTCGTCCAATGACATGTCCATTCCAGTATTACTGCTACAAAAACACACAGCATTCTTATAAGGAATTGCCGCTTCGTTACGGTGAGACATCGACATTGTTCCGTAATGAGGATTCCGGTGAGATGCACGGACTGACCCGCGTGCGCCAGTTCACAATTTCAGAGGGACACTTAATTGTGAGACCTGACCAGATGGTAGAAGAGTTCAAGGGCTGTATCGCACTGGCAAAACACGTGATGCAGACACTCGGACTTCTTGACGACATCACATGGCATCTCTCAAAATGGGACCCGGAGAAAACAGATAAATACATTGGTGAGCCGCAAGTCTGGGAGGAGACACAGGAGCACATCCGCAACATTCTGACAGAGCTTGAGCTTCCGTTTGTGGAGGATGTCGGAGAGGCTGCCTTCTACGGACCAAAGGTAGATATCAATGCAAAGAACGTTTACGGAAAAGAAGATACCATGATCACCATTCAGTGGGATGCACTCCTTGCTGAGCAGTTTGACATGTACTATATTGATGAGAAGGGTGACAAGGTTCGTCCGTACATCATTCACAGAACATCGCTCGGTTGCTATGAGCGTACACTTGCATGGCTCATTGAAAAATACGCCGGCAAATTCCCGACATGGCTTTGCCCGGAGCAGGTTCGTGTGCTTCCGATTTCGGAAAAGTATGCGGATTATGCAGAAAAAGTGCGTAAGGAGCTTGCGAAAAACGACGTCGATGTAACGGTTGATAACCGTTCGGAAAAAATCGGATTCAAGATTCGAGAGGCGCGTCTTGATAAAGTACCGTACATGCTTGTTGTCGGTGCACAGGAGGAAGAAGACGGAAATGTTTCTGTCAGAAGCCGCTTTGAAGGCAATGAGGGAACCAAATCACTCGATACGTTTATGGAGCAGATCTGCAAGGAAATCCGTACAAAGGAAATCCGCGTAGAGCTTCCTGAGGATGAGAAAAAACGATAAGCTATGGAACAACAAAACGGGATAAGGAAAAGCAGTAGAGAAATGACATTGGAATTGTGGCGGTTTTTCTTCTGCTTTTCCGTCGTAATGATGCACCTGTGTGTGCGACTTGATGTAAAATTGTTTTCGGCCGGATATCTTGGTGTAGAGTTTTTCTTCATTTTGACGGGGTATGGCGTCGGAATGTTTTATATAAAACGTCTTGCCGGGCAACCGCTTCCCAGGCGCATGAAAGGGATTGTGACATACGCGCGCGGAAGAATACAGAAGCTGTATCCGCAGTATGCACTTGCAGTTCTTATCATGTTTGTCTTTCATGTTTTTTGGGACAGGCTCGGACTTAACGGGAGCGTACAGGCAATCAAAGAAGGATGGCAGGAGTTTTTGTGGCTGCAGTGCCAGCCGCATGGCGGCAATATTCAGGTTGTTTCCGACTGGTATGTGCCGGCGATGTTCTGGGGCAGTCTTTTTGTACTGCTTGCCATGTGTATTGCCGGAAAACGTCTGGCAATGGTCGTATGTCCGTTACTTTCGCTTGCGGGATACGCGTATTTTTTCAAACTAATCTGTAAAATTGATGTGATTTTTTCCTATTATCCGGTCATTCGCGCAATCGCGGGAATTAGTCTGGGCGCGTTTATCTGCCTTGTGACAAAATGGCTTTCGGACAAAGAAATATGTCTCGGGCCACGGCTTTCGACTGCATTGTATGTGTTTGCCAATTTGCTGCTTGTCGCGATGTTTGCGATGACGCATTTTGGACACAGAGGATGGACAGACTTTTTGTTTATAGCGATTTTTGCGCTGTGTATTTTTATACTACTGTGGATTAAGCTACCGCTTCCGCAAAAGGCGGAAGCGTTGTTTGGACGATTGGGAAGTGTGACATATTCCATTTACATTTTCCATCTGCCAATCATTGACATCGTTCTGACGCTCTGTGGGAGGTCGTTTTAGGACTGACATCCTGCTTTTGGGCGTTATGTGATGGAAAATAGGGAGAATGTGATTTATGCAATCAGTAAATGAATTAGATAAATTCCGGTTTTTGGATGCGCTCATTATGGAGGCTGTACAAAATGGAGATGTGCTGGAACTGACGCTGGATGCAGTTGTGGTTAAGGGCAATCATCCGGCAAATGAGACGTATACAGACCGCTATGCCGATACGATGTCGCTGCATTTCAAACAGTTTTCCGTTTTGCATGCATTTAAAGAAGGATACAAATATTATGATGCATCGGATACGCTGATTGATGCCGTGCCGGATGAGGAAGTACCGATAGCGGCGTACGGACAACTGATAAAAAATATGAAGGACAGTCATATTTTTGTGTTGCAAAGTCCAAAGGCATTAAAGGATAAAATGGAAGAGGACTATCCGAAGATTTTTGATGCGTATGTGGGCAAAGCGGGGGATAAATCCGTTGCGATTCTGGCATTCGATATCGAAGGCGAAGAGGGAGAGGCGGATACGACCTATTGGCTTGCGTTTTCCTATGAAAAAGCGATTGCCTCGTGGCATCATTTCATGAATAAAGCAGAGAGCAATTAAACCGCGTTCAGACAATGCACGCGATATCATAAAAAGTTTTGCATAAGAATGATTTGCCCGGAAATACTATTCTTGTAATCATGTAAAAAAACAAACAAGCTGTGTAAGATAAAAGTTCACGCTGGCAATAGCGTAGTTTGTTTATGCAGCGTTACAAGGAGGGAACAAATGGCAAATTTATCATGTGAAGCGACAAACTGTCTTTATAATATGGACAAAAAGTGCAGCAAGGGTCTGATTAGCGTTGGCGGAAAAAGTGCACACGTGGTAGCTGAGACAAGCTGCGAATCGTTTGTGGATGCGAAAGGCTCAGCAAAAAATAACGCGGGGTTTGAGGGAAAGACAACATCCATCAACTGTGATGCAAAAAACTGCACATTTAACTCATGCGGAAAGTGCAGCGCAAGCTATGTTTCCATTGAGGGAAGCCAGGCAAAAGAGAGCTGTGATACTGCGTGCGGTACTTTTTCAACTCTTTAAAAATTATAGTTGACAATTACAGATGAGAGTGGTATTCTATACGAGTGTGTAAGACACAGTAGCAAGCAGAGTATCCACTCTCACCCTGTGGCGATGCTGACAGGCGTTATGATTTTCAGAATAAGACCGAATTTGATTTCGTTTAGCTGAGATTGGGTGGATAGTTTGTGCTATCCACTTTTTTTGGTTTCATAACAGATATGAGACAATGTCGCATTTAAATTTTATTTTGTATTGATGGAGGTACAAAGCCATTAGCGAATTAATGATCAATGAACAAATCAGAGACAAAGAAGTACGTGTGATTGGAGAAGACGGCGAGCAGCTCGGAATCATGTCATCGAGAGATGCCCAGAAGCTTGCGGATGATGCCGGACTTGATTTGGTAAAAATCGCTCCGACAGCAAAACCACCTGTATGCAAAATCGTTGATTACGGTAAGTTCAAATACGAGCAGGTGCGCAGGGAAAAGGAAGCGCGCAAAAAACAGCGTACCATCGAAGTAAAAGAGATTCGTTTGTCACCAAACATTGATACGAATGACTTAAATACCAAAATCAATGCAGCAAAGAAGTTTTTGACCAAAGGCGACAAGGTGAAGGTTACACTTCGTTTCAGAGGCCGTGAGATGGCACATATGAATGCAAGCAAACATATTTTAGATGATTTTGCCGAGGCACTTGCGGATATCGCAGTTGTGGAGAAGCCGGCAAAGGTTGAGGGCAGAAGCATGGCGATGTTCCTCAGCGAAAAGAAAAACTAATTCATAAGAGTTTTAACTTTCATAGTTAAAATAGATGGTTTACAAAGTTAGGAGGATTTTACAATGCCAAAAATTAAAACAAACAGATCAGCAGCAAAGCGTTTCAAAGTTACTGGAACTGGAAAATTAAAAAGAAATAAAGCTTACAAACGCCATATCTTAACAAAGAAATCTGCTAAGACAAAGAGAAATCTTAGAAAAGCAGCTATGACAGATGCAACAAATGTTAAGGTAATGAAGAAGATTACACCATATTTATAAGAGTTGTAAGGAGGAAGTAAGAGATGGCAAGAATTAAAGGCGGATTAAACGCAAAGAAAAAACATAACAGAGTATTAAAATTAGCAAAAGGTTACAGAGGCGCTAGATCAAAACAGTATAGAGTAGCAAAACAGTCAGTTATGAGAGCGCTCGCTTCTTCTTACGCTGGTCGTAAAGAGAGAAAACGTCAGATGCGTCAGTTATGGATTGCACGTATCAATGCAGCAGCACGTTTAAACGGACTGAGCTACAGCAAATTTATGTATGGCTTAAAGCTTGCAGAGGTTGAAATCAACCGTAAAATGCTTGCTGAGATGGCAGTAAACGATGCTGAGGGCTTCAAAGCACTCGCTGAGCTTGCAAAATCAAAAATTGCATAATTACATTGCACATTTTATAAAGATAATAGATAATAAAACTGGGAAGAATCTTCCCGGTTTTATTTTTTTACAAGTATGATTAGCAGGAGGTTTCCATGGAGCAGAATCAAAAAAAATCCAATAATCTACCAACCATGTTTTCGCTTTCCGTGCGGATTCTTGTGGCGGCGTATGTTCTTTATCTGGCGTATGGACTGTTTCAAAATTTAGGCAGTTATGAGGGAAGCAGGAAATATGTGTTCCTGTTTGCGGCTGTTGTTTTCACCGTCATTAGCTGTGTGCTTTTGTTTTTTTCCATTAAAGCATACATCAAGGGGGCTTATGTCGGCGGAAAGCTTGATATTACACAAACAGAAGAGACCCAAGCGCAGAAAGATGTACTACTTGCACAAGAAGAAAATGAAAATAATGAACCAAATCGTAAAAATGTGTAACAAATCAAACAAAAAACACAACAAATCGAGTTGACAGATTGTTCATATTGCTATATTATGTACTTACATTCGTAAGCGGCCACAACATGCGATTGGGAACGACGATTGGAAACGTTTTCATTACATGGATAAGGGTGCCAAATCTTTCATGGCATTCGCGGCTTGTTTAAGCAACACTTACATATGGACCATATGTAAGATTACTCACATAAGGGAGGACATAATATATGAAGAAAAAACTATTAAGCATCGTGCTTAGCGCTACAATGGTAGCCGGAATGCTCGTAGGATGTGGTGGTGGAGCTGCAGCTTCAGCAGATGGCGGTTCAGCAGCTGCATCAAAAGGACAGAAGGTTGGTGTGGCAATGCCTACACAGTCATCAGAGAGATGGATCAATGATGGTAAAAATATGAAATCTCAGCTCGAGGCAATCGGATACGAAGTTGATCTTCAGTACGCAGAGGACGATGTTCAGATGCAGGTTTCTCAGATTGAGAATATGATCGCTTCAGGTGTTGAGTGTCTTGTAATCGCTTCCATCGACTCAAGCGCACTTGTAAACGTTGAGGCACAGGCAAAAGAAGCAGGTATTCCAATTATCGCTTATGACCGTTTATTGATGGATACAGATGCAGTTTCTTACTACGCAACATTCGATAACAAAGGTGTTGGTACAGCAATTGGTAAATATATCGTAGATAATTCAGGTGCTACACCGGATGATCCTAAGACAATCGAGCTTTTCATGGGTTCACCTGATGATAACAATGCACATATGCTTTATGCAGGTCTTATGGAGCAGATTCAGCCACTTCTTGATGACGGATCACTCGTTTGTAAATCAGGTCAGTTAGATTTTGAATCAAACTGTACACTTAGATGGGATCAGCAGACAGCTATGAAGAGATGTGAAGATATCCTTACAGGATATTACGCTGACGAAGATCTTGACATCTGTGCAACAGCTTATGATGGACTTGCCTATGGTTGTATGGCAGCTCTTGAGGGTGCCGGATACGCAGTAGGCACCAAATGGCCACTTATCACAGGTCAGGATGCTGAGCTTATGGCTACAAAACATATCATCTCAGGCAAACAGACAATGTCAATTGCAAAAGACACAAGAAAACTTGCTGAGAAATGTGTAACAATGGTACAGGCAGTTCTTGAAGGTGCAGAGCCGGAAATCAATGATACAGAGACATACAACAACAATGTGATCGTTGTTCCTTCATACCTTTGCACACCGGAACCGGTTGACAAAGACAACTACAAAGAAATCCTTGTTGATTCAGGTTACTATACAGAGGATCAGCTTGCTGAGTAGTAAATAAGTAGTAATTCATATTACAGGGCGGCGGCTATCATGCCACCGCCCGTTTGATTGAAAAGACAGTTTTTTTAGAGAAGGAGTTAAGTATGTCAGAATACATCTTGGAAATGAATCACATAACCAAGGCTTTCTCTGGGGTAAAAGCGCTTGACGATGTTAATCTCAAAGTAAAAAAAGGAGAGATTCATGCTCTTTGCGGAGAAAACGGTGCGGGTAAATCGACACTGATGAATGTTCTCTCCGGCGTATATCCTCACGGAACATACGACGGTGATATCGTGTACAATGGCGAAACATGCGCTTTTCATAATCTGAAAGACAGTGAAGGAAAAGGTATTGTTATTATCCACCAGGAGTTAGCACTGAGCCCACTTTTGTCAGTAGCAGAAAACGTATTTCTCGGAAACGAGCAGCTGAAGATGAAAGGGGTTATTAATTGGACAAAGACAAGACAGCGCGCAACAGAGATGTTAGCCAAAGTTGGTCTTGAAAACGAGGACGTTAATGTACCGGTTAACAGCCTTGGTGTTGGAAAACAGCAGCTGATTGAGATTGCAAAAGCAATGGCCAAAAAAGTAGAGCTTCTGATTCTTGACGAGCCAACAGCTTCCCTCAATGATGAAGAGAGTAAGAACCTGCTTGACATCATGCTTGAGCTGAAGTCGCAGGGCATTACTTGTATTATCATTTCTCATAAGCTCAATGAAATTGAATATGTTGCAGATGCGATTACGGTTATCCGTGATGGTAAATCCATCGAGACCATGTACAAAGGTGTAGATGATTTCACAGAGGATAGAATTATCAAAGCCATGGTTGGTCGTGAGCTTACAAACAGATATCCGCTCAGAGAGGGCGTGACAATCGGCGACACCATTTTTGAGGTCAAGAACTGGAATGTTTATCATCCGGACGATGCCAATAGACAGATGCTCAAGAACATCAACATCAAAGTCAAAGCCGGTGAAGTAGTCGGACTTGCCGGACTAATGGGAGCAGGTCGTACAGAGTTTGCGATGTCTGTATTTGGACACAGCTACGGACAAAAAATTTCCGGCCAGGTATTCATGAATGGCAAGGAAGTGAAGATGCCGACTGTAAAAGATGCCATTGAGAACAAACTTGCTTATGTGTCTGAGGATAGAAAAGGTAACGGTCTTGTACTGATTGGCGATATCAAAGAAAATATGGTACTCGCTGCCAGACCGAAATATTTCTCAAAACACGGCGTAATCAATGGTGCAGAAGAAATTGTTGCTTCACAGGAATACAAAGAGAAGATTAATGTAAAAGCTACGTCGATTGAACAGGTTGTGGGATCGCTTTCAGGAGGTAATCAGCAGAAGGTTGTTCTTGCAAAGTGGATGTTGACACAGCCGGATGTTTTGATTCTTGATGAGCCTACCAGAGGTATTGACGTAGGTGCTAAATATGAGATTTACTGCGTAATCAACGAACTTGCAAAAGCAGGTAAAGCTGTTATTGTCATTTCTTCGGAGATGCCTGAGATTATCGGTACATGTGACAGAGTCTATGTCATTAACGAAGGTCAGATTGCCGGTGAACTGAATAAGGAAGAAGTTACACAGGAGAGAATCATGCAGTGTATTATGTCTCATAACAGAAAAGGAGAGAAATAGTCATGGAAAAGAAAAAAAATAATCTTGACATGAAGCAGTACGGTATGTTCCTTGCTCTTGTCGCAATTTATCTTATTTTTGCTGTTCTTACAGGTGGCAAAAACTTATCACCTGCAAACGTAAATAACCTCGTAATGCAGAATGGTTATGTTGTTATTCTTGCAGTTGGTATGCTCTTATGTGTACTGACTGGTAACATCGATCTTGGTGTTGGTTCCGTTGTAGCTGTATGTGGTTCCGCAGCAGGTATCATTTTAGTAGACTACAAGATGAATATGTGGGTTGCCATTCTTGCAGCACTTTTGATTGGTTTATTGACAGGTATCTTCGCAGGTTTCTTTATTGCATACCTGAACATTCCACCTTTCGTCGTAACACTTGCAACCATGCTTATGGGACGTGGTCTTACATATACGATGTTACAGGCACAGACAAAAGGTCCTTTGCCAAATGACTTTGTATTTATCGGTGCAGGCTTCTTGCCTACCATGAAAGTACATGTTGGTTCAGGAACACTTGACCTTGTAAGTATTATTGTAGCAATTATCGTATCTGTTCTGTTGATTTTCAGCGAGCTGAAATCAATTGCTACAAAGAAAAAATATGGCTTTGCATTGACACCTGTATGGCAGCTGGTAATTAAGGACTGTGTATTCTTATTCATCATTTGGTTCTTCTTTATTAAACTTGCTCAGTGGAACGGACTTCCATTCGTACTTCTGATTATGGCAGTGCTTGTTGGAATTTATGCATTTATCACAAGCAATACAGTTGCAGGTAGACAGATTTATGCACTTGGTGGTAACAGAAAAGCTGCACAGCTTTCCGGTATCAACACCAATAAAGTATTCTTCTGGGTATATGTAAACATGGGTGTTTTAAGTGCTCTTGCAGGTATCGTTCTTGCAGCACGTAACGCTTCAGCTACACCAAAAGCCGGTGATGGCTTCGAGATGGATGCAATCGCATCATGTTACATCGGTGGTGCTGCCGTAGCCGGTGGTGCCGGTACGATTCTCGGAGCAGTCGTTGGTGCGTTCGTAATGGGTATTTTGAACAATGGTATGTCACTTTACGGATGGTCAACAGATATTCAGAAAATCGTAAAAGGTGCCGTATTGCTTGGCGCTGTAACAGTAGACGTATTGTCTAAGAGAAAGAAAGGCTAAATAGTCTCATTTATAAAAGGGTTGCCAAACGGCAGCCCTTTTCTTTTAGCGATGAAAATGACCATCATGACTGTATGAATGGACACACTTTTTTCACATAAATAACAAATATTTATAACAAATCAAATATATGCTATACTCATAAATGATTACGAAGGGAAGATTTAGATGGAATCTAACCCGAGATTTGGAAAAGAGGTAAGTAATATGTATGATGAGACAAATCGAAATGAACAGATTTACGGTTATCAAAGTCCGGTAAGCTATCAAAGTGAGACATATGGTTCAGCAGGCTCAGCAAATCGATACGGAGATGAACCAAAGAATAAAAAGAAAAAAGGTAGCGGCATTTGGAAGAAGATGCTTGGCGGCACAGTATTTGGTTTGTTTGCAGGACTCGTATTTTGCGGTGTCGTTTATGTCGGTTACAATTCGTTTTTAAGCGATAAAATCGAGGAAATGGTGATAGCCAATCTCCCGGAAGAAGATACCGTCATTGAGAACACAAAGACAGCACAAGCAGTTCCGACTGCAGATGTCAATGCGGCAGGTTCGATGGATGTTGCACAAATCGCAGAGAATTGTATGCCGAGTATCGTTTCTATTACAAACAAATCAGTTTCGGAAGTAAGAAGTATGTTCGGAACGCGTAAATACGAATCAGAGAGCGCAGGTTCCGGTATTATCATCGGACAAAACGAAGAAGAGCTTCTCGTTGCAACGAACAATCACGTGGTAGAGAATGCAGAAGAACTGTCTGTATGCTTTGGCGATTCAGAGGAGGCCGTCTATGAGGCAAAAGTAAAAGGTACAAAGGCAGATAGCGATTTGGCAATTGTGGCTGTCAAGCTTGAGGACATCGATGATGATGTGATGAAGAGTATCAAGATTGCAACGATTGGAAGAAGTGATGATTTAAAAATCGGTGATCGCGTTGTTGCCATTGGAAATGCACTCGGATACGGACAATCAGTTACAACCGGTATTGTCAGTGCACTCGACCGCAATGTTACAATCGAAAATATGTCAGCAGACCTTATTCAGACGGACGCGGCAATTAATCCGGGTAACAGTGGCGGCGCCCTTTTGAATATGAAAGGAGAGCTCATTGGTATCAACTCAGCCAAATTTGCTTCTGCACAAGTAGAAGGAATGGGCTATGCAATTCCGATTGATGCAGCAGAGCCTATTCTAAAGGAGCTGATGATGCGTCAGACAAGAGAGCAGCATGATGCCCAAAATGCGGGATTCCTCGGTGTGAACTGTCAAAATGTCGACAGCAGCATGTCTGAAATGTACGGAATTCCGACCGGTGTGTATGTGTTAAGTGTCGAGCCTGGTAGTGCGGCTGAGAAAGCAGGACTTCAAAAGGGTGATATTATCACAGAATTTGACGGCGTCAGCATAGGTAATAAGGAAGAACTGAAAAATGCGATTTTGTATTATGAACCGGGCGAAACGATTGATGTGACGATTCAGAGGTCGGTCGATGGTGAATATGAGAAACAGGTTGTTAAAGTTACGCTTGGAAAAAACACATCAACTGAGACAGAACAACAACAGCAGGAAGAGGAGCAATCATCAGAAAGACGTGATATCATGGATCCGTTTGATGAGTATGGCACTTCTCCATTTGACTTCTTCTTTGGTCAATAACAGAGACGAGATACGCTTTGCGAATCTCGCTCTGATTAGCAGTCGTCAAATGTCCATTCATGCAAGCATGATGTCCATTTTCCTCGTTGCCATAACATGAAAAAAAGCTGCTTCTTGCTTTTGGTATGTGTGTTGTGCATGCTACCTGCTATGCCGGTCAAAGCAGTGGGAGCAGGCAGCAATCAATTGACACTCGTTAAAGGACAGACATATCAATTGCCAAATGCAAGTTGGTTTTGCAAATACTATGCGGCGGATGCCAAAATTGTCGAGGTGAGTGAAAGTGGTGAGCTTACCGCAAAGCGTGTCGGAGAGACGCTTGTAAGCCAAACGACGCTACAGGGCGTTATTCAGTATCGTGTCATGGTCACGGATGCCGTGGATGTGGTTGTCATGATGGGACAAAGCAACATGGTGGGCTCGGGCGGAAATGTGTTTGAGAGCCCTGATGTAAATGCGATGGCACTTCAGTATTCGAAAGGGAAGCTTCGCAATTTAAGCAGGCAGGGAACGCTCATTCCGGCGTTTGCAAATGCCTATATCAAACAGACAAAGACACCGCTCATTTCGATTCAGACGGCCGTTGGTGGCACATCCAGCAGTGGCTGGGTTGGCCGTGGGTATACGAAGGATGCACAAAAGGAATTGAAAAGCTGTCTTTCTTATCTAAAGAACAAAAAAGTAACCGTAAAACATGTATACTGTTTGTGGCTACAAGGTGAGACAGATGCGCAGCAGGGTGTTACAAAGGACGGATATATCGCCAATGTACGTACGATTGCATCACGAATGAAAAAAGCAGGATCCGAGAAATTCCTGATTATTCAGGTTGGCCGGTATCGCGATAACAACATTTACATGGGAGATATTGTTGCGGCACAGAAGCAGCTTTGCAAAAACTACAAAAAACAATTTGCAATGGCGACGACAGTCACAAACACGATCTCGAATTCCAAGGCGTATTATGCTGATTCGGTCCATTTTAATCAAAAGGCGCTCAATAAAATAGGTTCATCAGCAGGTAAATTCGCCGGAAAGCTTGCGAAACAAACAAAAAAGTGATACTGTAAAATTAAGTAGTACGTTGTGAAGACCATGAGGGTCGTTTCGTTTGTCAAAGGAGTGATTTTATGGGTATTCAGATTCAATCGAAACAGGATTATTCAATGCTTTTTAATAGCATGGGTGGTTCAAAGGGATCATCCAATATGCTCGGCATTAATTTATCAGATTATTCCGCAATCAAGTCGGGATCTTATGGCAAATTAATGAAGGCATATTACGGAAGAAATAAAACAAGCGACAGTGAAGAAGTCAGTCAGCTTGCAGACCAAAAGAATACATTTGGTGCCAGCTCTGATTCGGCAAAGGTGAATCAGTCATTGCAGTCATCTGCCGGAAAGTTGTCAAGTGCAACAGATGCGCTTTCAAGCACGCAAAAAGATGCAGTGCTTAGCGGAACGGATGAAGAGGCCAAACAGAAGGCAGTCCAATCATTCGTTGACGAATACAACGGTATGATTGATGCAAGTAAACAGTCCAATAACAAAAATGTGTTATCGACGGTCAGCAGTATGACGGATCTTGCCAAGGTTTACCAAAAGAGTTTAAATAATATTGGCATCACGATCGGAGAGGATAAGAAGCTCTCTTTTGATAAAGAAGCGTTTGCCAAAGCAGACACGCAGAAGGTAACAAACGTATTTCAGGGAGCAGGCTCTTTTGGGTACGGTGTTTCACTCAAAGCGTCGATGGTGAATGTCTACGCCAAGAGTGACGCAGCAAAGCAGAGTGGTCTGTATGGCAACAATGCCCAATTTGACGCAACGATGCTTACAGGCAACACATTTACAGATTTGTTTTAATCAGACACGCGCATTTCTTAGGAAATGCGCGTTTTTGCACAAAAAAAGAGACCATCTGACGATGATCTCTTACGTGCAGGAAATGGGACTCGAACCCACACGGTATTGCTACCACAGGCACCTGAAGCCTGCGCGTCTGCCAATTCCACCATTCCTGCGTGCAAATAATATTATATGTAAAGAACAGTTCTTTGTCAAGAACGAGTTGCGAAGTAAAATATAAGAGAAATGAAACAATACACTTATGTTTCCCAATCTCATTTATTGAAAAATACGAGTGTAAAAAAATTGGCAAAAAAACAAAAAATGTTGTTGACAATATATTGATGTAATGCTATTATATTTCTTGCAGTGTGATGCAAGTCACAACGGCATGCGGAAGTGTCGGAACTGGCAGACGAGCAAGACTAAGGATCTTGTGATTATTGCAATCGTGTGGGTTCAAGTCCCATCTTCCGCACGATAAAACAAAAGGGTTAAGCCTAAAGGCTTAGCCCTTTTTCTTTTTCCTCAATGCCCCATCTTCCGCGCGGAACATGAATGATGAAAACCTACCGGGTTCAATCCCATTTACGCGAAGTAATGATATTTTTATAAATATCAGAAATAGAAGAGCTTACCTTTAGGGAATCATGTATAATGTATAATTTTTATGTATAATTAATAAACAAAGATGAAACTTTTTCTTGTTTTGGAAGGTCTAATCAATAGAAGACAACAAAGGAGGTGCCAAGGTAGTGCTTTTTCAGAAAAAGAATACAAAAGAAAAGAAGATAGAAGAACTACTATTAGAAAACTATAATCGGTATTACCGGCTTGCTTACAGCTATGTGCATAATGAGGCAGATGCTGCGGATATTGTGCAGAATGGAGCATATAAGGCAATTTTGAATAGTGATACGTTGCAAAAGGAAGAATATGCATCCACTTGGATTTATCGTATCATGCTGAATGAAATTTTTCGATTTTTGAAAAAGGAGATGCCTGTTTCCATTGAGGAGGTCTTTGTGGAACAGGCAGAGGAAGATACTTATGAGGATGTGGATTTAAGAAGAGCACTGGATTCGCTATCAAAGGAAGATAAAACAGTGATTGAACTAAAATACTTTGAAGATATGAAGCTTGCGGATATTGCAGAGGTGCTCGGAGAAAATGTCAGTACTGTGAAAAGCCGTTTATACCGGGGACTAAAGAAATTGCGACTGGAATTGACAGATGTATGGCAATAGAGAAAAGAAAGGATGATTGTTTTGAAACGGAATGAAAATGATTTGAAAAAGATAGAAATGATGAAGAATGCGTATCAAACGGTTCAGATGACAGAGGAACAGCTTGAAAAGATGAAAGAGAAGATTGCTTTAGCGAAGGAGGAAAAAGAGATGAAGAATCGTAAGCATGTAATGAGAAAAATAGCAGTTGTAGCAGCGGCAGTTGCTATCTTTGTTCTGCTGCCAAATACATCAGGAAAGGTCGCTTATGCGATGAGTAACATTCCGGTGCTCGGAAAACTGGTTGAGGTAGTGACCTTCCGTGATTATGAATATGAAAGTGAACGCAATAATGCCGACATCAAAGTGCCGGAGCTTGTAGCAGAAGAGGTAGAAAATACAGCGGAGACAGAACAGAGTACAACCGTAGATACAAATACACAGGAGACCTTAAAGAAAACAACGGAGGAGATCAATGCAGAAATTCAGAAAATCACAGATGAGATCGTAAAAGAATTTGAAGAAAATCTCTCATTTGAAGAAGGATATCAGGATGTAGTGGTTAAGCATGAAGTTCTAAAATCAACACAGGACTATTTTACCCTGAAATTAATTTGCTATCAGGGTGCCGGTAGTGGTGCACAATGGAATTACTTCTACACCATTGATTTAACAACAGGTGAGCGTATGGCATTAAAGGATCTTTTTGTGGAAGGAGCAGATTACATTACACCAATCAGTGAAAATATCAAGACACAGATGCGTGAGCAGATGAAGGCAGATGAGGCGGTATACTATTGGGTAGATGATGAGATTGAAGAATGGAACTTTAAGGCGATTACGGATGAGACATCCTTTTACCTGAATGAAAATGGTGAAATTGTAATTGCTTTTGATGAATATGAGGTTGCACCGGGAAGCATGGGATGTGTAGAATTTGTGATTCCGGATGAGGTGACGGCGGATATTCGCAAATAGAAAATCGTGTTCATATGACTATAGCATAGCATGCTCCTTAAGATATTGATAGCAGGTGAGAATTTTCCACCTGATCTTGAAACCGCGAGAATATTCTCGCGGTTTTTATGGTTACAGTCAAAATTTGCATCGTAATGACTTTGTCCTTTTCATATGGTATGGCCCCTTTCTTAGATGGAATTTATATATATTATAGAGAAAAAAGCAAGGAAAATCCATACAAAATACTCACTTTTGACAAGAAGAATGGTATAATATATATTATTTGTTTCACTTATTTTAGGGGTATGAAAGTGTGATTGGTATGAATACGAATATAACGATGTGTGTGTCGGGGATGACACGAACAAAAGAGGATAAGGCAGTGTATGTGCTGTTTACAGAACAGGAAAAGTCTGCCGAAATAGCAATCCCGGGCCGTAGAGTGATTTCCAATAAGGGGTTTTCGGATGAGGAAATGAAGCAGCTGATGATGTATGTGGAAGGGGAGCAGGATGCGATTTTTGAGGCGGCGAAAAAAATCAACCCGATCACTGCGATGATGAAATCATGAAACAACATTTTTTTACAAAAATGAAGTCAATACTCTTAAAGGAACATTCAAAAAGAACAATACCGTTTGACCCCAAGACACAGTATGCTGTGATACGGTGTTCTATCTGTACAGGCGAAAAATTGGCCGGTTTTAAGAATAAGGATGACGGGCATTTTACGGAGGTCATGCTGATTCGAACGGATCAAGAGGAACAAAGATTTAAAGAAATGTATCAGCTTGATAAGGTAAAAAAAGAATATTAAATCATTTGTGGAAGGAAGATAAAATGAATAGTAGCGTATTGATCGGACTGATGGTTCCATTTGCCGGAACAGCACTTGGTGCCATGATGGTCCTGTTTATGAAAAATGAGATGAATCGAAGTCTTCAGAGAGCCCTTACGGGGTTTGCAGCCGGCGTTATGATATCAGCGTCATTTTGGAGTCTGTTAATTCCTGCTGTTGAGCAGGCCTCGGAGAGCCTTGGAAAAAAGGCAGTGATTCCTACAGCAATCGGTTTTTGTCTTGGGATGTTATTTTTGTTAGCCATTGATTGTCTGACGCCGCATATGCATTTGGATGAAACGGTGGAAGGTCCCAAAAGTCACCTTAAGAAAAACACGATGCTTGTTCTTGCAGTCGTAATACATAATATACCCGAGGGAATGGCAGTTGGTGTTCTGTTTGCCGGTTGGATGCAGGGCAATTCACTCGTGACATTTTCGGGAGCATTATCACTGGCAATCGGAATTGCGATTCAGAATTTCCCGGAGGGGGCAATTATCTCAATGCCGCTTCACGCAAATGGAACAAGCAAAGCAAAGGCGTGTCTGCAGGGCGTGTTATCCGGCGTGGTCGAACCGATTGCGGGACTTGTGACAATCATTCTGGCTTCCTTTGTCATTCCGTTGATGCCGGCACTTCTGAGCTTTGCGGCCGGTGCAATGATTTATGTGGTTGTAGAGGAATTGATTCCGGATATGTCAGAGGGCAATCATTCCAATGCTACAACGATTGCTTTTTTGCTCGGCTTTGTCGGGATGATGATACTCGATATTACCCTTGGATAACAGTGGTGTAGTGAAGGCAGGTGCTTAATTTGGCTTATGAAAAACTATTAAATGAAATTTATGCGGCGGTATCGTTAAAATACCTATGGAAAGAATACCGTCCATATTTTATCAAAAGTGAATCACCGGATTGGATTAATGAATCGATGGATTTGGGACTTGAAGTCAGCCAGGCGCTCCTGCCGCATGATGGACAGGAGGAGAGTTTTATTGAGAAATACCTTGGCTGTCTCAAAGAAGAACTGCCGCCGGTTGCATTTGAGAAATATGGGGAGCGCCTGAATTTTTACAATGGACGGTTTTGGGCAATTCTGCCACAGCAGGATGTCGAGCAGGATTATCTTTCCAAGGCAAAATACCGATTTGACAGAAAACTCGAAAAGCTCAACACCAATTATGTAGATAAAAAATATAATGGCTTATACCTCTTTTTGCATCCGTCGGATGAAACGGACATTGATGCCGAGGCGCTGTTTGCGTATATGCGTCAACGGCAGGAAAAAACGGAGAAGTACTTTGATTGGGTGTTTTTGAATTGCCAAAAAACAATCTATGTCTGCGATTTTGCCCAAAATACCATCGAGCCGATTGTCCTGCCAAAGAATGCAGAAAATTTCCTGAATTTAGAGGCGGAATATCTGCGTTACTGTCATGAATGGGTTGATGGCATGGCGCTTGATACATAAACAAAAGGAGATAGTAATGTATGAGTGAATCAAGAAAAAAACAGGTTTTTAATCCGTTTTTGCCTATAGATGAATATATACCGGATGGAGAACCTCATGTATTTGGAGATAGGGGGTATATATATGGATCTCACGATAAGGAGGGTGGAGAAACCTTTTGTATGTTGGATTATACAGTGTATTCGGCACCTATTACAGATCTTACCGATTGGCGTAAAGAGGGCGTGATATATTGTGCACAACAGGATCCTGATTACAATGATCGAAAATATATGTATGCACCGGATGTTGTACGAGGAAATGATGGCCGATACTATTTGTATTATTGCATGTCCGGAGAGTTTGGACATGGTGGATACTTTGGACCAATCAGAGTGGCTGTATGTGATGAACCGGCGGGTAAATTCGAATATTTGGGATATGTGAGAAATCAAAATGGAGAACCGGCTCAGGATTATGTGTGTTTTGATCCGGGAGTGTTGAATGATAACGGAAGAATATTTTTGTATTCGGGTACGCAATACGGGTATGAAGAAGATGATGATTTCTATGAGAACGAGGAATTGATTCGTTCTGAGATGAAAAAGTTTAACCGAAGCCGCGATGAAATAATAAATAAGGCAAAAGCCGGAAGCGTAATGGGACCAATCGTAATGGAACTGGAGGATGATATGTTGACATTAAAACGTCCTGCCAAACATTTGATTCCGTATGCTGTAAAAGGAACAACGTTTGAGGAACATCCTTTTTTTGAAGCAAGTTCTATGAGAAAAGTAGGCGAAAAGTATTATTTTATCTATTCATCTATGCAGAATCATGAATTATGCTATGCTACAAGCGACTATCCGGACAGAGATTTTATTTTTGGAGGAACGATTGTATCAAATGGAGATATTGGGTTTTGTGGCAGAAAAATGGAAGATAAACTGAATATGACAGGAACGACACATGGAAGTATTGAGTTTATCAATGGTGAGTGGTATGTTTTCTATCACAGGCTTACACATAAATCTGACTATAGTCGTCAGGCTTGTGCTGAGAAAATAAAAATAGAAGAAGATGGCAGAATCCGGCAAGTAGAGATTACTTCTTGTGGATTAAACGGTGCCCCGCTTGTAGCGGAAGGCGTATATCCTGCAACAATATGTTGTAATCTGACAAATGGACATATGCCGCATGGAAGCAATAAGATCTATTCGGATTGTTTTCCTAACGTGAATCATGATGGAGATGACAGGTTTGTCAGTCAAATCGCGGATGGTACAATAATTGGATATAAATATTTCGAGATAAAAGAGAATAAGCAACTGAAAATATCGTATAGAGGAGATGCCGAAGGAAAGCTTTTGGTTATGAGCGAAATGGATGGAGATGTACTTGGGAATTTTGAAATAACAAGTGTATCTGATTGGAAATTCATTGAAACAGATGTTGCGTTTAAGAACGGGATAACTGCATTATATCTAAAGTATATGGGAGAAGGATTGCTAGACATAAAAGAGTTGGCTTTCTAAAATATGAGGATAATCAAAGTTCTTGAGGGTTTGCCAAACTTGTTGAGGGTTTTTCGTGAGGGTTTTTCATGAGGGGCTAACTTGAGGGTCTGAGACAGGGTCTGGCATAACACCAGACTCTTAACTAATATTTAGTCTATTTCGTATTCTTCCGGATAAGTGTTTCCGTGTTCATCCAGGAGATGTTTCAGTTCTTGGATATATTTGTACTTGTGTTCAATCTCAATCCAGTTTCCGTGGCGCAACGTGTGGCATTCTTCTAATTCTTGTCTTGTGATTTCATAATCAAGCCAGAGTATACATTCATGATCTTTGCTAAAAGCGCAATAGTTTTCCATAGAATCCTCCTTAAAATTCATCTTCTTCAAAATATGTGACAGGATTACAATCAGATACTCCATTTAGAACCGGAGCTGACCGTGTGGCATAGAGGAAGCGATTCCTGAAATGTTCAAAATTTCGAAAGCCTCGCCCTAACCGCTTAAGATCCTTAACTTTTCTGTTGATTGATTCAATTGGACCATTGGATAATCGGCTGTCATATATCTTTCCATTACCAATCTTTTCAACCATTATGAATGAGTTGATGATAGGGTCTTTATATTTCTCCAATAAGTTGGCGGAAATCCTTAAGGCTAGAATCAATACGAAAAAGCCAATCCTCATAATCGTAAGTGTTCATTAGAACGTGAAAGTGCTGGTCCATGCGAAGATCTGAGTGATAGCGGATGATTGACTGATTTGACAGAATAAGCCAGCGGTATTTCTGAAGGATATATACCTCGTCAGAGATAGGCAGCTGAACAGGATGCATGGGGTCAGTGGTTAACTGTTCCTGACGTTCTCTGTCACGTTGTTTGTATTTCTTTAGAAGCTGTCGCATATAGTTATCGATAGAGCGGGTAATCCATTGAAGCACATGGAAAGAATCCACAACCGGAACAGCATTTGGAAAGTACTTATCTACATAAGAAATGTATGGATTATACATATCTGATATAAGATACTTTACAGAATTACGTTCCTCGGGTGGAATTGATGTAAAGTATGGTTCGGTGACATTCATTCGCCTGCTTCGTAATACATCATGCGCATATGTATCAGACACATGGAATCTTTTGCTTATAGATGCTGACGATTCAGCCAGGTTTCGATATGCATCAACAATAAGCATATCTGTTGCGTTTGTTGTCCTTCTGTTTTTGCTTACAAACTTGAATGAATCACTGATGTCGTAAAGGCAATCAGGATTGGTGCAACGCCATCGACGCTGCTTCAGGATTAAACAAGCTCGTAGTTATCCTGAAGTATTGGATGATTGATTTTTCTATTCTTGGTTCCTCCGGAATGCATTCTGAAACCGCAACAAGGGCAGAAGTGTGCTTCCGGAGCTGTTTCAAGATAGATTGTTTTTGTTTGACCTTCAATGTCGATAGAGCTGATAGAAATGTTGGCATCTTCAAGGTCAAGCAAATCTGTGATACTATTCATATAGCCTCCTTTGTATAAAATATTTCCGCAAAAATATCATAAGAGAAGAAGGCCGGAAGTGCCAATAGCACTTCAAAAAAGAAACAGGATTAACCAGCTAATAACTGATTAACCCTGTTTTTTATTGTGATAATAATGCTCAGACCCTCACGAAGAACCCTCAAACCAGCCCCTCATGAAAGCCCCTCAACAACTTTGAATACCCATTATGTGAAAAAATAATGGAAATCGCACTTTCTTTTGGATATAATACTACTTAAAAGATAGTATTATATCCAAATAATCAAATGATAAATATGGGAATTAGACTTCTCATTCAAGCGGAAATCTATCATCGCATGGAGGATTTGTGGGCCTTCTCATGTATATTTGCGATTCCAAGATCGGAATGTATCCAAATGAAATCGCACAAAATGATTCGTTAAAGGTTGTCCGCTTGATTCGCTTGGGCAGCCGGAAATCGTGTACTGCAGTGATAATCCGATTGCAAATAAGCCGGAGGTAACCTATGTGATAGTGGACGGGGAAGATTTGTCAGTCGAATGGCATCATAATGCATCATAACAATTGGGAAGATACAGCATAGGAGTTTAGACAGGATGAATGAGACAAATAACAAAGACAATATCATTTTAATCGGAATGCCGGGCGCCGGAAAAAGTACCGTGGGGGTTCTTCTTGCCAAGGCGATGACCTACAATTTTCTCGATACGGATATTTCCATCCAGCGCAGAGAGAAGCGGCAGCTTTATGAAATAATTAACGAAAGAGGGCTCGATGCCTTTATCGAAATCGAAAATGCAGTGCTTTCCAGACTGGAAGTGGACGGGTGTATCATTGCGACAGGAGGCAGCGCAGTGTACGGCGGTGAGGCGATGGCACACCTTAGGGAAATCGGAACCGTTGTGTATATCAGACTTTCGCTTGCGGAAATTGAGAGGCGTATTAAAAATATTACAACGCGCGGCATTGCCATGAAACAGGGAAGTTCTCTTGCTGATTTATACAAGGAGCGCACACCGCTTTATGAAAAATATGCGGATATTATCGTGGACGGAGAAGGAACGACGATAGAGGAGTGCGTTGCACAGATTATGAAAGCGCTGGGAGAGTAGAGAGGAAATGAAACAAAATATCATTCGGACAATTCCGGTCATGACAGGGTATCTCGTCCTTGGATTTGGGTTTGGAATTGTTCTTAGAAGCAAAGGCTTTGGAATTTTATGGTGTCTTGCACTGAGCACATTCGTGTATGCCGGTTCCATGCAGTATGTTGCTGTCGATTTGATGGCAATGGGGGCGGGACTTTTAACGACGGCACTGACAACGCTCATGGTCAACGCAAGGCACCTGTTTTATGGGATTTCCATGATTGACCGTTACAAGGCATTAAAGCATGGAAAATTATATAGTATCTTTGGTCTGACGGACGAGACATATTCTCTTGTCTGTCAGGATTCTTCATTAAGTGATTGGGATATTTTTCAGATTTCCCTGTTTAATCAAATCTATTGGGTGATCGGCAGTTTGCTCGGTTCGGCAATCGGCGCGCTGCTTCCGTGGGATTTTGCAGGAATCGATTTTGCGCTGACAGCACTGTTTGTCTGTATTTTTACAGAGCAGTGGCTTGCAGGAAAAGATCACGCGCCGGCAGTCATTGGCGCCACTTCGTCGCTGGCATGTCTTTTGGTGTTTGGAAGAGGGAACTTCCTGATTCCAAGCATGTTACTCATTACCGCCATGCTTACAATACTTATGAAAATCAGAGGAGGGCAGAGATGAGCAGTTTTTATCCGGCCGTACAAATCGCGGTGATTGCACTGGTGACAATGGCGCTTCGCTTTCTTCCTTTTTTGATTTTCGGGAAAGGAAAACAGACGCCAAAGTATATTTCCTATTTGGGTACCGTTCTTCCGCCGGCCATTATGGGCATGCTCGTGATTTACTGTTTGAGGGGCATTTCATTTGGAAGCATCGGAGCGTTTCTGCCGGCACTGCTTTCTGTCGTGACGGTTGTGTTATTACATGTGTGGAAGCGAAAGACGCTGCTTAGTATCCTGGGCGGAACCGTGTTGTATATGGTATTATTGAATATTATGTAAACTAAATGAAGGAATTGTCAATTTTTGTCACAACTTTTTGTCAAAAACAAGAAAAATAAAGGAATTTCTAATTTGCCACAGAATATATATGAGTAGAGCATAAAATGCGACGCTATGGCGGCGCAGCATATCGCAAAGCGGTATGGGAATCAAAGAAAGGATCAGGCATGACAATCAGAGAATCGCTTGAGCAGATGGAATGTGAAACACTCAGTCCATATGCATGCCTTAGTAAGAATTCAAAAGGAAGAGACAGAGACGAGGAGCAGTGCGATATCCGTCCCGTATTTCAGCGCGACAGAGACCGCATTTTACATAGCAAATCGTTTCGGAGATTAAAGGATAAAACGCAGGTATTTCTGACGCCGCAGGGCGATCATTACCGCACACGAATGACGCATACACTGGAGGTCTCTCAAAATGCGCGCACGATTGCCAAGGCGCTTCGGTTAAACGAGGATTTGGTAGAGGCAATCGCACTTGGTCACGACCTGGGGCATACGCCGTTTGGTCACGCCGGAGAGCGCGCGCTCAACCGTGTCTGTCCGTACGGCTTTGTGCACAGTGAGCAGAGCGTCCGTACGGTTGAAGTGTTAGAAAAAAACGGCATAGGACTGAACTTAACATGGGAAGTCAGAGATGGCATACGCAACCATCAGACAGAGTCCACGCCATCTACATTAGAAGGAAAAATCGTACGCTTTTCAGATAAAATTGCATACATTCATCATGACATGGACGATGCCATCCGCGCGGGACTTCTGACAGATGCAGATGTACCAAAGAGCATAGGAGATGTCATCGGTTATACGCTTGCGGAGAGACTGGATCATTTTATCCATGATCTTGTGACAACGAGCGCCGGCAAAAATGACATTATGATGAGTGAGCCTGTTGCGGAGGCGATGAAGCAGCTTCGCAGATTCATGTTTGAAGCGGTCTATCAAAATCCGATTGCAAAAGCGGAAGAGGGTAAGGCTGAGAATCTGATTGAGACGTTGTATTTTTACTATCTCAAACACTTTGATCTGCTGCCGGCGGAAACGAAGAACATGATGGATTTGACGGGCGCTACGAAGGAACAGGTCGTATGTGATTATGTAGGAGCAATGACCGATCGGTTTGCCATCGCAAAGTATGAGGAAATCTACATTCCAAAGACGTGGCATGGCTAAAAGGTGAAACGATGTATTATCCAGACGAATTAGTTGAGGAAGTCAGAGCAAAAACAGATATAGTTGATTTGATTTCCGGATATGTCAGATTACAAAAAAAGGGCGGAAGTTATTTCGGACTTTGTCCCTTTCATAATGAAAAGACCGGTTCGTTTTCGGTAAGTGCGCAAAAACAGATGTATTACTGCTTTGGCTGTGGTGCAGGCGGTAATGCATTTACGTTTCTTATGAACTATGAAAATTATACGTTTCAGGAAGCAATCAAGGTACTGGCAGATAAGGCGGGGGTGGAGCTTCCGCAAATTGAGTATACCCAGGAAATGAAGGCGCGCGAAAACAGGCGCAGCAAGCTGCTCGAGATCACGAAGGAGGCCGGCAAATATTTTTATTATCAACTCAGACAGCCACAGGGTGAGTACGGGTTAACTTATTTCAAAAACCGTCAGTTGTCGGATGAGACAATGCAGCATTTTGGGTTAGGCTATGCAAACAAAACAAGCAATGACTTGTGCCTTTATTTAAAGAGCAAAGGGTATACGGATGAACTCATCCGGGATGCAGGCCTGGCTGTCTTCAACGAAAAATACGGCATGACCGATAAGTTTTGGAATCGCGTCATGTTTCCGATTATGGACGCGGGTGGCCGTGTCATCGGTTTCGGCGGCCGTGTCATGGGTGAGGGTGAGCCAAAGTACTTAAACTCTCCGGAGACAGAGATTTTTGATAAGAGCCGTAACCTGTATGGCCTCAATTACGCAAGGTCGAGCAGAGCCGGCAATTTTATTCTGTGTGAGGGGTATATGGATGTCATTGCGCTCCATCAGGCAGGATTTACGCAGGCCGTCGCATCGCTCGGCACGGCGTTTACAAGTGGACAAGCCAATCTGCTAAGGCGGTTTACTTCAGAGGTTCTCCTTTGCTACGACAGTGATGCAGCAGGAACAAAGGCGGCACTTCGTGCGGTTGGCATTTTAAAGGAAGCGGGATTAAATGGTAAGGTGATCAATTTAAAACCATATAAAGACCCGGATGAGTTTATTAAGGCGCTCGGTGCAGACGCCTTTGCGGAGAGACTTGCGCAGTCTGAAAACAGTTTTATGTATGAAATCAGGCAGCTTGAGAAGCAATTCGATTTGTCTGATCCTGCAGGCAAAACGGCGTTTCATAATGAGATTGCAAAGAAGCTCTGTCAGTTTTCAGAGGAGCTTGAGCGTGAAAACTATATTGAGGCGGTTGCCCAGAAATATATGATGAGTAAGGAGGCACTCAGAAAGTTAGTGCTCTCTTACGCAATGAAAACCGGCATGCAGGCACCTGCTACCAAACCGAAATCGGGTATCAAGCAGGTGACGGACAAGGAAGACCAAAAGAAAATTTCCCAGCGCTTACTTCTGACATGGATTTCAGAAGAGCCGGCGCTCTATCAAAAGATAAAAAAATATATTACACATGAGGATTTTACAGATCCGCTATATCGTCAGGTTGCACAGCTTTTGTTTGCATCCATCCGGGAAGGTAGTATAAACCCGGCTGCAATTATCAGCCATTTTGAGGATGAAGAGAGTCAATCAAAAGCGACTGCAGTATTTCATACCAGACTTGAACATATAGAGTCGCTAAAAGAGCGTGAAAAGGCATTTCATGATATTGTCGTGGGTGTCAAAAAGGAAAGCTATGATGCGACAGCAAAAACACTCGGAAGCGATGTTTCAGCCTTGGCGAAGGTGATTGAGGGCAAGAAGGCGTTAGAAGAACTTGCCAAAATGCATATTTCCTTAGAATAAGGGCATATTAGGCTGAAAGATGTGAGTGACAATGATTAACGGAAGGACGGAACAAAATGGACGAGAATATCCAGGTAAAGTACGAAGAAAAAATCAAGACGTTACTGGCCATTGCAAAAAAGAAGAAAAATGTTCTTGAGTACACAGAAATTGTTGCAATGTTTGCTGATTTAGGTCTTGAGGACGAGCAGTATGAAAAGGCTGTTGAAGCATTAGAAAAAAGCGGAATTGATGTATTGCGTATTCAGGATGAAGAACCGGATGAGGAACTGATTCTGGCAGAGGAAGAGGAAGATATCGAAAACATTGATTTATCTGTTCCGGAAGGCATCTCAATCGAGGACCCTGTCCGTATGTATTTAAAAGAGATTGGTAAGGTACAGCTTCTGAGCGCAGAGGAAGAAATTGAACTCGCAAAGCGTTTGGAAGAAGGGGACGAGGAAGCAAAGAAAAGATTAGCTGAAGCTAACTTACGACTCGTTGTCAGCATTGCCAAGAGATATGTCGGCCGTGGTATGTTATTCCTTGATCTCATTCAGGAAGGTAACCTTGGTCTGATTAAAGCTGTAGAAAAATTCGATTATCGGAAAGGCTTCAAGTTTTCGACATATGCCACATGGTGGATCCGGCAGGCAATCACGAGAGCCATTGCCGACCAGGCAAGGACAATCCGTATTCCGGTGCATATGGTTGAGACGATCAACAAGCTGATCCGTGTGAGCAGACAGTTACTTCAGGAACTCGGAAGAGAGCCTACGCCGGAAGAAATTGCAGTCGAGATGAATATGCCTGTTGAGCGTGTCCGCGAAATTCTCAAGATTTCACAGGAGCCTGTTTCACTCGAGACACCGATCGGTGAAGAGGAGGACTCACATCTTGGAGACTTCATTCAGGATGACAATGTGCCGGTACCTGCAGATGCGGCTGCGTTTACGCTTCTTAGAGAGCAGCTTGGGGAAGTGCTGGATACACTCACGGAGCGCGAGCAGAAGGTTTTAAAACTCCGTTTCGGTTTGGAAGACGGACGTGCAAGAACACTTGAAGAAGTCGGAAAAGAGTTCAACGTAACGCGTGAGCGTATCCGTCAGATTGAGGCAAAAGCACTTCGTAAACTGCGTCATCCAAGCCGCAGCAGAAAACTGAAGGATTACTTAGATTAAGATGGAATTGTCAAAAAGATTGCAGGCTGTTGCCGATATGGTGACAGCAGGCAGAAATGTAGCTGATGTCGGTTGTGATCATGGATATGTATCCATATACCTGATGCAGCGCCGGATTGCAAACCGCGTCTATGCGATGGACGTCAACCGGGGACCGCTTGGGCGGGCTGCGGAGCATGTTGCAGAAGCGGGATTATCTGAAAAAATAAGCATTCGCTTATCGGATGGTGCAAATGCACTGTCTGCGGGGGAAGCGGACTGTATGGTTGTTGCAGGCATGGGCGGAAGGCTTATGACGCGCATTCTTTCCGATGCCGCAGAGCGGAACCTGGTGTTTGAAGAGCTTGTGTTACAGCCGCAGTCAGAGCCGTTTAAGGTCCGGCAGTATTTATGGGAAAACGGGTATTACATCGCGGATGAAAAGATGGTGTTTGAAGACGGGAAATACTACCAGATCATCAAAGCATTAAGAGGCCGCGAGATTGAATTGGAGCAGGCTGATCAATTGACATATGAGGCATATGCATGCTACGGTAAAGTTCTATTACAAAAACAGGATAACGTTGCAATGGATTATCTGGCTTTTGAACTTTTGAAATGTGACGAGATCTATCAGCATATATTAGAGAAACAGACGCGTGCGCAAGCCGATACGCTGCTCGCACTTGAGCAAAAAAGAAAGGTCATTGCACACGCACAGAGAATTGGGGAAAGTTATGGCAAAAATTAAAATCACAGGACTTATTGCACCACAGGAGATGGGGTGCGTGACAAAAGAAGTTCCAATCGGAACGACATACGAAGAAGTTGTGGAGGAGTTCCAGCAGTTTTATGAGCATCAGATTGTTCTTGTGAAAGCAAATGGCGTCGTACAGGAGCTTTTCAAGACGGTGAGCAAAGACTGCGAATTGACATTCATTACATTAAAAGATAATCACGGTCATAAATCATACGTCAGAAGCGCAACAATGCTTCTGATGAAGGCTGTGAATGATGTTGTGCCGGAAGGCATTCAAAAAGTTAAGGTTGAGTTTGCAATTGGAAAAGGCTATTATTGCAGTGTGCGCGGTGATGTGAAGGTTGATTATGAACTGACGCAGAAGGTTGCTGAGCGCATGCACGAGCTGGTCAAACAAAACATTCCGATTAAGAAGCACAAATTTTCGGTGGATGAGGCAAGAGCGCTGTTTGTCAAAAACGGAATGTTTGACAAAGATAAACTGTTTAAATACCGCAGAAGTTCAACGGTTAACGTATATGAAATCGACGGCTATATGGATTACTATTATGGCTATATGCTTCCATCTACCGGGTATATCAAAAAATTCTTCTTACAGCAGTATGAAGATGGATTTATGCTCAATCTGCCGGAGAGACAGGATCCAAACCGCATCGAGATATTTGAGCCGAGAAAGAAGCTGTTTGACACGCTGATGCAGGCGACAGATTGGTGCGAGAGAATGGATACTGATACGGTTGGCGATCTGAATAACCAAATTTGTAAAGGGAATATCAACGATTTGATTCTTGTGCAGGAGGCCCTGCAGGAGCGCAGAATCGGCGAGATTGCAAAGGAAATTGCAGAGCGCGACGGTGTGAAGTTTGTGATGATCGCAGGTCCGTCTTCCAGTGGTAAGACGACATTTTCGCACAGACTTTCCGTACAGCTTCGTACATACGGATTAAAACCGCACCCAATTGCGTTGGATGACTATTTCAAAAACCGCGCGGACACACCGCGTGATGAGAACGGTGACTACAACTTTGAGTGCTTAGAGGCGCTCGATGTAGAGCAGTTCAATCAGGATATGACAAAGCTTTTAGCCGGCGAACGCGTTGAGTTACCGACGTTTAACTTTAAAACGGGCTGTCGTGAGTACAAGGGGCATTATATGCAGCTTCAGGAAGACGATGTGCTGGTATTAGAGGGAATTCATGCGCTCAACGACAAGATGTCTTATACATTACCAAACGAAAGCAAGTTTAAGATTTATATCAGTGCGCTGACAACACTCAATATTGATGAGCATAACCGCATTCCGACAACAGACGGAAGATTGCTCAGACGTATGGTGCGTGATGCCCGTACGCGCGGTGCAAGCGCAAAGCGGACCATTGAGATGTGGCCAAGTGTCAGACGTGGTGAGGAGGAGAATATTTTCCCGTTTCAGGAGGGCGCGGATGCATTCTTTAACTCAGCGCTTATCTATGAGCTTGCAGTGATCAAACAGTTTGCTGAACCATTGTTATACGAAATCACGCCGGAGGATAAGGAGTACGAGGAAGCAAGAAGACTCTTAAAATTCCTGGAGTATTTCCTGGGTGTGAGCAGTGAAAACCTGCCAAACAATTCGATTGTCAGAGAATTCGTGGGAGGAAGCTGTTTCCCGGTTTAATCATTTTTTTTCAGTAGGACACGTGATCGCGGCTGCAAATCCGCAAGGATGCAGGTGAGGAAAGTCCGGGCTTCATAGGGCAGGATGCCGGATAACGTCCGGTGGAGGCGACTCTAAGGATAGTGCAACAGAAAGGTACCGCCAAAATGAGATTTCTCATTTTGGTAAGGGTGGAAGGGTAGTGTAAGAGACTACCGCCTTGTTGGTAACAGCAGGGGCACATGTAAACCCCATTCGAAGCAAGACCGAAAAGAAGGCTATGTGGCTGCCCGTCACGCCTTCAGGTTGGTCGCTTGATGTGGCTGGCAACAGTCATACTAGATAGATGATCACGCGCGACATAACCCGGCTTATCGTCCTACTGATTTTTTTTAGGAGCAATTATGTTATTTAATTCACTTTCATTTGCGGTATTTTTACCAATCGTATGTCTTTTGTTCTGGCTTGTGCCACAAAGAAAACGCTGGATTGTTTTGTTACTTTCCAGCTATTATTTTTATATGAGCTGGAATGTCAAATATGTCGTACTAATTTTGTTTACGACCGTTGTGTCGTATGTGACGGCAATTTTGATCGAAAAGGCTGAAAAAAAGAAAGCAAAACTGATTTTGGCACTTGCGGCAGTCGTTGCCAGCCTTTCTGTTTTGTTTGTGTTTAAATATTTCAATTTTGCATTTGCCACGCTCGTTCGTGTTTGCAATATGATTTCCATACCGCTGCAACCATTTACATTACAATTGATGCTTCCGGTTGGTATTTCATTTTACACCTTTCAGACGCTCAGTTATGTGCTGGATGTTTACTATGGAAAAGTTGCCGCGGAGAAACATTTTGGAAAATATGCGACTTTCATTTCCTTCTTTCCGCAGCTTGTTGCCGGTCCGATTGAGCGGACGGATCATCTGCTCACACAGATTAATCAAAAGGAGTACAAATTCCGTTATGACAATGCAAGCTATGGATTAAAGCTCATGGCGTGGGGCTTTTTCAAAAAGTTAGTGATTGCTGACAATCTTGCTGTGTATGTCGACCAGATATTTGAAGACGTGCATTACTATCACGGCTTTTGCATGGTGCTTGCAATCTTGTTTTTTACCTTACAGATCTATTGTGATTTTTCGGGATACTCTGACATTGCAATCGGATGTGCAAGGCTGTTTGATGTGGAGCTGATGACGAACTTTAAAAGTCCGTATTTCTCAAATTCGATTCGGGAATTTTGGACCAGATGGCATATTTCGCTGTCAACCTGGTTTCGTGACTATGTATATATTCCGCTTGGCGGAAACCGCGTTTCAAAATTTCGCAACTGTGTGAATGTAATGGTGACATTCTTAGTCAGCGGATTGTGGCATGGCGCAGCCTTTACCTATGTTATTTGGGGCGGAATCCATGGCCTTTTGCAAATCATGGAGCGGTTTTTCCTTGGCAAAAAGAAAATGCCGAAGCTTGTTGTATTTTTGCTTGTTGCGTTTGCATGGACGTTCTTTCGGGCGCAAAGCCTATCGGATGCCGTCTATGTGCTCGTGCATATGTTTGACGGAATCGGACAGTCCGGCTATTTGTCGTCTGTCATGGACATTTTTGACTTAAATGTCTTTGGAATCGTCTGTCTTTTGATTCCGATTGTTCTTTTGTTTGTGTATGACTATGTCGCATTAAAGGTCGATCCAATTGTTATCATAAGCAAACAAAAACCGGTCATCCGCTGGGTGATTTACTATGTGTTTGTGCTGTTCGTTTTATTGTTTGCGAGCTTTAGCGCGCAGGAATTTGTGTATTTTCAATTTTAGGAGTTCCCATGAATAAAGATTTTTGGAAAATAGCATATCGGTTTCTGATTTTGATGGTACCGTTTTTTGTGTTCCTGCCGCTATACTGTGCGCATTTTCAGCCGTATTATATGGACGGCGAATATGCGATGTACCGCGCGCAAAGAGATTATGTCGATTTTGGGGAAACAGAAAGTACGTACAACGAAATCATCGTTTTGGGAGATTCCAGAACAAAGGCGGCAATCAATCCGTCGGATTTTTCCAAACAGATGTACAATTTGTCTCTTGGAGGCACAACAATGATTGAAGGGTATTATACCCTTTGTGACTATTTAAACAATCATGAAAAACCGAAAACAGTTCTGATCAATTACGCGCCATTTCATTATATGGATGTCGATATGTTCTGGAAGCGCTCCGTTTATTTTCATTACTTGAAAAAGGACCAGATTCTGGAAGTGTTTGAAACGGCAAAAACGTTTGAACATACAGAAGATATTTTGACAGAGCAGTATTTGTCCGATTTTTATGCATATCAGTATTACATGCCGAATAAGTATGGCGGAGCGCTCAAAAATTCCTGCTTTGTGATGCGCAAAAAAATCAATGACCAAAATTATGAGCAGGTTTCAAAGGACAGAGGACACCACTATTTTGGTCTTCTTGCAGGAAGCGATGGAATCAACTGGGAGGCAAAGGTACCTGATTTTGTCTATCATGATGTCATTTTACATTATTTTGAAAAAACAATCGCGCTTTGCAAGGAGCAGGGAATACAGGTGATTGTTGAGACGACGCCTGTCAATGAGACAAGTTATGGTATTTTTACGGAAAGCTTTAAATCGCATTACAGAGCATATATGAATGGTGTGGCATCGCGCCATCCCGAGGCACGGATTTACACTGATTTTTATGTGTATCCAAATGCTTATTTTGGAGATGCTGATCATTTAAATCCGGACGGTAGCAAAGAATATGCCCGTTTTTTACAAGAGAAATATAAAGAAGTGTTTACAAAATAGCGTTCTTGTGCTACAATAACATACGCACACACTTTAAAGCGTTAAAGCGAAAGAGCGAAGCAGGAAATTTGGCAGGTAAGTGCAAGTTGTTTTCTGCGCAGGTTGTGTGCATTAGTAAACATGCCGTAAAGATGGCGAATTAGGAGGAAATATAAAATGGCACAAAAAGGCGATTTGATGACAGTGAGACAGGATGTGCGTGTTCTCGATGCGACACTAAGGGATGGAGGTCTTGCTAACAACTTTTATTTTTCGGACGAATTCGTAAATGCATTATATAGAGCAAATGTGAAGGCCGGTGTTGACTACATGGAGATGGGTTACAAGGCTTCCAAAGAAATGTTTGATGTAAACAAATTTGGCAAATGGAAATTCTGTAACGAGGACGATATCCGTGCAATTGTCGGAGATAATAATTCTGACCTCAAAATTGCAGTTATGGCAGATGTCGGACGTTGCGATTACAAAAATGATATAATCTGCAGATCAGACAGCGCAGTTGACATGATCCGTGTTGCGACATACATTCATACAATGCCAACAGCAATCGAGATGATTGAGGATGCCAAAAATAAAGGTTACGAAGTAACGTGCAACATTATGGCAATCAGCAATGCCAAGGAAAGTGATATTAAGCAGGCGCTTGATATGCTCGGACAGAGCCCGGTTGAAGGAATCTATATTGTGGACAGTTATGGTTCACTTTTCCCTGAGCAGGTGAGAAATATCACAGAGATGTACATGGAGGCGGCTGATAAATATGGCAAGCTTCTTGGTATTCATGCACATAACAATCAGCAGTTAGCATTTGCAAATACGATAGAGGCGTTAACGCATGGCGTTAGTTACCTGGATGCAACAATGAGTGGTATGGGACGCGGTGCAGGCAACTGTCCGATGGAGTTATTGCTTGGGTTCCTTAAGAATCCGAAATACAATATTTATCCGGTGCTGCAGTTCATCGAGGAGCAGATTAAGAAAGTGAAAGAGGAGGGTGCTGTATGGGGCTTTGATATTCCATACATGTTGACAGGTCAGCTTGACCAGCATCCGTCCGCAGCAATCGACTGCATGAAGGAAGGCAGAACGGATTATTCTTCGTTCTACACAGAGCTTCTTGATCGTATCTAGATGATTCGCCGGCTTAGCAAACATACTTGGCCGGGGTGGTGAGAATGGATTGGTTTTACATTGTTTTTTGTGATAATAAAAAGAGAAATCGAATAGGGGATTAATGAGGGATGAAAAGGCCACTTCCGCAGGGAGTGGTCTTTTCTTTTGGAGTATAGTATAATCTTTCTTAGCGTGACGCCTCACAGGGTTTGCCATCTGATGCATAGGAAATAGCGCTGATGAATAAAAGCAGTAAATGCGTCGCGCTCCTATCATATGTTATCATCTTGCAAACGCGCTTTCGCTCCGGCTACGGCGTAGCGGTACTAAATTCGCAACAAGTTGCTCATTAAGTGCCGACGCCTCACAGGGTTTGCCATCTGATGCATATGTAGTCGCGAACCCCATGTAAAATAGCGCCAATTATTACGTGGGAAAAACAGAAAAATGGAAAACCCCATGTAAAATAGTGTCAATTATTACGTGGGAAAACAGAGAAATGAAGAAACCACATGTAAAATAGTGTCAATTATTACGTGGGAAAACAGAGAAATGAAGAAACCCCATGTAAAATAGTGTCAATTATTACATGGGAAAACAGAAAAATGGAAAACCCCATGTAAAATAGTGTCAATTATTACATGGGAAAACAGAGAAATGAAGAACCCCATGTAAAATAGCGCTGATTCTTACATTAAGTGCCGACGCCTCACAGGGTTTGCCGTCTGATGCATAGGAAATAGCGCTGATGCCATAATTGTAATATAAGAGAGAGTTAGGAGAGATAGGCTTGGAACGTGCAATATTAGTAGGAGTTAATTTGGGAATGCAGGATTCGTTTGAGCGTTCCATGAAGGAACTAAGGTCGCTTGCTGAGGCGTGTGACATGGAGGTTGTCGGGATTGTGACGCAGAATCTGCCGAGTGTGAATAAGGCACTTTATATTGGGAATGGTAAGGTGGAGGAGGTGGCGCAGCTTGCAGCGATGCAGGAGGCGGATGTGGTCATTTTTGACAACCCACTTTCGCCGGCGCAGCTTGGCAATTTGAAAGAGGAATTGCATTTGGCTGTGCTTGACAGAACAAATTTGATTTTGCAGATTTTCTCAGACAGGGCACGGACGAGGGAGGCAAAGCTTCAGGTAGAGGTAGCAAATTTGCAGTATCTGCTTCCGAGACTTGTCGGTGCGTATGATGCACTCAGCAGACAGGGTGGTGGCAGCGGTTCGATGAGCAACAAGGGTGCCGGTGAAAAAAAGATTGAGCTTGACAGGCGCCGTATTGAAAAGAGATTGACACTTCTTCGTCAGGAACTTAAGGAGATGGAGGGCGAGCGTGAGGTTCAGCGAAAAGGCAGGCTGAATTCTGATCTTCCGATCGTCGCACTGGTCGGTTACACAAACGCCGGGAAGTCGTCACTCATGAATGCCATGTTATCGTTAACGAGCGATGATGTGGACAAGCAGGTGTTTGAGAAGGATATGCTGTTTGCGACGCTTGATACGACAGTTCGAAAGATTGTGACGCCGCAGAAAAAGAATTTCCTACTGACAGATACAGTAGGGTTTATTGACAATCTTCCGCATCAGCTTGTTAAGGCATTCCGCTCAACGCTTGAGGAAGTCAAAAATGCAGATTTGCTTTTGCATATTGTGGACGCTTCGGACCCGGACTACAAAGAGCATTACAAGGTAACAATCGATACGCTCCATGAACTGGGGGCAGATGATATCAGACGTGTTACGATTTTAAACAAATGTGATTTGGCAGATCATCCTTCCACCATTGCCGGGGCAGTCATGCAGTATGATCCCGGGGTAGAACAAAAGATATATTTGAGCGCCAAAAATGAAAAGGATGTGGAAGACTTGATTGCGTTTCTTTGCAAGGCGGCTTATCCGGGGGATGAAACGTATGAATTGCTCATTCCGTTTACGGATGGCAATGTTTTTTCTTACTTGAAAGATAATACAACGATTTTTGAGCAACGTTACGAGGCGGAAGGAATTTATGTAAAGGCGTCTCTTTCCGCAAAAGACGCTGGAAGATTTCAGAAATACGTGTTATAATAAATAGTTGTATTTTGATAAAATGCGGAAACCGATGAAATAGAAGGCAATCCACAAAAAGCGGTTTGAAAGGAGAAAATGATGACGAAAATAGATATTGTATCAGGATTTTTGGGCGCAGGAAAAACAACGCTCATTAAGAAACTTTTAAAAGAAGCACTTGTCGGAGAGCAGGTTGTTTTGATTGAGAATGAGTTTGGTGAAATCGGAATCGATGGCGGATTTCTGAAGGAAGCGGGCATCGAAATTACAGAGATGAATTCGGGCTGTATTTGTTGTTCCCTCGTGGGCGATTTTGGAACTGCCTTAAAAGAAGTGTTAGAAAAGTATAAGCCGGACCGTATTTTAATTGAGCCATCCGGCGTTGGCAAGCTTTCGGATGTAATGAAAGCGGTAGAGGGCGTGACAAGCGGCGAGGATGTCGAGCTTGGAAGCGCAGTTGCTGTTGTTGATGCCAAGAAATGCAAAACATATCTCAAAAACTTTGGTGAGTTTTTTGAAAATCAGATTGCACATGCCGGAACGATTATTTTAAGTCGTACGGATGAAATGAAGGAAGAAAAGTTGGATGAGTGTCTTTCACTTATTCGTGAGCATAATGAAAAGGCAGCGATTATCACAACACCTTGGCCTCAGCTTGATGGAAAACTGATTAAGGATACTATCGAGAATGCCAAGGATTTAGAGGCAGAACTGATGAAGGAAGTGATGGAGCACCACCACGAGCACGATGAGAACTGCACGTGCGGCTGCCATGACCATGAGCATCATCATGAGCATGACCATGAACACCATCATGAGCATGAACACGGACATGAACACAACCACGAGCACGATGAGAACTGCACGTGCGGCTGCCATGACCATGACCATGAGCATCATCATGAGCATGACCATGAGCACCATCACGAACACGGGCATGAGCACCACCACGAGCATGATGAGAACTGCACGTGCGGCTGCCATGAGCATGACCATGAGCACCATCATGAGCATGGTCATCACCATGCAGATGATGTATTTGAGAGTTGGGGACTTGAGACGCCACACAAGTTTACAAAGGCAGAAATCGAACGTGCGCTTAGCGAACTGGATCATCAGGAAAAATACGGATACGTCCTTCGTGCTAAAGGTATGGTCATGAATGCGGAGAGCGACAAGTTCATTCACTTTGACTATGTGCCGGGCGAGCCGGAAATCCGTGATGGTGCAAGCGATTACACCGGAAGACTTTGTGTTATCGGCTCAAAGATAAACAAGGAGGCAATCAAAGCGCTGTTTGCCTAAGACGGAAGGAAAATGCCGCGCGCTCGTTGCGCCTTTTTATGACCGACACTTGCAGTGAAACAAATACATTAGAGGAATATCAATGTTTGGGAGAAATAAAATGATACCCGTATATTTTATCAATGGATTTTTGGATAGTGGAAAAACAGAATTTATCCGTTATACGTTAGCACAGCCTTATTTTCAGTCAAGACAGAAAACGCTTCTTCTTGTCTGTGAGGAGGGAGAGGTAGAGTATGACGAGAACCTGCTCGCCAAAAGCCGCACCGTGATGGAAGTGATTGACGAGGAGGAAGCCTTTACCTCTGCTAATTTGATCGAGCTTGAAAAAAAATATAAGCCTGCCCGTATTGTGGTTGAATACAACGGTATGTGGAACGTGAAGGACATGAAGCTTCCGTGGCACTGGAAAATAGAGCAGCAGATTACGATGATTGACGGCTCGACTTTCCAGAGTTATTTCACCAATATGAAATCGATTTTGGCAGAACAGCTTCGCGGCTCGGAACTGATTATCATGAACAGATGTGATGGAATTGTCGATAAAATTGCATCGTATAAACGCAATATCAAGGCGATTAACCAGCAGGCAGAGATTATTTTTGAAGGAAAAGACGGAGAAATCAATGCCACATTGGAAGAAGATTTGCCATACGATGTCAATGCAGATGTCATTGAATTAAATGACGAAGGCTATGGCATTTGGTACTTGGATGTACTTGACAATCTGCCGCGGTATGTCGGAAAAACTGTCTCATTTATAGGTATGGTACTCATCCCGAACGGATTCCCAAACGGCTATTTCGTGCCGGGGCGTATGGCGATGACTTGCTGTGCGGATGATATGGCGTTTTTGGGATATGCGTGCAAATATGAGGGCACAGGTCAGCTCAAGCAAAAATCATGGGTTCGGGTAACTGCTGAGGTAAAATATGAGTATTTTGAAGACTATCAGCAGGAAGGTCCGGTACTGCATGCGATAAAAATTGAGCAGACGCAAAAACCGAAACAGGAAGTTATTAGCTTTGTATAAAGGGGAAATATGAGCAAAGTTAGTTTTGAAGAACTTTTGAATATATGCGATGACATCTGCGAACTCTTAACCAATCCAAAGATTTGGAGTGCGGGGCTCAATCCGTACAATTTGAAGAATCAGATGCATTATGAGCTTTTAAAATTTGGTGTGTTTCTTGCAGATGCGGATGGGGAGCTCTCGCCGGAGGAGATTGAGAAACTGCGCGAAAAGCTATCCATTTCAACCAATAAGATGAGTTTGGAAACGTTGCGGAATCGGGAGCATATTCCGAATTTATATCAAAATACGATTCCTGCTCCGCTCAAGTACGCGGTGCTCGCCGATGCGGGACAAAAGGTTGTAAATGATCCGTATAAGAACCAAAAAGCGCAGATTATGCTTGATACATATAAAACATTTGCGGGGTTCTTTTTGTCGCTGACGAGCCAGGAGCCGACAGAGCCGATGATGCAGCGTTATACGGAATACAGCCAGATGCTTGAAAACTTTTTGAAGGAATATGGCGTATTTTATACGAGCTCGCAAAAATTCGTACAGACGGATAATGACCTTGCACCGAAGAACGCAAATGAATCAAAGGATGATTCGACGCTGGAAGAAAAACTGGAGCAGTTCAATCAGATGGTCGGACTTGCTGCTGTTAAAAAAGAAGTGAACAGTCTTGTCAATCTGCTTCGGATTCAGAAGCTTCGCAAGGAAAAAGGTCTGAAGAATACAGCGACAAGCAAGCATATGGTATTTAGCGGAAATCCCGGAACCGGTAAGACAACCGTAGCCAGAATCCTTGCCGGCATTTACAGAGACCTTGGCATTCTTGAAAAGGGACATCTTGTTGAGGTGGACCGTTCCGGTCTTGTAAAGGGATATCTCGGACAGACGGCAACAAGGGTGATGGAAGTCGTTGATGAGGCGATGGGCGGTATTTTGTTTATTGATGAGGCCTATACGTTGACGGTTGGAAAAAGTGATGGCGATTTTGGACAGGAGGCCGTTGATACGCTCTTAAAGGCGATGGAAGATCACAGGGATCAACTCGTTGTCATTGTGGCCGGATATCCGGATCTTATGCAGGAGTTTTTGAATTCAAACCCGGGATTACAGTCCCGTTTTAACAAGTTTATTTATTTTGAGGATTACACGGCCGAGGAGCAGATAGAAATTATGCAGTCGATGTGTAAAGCGCAGGATTATGCCATTTCGGATGAAGCGCTTGCCTATCTGCGGGAGCGCATTGATGCGCGTATGCGCAACAAGCCTGAAAATTTTGCAAATGCCAGAGATGTGCGGAATCTGTTAGAAACCATGATTGCATCTCAGGCAACGAGACTGATTGCGCTGGAGAATCCGTCGCAGCAGGAGCTCCTTACGATTGAACTTGAGGATGCGATGCAGGCGGTGAAGGATATGGAACTGTAGTGGACCGTGGGGACGGGGTTCGTGGTCCACATGAAAAAGGGACGGGGTTTGGTGGCCACATGTGGCACCCAAACCCCGTCCCCTAGGTTCATTTCCGGTTATATTTCTCTTCGCAGTATTTACAGCGGTAAATCTCTTTTTCCTTGTCGGCAAGCACAAAAATATGCGGTAGCTCCTGCTCGATGGATGTAATACAACGCGGGTTTTTGCATTTTACGACATTTTTGATTTCTGCAGGGAGCTTCAAGTTTAATTTGTCGACAATCTCCCCGTCTTTAATGACGTTCACAGTGATTTTGTGATCAATGAATCCAAGCACATCAAGATTCAACATATCGATATCACATTCCACCTTCAAAATGTCCTTGCGGCCTTGTTTGTCACTTCGTGCATTTTTGATAATCGCAACTGTACAATCAAGCTTGTCAAGCTGCAGCAAATGATAGATTTCCAAGCTTTTGCCGGCTTCAATGTGGTCGAGCACAAAGCCCTCTTCAATCTTTCCAACGTTTAACATAAATAGCCTCCTAGTCTAGCTTATACAAGCTCTAATAATGTCAGGATGAGTGCCATACGAACGTAAACACCGTATTGTACCTGTTTGAAGTACGCCGCTCTCGGATCATCATCTACTTCGACGCTGATTTCGTTGACACGAGGAAGCGGATGAAGCACAAGCATGTCCTCTTTGGCGAGCGCCATTTTTGGCTTGTCCAAAATATAGAAATCCTTTAGGCGGACATAATCTTCTTCGTTGAAGAAACGTTCTTTTTGAACGCGCGTCATGTAGAGCAAATCAAGTCTGCCCATCACGTCCTCAAGACGGATACATTCCTCAAAAGATATCCCTTTTTCTGTTAAGGTGTCTGTGATATAATCCGGAACACGAAGCTCGTTTGGCGAAATGAAAATAAAGTGAATATTGTCGTAGCGTTCCAGTGCTCCGATGAGAGAGTGGACGGTACGGCCAAATTTCAGATCCCCACAAAGACCGATTGTAAAATTGTCAAGTCTGCCTTTTAGGGAACGGATGGTGAGAAGGTCCGTAAGTGTCTGTGTCGGATGCTGATGTCCGCCATCACCTGCATTGATGACGGGAATATTACTCTTTTCGGCTGCAACCATTGGTGCGCCTTCTTTTGGGTGACGCATGGCACAAATATCTGCAAAGCAGGAGATGACACGAATTGTATCCGAAACGCTCTCGCCCTTTGCTGCTGAAGAAGAACCTGCATCGGAAAATCCGATGACACTACCGCCAAGATTCAGCATGGCGGATTCGAAACTCAGTCTCGTACGGGTACTTGGTTCGTAGAAACAGGTAGCTAATTTTTTGCCATCACAAATATGTGCATATTTGGATGGATTTTGCTCAATATCGTTTGCTAAATCAAACAGCTTGTCTAATTCTTCGGTAGAAAAATCAAGTGGACTCATTAAATGTCGCATCGTGCGTGGCCTCCTAGTCTAAATATGTAAGTAATTCGCTTGCCTCTTTGCGTTTTGGGGCGATTGGCTCTTCGTCAGGATATCCGACAGCCATCAGCGCCATGAGTTCGATGCCTTCCGGTAGCTCTAAGATATCAGAAACAATCTGTCTGTCAAAGATTCCCATGATTACACCGGAAAGACCGGCATCATGAAGGGCGAGTGAAAATGTCTGCGTGGCAATACCGGCATCAAAATACTGCCAGCCCGGACCGCGGTCTGTCGTAAATGAACCATCGCGCTCAAAACCGCTGCGGCCGGTTACCATTGTGATGGCTACAAGAAGTGGTGCACCATCGATAATCGCGCCGTTCTTTGGCCAGGTAGGTGTCCCCTTTTGGGCGATTTCGTCTTTTTTGGCACCTGTGACAGCAACATAGCGCGTGATTTGTGTGTTTTTCCAGCTCGGCGCATAAGCTGCAAGCGAGATGACCTGCTCAAGCAATGCTTTGTCAACCGGTGTGTCTTTAAATTTGCGTACGCTTCTTCTGGATGTGACAACGTCTTTCAATTCCATAGGGATCCTCCTTTGCCGTGTTTGCCGAATTGTATTATGTAAAACAGTGGTGTAACGACCTGATTGTTTTGTTACACTTCCTATCTATCATAGCACAGCTTACGGGAAATTAACAGTTGAAAGTGACCTTATTTATGGTATACTCAATGTTGAAAGCTGGGGACAAATGCCTTTGCCCCCATAATAGCTACGGATTGGAGGAGCATATGGCTGAACAGATGGGTTATACCTTTATTGAACGGAAACGCTGGGTGTTTTTGGGACTCCCATGGACCTTTACCAAATATTCCCTGAAGGAAGACATGATTAATGTCAAACAGGGATTTCTCAAAATTACGGAAGACGATTGTTATATGTATAAAGTGAATGATGTGAAGCTCGAGACGTCATTTATGGAACGCATCTTTGGGCTTGGCACCGTTGTTTGCTATACAGGCGATGTGACAGACAAGCATTTGGAGCTTCGCCATATCAAAAACGCGCGCGTCATCAAAGACTATATTTTGGAGCAGTCAGAGGCGCAGCGCATCAAACGCCGCACAATTGCGACACAAAATATCAGCCATGACGGCGTGGATTTTGATGCGGACGGACTGAGCGATACATGATGACGAAAACGCAGGCATTCGACTATTTACAGACGCTTGGTACGTACGGTTCAAGACCTGGGCTATGTAGTATCACAGAGCTATGCAAAAGGCTGAAAAACCCGCAGGATGCACTCTCCTTTGTGCACATTGCGGGCACGAACGGTAAAGGAAGCGTTGCTGCCTATGTATCTCAAATTGCAAAGACGGCAGGAATCAAGGTTGGCAGATATGTCTCGCCGACGATCTCTGATTACAGGGAGCGTTTTACGGTAAATAACCGTATGATTTCATACAAGGATCTGCAGGTGTATCTTGAACGGCTAAAGACAGTGTGCGATGAGATGGTATCGGATGGTCTTGCCCATCCGACCGCATTTGAAGTGGAAACTGCTCTGGGGTTTTTATACTTTTTGGAAAAGGGCTGTGAGCTTGTTGTACTCGAATGCGGCATGGGCGGCGCACTGGATGCGACGAATGTGATTTGCACTACAAAGGTAGCAGTTGTTACGAATATCGGGCTTGACCACATGGCATTTCTGGGGAAGACATTAGAGGAAATTGCCGTCCAAAAAGCGGGAATTGTTAAACCGGGATGTAAATTAGTACTCTATCCAAACGAACAATCAGTTACGGATGTTATTATTGAAAAAGCGCGCGAATATGGGATTTCTACAGATGACATAACTGTCATAAATAAGCAGGATGTGCATGCTGTCCGGTGCAAGCTGAACAAACAGACCTTTGATTACAAGAACCGCAAAAAATTAAATATCACCCTGAATGGAATGCACCAATGTCTGAATGCGGCGGTGGCGATAGAGGTGATTGAACAGTTAAATAACAGTGGATATCAAATAAATGACAAAGCAATCGCAGATGGTCTTATTGCGGTCAGCTGGCCGGCGAGACTGGAACAGATTGATAAAAAGCCTGTGTTCATGATTGACGGTGCACACAATCCGCAGGGGGCAGGTATGCTCCGCAGCGCGATTGATACCTATTTTGCCGGCAAAAATTTTACTTATATTATCGGGGTGTTTGCCGATAAGGATTATGAACAGATCCTATCCATCATGTGTGACAGGGCAAAGCGGGTGATTACCGTCAAGACGCCGGACAATGCGCGTGCGCTTGACGCAGTCAGACTGGCGGAGAGCGTACAGGGGTATTGTGACAATGTGACGGCTGCCTCGAGTGTGGAGGAAGCTGTGGAAATGGCGTATTTACTCACGCCAAAGGATGAAATCATCCTTGCATTTGGCTCTCTTTCTTATCTTGGAAGACTAAAAGACGCAGTAGAAAAAAGGAAGGCATAATATGTTTGATGAGGAAAAAATCAAAGAAGGCGTACGCCTTATATTGGAAGGGATTGGAGAAGACATCACAAGAGAAGGACTAGCAGAAACACCGGACCGTATTAGCAGAATGTACGCTGAGATTTTTGCCGGAATGCAGGAAGATGCAAAACAGCATTTAAGTAAGACCTTTACCGCAAAAGATAACAATCTTGTGCTGGAAAAGGACATCACATTTTATTCGACGTGCGAACATCATCTTATGCCGTTTTACGGAAAGGCGCATGTTGCATACATCCCAAACGGCAAAGTCGTCGGGCTCAGTAAGCTTGCACGGACGGTGGAGGTCTTTGCAAAAAGACCGCAGCTGCAGGAACAGCTGACAGCGCAGATTGCGGATGCACTTATGGAAGATCTTGGTGCAGTCGGAGCGATGGTTATGCTTGAGGCAGAGCATATGTGCATGACGATGCGTGGTGTCAAAAAGCCCGGAAGTCAGACTGTTACGGTTGTGACAAGAGGGGCATTTGATGAGGACCGTGCATTGCAGGAACTGTTTTTTCAGATGCTTGGCAGGTAATGATATGGAACGGATACAAACGATTTTGCATAATCAGACATATCAGGAATATATTCAAAAGATAGAAACGTGCGAGCTTAGCCGCACGTTTTGCCGTCATAATACTGTTCACTTTTTGGATGTGGCGCGCATTGCATGGAGCATTAATTTGGAAGAGAAGCTTATGCTTGAAAAAGAAATCATCTATGCGACGGCATTGCTGCATGACATCGGAAGGTTCGTGCAGTATGAGACGGGGGAGGACCACGCGGTTGTCAGCGGCAGACTCGCACCTGCCATTCTTTCGCAGTGTGGCTTTGATGACAAAGAAACAGAGATGATTGTGGAAGCAATTATACAACACAGAAATCCCGATGTTCAATGGGACAAAAATTTAAACGGAATTATATATCGAGCAGACAAATTAAGTCGCGCCTGTTATTTTTGCAAAGCGGAAGCTGATTGCAATTGGAAGGGCGACAAGAAAAACCGCAAGCTTTTGTACTGATGCTTTGCAAAAGTGAAACGAAAGCCATAACAGGATGGAGGAACGATATGATTATTGGCAACCGGACATTTGATGTCAAAAACCGGACATATATTATGGGTATCTTAAATGTGACACCGGATTCGTTTTCGGATGGAGGCATACACAATCAGCTTGAGGATGCGCTTTTTCATGCAAAGAAGATGGTGGACGAAGGCTGTGATATCATTGATGTGGGCGGCGAGTCCACAAGACCGGGATACACGCTGCTTTCCGATGAAGAAGAGATTTCGCGTGTGGTACCTGTGATTGAGCGCATAAAGCGGGAATTTGACGTTCCGGTTTCGCTTGACACCTATAAGAGTAAGGTCGCAAAGGCCGGCATTGCGGCGGGCGCAGACTTAATCAATGATATATGGGGACTAAAGTACGATGCGGACATGGCGCGCGTTATCTCCGATGCGAAGGTTGCCTGCTGTCTGATGCACAACAAAAAAGAGCCGGTGTATGACAATTTTGTTGCGGATGTGCAAAGTGAGCTTGCTGCGTGTGTCGCGCTTGCCAAAGAAGCCGGAATTGCGGATGACAAAATCATGTTAGATCCGGGTGTTGGATTCGGAAAGACGTATGAGCACAATCTGAAGGCAATTTGGCAGATGGGAAGCCTGCATGCGCTTGGCTATCCGCTTTTACTTGGCACATCACGCAAATCCGTGATCGGGCTGACGCTTGATCTGCCGGTTTCGCAGAGGGAAGAGGGAACGCTTGTGACGACAGTGCTTGCGGTGATGGAGCATGTGGCATTCGTGCGTGTACACGACGTTTTAAAGAACAAAAGGGCAATCAAGATGGCGGAGGCGTTGAGAGATTGTGAGTGATTTGATTAAAATTACGGGACTTTCCTTTTTTGCGCATCACGGTGTGTATGCGTTTGAGACAAAAAACGGACAGGAATTTGTTGTAAATGCAAGGCTTTGGCTGGATGCCGCGGATGCGGCAAGGGAGGATAATCTGGACAAAAGTGTCAATTACGGTGCGGTTTGTGATTTGATTGTGTCGTATTTACAGCAGCATACCTTCAAGCTTTTAGAGGCTGCGGTGTATCATGTGATGAAGGAAATCCTGATACAGTTTCCACTGATTAAACAGATGGAATTTGAATTATGTAAACCACAAGCGCCAATTGCACATCCGTTTGAAAATGTCTCTGTGACGATGGAAATGGGATGGCATACGGCTTATATTGCCCTTGGCTCCAATATGGGAGATAAGGAGCGCTATATCCTGGATGCCGTAAGAAAGCTGGAAGATGATACAGATTTTCGCAGCATTCATATGAGCAGGCTGATTGTCACAAAACCGTATGGAGGCGTTGCGCAGGATGATTTTGTCAATGGGGCGCTATGGTGTGAGACGCTTCTTTCACCAAAAGAATTGCTGGCAAGGCTCAACGCACTTGAGGCGCAGGCAGAGCGCAAGCGGGAAATTCACTGGGGGCCAAGGACACTGGATTTAGATATTATCTTTTATGATGATTTGGTAATGGATGACAGTAAGCTTACGATTCCGCATGCCGATATGCACAACCGCACATTTGTGTTAGAGCCGCTGCATGAGCTTTGTCCATATTTCAGACACCCGGTTCTGAAAAAAACAATTGAAGAATTGTACCTTGCACTTCAAAACAAGGAGCAGCGATAAAAAAGGATGGTTTCCTATGCGCCGGGCAGCACATGGAAAACCATCCTTTTTATTTGATGAGTGAGGAAAGCACATAACCGCGCTTGCCTTCATATTCGATTTCTGACCATTCCCCTGTGGTAGAAAGAAGCATCGCCTTTTCACCATTTGGGATTGTGAGCAAAATGGCGGCATCCTTGCTTGGCTGCAAACGCACATTGAGCCTGCCGGAGTTTAGGGAAACCGTTACTTCTCTGCCATCTGCGGCCGCGTCGTTTTCGGATACGGAAGCATCTGCATCTAAGTCGTTTGCAGAAACACCGGTTTCCGGCACCTGCCCGCTGACTTCGTTATCCGAAACCGTCGGTTCATTTCCGGAAATGGACGCATCAGGGGCGTTTCCTGATAAGGAATCTTCAGGAAGAGGTTCCTCCTCCTTAGTGTCATCGTCTTCCGGGATGGCATCATCGATTGGTTCTGAATCATCCGTATCGGCTGTATCATCTTCCGCTTTGGCGAGAACCTCATCCGCTGCGCCTGCTTCCTTGGCAGAAGGTCTTGGCAATACGATGTAAGCAACCGTTCCGCCGAGCGCAATCACGATATACAGAATCATAAAAATGAGGAGTGCATTACGTCGTGTCATAAGTCCTCCTATTTGCTCTCAGCCGGAAGCTGGATGTAAATTGCCATTCCTTTGCCGGCGCCGCTCTTGGCATAAATCGTACCGCCATAATAGTCGACAATTGCTTTCGCCTGTGTAAGTCCGAGGCCGTTGCCGCTGATGCGGTTTGAGCCCTGGTAATTGAGTTCAAAGATGTGCTCTGTTTCCATAGAGGAAAGGCCTTCGCCGTTGTCTTTCAGCACGATAAACAAATCTTCGCCAATGTGGGAAACGGTGATAACGAGACTCCCGTTCCGCTTCATGTATTTGACAGAGTTATCGATGATGTTGCGCAGCATAATGCGGATAAAGGCCGCATCCGCACGAATCATCAAACTGTCGCAATCCGTTGATAATTGCAAGGAAACGCCATGTTTTTGGCAGTCATGCCGCATTTCATCCATGACTTCCCTGCACGATGCAATCAAATCGAGTGCCTGCGGATTTTCATCGCTCGGCAAAAGCATCGGTGCATGCTGCTTAGATTCCGGCATTCTTTTGCCCGCCTCATCTGCTTCCCTTAAGAGGGATGCATTTTCGGAAAGCGCCGCATCCAAATCTGTGCGGAGTTTTTCCAAATCGCCCTTTAAACCTGCGTTTTCTTCACCAAGACGCGTGATTTCCTCTAAGTAATCTGCAATAATTTCCGCATTTTGTGCATCTGCCAAATCGTCGGCACGCGTCTCGAAATGAGCATTGAACAAGAAAAATAGAATCATAACAAGGATGCTGTGTAAGCAAAACGTCATGAGTGCAAAATTGGTATGATCAAAAAATAGAAACACAATTGTTGCTGCAAAACAAATTGTCATCATAATGAGCAGAATCAGTTCCTGCAAAGTAATTCTTTTCGTCTGCAAAATGCTACCTCCAAATGATTATCAAAAGTCTAAGGCAAACGGATGGGATTTGTCAAGATTTTTGTGGAAAGTTGTGGATTTGTGTGCTATAATAAATCGGTTAAATTAGGGCAATTATGCTTCAATGTGAAAAGATACAGTGAGAGGAACAACATGAATCAATCAAACACATTACCTTTTATCAAAAATAGATACTACAAGGGCAAGCTCCTTACGAGCCGCGATTTTGAAGCTGAGCAGCAGTATCAGGCGGACAAAGCGCACTTTATGAACCGCATTTTGACAGGGCAGGGCGTGCTTTGCGGTCTCGGTGTCCAGGCGATGGATGACAAAACGCTTCTCGTTGAAAGCGGAGCGGCCATTGATGCGCTCGGAAGGGAAATCGTCATTGAGACCAATCAGGCGGTCAAGCTGTCAGCACTTGAGGGCTTTTCCAAAATAGATGGAACGCTTGTAGATGTGTATGTCAAATACAGGGAAAAAGAAACGGAGCCTGTGTATGTAGCCGGGACAGAGCAGGAAAGCGAAAACAACCGCGTGGAAGAGGGGTATCAGCTCTATCTTGCCAATCATGTGACGCGCGCGGATGCCACGGAACCGTTCCTGAGACGGCTGACACTATTTGAGGACGAAAATTTTGCGGTGGAAGTCCTGCTTCCTGATACCGTATGCAGCGGATATGATGTGAACCTTGATGTCGTTGTAATCGGCAAAAATGAATTTGGGAAAATGCTTTGTTTTGAAGCAGACCTATCCTCTCCGGCACTGATTGCAACGAAAGAGGAAGCGGCGCTCCATATTCTCTTGGAGGACATCAAAGTACAAAAGGGCGAAAAGAAAGTCTTTTCCTACAGTATGGAGGTTGTCGGCACTACGACAAAGGAAACCTCGCTTATTGTTGCAAGTGGCAGCATGAAGGTGTTTGTGGACGGTGATGAGAAGGAAGGCAATGTAAGAGCAGGTATCAGCTTTGCCGTTTCTGACAAGAAACCATTTGAAGTGGCTCTTTCCTTGTCTGCTTGTGACAGCCTTGACAGTATGAGATGTGAGCAGGAGGATGTTTTGCTTGCGACAGTTGCGCTGTCCCTTACGGCGGCTACATACATGATTGAGTCGGTTGATGAGTCAGGCAAAGCGTATGTGCCGGTAGCCGGCAAAACAAAGCTCCGTGAGCAGTACGAATCGTATTTTACAAAGAGCGCAAAGGAAGTGTGCGCAAAACCGGGTGAGGAAGTCAAGACGGTTGTGGATTCGCTTGGAAGACACATCACGACAGGGCTTTTGGAGATTCCGCTCGGCAATGGCGGCAGAGAAGGAGAAACCTATTATTCGGGAGAAATCATGCACGGCCTCGGATGCGGAAATGTCTATGTGGAAATCGGATTAGACAGCATCTATGAGGATGCGTCCGGCCAAAGCGGCCAGGCAACCATTTTTGGAGATTCCGAATTGTTCCGGGATAAAAAAAGCGGCGTTGCGGCCAAGTGTGCAACTATGGTTTACAACGATAAAGGCAGCTTTGTGGCAGCAGTGAAGCTCCTTGAGGATGTCAATTTGCTTGTGCTGACATACCGGTGGATTGCAATCAGTCTCGAGGGGGATGATCATACAGGCTTTGGCGATGCACTGGAGAACCAGAGCATCAGCGCGGTGACACCAACCATAGTTCTTTCGACCAAGGAAAGTCATTTCTTCCAGGCGCAGTTCCACAATATGAAGCCATGTTCGCTTTCTTATGAACTGACAGAGCCGGGATATGGAGATATTACGGCGGACGGCGTGTTTACGGCACCGTCCAGGGAAGGCGTGTACGAAATTAAGATTTATTGTAGTGAAAAACCGTTTATTTGTACCTATGCGTATGCAATCGTAAAAAAGACAGTGTAACGAAAAAGAGGAGATTCGATGATTTATCAGTCAAATCAGATGACATTGCAATCTGTGATGACGGTCTTTCGCGGTGTGGTCAATGATGCTTATGTATGTAAAAGGATAGATGGGGAGGAAGGTCTTTACCTCGTGTTAACCATTCATGATCACACGATTGCGAAGCAGTTTATCCGGATGATTGAAAAATCAAATAAAGCACCTTGTCATAAAGCTGTTTTTTCGGATGGCAAAGCGGTGAGTGTTGCGTTTGAGTATACGAAGCCGCGGCAGTTTGATGCATTTTTGCCAACCGTTCCAAAGACGGTGGACGCCTATCAGTCTCTTTGTATCGGTCTCGTGCTCCGCTGTATGGAAAGTCCGGCGCCGTATCCGCTTTTGTATCTGATGCTTACGCAAAAACAGCTGCATCTGATGGAGGATGGACAGGTAAAGCTGAGTTATGCGGTCGATTTAAAAGAACTCGATACGCAGATTGACGAAAAAGCCTGTGCGATGCTTTTGTCGGGAATGCTGCGGGATTTGCTCAGCGAGGTAAAAGCTGACAAAAATACATCCTATCAGCTCCTGCTCAAGAAGATTCCAAAGCAGCGCTATGCCGGTTTTCGGGAATTGTACAGGGATTTGTGCCTTTCGAGAAATGAAAAGCACGTCGGGTTTTTTACAAAACAAAAGCTTTTGTTGTTACAACATAAACAAGCCATTGTGAACGCTTGTATTTTGCTATGTATCATCTTGTTTATCGTGGCGTGCGTTTGCATGCTGTGCGAAGCAATCTACGGGGAAATCCCGATTTTTCGTCTGTTTCATGATGGAATGAGGCAGATAGGAACAGAACAACTATACTAGATAACCAAAGGAACGACATATGAGTCAGATGATTATTTTTTGCCTAATTGTATTAGTGGTCATATTACTTGTGCTGATTGCAAGTCACACGCAGGCACTGAAAAAGTTTGGAGTGATTAATTTGCTTGTGCTCCTTGTGATTGGTGCCCTTGCATTCTTTTCGGTGCGCGATGTAAGGAAAGCACAAATGCAGCAATTTATGGAGTTACATATGCAGAATTTGGGCGTTGCTTCTGAGGTGCTCACCGAAATGGAAGCGCAGGCCTTATCAGAAGGCATCGACGAATCCGATGAGGATTACGACGAGGATTACGACGATGAATACGATGAGGATGCGTACGATGAGGATTATGAGGATGCGTACGATGAGGATGAAGATTCCGGGGATTATGATGAAGAAGAATATGATGAAGAATCCGATGAAGCGTCATATGATGAGGTCGATGAGGAAAGCTCAGAAGAGGTAGATGATTCGGCCGAGACGCAGAGCGATGATAGTGGAGCGGAGCAGTACGATGAGCTTGTCGGAACAGATGGTGATGATTCTGATTCTGACGACGATTATGATGAGGATGACGATTCCGATGAGGAATATGACGATTCTGAGGATGAGGAATATGATGATTCCGAGGATGAGGAAGATGCGGATTATGAGGAAGAAGACGATATTGAAGCGGAAGCTGATACAGAGGACGTGACGGATTACGACGACGAGTCTTATGAGGAGGCATCAGATGCCGATACCGGTTATGACGCGGATACATACGACGAAGAATATGATGAAGAATATGATGAAGAATACGACGAGGAATACGATGAGGAGATAGACGACACAGAGGAAGAGACGGACGAGGTTTCGGCGTATGTCTCACGTCTGACAGAAGGCAGTCTTTTGGTTGCGACAAAGGAAGAACCGGCGTTTGATGAGTCACTTTGGTATACCGACCTGCTTATTTTGAAGCGGACAGCCATTGATTCTTATGAAATTCTCGGTCACAAAGGTTTGCATGATGATTTTTGGGAGAGCAATAAAACAGAAGCCGTTTCACTGTTAAAGACGTGCGTGCAGTCGGGTAAAATGAGCTATGTGGCAGGCGAAAATACGGCACTTTTTGGAATCGTTGATACGGAGTCGATTGCGCCGAATTATGCGGTGCTTGCGCAGGTTGATTTATCGCCGGTTAAGGCTGCCGACGAAGAAGCACTCGAAATCGTATTTCGAAGATGTATGGTGGTTTATCTTTTGCTTAGCGTATGTTTGGGCATCCTTCTTTATTACGAAAATCAGATGATTCGTAAGGTCCTTCTTGTCATGCAGTCGGTTGCAAGCGGAAGAACCGATTGGGATGGGGCAAAGGAAATGTTGCAGATGCCGGGCATGCAGACGAATGAGGCAAGAATGCTGACGAGCAGCCTCGGACAGATTTATGCGGATGTTGACCGTATGAATTATCACAATTACCGCACGATGCAGGCTTATTACAGATTTGCGCCAAAGGGCATCGACAAGCTTTTAAACAAACAGTCGATGGTAGATGTCAATGTGTGGGATCAAAATATGGCGCAGGGTACAATCGCAAGCGTGCGGATTGACAGAGGCGGCCGGGATGCTGCTTATGCAGGTGCTGCAGATTATGTCAAAATTGAGCAGTGCATGAATGAAAACGAAGGTATTCTGCTTGCAAGAAATGGTGATTTCAGCGCTCTGGAAGTGTTGTTTGCCGCCAAAACACAGCAGGCAATTGATTTCTCGATGGCAGTATGCGAAGCGCGCAGAGAGGATGCGTTTGTGTTGCTCCATAGAGCGGTATTAACGGTTGGAGCGTTTGGCGATGACAGTCAGGCTTATACATATGCAGCTTCAGAGGATATGAATGTCATCGAGAAATATATGGAGCGTCTTTCAGAATTAAAGCTGTCACTCATTGTGACGGGGCAGGTAAAGGAGCGCATGGAACAGGATATTGCCACGCGGTTTATAGGTGTCATCGGAAACGAAAAGACGCAGTTTAAGCTGTACGAGGTGCTTGATGTATGCAGCGCACAGGAGAGAAGAGAAAAGGAAGAAAACATCTCGCAGTTTGAAAAGACGGTGCTTCTCTTTTATAAGGGAGAATATTATGAGGCGAAAAAACAGTTTATGCGCCTGTTAAAAGACTGTCCGCATGATGAACTGTGCAGACATTATATCGGACTTTGCGAACAGGGCATGCGCGGCATGACCGGAATGTTCAGAAGCATCATTTCATCTTAGGCTTATCAGAACGGAGGAGCGCAGTGTGAAGGTAAAAATGCCCGGAAAAAAAGTAATTCGAATGATTTGTCTGTTTTTGGGCCTGTTTGGATTCGTATATTTGCTGCTTTTTAGTCCCATCGGCGGGAGGATGCACGATGGAAAACGTGTATACCGGGCAGATTCACTGCTCTTAAAATTTGCGGATGGTGAGGTGGCAATCAAGGCAAAGGATGGCCATATTGCCTACATCGGTACGGTAAAAAAAGGATATGCCGACGGAGAAGGTGCGCTTTATGACAAGCAGGACAACCTTGTTTATCAGGGCAGCTTTGCCAAAAGCATGTATGCGGGGGAAGGCACTTTATATTACGCATCCGGCATCCCGAAGTATCAGGGCGGATTTGTGCAGAATCAGTTTGACGGAACGGGCGCTTTGTACAATGAAATGGGCCTTTTGCAGTATGAGGGACAGTTTTCAGGCGGGATGAAAAACGGAACCGGCACGTTGTATGATGCCGCAGGAGAGAAGATTTATACAGGAAGCTTTCTGATGGATGAACCGGTTTACCAGTGGTTTTTGGGTAGAAACGGCATGCAGATTGCGCAGGTGTACGAAGGAGAAATGAATCCGGCACAAGTGGATGGCACGTGGCTTGTGACGATGCCGGCGCTTTCTATGAGCTATAGCGGCGCGTTTTCGGAGGAAATGGAAGGCGGAGTCGTTGCGCAGACGCTTTATATCAGTAAGGATTGCTTTGTGTATGGAAAACAGAAGCTACATACACTTTCAGAAATACAAAAGGTGCTCGGTGAGCCGCTGACGAGCGGAAGTGTTACGCCATCGAAGCTGGAGCGGGCCGCATGCAGCGCGTTCCAAATTGAGGGAGACGTTGTGGCAACCGTGTTCTTTCGGGATGATGTGACGTATACATTCTTTTCCTTAAAGGGACAGGATGACTTTTTTATGATTGAATTGCAAGGAGCATAACATTGGGCAGACAGCGAAAAAGGACAATTTCATATGTGCTTGTGGCGATCAGTTGTTTGATCGCTTTTTTGCCTTGCACGGGAAGGCAGACTGTTTATGCAAAGCAGCAGACAAAAAGCATTTCTGCACAGGCAGTTGAGAAGCTGGCGGTCTCAAGGAGTGAGGAGCTTGCCTATGATGTCAGTGCGAAGGTGATGCCATATTATATAGAGGCTTATTATTTAGACAAACGCATCCGGATTGAAGAGAGGGCGTTTGATTACCTTGCGCGCGTGCGCGGGGAGGCATACGAGACTTTTGTTGTGACCGGACAAGGGAAACAGCAGTATGACAGCATTGAGGATGCGTACAGGCGGATGAAGCGCGCACTTTCCGAAGATTTAAAGCAGCAAAAGAAGGCATTTGACTACCTTAAGGAATATACGGATCTGGATATGTCAACGTACCGGCTCGAAAGTCCACACGTTGCGGCCACGCCGGATAGAAAAATACTGGACGAGCTGATAAAGTATAGCAGCATCATGCAGATGGAACAGGAAAATACGAAAGAACAGATGGAAGCGGTTTTTGAGACGTATTTATCTGCCGAAAAAGAGCTTGAGGACTGCAAGGATGATCTGCTTTCGGCTGAAAAAAAGCAGATCATTGAACAGAAAAAACGTGTGACGGGACAAACGAGCGAAGAGGCGTATGCGCAGGTTTGCATCTCGGTGTATGACAGCAGCGTTGCGGTCATTTCAAAACGGATGGAGGTAACGAATGCGCTGTGGACGCTCAACAACATGAGTATGGGTGCGCTGTTTGACGGGCAGGCAACGACGGAGGGCAGTCTTGTTACCGAAAAAGGAACTTATTATATTGCGGATTCGGCAGACGGTGTCCTAAAGGATTTCCGCATCTGGGTGAAATCCGAGGATACGGGGATTGATGCATATGAGCTTTGGATTGACGGGAAAAAGGCCGGCACAGCGCTGTCCGGTGAACAGTCGATTTCCGTTTTATCAAACACCGTGCAAAATGCGAAGAAAGCATTTGTCCGCCTCTATCACGGGGACAATTTCCTGTGTGATTGTGCGATTGATTTGAGCAGGGAGTCCGGTGAAATGACACTTCGGTATCCAAAGAAAAGTACAAGGAGTCTTGAATGAAACAGACAATTCGAGAAAGGGCAAAGCACCTTTTTACCGGAAAAAACAAAATAGTGTTTGCAGTGCTGGCTACTGTTTTTCTGTCTGCATGCATCGGACTCATCAGTGTCGCAGCTACAGAAAAGAACGATGTAAAGAATTATACCGCGCCGGTGAATGATGAGATTGCGTCAGAAACGTTTTTGATTGGTGTGCATTTGATTCACAAAAATGCACTGACGGATGTGTCGTACCGGATTGCACAGGCTTCTGAGGCAGAATACGGACAGTATCGGATTTATTACAAAGCGGAGGATGATGCGTGGTATCGCCTTGACCGGATTAGTGCCATTGGCGATTTGGAGGAGCAAAATCAGATTGCCTTTGACGAGGTGAAGCAAAACAAAATCAGATATCAGACGGATGCATTTGGCAGAACAACAAACCTTGTGACCAAAGGGGGTACGACGTTATTTGACCTGGATGCACCGCTTGATCCGCAGGGATACCCGGATTTGTCGGAAATCAAACAATTTTATCTTGAACTTAAGATGAAAGAGAAAAAGACAGATTTGGAAAAAGCATATATGGAAGCAATGGAGCCGTTGTTTGCAATGATTGAAGACGAGGGTGATGTGGAAACGTATTCTTCACAGATGGCGTCACTTATTTCTTACAAAAAAGAAATTTTGGAGGAAACAGAGCGTCATTCTTATGTGGAAATGGTAGATGAAGTGCTTTCTATGGCAGACAGTGCAAGGCGTGCTTCCGTTTGCGTGCAGGTGAGCGGGCGCCTTGACGAAGCGGCAGAGGACTTAGATAAGATACAAAAAGAAAAAAAGGAATCGGTAAGCGCAGATGCTGACGGTAAAATGCTCTATCAAAGAGCAAAGGAGCTGATCAAGACAGCCAAAGAACGCATCGGCAAAACAAGAGAAGAATATCTCCGGAAGCTGCCAAATCCTGACGATAGTGTCATTGATATGATACGCGCGAATTATATAGATAAATTACTGAAAGCAACAGATAGAGAAGAAGGTGACAAATGTGTCAGAAGACTTTGCGCCATCAATGCGATTGCTGGCGATTACATCGAAAATGAAAATGTGGAGCGTGCGGTGCTCAAAAATGAAATTGTGCCAAAAGCGCGGAAGCTTTACAAAAAGGTACTCGATGCCGGGGATGATGCGGAAGTGACACGCGTGGAGTATGAGGCAGTTTTGTCGGCGTACCTTCTTCGTATGAGCAATACGAATGCGCAGAAGTACGTACTTGATTTGATTGATCATATGGTTGATTTGTCAGATTCTGACCACGAATCGAGTAAGCAGAGTCTTCAGAAATTTGCAATTTTCTTAGATAGAACATACGCGCAGCTTCTTTGCGATAATTTTGGAGATGAATCAAAGTCACAGCTTCTGACGAAGAAGGAGCAGCTGACGCGCAAATGGCAGGAAGCACTCGATGAGGAAGAAATTGCACTTGCCTCAGAGCTTCAGGCTAAAATTGATACGGTAAATGAGCAGATTGAACAGCACATGAAAACGTATATGGATATTCTGAAGGATGATGACGCGACGGAAAAAGAAAAGGTCAGAGCGCGGGCTGCGTTAATTGAGCATAGTAGCGGTGCGGTATTAAATGCACTTGCGGACCAAATCTGTGAGACAATTCTTGACAGCGACAGTGAGCTGTTAGAACAGCTAAAGAAGGATATGGAATCGAGCCAGAGCGTGATAGACCGTTATGATGAGAATACGGGAAGCGTATCGGCTGGCAGTGTGTCCTCAAACAGTGTGTCTTCAAACAGCGTTTCGGCAAACAGCGCAGCCAAAAAGTCTGTTGTTTTGAACATGCCGGAGGAATATAACAGCGTATTTGGAGAGGGCGTTGCAAGTGAGAAAATCTTAAACGATGTCGGACTTACGCTCTCAGCACAAAAGAGCGTGCGTGCCTATGAGGCACTCGCAATGATTGACCTTGCGGCAGCAAAAGGAATTACGCCCAAAATTGAGGCAGCGCTTGCAGCAGCAAAGGAGCCGGATAGCAAATTTGCGGCAGTTGTCACAGAGATGCTCAGCAATGTCGCATATGCGATTGCGACAGCGCCGGCCGAGGGGATGACGTATGAGGCGTTTACCGAACTGATAACAGAGTATTTTGGCAAGGACGTGGGCAAATTAAACGACGAGGAGATGACCGTCTGTATTGCGGCGCTTGCAGAATATGATGAATTGTATACGAGTGAAAACGCAAGACGGCTTGTTGCAAGCTTTGTGGAAAAGAATGCGGACAATCCATATTTGTTTGCACGCTGCACAAAGCAGGCCGGCTATTATGCTTCGTTAAATGCGCTTGCATATGCAATGGATATGAGACTGGTTACAGATGAGACAGGACAGAAGGTGACGCTTCAGAGGAAGCAAAATGTATATACATTTGCTGCGGGAGAGAAAACATGCCGGTACAACAAAAAGGACATCGAGCTGACAAGAAAAATTGTATATGACGGCGCGCTTTATATTGAGGAAGAAGATGCGGTAGCACTGTTTGGAATCGGACCGATTTTGCTTAAGGGGCAGCATAGTGGTGTCGTTTGTACAGATGAGATGTTTGAGCGCAAGGAGGCATTGCTCCTTTTGTTTGAGGAAGGGGGCGAAGCCAGTGAATAATGGAATGCGTCTGATTACCGAAGGCGATTTTTGCAAGGCCTGCAAGCAGTTTTCGCAGTACGTTGAAGCGGTCAAAGTGATGCGGGATGTGCTTCCGAATCTGGAAAAGAAGGCAGGGAATACGACGATTGTCCTTTCTGTTTCCGAAAAACTGTCAAAGGAAGACAGGGAATGTCTTCTTACAGATCTGCGCACATATCTTTATGCGGGAACATGCGACAGTATCCCGGGATGGCGGCTTCATATCTGCATGGAACAGACGGTACTTATCCATAGCACGCTCTGGGTGCGAGAGGCGATGGAGGAAGGTGCTATGTCAAGTCTTCATGCAGCGCTTGCACACTACATCCAAAAGCAATTTGTGTTGTCAGAGGGAAAAAGACAGTTTGAACGCTTTTTTGCCATGCGAAAGGAAGGCGTATCACTTCTTTGTGCAGAATTAAACGCGCAGTATCCGGATGACGAACGTGAGGTGCAAACGGATCTTGAAGCGTTTATGCCTGACTGCTTTGTGACGTACAGACTCGGTGATTTTTGCATCAAAATGCAGGCGGAAACTGTTTATGAAGCAAAATACGAGCCAAACCGGGCATCGGAGGGTGTTTATCACAGACAGTACCATGAAGAGCTAAGAACGCTGCGGGATGAAATTGTCTCTGTTTTGGGAGACGCCATTTGGGACTGTAAGACAACGCTTGATGCTAAGACGCTTTCGGTTGTCATTTGGCCGAAAGGAAAAAAGATTTCCGATGCGAGACTATGTGAGATGAAAAAAAGCGTTGAATCGGTTCTTCCGATTGGACTTCATCCTGATTTGGTTGTCGCAAAGGAGCAAAACGTCATCGTTTCAGCAGAGATTTTGATTCATGCATATTATGAGGATGCGCAAAAACAGATTCAAGGCGCCATATCAAATTATTTGCGGGAAGCGGAAAAAACAATCGGAGCCGTGGTCAGATTGCAGGAATTGTATGATGTGCTCTGCAATTTAAAGTGCGTTGTCCGCATAAAAGAGATTTCCATAGGATTTGCCGATGAAAAAGGGCCGGCGGGCGGAACCCTTCAGCTCGGGCATGATGCGGTTTTAAAGCTTGCTGCATGCGAGCTTGTCCTGCTTACGGAGGAAGTATGAGTAATTTGTATTTCGAAGTTTATGATTTTTTAGAGAAAAAGCAGCGGGAACAATTGGCGGAATGCGGTGATTTCCTGCACCGGGTGCGCGGAAGCAGACAGGCTGTACGAACGATATGTGAAATCATTGCAGGGCAGCAGCCGCGCATGGCCGAAAAAGAGGGCAGACTTGATTTGCTGTTTGATAAGCCCGTAAAGGAGATCACGGAAAAACAATTGTTGCGCGTGCTACGCGATTTTGTGCCAATCTGGACACAGGTGCATGTCGTTGATTTGAGCAGGCAGTGCGCAATGGATTCCTATGTGATGCTCGATGACAATGCCGTGCTCATCAGGGATGGTTCGGCACTGGATTGTGCAGCAAGGTTAGGGCATGCAGCGATTAATTAGTGTGATTTGAGGAAGCTATGGTTAAATTTGATCACGTAACAAAACAATACAAGGATACAGGAGAGGTGGCACTTGAGGGTGTCTCCTTTCACATTTTTCCGGGACAGCTTGTCTATCTGATTGGAGAAAGCGGTGCGGGAAAGACGACGCTTATGCGCCTTTTGCTTGGTGAACTTTCGCCTGATATGGGCAATATATGGGTCAACGGACAGAAGATTACCAAGCTGAGGGGCAATCAGCTGGCGAAGTACCGCCAGTGTGTCGGAATGGTTTTTCAGGATTATAAGCTCATTGAAGACAAAACCGTCTATGACAATGTGGCACTCAAGAAAATCGTTGCAGGGGCCGGGACGTCAGATATCCGCAAACAAGTGATTGCCGCACTGCGTGTTGTCGGGCTTTCCGACAAATATGCCGAGAAAGCCGGGGAATTATCCGGCGGCGAGAAACAGCGCGTTTCGATTGCGCGCGCGCTCGTCGGAAATCCTGCACTCATTTTGGCTGATGAACCGACCGGGAATCTCGACCCGGCGCACTCAAAAGAAATTATGGAGCTGCTTGCAAATATAAACGCCCTCGGTACGACGGTCATCATTGCAACACATGACATGCATGCAATCGACGCGCACAGAGGACGTCTGCTTCAGGTTGAAAACGGAAAGCTTATTTGTTCATAAGTTCAATCGCAAGGTCTCTTGCAGCATCAAAGGTCGTAACATTGACACTGCCGGTTGCCGGCGTCATGTAAATCGGCGTAGGCTGGTTGTATAATGTGAAATACAGATACGCGGACGTTAAATTGAGATTTCCGCAATTGCCGGCAAAGACAAGCTCTGCTTCGCCGCCTGCTACGCTGACTCGGTACAATCCCGGCGAATTGGCATCAACCGTCTGGAAATACGCATATGTCTGATTCACATTAAAGCTTTCAATGCGGCCATCATACAAAATCTCTTTTTCCCCACCGGACAAATTCATACGGGCAAGGCTGTAATTGGTATCTAAGTCCATGAAATAAACATACCCGTCAACAATGACCGGATTCCACATGTTTGCCTCTAGCATCATGGAGCTTGAGCCGTTTTCATAGTAATAGAGATTGTGGTCATTTTGCGTGCCGTTGTAATAGATCCGACCATCCACACAGCATGCCGGATTGAGTGTAAAATCGCTGATTTGCTCCTTTTCTTTGCCGTCACGGCTGAGCTTAAATGTCTGGAGCGTCTGCGCGCCTTCGATGGCTTCTGCGATATAGAGGTCATTGTCCATCAGGGAAACGCAGCCAAAGACGCCGCGGGCGATGCATTTGAGCTTTTTGCCCGAATGGAGCGAGCGGTGCAGACCGCTTGTGCTCAGGACATAGCCAAGACCGGAAGCATCATTGGAAGCATTGGTCATTGGCTGGTAAAAATAGAGATAATTGTCATCTGCGTTGATAAACTGAACGCGTGCACTTCCGAGTTTTTTCATATCAGAACCGTCTAAATTCATGGAGTATAAGCGGCCATTGTCATAGGCATTTGAAAAATACACCGTGCCGTCATGTTCACAAAACAATCCGAATTGATTTAAATTGCCGGCTGTGTTTCCGACCGTTCCGCTTGCATTTGCAGGAATGTGTTCCTGGATTTTGGTAAGCAAAGTGAGCGTGGCAAGTACGACGAACAGGGAACAAAATACAATAAGCAGTTTCTTTTTATTTGACATGCAAACCTCCGAATCTTTTGCTAAAAACTACTCTTATTGTACCGCTGTTTTGCTTGCCAGTAAAGGGGTTTTGGGGTACACTATATATGGATGCGTGCCTGATAAGGCACAATAACTTGAGTGGGAGAAAAAAATGGACTTACTGGAATTACGTGATCAGATTGATCAAATTGACAGCCGTATTGTAGAACTGTACGAAAAACGTATGGACGTTTGCAAACAGGTGGCACAGTACAAAATAGAAAATGGCAAAAAGGTATTTGACAAGGTCAGGGAAGAGGAAAAAATCCGCAAGGTTAAGGCACTTGCTCACACGGACTTTACGAGACTCGGCGTGGAGGAGCTGTTTGAGCAGATTATGTCTATGAGCCGTAAGCTGCAGTATCAGCTTCTTTCTGAAAACGGAAGCCTTGGTAAACTGCCGTTTATTGCGATGAAGGAACTCGATACGAAGAAGGCGCGCGTTGTGTTCCAGGGCGCGGAGGGGGCTTATTCGCAGGCTGCGATGAGCAAGTTTTTCGGAGATAAAATCAACAGCTTTCATGTGGATACATTCCGGGAAGCGATGAGTGCCATCGATGAGGGCAGCGCGGATTTTGCAGTCCTTCCGATTGAGAATAGTACGGCAGGTATTGTCAGCGAGATTTATGATCTGCTTTGCGAATTTGAAAATTATATTGTCGGAGAGCAGATTATCCGGATTGAGCATTGTCTCCTTGGGCTTCCCGGGACAACCATTGATGAGATCAAGACGGTTTACTCACACCCACAGTCGCTGATGCAGTCGGCAAAGTTCCTTTCCGAATATCCGTGGCAGCAAATCAGCATGAAAAACAATGCATTTGCGGCAAGAAAGGTCGCAGAAGACGGCGACAAATCGCAGGTGGCCATCGCGAGTGCGTATGCTGGAGAAATCTACGGACTTGAGGTGCTGAAAAAAGGTGTGAACCAGTCGAGCACCAATTCTACAAGATTTATCATCGTGACAAACCAAAAGGTATTTTTGGAGGATGCAAGCAAAATCAGCATCTGCTTTGAAATACCGCATGAGAGCGGCTCGCTGTATCAGATTTTGTCACACTTTATTTATAACAATTTAAACATGACCAAAATCGAGAGCCGTCCGATCGAGGGACGCAACTGGGAATACCGCTTCTTTGTAGACTTTGAGGGAAATCTTGCGGACAGCGCAGTCAAAAATGCCATCAGAGGTCTTCGCGATGAAGCACAAAATATGAAGATTTTGGGCAATTATTAAAAAGATTAAGTCGTAATGGGGTATGAGTGGTATGAAAGTATTTGCGGCAATTGATGTGGGCTCTTATGAGCTTGCAATGAAGGTGTTTACCATTTCGCGTTCGGGTGGCATGAAAGAGGTAGATCATGTTAGACACCGTATCGAGATTGGTACGGATACGTATATGACGGGCAAGATTTCAAAGGCGCATATGGACGAGCTTTGTGAGGTGCTGCTCGATTTTAAGAAGATTATGGGTACCTACAAGGTAGACGATTATAGAGCGTATGGGACATCTGCACTCAGGGAGTCCGAGAATATGACGATTATCCTCGAACAGATCCGCAACCGTACGGGAATCGAGATTAACGTCATCTCCAACTCGGAGCAGCGTTTCCTCAATTATAAGGCGGTCGCCTCCAAAGGGGCGGATTTTGACCGCATCATTGAGAAAAGTACCGCAATTGTTGACATTGGCGGCGGCAGTATGCAGATTTCCATTTTTAACAAGGATTCGCTTGTGACGACGCAGAACTTAAAGCTCGGCGTTTTACGCCTTCGCGGAAGACTTCGCAAGCTGCAGGCAGGGTCACTTCATTTTGAAGAGCTTGTCGAAGAGATGGTCAACAACCAGTTCATGATTTTCAAAAAGATGTTTTTAAAGGATAAAACAATCAAAAACATCATTGTCGTGGACGATTATGTATCAAATCTCCTTTGTGGACAGAAGCTTTCCGGAACCAAAGGATATGCAGATCAGGAGACCTATCATGCATTTGTTGACAATATGATTCATAAAAATATGTCAGTGGCAAGCAGGGAGCTTGGCATCTCGGAGGAGAATGCGGTGCTGACATTTTACAGTGCCATTTTGGTGAAGCGTATCATGCAGGTGCTCGGCAGCGAGATGCTCTGGTCGCCGGGTGTGACACTCTGTGACGGAATGGCGTATGAATATGCGTCGGAGAATGAACTGATGACGCTTCCGCACGATTTTGAAAAAGATATTCTGGCATGTGCGGATGATATCAGCAGACGCTATCAGAGTCAGCGCAAACGTATTATGGCACTTGAGGGCATTTCGCTTACGATTTTTGACAGCATGCAGTCGGTACACGGTCTCTCACAGAGAGAGCGGCTGCTGCTACGCATCGCCGTCAGACTTTATGACTGCGGCAAATATATCAGCTTAACGCGTGTGGGAGAGTGCTCCTACAGCATTATCATGGCGACGGAAATCATAGGGCTTTCCCATGTGGAGCGTGAGATTGTTGCCAATGTGGTCAAGTACAACCGGGTTGAATTTGATTACTATGAGGAGCTTGGCAGGGAGACGACACTTGACCGCATGTCTTATCTTACAATTGCAAAGCTGACAGCCATTTTGCGTGTGGCAAACGGACTGGACCGCAGCCACAAACAGAAGTTTAAGGATGTGAAAGTGACGCTTTCAGAAGGGAAAATGGTACTTACCGTTGATACAGATGCGGATATTACACTTGAAAAAGGACTTCTTGACACACGTGCGAAGTTTTTTGAAGAGGTATTTAGTGTGACACCTGTCATCAGACAGAAAAAGAGCTTATAGGAGGACGCAGGATGGAGGCAAAAACGTTTCGAAGCCCGGAATATTATACGAATCGGGAGCTTAGCTGGATTTTATTTGATAAACGCGTTCTGAGTGAGGCAAAGGACCTTCATATTCCGCTTATGGAAAGGCTCAAGTTTCTCAGTATTACAGCATCAAACTTAGATGAATTCTTTATGGTCCGTGTGGCATCCCTAAAGGGAATGGTTGATGCGGGCTATAAGAAAAAGGATATCGCAGGGCTTTCAGCCAAAGAACAGCTAAAGCTTGTCAATGAGGCGACACATGCACTTGTTTTGGAGCAGTATGAGGTTTATGAATCGCTTCTGCCGCTTCTTTCAAAGGCACAGCTCCATGTGATTGAAGCACATGAAAACCTGACGGAAAAACAGGGCATCTACGTGGACCGCTATTTTGAGCAGAACGTGTATCCCGTTCTGACACCTATGGCGGTGGATTCTTCGAGGCCATTTCCGCTCATTCGCAACAAGTCGCTCAACATTGGTGCACTTTTAGTGAAAAAGGGGCAGAAGGATAGCGAGGTAGAATTTGCGACCGTACAGGTTCCAAGCGTTCTGCCGCGTGTTGTTGAGCTTCCTGCTTCGGAAACCGGAGAGCGTTATATCATATTGTTAGAAGAAATCATTGAGCGCAATATGCACAAACTGTTTTTGAATTATGATGTACTTTGTGCGCATCCGTTCCGCATCATGCGTGATGCAGATATGAACATTGATGAGGATGAGGCAGAGGATTTGCTAAAGGAGATTGAGAAGCAGGTCAAGAAGCGTCAATGGGGGCAGGCAATCAGGCTTGAGGTGCAAAAGGGCATCGAACCGAAGCTGCTGAAGATTATAAAAAAAGAGCTTGCCATCGACAACCAGGATATTTATGAAATCGGCGGACCGCTCGATCTGACCGTCCTGATGAAACTATATGGGCTTGATGGCTTTGATGCACTGAAGGCCCCGAAATACACACCGGCGATTTCTCCGGATTTGCCACCGGAATGTGACATCTTTGAAGAAATCCGTAAGGGGGATATTCTCCTTCACCACCCATACCAGTCGTTTGAGCCGGTGGTGGAATTCATTCAAAGGGCAGCAGTTGACCCACAGGTGCTTGCCATTAAGCAGACACTGTATCGTGTCAGTGGAAATTCGCCAATCGTAAAAGCACTTGCACAGGCAGCAGACAACGGGAAGCAGGTATCGGTTCTTGTCGAGCTCAAAGCAAGGTTTGATGAGGAAAATAACATCGGATGGGCACGTATGTTAGAGAAAGCAGGGTGCCACGTAATCTATGGTCTGGTCGGACTCAAGACACATAGTAAAATAACACTTGTTGTTAGAAAGGAAGAAGATGGTATCAGGCGTTATGTTCACCTCGGTACCGGTAACTATAATGACTCGACAGCGAAGCTCTATACGGACATGGGACTGCTTACCTGCTCAGAGCTCATCGGAGAAGACGCAACAGCTGTTTTCAATATGCTGTCGGGATACTCCGAGCCGCTTAGCTGGAACCGTCTGTCCCTTGCACCACTGTGGCTGAAGGAGCGCTTCCTTGGACTGATTGCCAGGGAAACGGGCAATGCACGGGATGGCAAGAATGCAAGAATCGTTGCAAAAATGAATTCTCTATGTGATATTGACATCATTGAAGCACTTTATGAAGCAAGCAGCGTGGGCGTAAAAATCGATCTGATTGTCCGGGGCATCTGTTGTCTGAAAACCGGCATAAAAGGCGTATCGGAGAACATTACGGTGCGCAGTATCGTGGGCAATTTCTTGGAGCATGGAAGGGTGTTCTATTTTGAAAATGCAGGAAATCCTGAACTTTTCATGGCGAGCGCTGACTGGATGCCTCGAAATTTAGAACGGCGTGTAGAAATCCTGTTTCCAATTGAAGATGAGAAATTAAAACAAGATTTAATGCATATTTTGGAGGTACAGCTTGCTGATAACATGAAAGCACACATACTCCGAAGCGATGACACATACGATAAAGTAACATGTGATGACAAGCCGATTTGTGCGCAGGAAGTATTCTGCGGGGAGGCCGCAAAGCTGGCAAAAGATTTTAAACAAAATCAAAAAAAGACAGAGCGGGTCTTTCGGCCGGAAACGGGAAATAAGCTCGATGAAAAACGGATGTAATCACATTAAATAGCATGTGTTTTATAATCAAACAACAAACAGAAAGGATGATGAAACGATGAATTTTGATAAGGCAGTACTTCAGAGCTTTTTGGAAAATCAGTTAAAACTTCTTCCTGAGGAGGTTGCGTTTGATGAAGAGGAAGCGGATGAATTCCTGATGGATGTGATGGCTGTCGTATGTGACAGCAAAGAAGATGTCAAAGCATACTTTGAAGAGGAGGGCGTTGACATGGAGGGGATGAATACGGAAGAACTGCTCGAAGCAGCGGAAGTGTTTGATGTCGGGGACGGCCGTTATCTGATCGTCGAGGTATAACATATAGCGGAACTATGCTGCAATAATCTGTCTATGTCGGCAGCATTGTGCAAGAAAATACACAAGAAAAAGGGGAAAAGAGATGTTTTGTGAAAAATGTGGGAATGAGCTATCTGAGCAGGCAGCTTTTTGCAGCCGGTGCGGCGCGCCGGTTCGTGCAGGTCAGGTGCATACAGAGCCGAGTGTAAATGAGCAGCCAAACGAGGCGTCCTTTGAATCGCAAACGAAACAGGCAAAGCAGACGCTGCAAAACAAAGCGGTACCGGTTTCTGCCGTCATTGCGATTGGTGCGGGTGCATTGGTCGTGATTATTGCGATTGTGCTGGCGATTGTGCTTGCAGCCACAAACTATAAAAAGACAGGGAGTAATTCACAGACTGTCGTATTGCAAAACGAGGCGGGACAAACAAAAGAGAATGCTTCATCGGATGATAATACGGCACAAAAGGATACCGCGTTACAAGAGAGCGAAGCAGGCGATGCGAAGGAACCGGATGGCAATGCCGGCATGAACGATTTGGGCGCGTCTAAGGCTTCGGAGGAAGACTGGAAGGCCGCATATGCGTCATACTATAATGGCATGGATGCCCAGATGAAGGATTCTTACGTGGCGGCTGGTTTTATTTATGTCAATGAGGATGACGTGCCGGAGGTTGTGTTTGAAGGCAACTGTGAGGCGGTTGGATATTTGCTTCTCACTTACAAAGACGGGCAGGTTGACGAGCTTTTCACAAGCAGGCTATGCTTTGATTACATCGAGAAACAGAACCTGCTACGTAATGGCGGCGGTCATATGGGATATTATTATGATGTCATCTATTCCATCAAGGATGGCAAGTGGAATCAGGTTGTGGCCGGAGAATACGGCGGAGATGGAGATGAGTCGACCTATACATACAACTGGGATGGCGATGATGTAAATGAAACGGACTATGTAAGCAGATTAAACAGTGTATATGATACTGAAGCTGCGATTTGGCCAAACGGACTGATGTCATTTCCGGATTTTGAATCATATGTAACGGAAGGACAGGTTTTGGGTGCAAATCACCGGTATGAATTCATTGTTGCGGATGTCACTTGGTATGAGGCATATGAGAGCTGCGTACAAAAGGGCGGATACCTTGCGACGATTACCTCGGAAGACGAAATGCAAAAAATCACCGACCAGATGTTGTCAGAAGGCAAAGAGAAGATGACATTCTGGGTTGGTGCCACAAGAGACAGACAAATGGGCGGCTACGATTATTATTGGGCGCATGAAGGAGAAAAGGATATTTCGATGCTTATGGGTGCATGCTGGGATTTCTGGCTGCCGGGAGAGCCATCCTATAACGGCGAGGATGCACATGGCAATGAAATCGAAGAGATGTATGTCGATTTGTTTTACAGAAGCGCAGACGGCAGATGTTATCTCAATGATGTTGACAATGATATTATCGCGCAGGCACCGGGATACAAAGGGAAAATCGGCTTTATTTGTGAGTATGACAAGTAGTGGCTACGTGCAAAAGACAAAGAGGGTTTCAAAGCGGAGAAACCATTGGGGAACACGTTCATGAATACATGATGATATGAACAAATAGGAGGAAAAGTATGTTTTGTAGGAAATGTGGGGCAAAGCTGCCGGAGGATGCGGCATTTTGTAATCAATGCGGTGAGAAGGTTGCAGATGGTATGGATGCAAATTCTTCACAGAAACAACATATTCCTATGGCAGTTTGGATTGCTTTGGGGATTGCCTGTGCGGCGATTGCCTCGTTTGTGATTGTTTTCGTAGTATGTACGAGATTCATTTTTACGAACAAAACGGCAAACGAGACAACTGTTGTATCAGAGGTGAAGGACGATGCGGTGACAAATGAGACAGATCAGGACGTTCCGACACCGGAAAGCGACGGGCAGAGTGATGCGGGGGCGGATGAACCGGAAGAAGAGGGTGGCTTTGAACCTTCGGAAGAAGCGCGTTCGGATGGAGAACTGATTGATGCGTATTATGATTCGATGAAAACCATTTCCATTGATGGGCTTTCCTATAAACACGTGCAGGATTCGGATGGCGGATGTTATTACTGCAATGGACTTGAAAAGACGGAGGGCTCTGTCTGGAATACGCTTTACGATTTGGACGGCGATGGTGTTTTTGAAATCATTGATTTTGCGCTCCATTACAATGGCGAGGACGGCTTCCCAACGCATGAGATGTTTCTGGTTATTTGGGATGTGCGCGATGGACAAGTCGTAAAAGCGGATGAGATGTGTGTCGGATACATGTTTGGCGGAACATATGATGAAGGGGATTTCCGATTTATGATGTATGATGGCAAATACCTTTGTATTGATTCAAGTTCCTATTGTTTCCTGGAAGGTGATGGCTCCGGAGTTGATATGAATGTATTTTTGTATGATGGGACTTCTCTTTTGAAGCAGGCTACCGCCGGTTTTGCAGGTTCTGATTGGAGTGATGCTTGGGAGAGCGGCAGAGATTTTGCTGCAATTGGGATGACGCGTACAGCGGAGCTTCTTGAGAAAGGTTTTCTTAACTTTAGTACAGCAGACAGTGGATTTGAACCGATGTTTAAGGTGCATGCCGGTATAAACGGTGAATTTGACGACCCGGTTTTGACGACTGTTGTCTCACTTGTGCTTGCTGAGCCTTCCACAGATTATCTGATTGTGGACAGTTCATGGCGGGAAATTATAGGGACGGAGCTTTCGCGTTTTTCAAAGGAGCAGTTGCGTCTTGCAAGAAATGAGATCTATGCGAGATATGGCTGGAATTTTGAAGATAAACAGCTGCAGGCATATTTCAATGGAAAGGTCTGGTATCGTCCAAGTGTAGGCGTCGGCAATATTACAGACAACGATTTGACGCAAACCGAAAAAGCCAACCGCGATACGATTGTTGCGGCAGAAAAATAAATCTATTCATTACAAACGATATTGAGAAATTGCGCCCAGGCATGCCCAAAAGGCTGTTTTGGGCGCAAATTTTTTTTCGGGACATACAGTCTAAAATTTTTTTTAGCTGTTTATGTTAGAACATTTCCTGCCGATAATAATAGTATAAAGCAAGAACAAAAGATGGTTTGAAGGGAAGAGCAAGCAAAGCTGAGAGTCGGTGCCCGGTTACATGGAGGTTGCCGGGGGCAGATGTGCGATGTAACTTGGAACGCAGAGCCAAATAATACTTGCGAAAGGAGAAGACATGGAGACAAATAGCATATCGTAAGAAGGTGTGTTTCTGGCAATGGAGACACACCTTTTTGTTATGGCAACGAGGAAAATAGCCATCATGCTTGCATGAATGGCTATTTGACGACTGCTAATCAGAGCGAGATTCGCAGAGCGTATCTTGTCTCTGTGTGTGGTGGGGCAAATGGCCATCATGCCGAAATTGTGCTTGCACAAATATACAAACATGGTGGTTTGTGATATAGTATGTGGAAAAGTATAGAAACAGACAATCCAGCAGGTAGGTTTGGATATGATAAAAGATTTAGACCACTAATTAGAACATACATAGAGAGGATACAAAATGTTATATAGCGTTGCATTCATCATATTATTGGGCATGTTTTTGGGATGGGTATGTAAGACGTGTAAATTGCCTTCGCTCATTGGCATGCTTGCGACAGGAATCCTGCTTGGGCCCTATGTTTTGGGCGTACTCGACGATTCCATCCTGGCAATTTCGGCAGATATTAGGAAGGCCGCCCTCATTATCATTCTGACAAGGGCGGGACTTAGTCTTGATTTGTCCGGGCTTAAGCGCATTGGAAGACCTGCTGTGATGATGTGCTTTGTTCCTGCGACGTTTGAGGTGCTTGGCGTGATGCTATTTGCACCAAAGCTTCTTGGCGGGAGCCTGCTTGAGGCGGCCATTTTGGGCGCTGTGCTTGCGGCAGTATCACCGGCAGTCGTTGTCCCGCGCATGGTCAAGCTGATGGAAGAAGGCTACGGCACCAGGGAGTCGATTCCGCAACTGATTTTGGCAGGCGCATCGGTCGATGATGTGTATGTCATTGTGCTGTTTAGTACCTTCCTTGGGATGGCCCAGGGAGAGGGCGTGCGTGCCATGCGGTTTGTCAATATTCCCGTGTCTATCGTGCTCGGTGTTTTGGTTGGGTATCTGTGCGGCTATTTGTTTGCAATCTTTTTTGCCAAGGTACATATGCGCGATACAGCCAAAATCCTCGTGATTTTAAGCGTTTCATTTCTTCTTGTGACGTTAGAAGATATCATGGGACAACCAATCGAAGTGTCCGGGGCGAGTTTTTCCCTGCCGTTTACGTTCTCAGCACTCATCGCTATTATGTTTGTCGGTGTCTCACTTCAGAAATACAGGGAGCCTGTCGCCAAGAGACTTTCGGTGAAATACAACAAGCTTTGGGTCGGTGCGGAAGTGTTTTTGTTTGTGCTTGTTGGAGCAACCGTCAACATCGGTTATCTCGGCAAAGTAGGCTTCATGGCAATCGTGCTGATAGCAGCAGCCCTTGCTTTCCGCATGCTTGGTGTATATGTATGTCTCCTTGGCACGAAGCTACGCGCAAAGGAGCGTTTGTTTGTGATGCTTGCATACTGTCCGAAGGCAACCGTACAGGCCGCAATCGGCGGCGTCCCTCTTGCAGCGGGACTTGCCTGCGGCGAGCGCGTTCTTACCGTGGCTGTTCTTGCTATTGTACTGACCGCTCCGCTCGGTGCGTTTGCAATTGATGTAAGCTATCGGAAACTTCTTAGTGGAAATTCCGTTGACATGAAAAAGTAATAGGAATAAAATGGTTATGACAGATGACATATTTTGTCAAAAGGTTACAAAAGAATCAACAAAGGAGGACAAACCGATGGATAAGTATTTTTGCAACCCATGCGGTTATACGTATGATCCGGAGAAGGGAGATCCGGAGCACGGCATTGCTCCTGGAACAGCTTTTGAGGATATTCCGGATGATTGGTGCTGTCCAATCTGCGGCGTGTCAAAAGACATGTTTATGAAGGCCGGAACAAACTAAATTGTTCAATATAAAACAAGGAGCAAATTGTTGCTCCTTGTTTTGCTGTGCGCCCTGTAGCACACGTTCTTCTTGGCTTATCAATCTATGATAGTGCAAAATTGCGATATATTTTTTAGATCGTATACCGTCTGAAAATCTCTAAAAGGCCATCTTCTTCATTGGAATCCACAGTTACAATATCACCGGCAAGCTTTGTGTCAAGCGTTCCGTTACACATGCAGACGCCAAGTCCGGCGGCTTTGAGCATCGGTGTGTCGTTTCCGGCATCGCCGCATGCGATAGAGCGGGAAACAGGGATGTCAAGATAGTCGCACAAAAATTTGACGGCATTTCCCTTGGATGCATCCTTCATCAGGCACTCAAGGTAGTGCGGCGTCGAATAAAAGGTGTGCATGCTATCGCCCAGTTCATAATTTAACCGGCGGTTAAAGTGCTCTAAATTGGTATGATCCTCGCCCAGCTGCACCGCAAGTACCTTGTAAGGCTCATTTTGGATATCCTTAGCAAGACAACCGACAATACGATACGGAAGATGCACGTTGATGCGGTAAAAGGCGAGCTCTTCGTCATCCTGTTCGCAGACGATTGTCTGTGCAAAGTTTTCACCTGTCTCATACGCATGACAATGTATATGATTTTCGAGGATCAATTCGTTTAAGCGCGCGAGCGTTTTGCGTGGAATCTTCGACTCAAAAATTGCTTTTTCTTTGTCGCAGTCATAAATCAGTGCCCCGTTAAAGGCGATGATATACATGCCGGGCATCACAAGGTCAAACTGCTTTGCAACCTCTAAGATGCTGTCAAGCGGACGCCCGCTTGATAACACGAGCTTTCCACCGCGTGATAAAAAGGCGTTGATTTCGGTTAGGAGCGCCGGTGAAATCGTTTTGTCATCCCGAAGGAGTGTGCCGTCCATATCCGAAAAGACGATTTCTCCCCGAAAAGCAAGGCGCGCTTTCATGGCAGCTAACACATCATACGGGATGGCAAGGCTGCCGTAGCCGGTTGCAAGGTCAAGTCCCGGCTTTGTGTTTCCGTGAAAATCGGAGCCGCCGCTGACTAAAAGATTGTATTTCTTGCAAAGTGCCTGCATTTGCCTGGCTTCTCCGGAAGTGTAAGTGGAATAAATGCCTTCCATTGCCATAAGGCCGGCAGCTTTTAATGTAACAATCAGCTGCTCGAGGCGCTCTGTGCTCATGTGATAGAGCGTGGGGTGGGCAAGTACAGGGATGCCGCCGCTTTTCAGGATGAGCTTCACTGCCTGCTCGGGCGTTACCTTTTCCCGCGGGATAAAGCAAGGCGCGCGGTCACCGATAAAACGGTCAAAAGCTTCAGGCATGCTTTTGACATAGCCGTGCTGTAACAGATATTTCGCATAATGCGCCCGCGTAATCACTGCATCAGGAAAGCATTCCTTGAGGCGCTCATACGAAATGTCAATGCCGTGTTCGTTCAGCTTTTGACACATTTTCTCATTTCGGATGCGCCGGCTTTCCTGAAAGTCAGCCAAATATTTTTGAAAGGAATCGTGCTGATAGTCGATGTAAAGGCCGACGATATGCACGTCTTTCCCTTCATATTCCGTTGAAAATTCTATGCCGGGGATGACCTCGATGTCTTTTCCTTTCGCTGCGGCAATTGCCTCATCAAGACCTTCCGTCGTATCGTGATCTGTTAAGGCAAACGCCTTTAATCCTTTTTTTTGCGCATAATCAACAAGCTCCGATGGCGTGAAGCTACCATCGGAGCGGTTGGAATGCACATGTAAATCTACCATGTTCATCAGTTATCTTTGTCCTCGTTTACTTCTTTGGAAGTGTTAATTGCACGTTTTCTGGCCATTTCATCACTCTCAAGATACTCATCGTATGTGGTGATCTTATCAATGAGTGAACCATCCGGAAGAATTTCCATAATACGGTTGGCTGTCGTCTGTACGACCTGGTGGTCGTGGCAGGAGAAGAGCTCAACACCAGGGAACTTCTTCATCCCTTCGTTGAGGGCAGTGATGGATTCCATATCAAGGTGGTTGGTCGGCTCATCAAAGATGAGACAGTTGGCACCACTGATCATCATTTTGGAAAGGAGGCAGCGCACCTTTTCACCACCGGATAAGACGCGGACCTTTTTCACGCCGTCCTCACCGGCAAAGAGCATACGGCCAAGGAATCCACGAACATAAGTGACATCCTTGACAGGAGAGTAGCCCATGAGCCAATCGGTGATTGTGTAGTCGTTGTCAAATTCGGCTGTGTTATCCTTCGGGAAATATGCCTGGGATGTTGTCACGCCCCATTTGAACGTTCCCTCATCCGGCTCAAGTTCGCCTGTCAAAATCTTAAAGAGCGTTGTTTTGGCAATCTCGTTGCTGCCGACAAATGCGATTTTGTCTTCTCTGCCCACGATGAAGGAGATGTTGTCAAGTACCTTTTCGCCGGCAATTGTCTTGGAAATGCCTTCCACGCAAAGTACTTCATTTCCGATTTCGCGTTCCGGACGGAAGTCAATGTATGGATATTTACGGCTGCTTGGTTTGATTTCATCGAGCTCGATTTTCTCGAGTGCACGTTTTCTACTTGTCGCCTGTTTTGATTTGCTGGCATTGGCAGAGAAACGGGAGATGAATTCCTGCAGTTCTTTGATTTTTTCTTCTTTCTTTTTGTTGGCTTCCTTCATCTGACGGATGAGGAGCTGGCTGGACTCATACCAGAAATCGTAGTTGCCGGCGTAAAGCTGGATTTTGCCATAATCGATATCAGCAGTATGGGTACAAACCTTATTTAAGAAATAACGGTCATGTGATACAACAATGACTGTATTTTCAAAGTCGATCAAGAACTCCTCAAGCCATGCAATGGCATCTAAGTCTAAGTGGTTGGTCGGCTCATCGAGAAGCAGGATATCAGGGTTACCAAACAATGCTTTGGCAAGCAGGATTTTGACCTTCTCATTTCCTGCGAGGTCAGACATTGTGGCGTAGTGAAGCTCTGTGCCGATACCGAGACCGTTTAACAGGGAAGCGGCATTGGATTCTGCCTCCCAACCATCCATCTCAGCAAATTCTGCTTCCAGCTCGCTGGCACGGATGCCATCCTCGTCCGTAAAGTCTTCTTTGGCATAAATCGCATCCTTTTCCTTCATGATTTCAAAAAGACGCGCATTTCCCATAATGACGACATCCATAACCGTACAGTCATCGTATTTAAAGTGATCCTGCTCTAAGAAAGACAGACGCTGCCCCGGTGTGATGGTAATATCACCGGTTGTTGTCTCAAGCTGGCCTGATAAAATTTTTAAAAACGTCGATTTTCCGGCGCCGTTGGCACCAATCAGTCCATAACAGTTTCCTTCTGTAAATTTAATGTTTACATCCTCAAACAGTGCTTTTTTGCCAAGTCTGAGAGTGACGTTGTTTGCACTAATCATAAAAACCTCCATATGACAGATGCACCGGATGGTGCAGTGATAAGCAATCAAAGCATATTCTACTATAGATAAGGGAAAAAGTAAAGAAAAGTCCGTATTTTCAAGGAAATAATAGAGTACTTTGGATGATTTGGGACAAAACAAAAGACCCAAGCCGGGGAAGCTTGGATCTCGAGCGTATGTTGGTTACTACGCAACCATGTAACGAAACGTTACTCCATGAAAACATGGTAAAAGGGGGAAAAGGGATTTGGAGGGGAACCAAATCCTCTGTTGTATAAAAACCTGACCCCTGCTATATAGCAAAAACCAAGTTAATACCAAAACTAAACTGACATATCGAAATTACCGCCGATATTCGGTCTCACCGAACGCTCCATCGCTGCGGAATCAATCATAGATACAAGCGCATCGCCTGTCTGTTCAGCGGAATCAAGCTGTTTACCAAGTACTGCAACGCCATATTGAGTTTGAATGTTAGCTGTTGCTAAGTTCATAGACAATCCTGCAATATCCATAACAGCACCTCCGTGATTCGTATGTCTCATGTTTTACAATTGCATTATATATCAACTCGTCAAAAAAATGCAAGTGTAAATTATGACAATATTTTGTCTAAGAATGTAATTATATTGCAAAACATGGGCTGTGAGACCTCTACAAACGTTGATTATATCAGTATTTGAGCATTGTCTGGCTAATTGTTGCACAATTTTGATTTCAAATTCCAACAATAAAACTATTTTGACCATAAGTAAAGAAAATGCAAAATATTACACTTGACGATAACGTGTTAACGTGGTATTCTTCAAACAAATAAACAAAGTCAGTGAGCAAAAATAGTACCTTTGGAACGAACTTTTCAGAGAGCCGTGATGGTGTGATGCGGTAAGGGAGTCTTTGGGGAATGGGTTTGTGAGACGCCAGGTGAAATCGTAGTAGCCCGGGCCGTGGCCTTCACGTTACAGGAGGAAGATATCACATTTGTTGTATCGAAAGAGATCATTTGGTGGCAGGCATTTTCCATTTGTGGAAGGTGCTTTTTTTATCCGAAGAAAAGCACTGCGCGTTTGGTCGAAATAGCCGGATGCTTCCATCAATGATGAAAAAGGGTGGCACCACGAGCAATCGTCCCTTATCACAGCTCATCTGTGATAAGGGATTTTTTACTTCCCATGAAGTCAAAATGCAGAAATTTTGAATTGAGAGGATAGAGCATATGATTTTGGATGAAATTGTTGCAGATAAGAAAAAGCGCATCGAGGAAGATAAGGCGCGCATCAGCTATGAAGAGATGAAGGCACTTGCGCTTGCCTGTGAGAGAAAACCGGTTTCGTTTTATGAGGCGCTTAAAAAACCGGGACTTTCTATTATCGGAGAGTTTAAGAAGGCTTCCCCGTCGCACGGAACGATGGATAATCAGATTGAACTGACTGACCGCATTGATATGTACAATGCATCCGTATCAGCAATCAGCTGCCTGACAGAGCAGGATCATTTTCTCGGAAGCGTCGATTACTTTAAACAAATCCGGGCGATAACAAATCTTCCGATGATCCGTAAGGATTTTATCATTGATCCGTATCAGGTGTTTGAGGCAAAGGTGATTGGTGCGGACTGTATTTTGCTCATCGTAGCAATCTTAAATGACAAACAGCTGACGCTTCTATATGAACTTGCATACGAGCTTGGAATGGATGTCCTTGTGGAAGTGCATGACGAAGAGGAGATGAAGCGAGCCATTGGACTGGATGCCAAAATCATTGGCGTGAACAACCGCAATTTAAAGGATTTTACGATTGATCTTGGAAACGCCCTCAGGTTATCCAAAATGGTTGACGATGACTGTGTATTTGTCTCAGAAAGCGGTGTCAGCACGGATGCGGATATCGCAATGCTTGCAGGAAGCAGGGTTGATGCCATTTTAATCGGAACGGCATTTATGGAGGCAGAAAATCCAAAGGCGCTTGCGACGCACTGGAGAGGGCTGTTTGATACAGCCGGTGAACAGGCAAAATGACGTTTGCAAAAACGTGGCAAAGGAGCGTGGCAGAATATGGGTCAAAATAACAATCGGCCGGTGCAAATCAAGATTTGCGGAATTACCTCTGAGTCAGAGGTTGAGTGTCTCATCCAAAATAAAGTGGAGTATGCCGGTTTTGTTGTGTTTTATGAAAAAAGTAAGCGGAATCTGACACCCGCGCAGGCAAAACAGCTTGTGGATAAGCTTCATGCCGAAAGTGACATCCGGGCAGTTGCCGTGGTCGTAAGTCCTTCTAAAGAGCAGGTCGTGCAAATCATGGAGGCCGGATTTGATTTGATTCAGATTCATAAGGACATCGCAGAGGATGCGCTAAAGGCAATCGCAATACCAATTATCCGCGCGATCGCAGAGCCGGATACGGGGCAGACGATTACTGACATTACTGCTAACGATTTGGCGGCAAAAAGAGCAGTCGCAATCTTGTTTGATGCAAAGGAGCCCGGAAGTGGCAATACCTTTGACTGGGACAGATTAGCGGACTTTGACAGAGGCAGGCAAAAACTGATCCTGGCAGGTGGCATACATGCCGGAAATGTTGCGTCGGCAGTAAAAACCGTCGCGCCGGATGTTGTAGACATCTCAAGCGGCGTTGAGTATGATAAAAAAAGCATAGGCAAGGATCCTGCAAAAATACGGGAGTTTGTCGGAAAGGTGAGAGGATATGAGTAATACCTATTATGGAGAATTTGGCGGTCAGTATGTGGCGGAGACATTGATGAACACGCTTGCCGAGCTCGAGCGTGCGTATGAGGAAGCGATAGCAGATCCAAAGTTCATGGAAGAATATCATTATTATTTAAAGGAATATGTCGGCAGAGAGACGCCACTTTATTTTGCTGAGCGGCTGACAGAAAAATATGGCACCAAAATCTATTTAAAGAGAGAAGACTTGAATCATACGGGTGCACACAAAATCAACAATGTAATCGGGCAGATTCTGCTGGCCAAACGAATGGGCAAAACCAAAGTCATCGCTGAGACGGGTGCCGGACAGCACGGTGTTGCGACTGCGACAGGTGCGGCACTGTTTGGCATGGAGTGTAAAGTGTTTATGGGAACAGAGGACATTGAGCGCCAGCATTTGAACGTCATGCGTATGGAGATGCTCGGTGCGACTGTTGTGCCGGTTCAGTCAGGCTCAAATACATTAAAGGATGCAACGAATGAGGCAATCCGTACATGGGCAAAAGAGGCGGAGGATACATTCTATGTCATCGGTTCGGCAGTCGGACCGCATCCGTATCCGAAGATGGTCAAACAGTTCCAGAGTGTCATTAGCGAGGAAGCGAAAAGACAGCATCTGGAAAAAGAAGGAAAGCTACCGGATGTCGTCATGGCTTGTGTCGGAGGCGGAAGCAACTGCATCGGTATGTTTGCCCATTTTATCGATGAACAGGATGTGAAATTAATCGGTGTTGAGGCGGCAGGCCTTGGAATTGAGACAGGAAAGCACGCCAGTGCCATGGCGCTTGGCAGACCGGGTGTACTGCACGGTATGAAATCTTACCTTTTGCAGGATGAAGATGGAAACGTGCAGATTGCGCATTCTATTTCCGCTGGTCTTGATTATCCGGGGGTTGGCCCTGAGCATGCATACTTAAAAGACTCGGGCAGAGCTACCTATGTGTCTGTCACGGATGAGGAAGCGATGAATGCCCTTTCAGAGTTATGTAAACTGGAAGGCATTATTCCGGCAATCGAGAGTGCACATGCACTTGCGTATTTGCCGAAGGTAACAAAAGACATGACAATGGAGCAGAGTGTTGTGATTTGTTTATCCGGTCGTGGAGACAAGGATGCACATACAATTGAGGCATATTTCAATGGAGAAGGCTATTTGAACTAAAGAGCATACAGAGGCTGAAAGGAGAGTATGATGAATCGAATGGAACAGCGCCTGCAGGCGTGCAAACAAGAAGGCAAAAAGGCATTTATTACATATATGACAGCAGGTCTTCCGGATATGGAAGGCTGCAAAAAACTCATTCAGACACAGGAAGCGGCAGGCATTGATGCAATTGAGCTTGGCATTCCGTTTTCGGATCCTGTTGCGGACGGTCCCGTGATTCAGGCTGCATCCTACAAATCCATTTGTCAGGGCACCAATTTAAAGGGTGTTTTCGAGATGGTTTCGCAGGTTCGGAAAGAAGGGTGCGAGGTGCCGCTCATTTTTATGATGTACTTTAACACCATTTTGTATTACGGCATAGAGAAATTTGTAGAAAAATGCATTGAGGTCGGGGTAGATGGCGTGATCGTGCCGGATCTTCCGTTTGAGGAACAAAAGCAGTTTACAGATGTGTTAAACGCACATGAACATGCACCGATCATGATTCAGCTCTTAACACCGATGAGCAAACAGCGCATTCCGATGATTCTTGAAAACGCGCGCGGATTTGTTTACTGTGTATCAAGCATGGGTGTGACGGGACAGGCGGCTGATTTCCATAAGGATATCAGAGCTTATCTGAAAGAGGTGAAATCGCAAAGCAACATCCCTGTCATGATTGGATTTGGTATCCGCACCGCAAAGGATGTTGACGGCGTGCGCGATTTGGTGGACGGCTGTATCGTCGGTTCCCATTTCATCAACATGATGGAAGAATCAGGTTACGATATGAATGTAGCCAAAACCTATATTGAGACCTTCAAGCAGGAATTAAACGCATAAAACATGTATATAATGAGGACGCTTCTTTTGATGGCAAGGTTATAATAACCGGTTGAAAAAAAACGCTACATTTACTATAATGGAACTAGTATTGGGAAGTGTGAAACGGGTGTATATTCGGGGTATTCACTGTTTCACTTAAGGAGGGTTATACATGGCATTCGGACTCGTTCCATTAGAGAAACGTTTCAAAGAAAACATTAAGAATTATCAGCTTGATATGCTGTTTGACATTGCAAGCCTTTCGGCGTATTTTGCATCGGTTGCAAAGCTCACCGGTATGGGGATACTTCTGACGGACAGACATGGCGAGAAGGCGGTCAGCTATGGTGATTTTGCCGGATTTGTACCACCTGTCGAGACAGAGCTCGGCTTTAAGGTACGGGTGGCAGGCCGCACCATTGCACATTTATATACGAAAGAACCCGGGGGAGAGGTCGGCGTAATAACTGATTTAGAGCAGGAGAAGCTCTTTACATGTATCGTAGCGCGCTTGGAATTTGAAGGAGAGGCCGCTTTTTCAAGGATGGAACTATCACTCTATGCGGACGAGCTGGAAAAGCGTCTTGAAAAAGAACAGTATCAGGTCAAGCATGGCGAGAAAAAGGATCCGCTGACGGGTGTACTTAACAGTACCTATTTTGAAAACCGCTTAAAGGTCATCGACCGCTCAGAGACGGTTCCTGTCGGCGTTGTATGTGTCAATATCAACGACTGGAAATACGTCAATGACAAGCATGGAGATGAGACAAGTGACAGACTGATTCAGGTTGTCGCACAGATTTTAAAGGACAATGGAAAGCCGGAGTACGTCATCGGAAGATGTGGCGGAGATTTCTTCAATGTACTCATTCCAATGTGTGAGGATGATGAGGTTTCACACTATGCGGCCAAGATTCAGTCGGATTGTCTGATGTATGAAGACCCGGAGTTTGCGCCTTCCATTGCAGTCGGATATGTGGTGAAGTCAAACGTCGAGCAGAAGCTCAGTGATTTACTCAGCGATGCGGAATACGAAATGTTTGACCACAAATTTTCCGTGAAGAATGCACCGGGATACATGGAGCGGCTTCAGAGTAAATAGTGTTCCGGGAGAGGATATCTTAGATTATTCCCAAATATAGTGCCTCTGCGTTTACAAAAGATATTGTTTACGCGGAGGCTTTTTTCTTCCTTTTTTTACTTCTAAAAATTTTATAAAGTGCATATACTATAAAAGCGGGAGAAAATAAGAGGAAATATATAGAATTTAAGAGGAAATATATAGAAAATGAAAGGTAAACGGGTTTGCGACACAGAGGCAAACGACCTAATATATGTCTTGTGGTTAGCACTCGATAAGAGAGAGTGCTAACAAAAAGGGAATGAACGAAAAATCAAACGAAATAAAGGAGGCAACAAACATGAAATTAGTACCACTTGGAGACAGAGTTGTATTAAAACAGTTAGCAGCAGAGGAAACAACAAAATCAGGAATCGTAATTCCTGGACAGAGCCAGGAAAAACCACAGCAGGCTGAGATTGTTGCAGTAGGACCGGGCGGAATGGTAGACGGCAAAGAAGTCAAAATGGAAGTCAAGGTTGGCGATCAGGTGATTTACTCAAAATATTCCGGAACAGAAGTGAAACTTGAGGATACAGAATATATCATCGTAAGACAGAGCGATATTCTTGCAGTAGTTGAGTAATGAACAAAGCACATCATTTTAGTAAAATTGCTATATAATAGGAGGTCTAGACATGGCAAAGGAAATTAAATACGGAGCAGATGCGCGTGTCGCATTAGAAAACGGTGTCAACAAGCTTGCTGACACAGTCAGAGTAACACTTGGACCAAAAGGTAGAAACGTGGTTCTTGATAAAAGCTTTGGCGCACCACTGATTACAAACGATGGTGTGACAATTGCCAAAGAAATCGAACTTGAAGATGCGTTCGAGAACATGGGCGCACAGCTCGTAAAAGAGGTTGCAACGAAGACAAACGACGTGGCAGGCGATGGTACAACAACAGCGACCGTACTTGCACAGGCAATGGTAAATGCCGGAATGAAAAACCTTGCAGCAGGCGCAAATCCAATCATTCTTCGTAAGGGAATGAAGAAGGCAACAGACTGCGCAGTAGAAGCAATCGCCAAAATGAGTTCAAAGGTAAAAGGAAAAGAGCACATTGCAAAAGTTGCTGCTATTTCAGCAGGGGATGAGGAAGTCGGCAATCTTGTTGCAGATGCAATGGAAAAGGTTTCAGGTGACGGTGTTATCACAATTGAAGAGTCAAAGACAATGCTCACAGAGCTTGACCTTGTAGAAGGTATGCAGTTTGACAGAGGATACATTTCAGCTTACATGGCAACAGACATGGATAAGATGGAAGCAGTTCTCGACAATCCATACATCTTAATTACAGACAAAAAGATTTCGAATATCCAGGAGATTTTACCACTCCTTGAGCAGATCGTTCAAAGCGGCGCAAAACTTTTAATCATCGCTGAGGATGTTGAGGGTGAGGCACTCACAACACTGATCGTAAATAAACTGCGCGGTACATTCAACGTCGTTGCCGTGAAGGCACCTGGCTATGGCGACCGCAGAAAAGCAATGCTTGAGGATATTGCAATCCTGACAGGTGGTACAGTGATCAGCTCAGAGCTTGGTCTTGAGCTGAAGGATACAACAATGGATCAGCTTGGCCGTTGTAAATCTGTAAAGGTTCAGAAAGAGAACACGGTTATCGTAGATGGCGAAGGCGACAAAGACGCCATCGCAGCAAGAGTTGCTTCTATTAAGAAACAGGTTGAAGAGACAACATCTGATTTCGACCGCGAGAAATTACAGGAGAGACTTGCAAAACTCGCAGGTGGTGTGGCTGTTATCCGCGTTGGTGCAGCAACAGAGACAGAGATGAAAGAAGCAAAACTTCGTCTTGAGGATGCACTTGCAGCAACAAAGGCAGCCGTTGAAGAAGGTATTATCTCAGGTGGTGGTTCTGCATACATCCATGCATCAAAAGAGGTTGCTAAGCTTGCTGATACATTAGAGGGAGACGAAAAGACAGGTGCACAGATCGTACTGAAGGCACTTGAGGCTCCGCTTTACCACATTGCAGCAAACGCAGGTCTTGAAGGAAGCGTTATCATCAATAAAGTGCGTGAATCAGAAGTTGGTGTCGGATTTGATGCATTAAAAGAAGCATATGTCAACATGGTTGATACAGGCATTCTTGATCCGGCTAAGGTTACAAGATCAGCCCTTCAGAATGCAACAAGTGTTGCAAGCACACTTCTTACAACAGAGTCAGTTGTAGCGACAATTAAAGAAGATGTTCCACCAATGCCGGCAGGCGGCGGAATGGGCGGAATGATGTAATTTCCTGCACAAATAGCAAGAGAGTGGCGATTGCCACTCTCTTTTCATATGCGTATCCAAAATCAAAAAATACAATACCTTGTGGTAAGAAACATTGCAGACAGCTCAGAATTGTGCTAAAATGTCAAAAATAGAATGAAAACTTTCAGAAAATTGAGACAAGCAGACGGAGGAATGATAAAATGGCATGTTTTTTTGTACCGGTGACAGAAGCAGCTCTGACGAGTGCTGCAACCAAATGCATGGAGCATAAAGAGCAAAAACAGGATACAGGCAAGGAAACGGCTGAGAAACCATTTTTTGTACGAAAGCTTGGTATGCTGAGCAAAATGCTTTGGGGCGGCAGTGCGCTTCTTGCGTTTGAGCACATTTGGCATGGAGAGATTGTACCATATTTCCCGTTTGTTACGGCGATGGGCAATCCAAACGATGCCTATGAGATGCTTAGGGAGATGTCAACCGTAGGTGTCACGATGGCACTTGCAGTGACAGCCGTATGGGGCGTCATCGTTTCTGCGGAGTATTTCCTTTTGAAGGCAGATGCAAAAACGACAAAGAATGTGATCAAATAGGCGAAAGATTTGATAGGCTTATTTACATTAGGCAGACGATTTTGTATAAAAAGGTGAGAACATGTTAATTTTAATCGTAACGGCAGCAGCGGTTGTCGCGACTGTTATATGGTATTTTTGTGAAAAAAGAGTAGAATATAAACTATCAAACCTGGTGCTGATGTACTGGGGTGCTGCAATTATGTGGATGGTCGATGGTATGTTTGCATACCGCGAACTTGGCAGCAGCTATTTTACACCGGCTGGTGCAGATATGATAAATGATGCATTTTTAGCATGCAGCGTCATCGTACTCGGAATGCTGATATGGATGGTTTCGCTGCTTATTTCCGACCCCAAAGGTGTGCGTAAGCGATTGAAATAATCACAGACATCATTTGACATAGTATAGGATTGAGAAGTAGCTACGAGGGATAATAATAGCTACAAAAAGAGTAGTTTTGAGCAGGCGATTATCATGGAAGATGAAAACAAGAGTAAAGTAGTAGAGGTAGTTGGGGGAAAACTACCTGAGAAAAAAGCAAAGATTGAGTTTGATGACGGACGTATCGATAGCGGAAGTGCGGAATTTGCAAATCCGGAGGATCTTTACGCCGAGTTAATTGAGCGCGTCAGGAAATATCATCCGAGTGATGATATTTCTTTGATTGAAAAGGCTTATCACATTGCGGATGAGGCACACAAGGATCAGGCGCGCAAATCGGGAGAGCCATATATCATTCATCCGCTCTGTGTTGCGATCATTTTGGCAAAGCTTGAGATGGATAAAGAGACCATCGCGGCAGGACTTCTTCACGATGTCGTCGAAGATACGGTCTATACGTACGAGGAGATTACCGAGATGTTTGGTGAGGATGTGGCGCTCCTTGTAGATGGTGTAACGAAGCTCGGCCAGCTCCCGTACAAATCAGAAACGACGGGAGATAAACAGGTTGACAAATTAGAGATTCAGGCAGAAAACCTTCGTAAGATGTTCCTTGCGATGGCAAAGGATATCCGTGTCATCATCATTAAGCTTGCCGACAGACTGCACAATATGCGTACGCTTCAGCATATGAAGCCTGAAAAACAGCTGGAAAAAGCGCGTGAAACAATGGATATCTACTCACCGCTTGCGCAGCGTCTCGGTATTATGAAGGTCAAGGTTGAGCTTGACGATTTATCGCTGATGTATATCCATCCGGATGCGTATGCCGATTTGGAAGAAAAAATTGCACTTCGCAAAAGCGAGAGAGAAAAATATATCCAGGATATTGTAGATGAAGTATCGACGCATATCGCCAATGCGGGCATTGATGCCAAGATTGACGGACGTGTCAAACACTTCTTTAGTATCTACAAAAAGATGAAAAATCAGAATAAGACGATTGACCAGATTTACGACTTGTTTGCGGTGCGTATTATCGTAGACAGCGTGAAGGACTGCTATGCGGCGCTCGGTGTCATCCATGAGATTTATAAGCCGATTCCGGGCAGATTCAAGGATTATATCGCTATGCCAAAGTCCAACATGTACCAGTCGCTTCATACGACGCTCATCGGTTCATCGGGACAACCGTTCGAGATTCAGATTCGTACGTATGACATGCACAAGACGGCAGAGTACGGTATCGCGGCGCACTGGAAATACAAAGAGGCAGCCGGCGGTAAAAAGGTGGATACGAGCGAGGAAGAGAAGCTTTCGTGGCTGCGCCAGATTTTGGAATGGCAGCAGGATATGTCGGATAACAGGGAGTTCATGAACCTTTTAAAGAATGACCTTGATCTGTTTTCCGATAACGTATACTGTTTTACACCTACGGGAGAGGTTAAGAACTTACCTGCAGGCTCAACGCCGATTGACTTTGCATACAGCATTCATTCCGCAGTCGGCAACAAGATGATCGGTGCACGTGTCAATGGTAAGCTTGTGCCGATTGATTATGAGATTCAAAATGGTGACCGTGTCGAGGTCATGACGAGTCAAAACTCAAAGGGACCGAGCAGAGACTGGCTGAAGCTTGTCAAATCGACGCAGGCAAAAAATAAAATCAACCAATGGTTCAGACAGGAAGACAAGGACGACAATATCGTACGCGGAAAAGAACTGTTGCTTGCTTATTGTAAGGCAAAGGCAGTCAATTCTGTTGATATTATGCGGCCGCAATATATGGAAGCCATCATGCACAAATACGGCTTCCACGATTGGGAATCAATTTTGGCGGCAGTAGGCCGGGGCGGACTTAAGGAAGGTCAGATTGTCAACCGCATGAAAGAACTTTTTGACCGGGATCACCCAAAGATTGTTTCTGATGAGGATATCTTAAAGTCCGTAGAGGAAAGCGCCAGCAAATTACAGATGAAGCCGGTTTCCAAATCAAAGAGCGGAATCATTGTAAAAGGTGTGGATGACGTCGCTGTGCGTTTCTCCAAATGCTGTTCCCCTGTGCCGGGTGATGAGATTGTCGGATTCGTGACAAGAGGCCGTGGTATCAGTATACACCGTAGCGACTGTATCAACGTGATCAATATGCCGGAGCTCGACAGAGTGCGTGTCATTGACGCAGAGTGGCAGGAGGGCTCTATCCCGGCAGGAGGCAAGTATTTTGCGGAGATTATGATTTTTGCAAATAACCGTCACGGACTGCTTGCGGATATTTCCAGAACGCTGACAGAGCGCAACATTGATATTCAGAGCTTAAATACGAGAACAAGTAAACAAGGTGTTGCGACAATGACCGTCGCATTTGAGATTGGGTCAAGAGAGGAACTCAACCGCATTATCGATAAGCTGCGCAACATTGAGAGTGTCATTGATATAGAGAGGACGACAGGCTAATATGTTAAAAATCGGACGAATTGTCATGGGTATCTGCCAGACAAACTGCTATTTTTTATATGAAGAAGGAAGCAAAGAATGTATTTTTGTAGACCCTGCAGATCACGGCGATGTGCTTTTTCAGAAGCTAAAACAGGCAGGTTTTACGGTAGATTCCATTTTGATCACACACGGTCATTTTGACCATATCTGGGGTGCACAAAAGCTTAGAGGGTTAACAGGTGCTAAGATTTATGCACTCGATAAAGAGGAGGAGATTTTGACCGACTCCGGAAAAAACCTTTCAGAGAGTGCCGGAAGAGGCTGCACGCTCAAGGTCAATGAATTTTTGCATGACGGACAGGAAATCGAGCTGCTTGGTCATAAGGTTAAGGTCATCGCAACACCGGGTCATACGATTGGCGGATGCTGCTATTACTTTGAAGAGGATGGCATCCTCGTGGCAGGAGATACGCTGTTTCTTGAGTCCATCGGGCGGACAGATTTTGTGACAGGAAGCGAGTCGCAGCTCATTCGCAGCGTTCGGGAAAAACTGTTTGTGCTTCCGGATGATACAAAGGTGTATCCGGGGCATGGACCAGAGACAACGATCGGTCACGAGAAAAAGTATAACCCGTTTTGTGTTTAAAAAGGAACGATTATGTTTGTTGTAGAACTTGCAAGAGAAAACCTGTCGTATGATGTGCATTCGCTCGTAAAGGCATTTTATCCCGGTGAGCAGGTAAAGGTGCTAACGGATGCGACGGACGGGGAAGAAAAACAGAATTTATTGCAGGATGCAAAGATGCGCATCCTGTTTGAAAAAGAGGACCGAATCACAGTCCTCTTTTTGCAATGTACCGGTCAGACCGAGGCGGCAGAAGGGATTGCGCAAACGACGCAGGATGCGTCTTTTGGGAAAGCAGAGCAACATACGGCAATGCGGGCGTATTCCCGCGTGATTGCGCCTGATGCGTTAGGCGGCTTTAAAAATGCATTCAAGGCTTTTTTGTATGAGTCGCTTTGCGATTATACCGGCAAAAAGTTACCTTGGGGTAATTTAACCGGTATCAGACCAACCAAAATTGTGCAGACGGCACTTTCGGAAGGCGTGAGTGAAGCCGAAATCAGACGGCGTATGCAGGATGTGCATTTCGTGAGCGAAGAAAAACTGAACTTAAGTGTCGAGATTGCAAAGCGGGAAATTGAGCTGCTTGGTCATCTTAGCGGCGCAGACGGATACAGCCTGTATGTCGGCATTCCGTTTTGCCCGACGACCTGTCTGTACTGCTCCTTTACATCGTATCCAATCGCAGCGATGCGGGACAAGGTAGAAACCTATATTGACTGTATGATCAAAGAGATGCGGGAAACTGCCCGGATCATGCAGGGAAAAGTGCTTGATACCGTATACATCGGCGGCGGTACGCCGACGACACTTGAGCCGGAGCAGCTTGACAGACTGATTACAGCACTGGAAACCTATTTTGATATGGCGCATGTCAAAGAGTTTACGGTCGAGGCAGGGCGCGCGGACAGTATCACACGGGAAAAATTAGAAGTATTAAAAAAACATGGCGTGAGCCGTATTTCTGTCAATCCACAGACGATGAATGAAGAGACACTAAAGTTCATCGGAAGGCGGGCGAGCGCGGCAGCAACGATTGAGGCATATCACCTGGCAAGGGAGGTTGGCTTTGACAACATCAATATGGACATCATCATCGGACTGCCGGGCGAGACAGAAAAAGATGTAGCGCGCACAATCGAAATCATAGAAGGGTTAAAGCCGGAGAGTCTTACCGTGCATTCGCTCGCAATCAAGCGTGCGTCAAAGCTTCGTCGGTTTATCGAAGAAAACGGTATGTCACTTCTACAGGGCGGCGATGAGATGATGGAGATTGCAGCGACGGGGGCGGCGCGCATGCAGATGCATCCATATTATCTATACCGCCAGAAAAACATGAGCGGAAACCTGGAAAATGTCGGCTTTGCCAAAGAGGGAGCCTATGGCATTTACAATATCCTGATCATGGAGGAAGTGCAGACCATCGTCGCACTCGGCGCAGGCTCGATCACCAAGCGCGTCTACCCTGTGGCACCTGGGGACGGGGTTCGCGTTCCATCTGGCCGCATCGAGCGGTGCGACAATGTCAAGGATGTAGATCTTTACATCGAGAAAATCGACGAGATGATAGAGAGAAAACGGAAGCTGTTTGCGGATTAGAAAGAGCCTTTTGAGAATACAAACGGATCTTGCAATCAACGAAAAAGAGACGGAAATGAGAATATTGATAATCGTAGAACTGGATTAATATATAGTAATAAAGAGCCCAATTGATTGTTGACAGATTAACCACGGGGCTGCCACACTAAGAAATTAGTGCGGTAGCCCCTTTGTTTTTTTTGAACATATTAACCTTTTCAATTCTCTGTTCTATGGTATGGACCTTCTTTTGGGAATGGCAAGAGTCATGACTGGTTCATGACCCACTATGATTGGTGCTATCTAAAAGGAGTGTTCTTTTGCTTTGCGCCCAAGAAGGCAATGTACTATCAAAAATGAGATATTTTTGGTATAGTTTTATTAGAATGCAGGAAGATACGATTGGTATAAATGCGCTCTAAAAAACAAAGCGAGAGCACATGTCGCATTCAAAAAAAAAGAGAGCATGGTTTATATTGGAGAAAAAATGGAGCATATTTTGAAGCAGCGGTATATCACATCAGTAAACGGCAGGACGTATTATTGGAGTTCAAAAAAAGAGAGTGAACTGACTTTGGTATTTTTGCCGGGGTTAACGGCGAATCATACCTTATTTGAAAAACAAATCAGGTACTTTCACGACAGATTCGGCATTATTGTCTGGGATTGTCCATGCCACGGAAAATCAAGACCGTATCAGAATTTTAGTTATGCGAACGTCTCAAAAGAATTAAACACGATACTGACAACCGAAGACGTAAAATACGCGATGATCATCGGGCAATCATTAGGAGGAATGATTGGTCAATATTTTATTGATTCTTATCCGGAAAAAGTAAAAGGGTTTGTTTCTATCGACAGTGCGCCGTTCGGCGACTATTACACGAAGTCGGATTTCTTCTGGCTCAATCAGCTGGAATGGATGTGCAATCTGTTTCCCGATAAAATGCTGCGAAAGTCGATGGCAAAGATGTGCGGGGTGGCGGATGATACCCGAAAAAGAATGGAAGAGATGCTTGATGAGTATTCCAAAAAGGAACTGTGCCATTTGATGTATATTGGAGAAGCGGCATTTATTCCGGAAAATAAGAGCATTCAGCTGCCATGTAAATCGCTTCTGATATTGGGAGAAAAAGATCGCGTTGGAAAGGTCACAGCCTATAACAAAGAGTGGGCCAAAAGAACAGGGTATCCGCTTAGGGTAATTCAAAATGCGGCACATAATGCAAATGATGATAATGCAGAAGAAGTAAATAAGCTGATCGAGGACTTTATATTGGCAGCCGAATGAGGAAAAAGCGCAGGCAGATTTTATGAAAGCGCAATTTGTTCTTGACTCGTCCCTTAGGGGAGGTCGTAATATAGCCACAAAAACCGAAGGAGATAAAGGAGATGAAACTGTCCGGTATTACGGAAGTGTTGCCGACCTACCGGAGCCTGCTCGTTTTTTATGATAATAAACGCATGACGTACCACAAACTGGAACGGATTTTAAACCGGCTTAAACAAAAGAAAAGCACCAAAACAGAAACGAAAAAGATGCCGATTGAGCTTGCCTGTCAGATACTTTTATGTAAGCGGTTTAGGCGACATGTTTAAAATCAAAGAGACTGGATACAATGAATAGGTAAGGCGGCTTAGGAGGATATACTATGAGTTTAAATAATATCATCGGGCCAATTATGGTAGGACCGAGCAGCTCCCACACGGCAGGCGCAGGGTGGCTGTCAGGCGGAGATTGGCTCAGCAAGTGCGATGGCAGGAAATAGGAAGCAAAATGGATGCATCCCTTCGGGAAACTGCACTGGGAGGGCTTGCGGCAACGAAAAGCGGCTGTGAAATCGCGTCAAAAATAATGGGCGATTAAACTGAAAAAAGTTGTTGCATTTCGAAACATATTGATATATAATCTCAATTAGGAACTGATATCAATAAGGAGAACAAATGAATAGAAGAAATACAATTCAAAGGGAGCTTGTTCTCGAAGCAGTCAGAAGTCTCGGCAATCATGCGACAGCGGAAGAAATTTACGAGTGTGTGATGCAGACGTATCCATCCATCGGAAAGGGGACCGTTTACCGGAACTTAAATCTTCTGGCCGAACATGGAGAGATTCGCAAAGTTTCACCGCCGTTTGGTGCAGACCACTTTGATCATAACTGCACAGATCACTATCATGTTTCCTGTATCCATTGCGGCAAGATGTTTGATGTCGACATGGACGTATTGCCCGATTTGACAGAGCGGATTGGTGATACGCATGGGATAGCGTATCTGGATTATGATATTCTGTTTCGAGGCGTTTGCGAAGATTGCCAAAAATTAATGGTTGGCGATAGCGCAGTTTTACGGTAGAATTATATTATATATAACGATTCATAGTCACGCAGAGGCAATTTTGCGAATTGGCTTTGAAGCGTTACAAAATATAATAAATTTTGATTTTTTTAAGGAGGATTTAAAAATGGCAAAATACGTATGCCCAGTATGTGGTTACATTCACGAGGGAGATTCAGCACCTGCAGAGTGTCCTGTATGTCACGTGAGTGGAGAAAAATTCAAAAAGGTAGAAGGCGAGCTGACACTTGCAGCAGAGCATGAGTATGGTATCTATGCTAAGACTGTAAAGAACAATGCTGACATCAGCGAGGAAGATAAGAAATACATCTTCGAGCAGCTTATGGCAAACTTCAACGGCGAGTGTTCAGAAGTTGGTATGTACCTTTGCATGGCACGTATTGCACATCGTGAGGGTTATCCGGAAATTGGTTTATATTGGGAAAAGGCAGCTTATGAAGAGGCTGAGCATGCTGCTAAATTTGCAGAACTGCTCGGTAGTGACCTTGAGCCAAACATGAAAGCGACTACAAAAGACAACCTTTCATGGAGAGTTGATTGTGAGTTTGGTGCGACACAGGGTAAATTTGATCTTGCTGCCTGCGCAAAGAAAAACGGCTTAGATGCAATCCATGACACAGTGCATGAGATGGCTCGTGACGAGGCTAGACACGGCAAAGCTCTTAAGGGATTACTTGAGAGATACTTTGGTTAATCCGGTAGCAAAGCAAAATGAATATTTTATGAGATTTCAGGGTGTGCAAATCATTTTGCACACCCTGATTTGTTATGGCAACGAGGAAAATGGCCATCATGCTTGCATGAATGGACATTTGACGACTGCTAATCAGAGCAAGATTCGCAAAGCGAATCTCAGCTCGGTTATGGCAACGAGGAAAATGGCCATCATGCTTGCATGAATGGACATTTGACGACTGCTAATCAGAGCGGGATTCGTAAAGCGTATCTTGTCTCTGCATTGGGGCTAATTTCATGGTTTTGCTAAATTTAGGCACGCCCATAATTTATCTCAACTTGTCGGGTTGATGATAGATACGAAATTTGTTGTTTTAAATGGGACTGTTGATCTATTTAATGAAGGATGACAAAAATGAAATTTTGTGTTATACGATAACTATAAAACAAAATAGTAAGAAGAACGGCAAAAAATTAAATGGATAAAGCCGACAACTCTTAATAGACGATAAATTAAGCAAAACAAGTAAGGAAATTAAGAATTGTAGTATAGAGAATACTTATGGGGGATAACTATGAATGAGGTAAACAAGACACTTTATATTCCGCTCTGCGGAAAAGCGCAGGTAAGTAAAAAAGGGATTATTTTAAAGGATCCAAAAGCAGAACAAATCTGGGAAAAGGAAGCGTTTCCAATCAAAGGAAAAATGAAGTCAAAATGGCTTGCTTACAATATGGCGATACGTGCGAGAGTGTTTGATGACTGGACGCAGGAGATGCTTCAAAAAAATCCGGATGCACTTGTCTTACATATCGGCTGCGGACTAGACAGCAGATGTCTTCGCGTAGAGGCGCCTTACAAATACTGGATTGATGGCGACTTTCAAGAGGTAATTGGTACACGCAAACAGTATTATACTGAGAGTGAACAGTACCATATGATTCCGTTTAATGCCGCAAAAAGCGAGATGGTAGGGCAGTTGCCGGATAGCGCGTGTGTGATTGTCATTATGGAAGGTATCAGTATGTATTTGAAGAATGAAGAGGTCAATGCGCTTTTTCAGGCTTTGGATCAAAAATATGAAAGCGTCTGTGTTCTCATGGATGTGTATACTGTTTTCGGCGCCAAAGCTTCCAAATACAAAAATCCGATCAATGAGGTAGGTGTAACGCAGGTTTGGGGAATGGACGATACATCGGATGTGATAAAAGGCACAAAGCTACAGTGTGTGAAAGAGCATTCCCTGGTGCCTGATAAGCTTATAAAGGAATTAAAGACATCAGAACAGCTGTTTTTCAAATGCATGTTCAATGATGCAATCTACCGCAAAATATACCGGTTATATGAATTAAAAAAATAAAGTTTATTTCGACGAAAATGATTTATAATATAAACGTCTACAAGTATTTCACAATATTTCTGTTTAGGAAAGGATAAGAGAATGTCAATCGAAATAATTGATTTTCATACACATGATTTTCCGGATAAAATCGCACCCAAAACGATTGCACTGCTGCAGGAGCGTTCCGGGATTACAGCGTTTCGCGACGGCACGTTTTTAAGCCTGGCAGAAGCAATGCAGCGCGATGGAATTGCGCATTCGATTTTGTTGCCGGTTGTCACGAAACCATCGCAGTTTCAGACGGTTAACGAGATGGCAGCTCAAAAGAACGCATTGCAGAGCCATATTCTCTCGTTTGGAGGAATTCATCCGGACCAGGACAATTACAAAGAGGCGATTGATTATATCGTTTCTCTTGGATTAAAAGGAATTAAACTTCACCCGGCATACCAAGGCGTTTATGCGGATGATATCCGTTATCTGCGTATCATTTCGTATGCACTTGAGAAGGATTTGATCGTCAGTATCCATGCCGGGATTGATATCGGACTTCCTGAGCCGAATTATTCAGGCGTTACGCACATCAAGGAGATGCTTTGTAAGACGGGCGGCGGAAAGATTGTCCTTGCACACCTTGGCGGATGGAAAGAGTTTGATGCGGTGGAGGAGTTACTTGTCGGAGAAAACTGCTATTTTGATACTGCATTTGTGGCTGACTACATTTCAAAAGAGCAGTTTGAGCGCATCGCGAGAAAGCACGGGGTGGCAAAGATATTATTCGGTACGGATTCTCCTTGGACTTCGCAGTTAGAGAGCGCAGAGTGGATTTTGCATCTTTCGTTTACCGAGGAAGAAAAGCAGATGATTCTCTCCGGTAATGCCAAAAAGCTGCTCGGCTGGTAGAATAATTCCATTCATGCAAGTATGATTTCCGTTTATGGAAATTTGCATGACTCTGAATAGACAATAACAAAAGAAAGGCAACTTAATTTAGGATTTATCAATGAAACTATTAGTGATTGGCGGAAGCTACTTTCTCGGAAAGCACTTTGTGAGGCTGGCTTGCAAGGAGCATGAAGTGACTGTATATAATCGTGGCAATATGCCGCTGACCGATATGCCGGTCGAGCAGCTTTTGGGTGACCGGCATGATGCGGATGCACTTCGGCAGTTAGCAAAAGGTAATTATGATGTCGTGGTCGATTTCTGCGCATACGGGGCGGGTGATATCGCAGCAGTGTTTGAGGCACTGAGCAGTCCTTGTAAACAATATATTTTTATCAGTACGGTCGACGTATATGAGCGCGGACTTGATAGGGTTTTGGACGAGAATGCACCGTTTGAAACGCGCGACTTTGGCGGACAGGAGGGAGCATATATTCTTGGAAAAGTTAGCTTAGAGCAAGAAATCGTATCCTGCTGCAGAAAGTACGGGGCACGGTATACAACGTTTCGTCCGGCGATTTTGTATGGTCCGGATAATTACGCACCGCGCGAAGGAATTTACTTTCACTGGATCAGTCAGGCCGGTCAGATTTTGCATCCGGTGGATGCAACGGGCGAATTTCAGTTTGCTTATGTGGAGGATGTGGCAAGAGCAATTCTTCGGTCGATCGGGAATGAAAAAGCATATGATGAAGCATTTAATCTTGCAGAAGGCACCTTGGAGACATACGAGTCTTTTGCCGATGCACTCGCGAAAGTGGTTTCCAAGCCGTTTGAGAAGGTTTCCATTCCGGTAGCGCAGGTAATCAGTCAGGGCATACCGCTTCCGTTTCCGCTGACAAGGGAAGAATCAAACAGGTATGACGGTACGAAAGCACTTGCCCTGATTGGGGCTTATCAAAGCTTGGAAGAAGGTTTGATAAAGACGCTGCTAAAATATGACAATATTTCGCAAAATATGATATAATCTGCATAGCAATACAAATGCGACAATTCAGAGTTATGCAATTAACGCGAAAAGTGGACAGCATGACTGTATGAACACACAATACAATAAAGAGAGGGACAAAACAATGATGATTACAAACGATGTGAAGTACGTAGGTGTGAACGACCATCAGGTCGATTTGTTTGAAGGACAGTATGTAGTGCCAAACGGTATGGCATACAATTCTTATGTGATTTTAGATGAAAAGATTGCCGTGCTTGATACGGTTGATACCAATTTTGTGGACGAGTGGCTTGCCAATGTGGAAGCAGCATTAGAAGGTAAAACACCGGCGTATTTGATCGTTCAGCATATGGAGCCGGATCATTCTGCCGGTATCCTGGCCTTTTTGGACAAATACCCAAAGGCGACGGTAGTCGGCAATACAAAGATTTTTGCGATGATGGAGCAGTTTTATCAGGTTTCTTTTGACGCAAACAAAAAAGAGGTTGCAGACAAAGAAGTACTGTCGCTTGGTAAGCATGAGCTAACCTTTGTGTTCGCACCAATGGTACACTGGCCGGAGGTCATGGTCGTATATGACAGCACAGATAAGGTGCTGTTCTCGGCTGATGGCTTTGGTAAATTCGGAGCCCTGGATGTCGAGGAGGATTGGGCGTGTGAGGCGAGACGGTATTATTTCGGAATTGTCGGAAAATACGGCGCGAAGGTGCAAAGACTTCTGCAGGTCGCATCGACACTTGAAATTGCCGTTATTTGTCCGCTGCACGGTCCTGTATTAACAGGAGACCTTACACCGTACCTTGAAAAATACGATATCTGGTCATCGTACCGTCCGGAGAGCGAGGGTGTGTTCATCGCATATTCATCGATCTATGGCAATACTAAAAAAGCAGCAGAATTGCTTGCCGAAAAGCTTTCGCAGAAAGGTTGCCCGAAGGTTGCGATTGCTGACCTTGCGAGAGAGGATATGCCGGAGTGTGTGGAGGATGCATTCCGTTATGACCGCCTTGTACTTGCATCTGTTACATACAATGCAGATATTTTCCCGTTTATGAAGGCATTCATCAACGATTTGCTTGAGCGCAACTATCAGAACCGTAAAATCGGTCTGATTGAAAACGGCACTTGGGCACCAATGGCGGCCAAAGTCATGCGCGGAATGCTTGAAAAGAGTAAAGATATCACGTTCTGCGAGGAGACTGTTTCAATCAAATCCGGTGTCAATGATGAGGTAGAAGCTGCAATCGACAGACTTGCAGACGAGCTTATGGCATAGGAGCGCATGGCGTTTCATTGACGCAGCATATTACATAATAAGTGTAGGGCTTTGTTTTAGAGAGGCTTGCAATGTGGCTGCAAGCATCCTTAAAGCGAAGCCTTTTCCATTCAAGAGGGATTGGTCTGTTATGCTTCTAATGAAGCGTTTGAAAGTTTAATAGTTAAGAAATGTTTAATATTAGACAAAACCACTTACCAGTGATTGGTAAAAGTGATATAGTGTTGTAAGGTTTTGTTATAAGCGAAGGGAGCCGGATGAAAACGGTTTACAGCATATTTTTGAGGAAGCTATGGAGAACAATGTAGAAAACAGAGAAAACGGGCTGCCAATTACGGGGTCGGCGGTCGTATACCGATATGAATCCAAAGAGCATTATCTTGTATCGCATTACCGCGGAGAACTGGAGTTTGCCAAAACCCAGCTTGAAAGACAGCTTGAAACGCTCACGGTAAGGGAAGCGGAGCATTCTTTTGACATGAAAATATTTGGCGGCTTGTTTATTGTATCGATTTTATTATTGCCGCTTATGTTTGTACTTTCTATTTGCGGCGTGACGTTTCCGGGGATTGTGGGAGCCCTTTTGCTGATTTGTAATGTTGCGTTTCAGCTTTATGCGTTCCCGGTTTGTGTTTACCGGATGCTTCGCGCATTTGTCATGATGCAAATGAATAAAAAAACAAAATTGGGTTTGTGGATTGCACGGAAATGGAACATTCCGCTGTTTGTGCTCGAGCGGGAGCAATGCGAGAGGCAGCTAAAGAGAATAGAGATGTTTTTACATGACATTGATGAGTATGAGGAAGATGTGAAGCTTTTAGAGGATGTCTCATTTGAACCAATCAGGAAGCGCATCGATATGGCTGATATTCATGAGAAGGTCGGTGTGACGAATCCGCGCTATGGCAGGTTAAATGATGTCATCCGCATTCCGGCAGTGCTGCTTACGATTCTTGCCTACGTAGGAATCGGATATGTGTATTTCCGGATTTATATGGTGATTTATAAGGAACTTGTGTTTTTGTTTCAGCAAATATAAGTAGATGTATCATGCTGTCTGTCGGAACGATGATACGCTGAACGTCATTGTTCAAAAAACTGGTATCGAATCAAGATAAAAGGAATAAGTGCAAATGCATAAAGATAAGGGATTAATCGGAAATGAAAAAATAGAGCAGTATATCGCGATATTAAAGGAACATAAGGAGGATGAGGTGCTTGCCGCAATTTTGAGTGCGATCCGGAGACGCATGAAAGAAGGTGGGCAGTTTGTTGTTGCGGTTGAAATGGCAGTAAGCGGCGGTATGAACCTTGAGACGAGACAGGTTGGCGGCAAGGGAAACTGGTTTGTCGCTTACACGAGCTTTGAAGAACAGATGCTTGGCGGAAAAGGTGTTATGTCAACCTTTATGGCGGATATTTCGCAGCTGTTTGATATGGTCATGCAGGATGAGTCAGTGGATGGCGTTCTTTTGAATCCATACAATCTTTCCATCTTGCTGAATAGACAGATTATCCAAATCATCCGCGGAGAAGATACAGAATAAAAGGCCGTCAATTTTGTCAGATTTTGTATCAGGCTTGGAAAGGAAAAAGGAATCATGAATCAATCAAAAAATAAACAATATTTGGTTTCCATCTTAAAAATTGCAGTACCGATTATGCTTGGAAATATCATTAATCAGGTGCAGATGCTTGTCGACAAAGCATTTTTGGGTCATGTCAATGATATGTACTTAAGTGCACTCGGAAATGTATCGACACTTCTTTGGACGAGCATGTCTGTATGCTTTTCCCTTTCTATGGGGGCGTCAATTCTGATCAGCCAAAATGTCGGAGCAGGCAAATCGGAGGAGACGCAGGAGTATGCCGCAGCTACGATGAAATGGGCGAATTTACTGCCGTTTTTGATTTTTTTGTTTTGGACATTTCTCGGGAAATATGTCCTTATGGCAATGGGACTTTCCCAGACGATTCTTCCGATGTGCGAAGAGTATATGAAATATTATGCCCCGATTTTCCTAGTTGTCGGTTTGGAGTCCTCAACGATGGTCATTATGCAGACGTCAAACTACACAAAGCCGATGGCGTTTTATGGAATTGTCAGAGCAGGCCTTAATGTGATTTTGGACTACATAATGATTTTTGGAAAGTTTGGCTGCCCGGCAATGGGAATCAAGGGCGCGGCGATTGCAACAGCAATTTCGGAATATGCGGGTGTTGTGTATGCATTCTTTATTTTTTCTACGAGTAAGAAATTATTTACGAGACCAAAATGGTCCTATGTTTGGAGGGCCAAATTCATGCCGTATTTCCATACGTTAAAGCTCGGGGTAAATTCTGCGCTCGAGGATTTTGCATGGAACTTCGGAAACCTTATGATGATCCGTATACTGAATGCAATCAGCGAAAAGGCAGCAGGCATTTACTCGATTGTGTTTAGTGTGGAACTTTTGGTCGTTGTCATAGTCGGTGCAATCGGAAATGCGACGATGATTTTATCCGGTGAAGCGTACGGCGCAAAGGACCGCTACAAATACAAGCATGTATGCATGATTGCCTATTCGCTCACTGTGTGCTGTGCACTTGTGACACTTGGTATCTGCCTCGCCGTTCCGGAGCAGATTGTGAGGACCTTTACAAACGATGCCACCATCATCCCGATGTGCTGCGGATATTTGATTTTGATGTGTATCAATCTGTACGGAAAATCTGCAAACATCATTATCGGAAACGGAATCAGAGGCTCAGGGGATACGAGATGGATGTTCTTTACACAGATTTTCGGCACGTTCTTTGTCATTGGATGCGCACTTTTGTTTGTTTTTGTGGTCCACCTCGGAATCGCGGGCGTATTCCTTGCGGTCATTGCAGACGAGATTGTGAGAGCGTGCATCAACCTGTGGCACTTTAGCGGGATTGCAAGAAAGCTTGAGACTGCATAACCGGTTGGAACTTCCCGGCGGAGTCAGTTTTCAGACAACAGAGGATCAATTGCTCAAAATGTATCCGGAGAAGAAAAAGGGGAGCCCTTATATGCATATTAAATTCGTGGCGTGACAGAAAAAGTTGGAAAGTAGCATATTTGCTTGAAAGTGCGATTGTAATTTGATCGCACATCGAGTAGGAGTCTGCCTACCCGATTGTAGTGGGATAGTTGTGGGGCCCAAAATGGGTGAAATCGTGAAATAGGCCCCGCGTGAATATTTCAGTGGAAGTGAGAAGGGAAAAAGTCAACCAATAAACAAGAATGGTTGACAAGCACTTCTTGTTTTTTTATAATGCAATTGTTAACCGGTGAACATATATGCGTTGACAAACATAGTGTGACTTGTATCAATGAAAGCAAAACGCAAGTGAAAGTCACATGATAGCCGTATTTGAGAACCGAATGTGAGAGTCTTATGAAAGGCCGAACAAAGGTTAACATAACATTAAAAAGTGAGGAAAAAACATGACAAAACAAGTTGAAATGACAGCAGAGAACGAACAAATGAAAGCGCCAAGTGAAGGAGCGAAAGGCGTGAAAGCAAAGGGAAAAATCACAACGAAGGATTTGACTATGATGGCAATGTTTGTTGCACTCATGGCAATCTGTTCCTGGATTAACATTCCGTTTACAGTACCATTTACGCTGCAGACATTTGCAATTTTTGCAGCAGTTGCATTTCTTGGTATGAAGCGAGGCACGCTTTCGGTGCTTGTATATATCATCCTTGGAGTAATTGGCGTGCCTGTATTTGCAGGCTTTAGCGGCGGCCCTGGTGTCTTGTTTGGAACAACGGGCGGTTACATTATCGGATTTTTGTTTACAGCATTAATCAGTGGCTTTGTAATAGACCGCTTTGGTAGAAAGATTTGGATCATGGCACTCGGCATGGTGCTTGGACTGGTTGCATGTTATGCATTCGGAACGGTCTGGTTTATTGTGCTTTACACAAAAGCAAATGGCGCAATCGGCGCAATGACAGCACTTTCATGGTGCGTATTTCCTTTTATCTTGCCGGATCTTGCAAAAATCGCATTGGCAATTGGTTTACATAAAAGTATCGGCCGGTTTGTCAAATGATGGAGAACAAAACGGTCATGCTGCGGCCGCATCATGGTTTATGCATCCGATTTTTTCAGGGAAAAGGGTACAGCGAAGCGTTTACGGCGCACATGACGAAAGTCATAGCCACGCTGCAGGATGATACAGAGATTAAGCTTATTACAAACGCCGATGCGATTTGCAGCGCTTGCCCAAACTGGAACGGGGCAGTATGCAGTTCGCAGGAGAAAGTGATTTCATACGATAAGAGCGTTCTTTCGGCTATCGGAAATCCGGATGGGAAAATGACCTACGGTGTATTTCGGAGGCTGCTTCAGACGCATGTGTTTGATGCTGGGAAATTTGAAGAAATCTGCGGTGACTGTGCGTGGGGCGCGCTATGCCATAAAAAAGACCATACATTGTAATTTTTATAGAATACAGAATTTTCATCAAGAAGATGACATCAAAAAGCCCGTTTTTGAAACAATATTTGCCACAAAAGGTAAATATATTTGTTTTCTAAGGTGCATGTGATATATTCCATATATAGAAAATGGAAAGGATTATGTGAGAAAATCACTTGGAACCTTATGAAAACAAGAAGGATTTTGATGTCATTTTTTGGTGTCATTATTTGTGGGATGGCTGTAGGATTTTTTAAAATTGCAGCGTTTGGCGTTGACCCGTTTCAATCGTTTATGAGCGGAGTTGACAAGCTGGTGCCGATTGCATTTGGAACACTGTATGTCATTGTAAACGTGTGCTTGTTATCTTTTAGCCTTCTGTGCAATCGACATATGATCGGGCTTGCGACGTTCATCAATTTATTTTTGCTTGGATACATCACGCAGTTTTCCTATGCGATTTTGCAGCGGCTTCTTGGCGCACCGTCCATGCTTGTGAGGGTGATATGTCTTTTGATTGGAATTATCATTATCTGCTTTTCGTCATCGCTTTATATGACAGCGGATCTTGGTGTGTCAACATATGATGCCGTGGCACTTACGCTCTCTGAAAAATATAAAATAGGGCGCTTTCAATACGTGCGTATTTGCACGGATTTTATCTGTGTAGTGCTTGGTATCGTGCTTTTTATGCTTGGCGGAGGAAACGTGAAGGAGATTCCGGCATTTGTAGGGCTTGGAACCATTGTGACGGCATTTTTTATGGGACCACTTATTGAGGTGTTCAATGTCAAGGTGTCTGGGCCGCTTCTCAACGAGACTACCAGTCAATAAAAAAACGGTTATCCCCATGATAGAGGATAACCGTTTTATGCACTGTATGATTTTATTAAATCTGAGGTGCTACTTTGTTGTTGATTGCATTCTGGATAATGCAGTAGTTCACGATGCTTAATCCGAAAAGTGCAAGGATTAAGAAAAGGATACCTGAGTTACTTGGTGTACCGTTAATCTGGTCAACCTTCTCACCCATTTTGTAATTCCAGTAAAATACGTAGATGCCGCATGTTACAATTGTAAGTAAAAATGCAACAATACCGCTGGCAACCGTGCTTCCTGTCATGTCGTTTGTTTCATCTGTCATTTTGACAAACCAGTAAATGCCGTAGATACCGCATGTAACGATTGACAAAACAACACATAATACGATGTTTCTGTTCATAATATTCCCTCCTGTTTATGATATGCGCATACGCATACGCATAGAATAATGCATTTTGACGGATTTTGTCAACAAAAAACGAAAAATAGAAAAGCAAAAAGCAACCCAAAATCGAAATAATACTTGAGAAATCGAGCCATTCGGTGTAAAATATATGAGTTGTAGTGGGTTCAAACAGAAATAGAAACGGAGCGAATTTTGAATCCATAGTGTATGTGACAGGAGAAGAAAAATGGCATTAGTAAAAAAACCGGTGACAGGTATGAAAGACATCCTGCCGGCAGAGATGCAGATTCGTGATTATGTCATGAATGTCATCAAAGAAAATTATCGGAAATTTGGCTTTACACCAATTGAGACACCGTGTGTTGAGCACATCGAGAATCTTTGCTCAAAGCAGGGCGGTGAAAACGAAAAGTTGATTTTTAAGATTATGAAGCGCGGAGAGAAGTTCAATCTTGCGAATGCCTCGTCAGAGATGGATTTGGCTGATGGCGGACTACGTTATGATTTGACCCTTCCGCTTTCCAGATATTATGCAAATAATGCAGCAAACCTGCCATCGCCTTTTAAGGCACTTCAGATTGGCAGTGTTTGGCGTGCGGATCGTCCGCAAAAAGGACGTTTCCGCCAGTTCGTGCAGTGTGACATTGATATCCTCGGCGAGCCGACCAATCTTGCTGAAATCGAATTGATTCTGGCGACGACCACCACACTTGGCAAGCTCGGCTTCAAGGGCTTTAAGGTGCGTATCAATGAGCGCCGCATCCTGAAAGCGATGGCTGCTTATTCAGGCTTTGACGAAGCACAGTTTGATCTCGTATTCATTATTTTGGATAAAATGGACAAAATCGGAATTGAGGGCGTATCGGAAGAGCTTGTTGCAAATGGCTTTACAAAAGAGGCGACAGAGCGTTATCTTGCACTGTTTACAGGAATGCAGGAGGCCAAAGACCCGGTCGCATACCTTGCAGACAAGCTTGGCGATTATTTAGAGAGCGGTGTTACAGAAAGCCTTTCGGAGATTATGGACAGCGTGCGCGGTACGGTCGACACCGATTTTGAAATTGTATTTGACCCAACACTCGTTCGTGGTATGAGCTATTACACAGGAACTATTTTTGAAATTGAGATGGCAGAGTTTGGCTCATCTGTTGCAGGCGGCGGCCGTTATGATGAGATGATTGGCAAGTTTACAGGACAAAAGACGCCGGCTTGCGGTTTCTCGATCGGATTTGAGCGTATCGTTACGATTCTTCTCGATCAGGGTTTTGTCGTGCCGGGCAGCCAAAAGAAGATTGCATATCTTGTTGAGAAGGGCATGCCTTCAGACAGACTTTGTGAGGTAATTAAGGAAGCGCAGCAGGAGCGTGCAGCCGGCAATCAGGTGCTTGTTGTGCGTATGAATAAGAATAAAAAATTCCAAAAGGAGCAGCTTGAAAAGGATGGCTATGAGGAATTCAAAGATTTTTATAAAGAGGCATTAAAATACTAAACAGTCGCAGCCGCGGCTATAAGGAGGCAGTTATGGCAGAGTCAATGCAGGGACTGAAAAGAAGTCATAGATGTACGGAAGTTTCCGTAAATGATATCGGCAGCAAAGTGACCGTAATGGGCTGGGTTGCCAAACAACGTAACAAAGGTGGTATCGTATTTGTCGATTTGCGTGACAGAAGCGGTATCTTGCAGATTATTTTTGAAGAGGATAAGTGCGGCGCAGAGGCGTTTGAAAAAGCGGGCAGACTTCGCAGTGAGTTCGTCATTGCGGTTACCGGCAGCGTAGAAAAGAGAGCCGGCGCAGTCAACGACAATCTTGCAACCGGTCAGATTGAAATTGTGGCAGATAGCATCCGTGTGCTATCAGAGGCTGATACACCACCATTCCCGGTTGAAGAAAATTCCAAGACCAAAGAAGAAATCAGATTAAAATACCGTTACTTAGACCTTCGTCGTCCGGACGTGCAGAGTAAAATTATGCTTCGCAGCAAAATCGCGGCGACGATGCGTGCGTTTATGGTAGATGAAGGATTTTTGGAGATTGAGACACCAATCCTTTGCAAATCAACGCCGGAGGGCGCAAGAGATTACCTTGTACCTAGCCGCGTGCATCCGGGCAACTTTTATGCACTTCCGCAGTCTCCGCAGATTTTTAAACAGCTTCTCATGTGTTCCGGATTTGACCGCTATTTCCAGATTGCAAAATGCTTCCGTGATGAGGACCTTCGTGCGGATCGTCAGCCTGAGTTTACCCAGGTCGATATGGAGCTGAGCTTTGTGGATGTTGAGGACGTTTTGGATGTCAATGAGCGCCTGATTCAGAAGGTGTGTAAAGAGGCAATCGGGCTTGATGTGCAGCTTCCGCTTCCGCGTATGAAATGGATTGACGCCATGAACCGTTACGGCTCTGACAAACCGGATACGCGTTTTGGCATGGAGCTTACGGATGTCAGTGATGTCGTAAAAGGATGCGGATTCGGTGTCTTTACATCTGCGTTAGAAGCAGGTGGTTCCGTGCGCGGTATCAATGCCAAAGGACAGGGTGCAATGCCACGTAAAAAAATCGATGCACTTGTTGATTTTGCCAAAGGCTACGGCGCAAAAGGTCTTGCCTATATTGCAATTCAGGAGGACGGCAGCATCAAATCAAGCTTTGCCAAATTCATGACAGAAGAAGAGATGAGCGCACTCGTTGGTGCTATGGACGGACAAAACGGAGACCTTCTCTTATTTGCTGCTGATAAGACTTCTATCGTCTGGAATGTGCTTGGCGCGCTGCGTATCGAGCTCGGCAAACAGATGGGACTCATCGATGAAAGCAAATTCAATTTCTTATGGGTTGTTGAATTCCCGCTGCTTGAGTGGAGCGATGAGGAAGCGCGTTTCAAAGCAATGCATCATCCGTTTACGATGCCGATGGAAGAGGATTGGCAGTATATCGATTCGGATCCGGGAAGAGTGCGTGCAAAAGCGTATGACATCGTATTAAACGGTGTGGAATTAGGCGGTGGTTCTGTCAGAATCCACCAGAATGATATTCAGGCCAAAATGTTTGAGGTATTAGGACTTAAGCAGGAGGTTGCAAACGAGCGGTTCGGATTCCTTCTGGATGCATTCAAATACGGTGTTCCGCCACATGCAGGTCTTGCATATGGACTTGACCGCTTCGTGATGTTGCTCACCGGTGCGGATTCTATCCGTGAAGTCATTGCGTTCCCGAAGGTAAAGGATGCTTCTTGTCTTATGAGTGAAGCACCAAATATCGTCGATGAAGAACAGCTTTCAGAGCTTGGCATTGCAATTGTAGCGACAGAGGAAGCAGTAGAGACGACAGAGGAATAAACATGATTCGTGTATTCATGATTGACAGCTCCCCACTTTGTGAGGAGCTGTTTTTTCAGACAATTTATAACGGTCTAAGTGACGAGCGCAGGGCGAAGGTTGACCGGATTCAAACGGATGCGGGCAAACGGTTATCTGCAGCGGCAGGCTATTTATATGACACCTATCATCGACTCGGTGCATATTATAACCTTTCGCACAGCGGAAATCTGGCTGTTATTGCGGTGGGTGACCAGCCGGTCGGCGTCGATGTGGAAGGAATCAAAAAGCCAAAGGAAGGCGTTTTGCAAAAATGCTATTCACAGGATGAGAAGCAGGCAATTGCTTCGGACGCAGCATTTGCGGACATTCGCTTCACTGCCTACTGGACAATCAAAGAAAGCGCCTGTAAACGCACGAAGGAGGGGCTTGCCGGCATTTTGCGCAGCGAAGGCGGGCTATGTGATGACACACTGACATTTCAAAGCATTATCAAGCAGGTGGGCGGTGAGGCATATGTCATCACTGTGGCATACAAAATGCCGGAGCAATCATGAAGGAAACTGTCATAAGAGGAAACGAAATGGAATTACTATTTGCACCGCTTGAGGGTGTTACAGGCTATATATACCGCAATGCACATCACAAATATTATCCGGGCGTCGTGTCGACCTATTATGCGCCGTTTATTTCTCCGGCCAAAGAGAAAAGTATGACGCCGCGGGAACTGCGCGATATTGTTCCGCACAATAATGACGGATGTGTGGTGCCGCAAATATTAACGAACAATGCAGACTATTTTTCAAAATGTGCGCGTAAGCTTTGCGACATGGGCTATCGGGAGATTAATTTGAATCTTGGGTGCCCATCCGGCACGGTCGTTGCAAAAGGAAAAGGCGCGGGGATGCTTGCTGATTTGGATACGCTCGATGCGTTCCTTGAGACGGTTTTTGAGGCTGCAAAATCGGAGCCATATCGGATATCTGTCAAGACCAGAATCGGCAAAACAGACCCGGATGAATTCTATGAATTACTACCGATATTTAATCGGTATCCGATTGAAAAACTGATTGTGCATCCAAGAATCCAGAAGGAATTTTATAAGAACAAACCGCGTATGACGTATGTAGAGTATGCGTTGAATAACAGTGCGTTAAACATAATATATAATGGAGATTTAACAAATGATGCTGATTTGAAGCAAATTCATAAGTTATATCAACAGAACAATAAAGAAATATCGCCTGTTATGATTGGAAGAGGATTGCTCATGAAGCCGTATGGATTTGCGGATGATAACGTGGATTATGATAAGCTGAGAGCCTTTCATGATGAGCTGCTTATGGGCTACCGGGAAATCATGTCAGGCGATAAAAACACCTTGTACCGCATGAAGGAATTGTGGACTTATCTGATTGCTTCTTTTCCGGATGCGGACAAGATGGCCAAGCAGATCAGGAAGTGCGAGAGTATGGAGAGTTATAATCGGATTGTCGATGCACTTTTTGGGGGTATGAAATAAGAGGCTTGCTAAGGCAAGCCTCTTTTCTTTTGGTTAGTTGCTTGGCAATTCCAAACTGACCCATTCGATACGGTGATTGCGCACCTTGCCGGCGCGGAGAAGACTGCCGTCAGATAGCGTTACGGCCTCTCGTGTATTCGGAAGTCTGTCGAGCGCTTCGATCATCAGACCGCCGATAGAATCGTAGTCTTCCGATTGGAAGTTTGTTCCGATGGCGTCGTTGACATCGCACAGCTTCATGTTGGCTGTGATGCGATACGTTCCCGGCGCAATTTCACGCAGGAATTCTTTCTCATCATCATCATATTCATCACGGATTTCTCCGACAATTTCTTCGAGCAAATCTTCTAAAGTAATAAGACCTACACTGTCGCCGTATTCATCAATGACAATTGCAAGAGAGTAGGCGTTCTGGCGCATCTCGAGGAGAAGGTCATTGGTTCGTTTGCTCTCGTACGTATAATAAACGTCTCGAAGGATTTTGCGGATTGAGAAGTTTTCCACCTTGCGGTTTGAATAGAAATCCTTTAACATGACAACGCCGATGATGTTCTCCTGGGAACCTTCATAAACAGGAATACGTGAGTACATCGTCTTTAAAAACAGTGTCTGCAATTCCTGATAGGTAGCATTGACATCAATTGTCGTCATATCGATACGCGGAATCATCACGGCGCTTGCGGTTGAATCACCAAAATCAAATACATTTAATATCATTTCACGTTCTTCCGATTCGATGACGCCCTCTTCGTGGCTGACATCTACATAGGTCTTTAATTCCTTTTCGGTAATTCCAATGCTTTTTTTGGAGGCATCAATTCCTAATATGCGCAAAAAGAGATTACCCAGAATATCGACTATGAAAATGACCGGGGTCAACAGGAACATAAAGCCGTAAATGATAAAGCTATATAATAGGGCCAATTTTTCGGCATTGAGCGTTGCGATTGTCTTAGGAATGATTTCACCAAACAAAAGGACAACAAGTGTCAGGATTCCTGTTGCAATACCGACGGCAGCATTTCCGAATGTGGAAATCGTAAATGTCGTTGCAAGCGTTGTTGCGGAAATATTAACGAGGTTGTTTCCAATCAGAATCGTACTGAGCATCTTACTCGGGTTTTCCAATATTTTTAGAAGCACTTTGGCAGCTTTGCTTCCTTCTTCCATTTTGGCACGGATCTTCACTTCGTTTGCACAGGTCAGTGCGGTCTCCGCCGAGGAAAAAAATGAGGAGAGCAAAACAAGAAGTATTAGGATAAATAACTGCATGAGTTGAAATGTTGTCATGTTTCTCACCTTTCTGACTTTGTAAAATAGACGCATGTATGCGCTTTCTTTCGCATATTATATCATAATCATATGGAAAAGAATAGAAAATCATGTTGCAGGAGGAGATTATGGGTAATCAAACAGTGAAAAAAAGGAGCGCCATTGTATCATATGGCATATATTTGCTGACTTCTTATTTTATAACGGTTGTATGTTTAATCGTGCTTTCATTTATTGTTTTTCAAACAAAAATGGATGAAAAATATATTGATATCATTAACATAGCAATTTATATTATTTCAACATTTTTTGCAGGATATCTTGCATCAAAGGCAAAGAAACAGCATAAAATCGTTTGGGGGCTGTTGGTGGGACTTGGATATTTTTTGGTTTTATGCATTATTTCTGTCATACTAAATCATACAATTACGCCGCTTTCCAGTAATTTCATAACAACGCTTATGATTTGCGGACTGGGCGGAATGGCCGGAACGTTGTTTAAATAACATATGAAATATATCTGTTTCTACCTATTATAAATGCTTTGCTTTGACAGTATACAAAAAAACGGATAAAAAAGGGTTTTACAACAAAGAAAAGTATGCTATAATGTAGCGAGATATGAATAGTAGGGAGGACGCTTATATGAAACATATCAAGACATTAAGCACCAGAGATTTAAAAGAGTCCATGAAGAAAGGCGGATGTGGCGAGTGCCAGACTTCTTGCCAGTCAGCATGCAAAACATCTTGTACAGTAGGCAACCAGAGTTGCGAGCAGATAAAATAAGAGATGTTTGTAAGGCAGCGACTTCGGTCGCTGCTTAATCTTTGCTATGAGAGGAAGAACCGGTTGTGATTCATTGCTACAAAAGTGGTGGTTATAATATCGTTCTGGATGTAAACAGCGGAAGTGTTCATGTCGTGGACGATATTGTATATGATTTGGTTCCTTTGTGTGAAAAACCATATTTAGATGGTGTCTCAAAAGAGCAGGCAATCGAACTGATAAGCAAACACAAACTCCCATATGAACAGTCGGAGGTGTGTGAGGTCGTCGATGAGATTTATGAGCTTGCAGGCAGGAGGCAGCTTTATACAGAGGACATCTACGAGAAATATATTACAGATTTTAAAGGAAGACAGACCGTTGTCAAAGCGCTGTGCCTTCATATCGCACATGATTGTAACCTGGCGTGCAAATATTGTTTTGCACAGGAAGGCGAGTATCATGGCAGACGCGCACTGATGAGCTTTGAAGTCGGAAAGAAAGCACTCGATTTTCTGGTTGCAAATTCAGGAAACCGCGTGAATCTGGAGGTGGATTTCTTTGGCGGAGAGCCGCTGATGAACTGGCAGGTTGTCAAAGACCTGGTAGCCTACGGAAGAAGTCTTGAGAAACCACATAATAAGAAATTCCGTTTTACACTTACGACAAACGGTGTTCTTTTAAATGATGAAATTCTTGATTTTGTGAATAAAGAGATGGGCAATATCGTACTGAGCATTGACGGACGAAAAGAGGTGCACGATTTTATGAGACCTCATCGCGGAGGACAGGGAAGCTATGACGAGATTGTTCCGAAGTTTCAGAAGGTTGCCGAAAGCCGCAATCAAATGAATTATTATGTGCGTGGTACTTACACGAGACACAATCTTGATTTCGCAAAGGATGTCATGCATCTGGCGGATCTCGGATTCAAACAGATTTCGGTTGAGCCGGTTGTCGCACCGGACACAGAGGACTATGCAATCCGCACGGAGGATATTCCGAAGCTGCTTGCACAGTACGACGAACTTGCGGCAGATATGATTCAGAGACGTAAAGAGGGAAGAGGATACAATTTCTTCCACTTTATGATAGATTTACAAGGCGGACCATGTGTCGCCAAGCGCTTATCGGGGTGCGGTTCAGGCACCGAATACCTGGCGGTGACCCCATGGGGTGACTTTTATCCGTGTCATCAGTTTGTCGGAAACGAAGCGTTCCTGATGGGAAATGTCGATGACGGCATCACGAGAGAGGATATTTGTGACACATTTAAGCTTTGCAACGTATACGCAAAACCGGAATGCAGGAATTGCTTTGCCAAATTCTATTGCAGCGGCGGATGCGCAGCAAACTCTTACAATTTCCATGGACACATCAATGATGTTTATGAAATTGGGTGTGAGCTACAAAGAAAAAGAATCGAGTGCGCGATTATGATCAAAGCGGCACTGGATGAAGAAGCTATAAAAGAGGAGAATGAACAATCATGAAAAAGAGTAGAGCGATCATTGCGCTTTTGATTACAGTTCTTGTAATCGGCGGACTTGGATATGTTTCCATGTTTGGTGTGGGAAAAGACAAAGCGTTTGCAGCATCGGGAATCAAACAAGGTCTCGATCTTGCAGGTGGTGTGAGTATCACATATCAGGTGGTTGGAGAAGAGAAACCATCTACAGCAGATATGAACGATACGATTTACAAATTGCAGAAGCGTGTAGAAGGCTATAGTACAGAGGCACAGGTTTATCAGGAGGGTGATGACCGAATCAACATCGAAATTCCTGGTGTAACAGACGCCAATGCGATTTTGGAAGACCTTGGTCGTCCGGGTTCTCTTTATTTTATTTCGCAGACGGATAAAGACGGCAACCCAAACTATCAGCTCGGTGTAACGGAGGATGGCGTGTATGATTACATATTGACCAAATCCATTGATGAGCTTATGGCAGACGGTTCCATTGTATTAGACGGTACAGAAGTTGCCGGTGCAACAGCCGGTACAAACACAGATGACAAAGGTGTCAAAACAAAAGACTATGTTGTAGACCTTACATTTACGGACAAAGGCCGCGATGCGTTTGCTGAGGCAACACAGAAGGCATATGACAACAATGAAACAATCGGTATTTACTATGACGGAAGATTTGTCAGCGTACCAAACGTGCTTCAGCCGATTACAGGCGGACAGGCACAGATTTCCGGTCAGTCAACATTTGAAGAAGCAGAGAACCTCGCTTCTACAATCCGTATCGGTGGATTAAAGCTTGAGCTTGAAGAGCTCCGCTCTAATGTTGTCGGCGCCCAGCTTGGTAGTGCAGCAATCAAAACAAGCTTGAAAGCAGCAGTGATCGGTTTTGCAATTGTATGCGTATTTATGATTGTTGTATATCTGCTTCCTGGTTTTGTGGCAGCACTTGCACTTTGCATTTATGTTATTTTGACATTACTCGTTCTCAATGTATTTGAGATTACATTAACGCTTCCGGGTATCGCCGGTATCATTCTTTCCATCGGTATGGCGGTTGATGCGAACGTTATTATTTACGCGCGTGTTAAGGAAGAGATTTATGCCGGTAAAACAGTCGGCAGTGCACTTAAGATCGGTTTTGATAAAGCAAAGAGTGCGATTATCGACGGTAACGTGACAACCTTGATCGCAGCAGTGATTCTTGGACTGAAGGGCTCCGGTTCTGTCAAAGGTTTCGCACAGACACTTGCAATCGGTATCATCCTTTCGATGTTCACTGCAATGGTTGTCTCAAAACAGATTATCTTTGCACTGTATTCTCTCGGACTTAAGAGCGAGAAATTATATGGAAGCATTAAAGAGAAAAAACCGATTGGATTTACAAAGAAAAAAGGTGTTTTCTTTACTGTTTCAGCAGCTATGATTCTTGCCGGATTTGTATTCATGGGTGTGAATGCAAAGAACACGGGAGACATTTTGAATTACAGCCTTGAGTTTAAGGGCGGTACTTCGGCCAACGTAACATTTGACAAGGCGATGACGATTGAAGAACTTGATGCGACAGTTGTTCCACAAATCGAAAAGATTACAGGCGACGGTAACGTGCAGACAGCAAAGGTTGCAGACAGCAATGAGGTTATTTTCAAGACACGTACATTGACAGTTGCAGAACGTGAGCAGTTCAATGCGATGCTTGCTGAAAAATTTGGTGTAGATGAGAAAAACATTAAGACAGAGACAATCTCTGCGACAATCTCAAAAGAGATGAAATCGGATGCGATTGTTGCCGTACTTCTTGCGACAATCTGTATGCTTATTTATATCAAATTCCGTTTCAAGGATTTCAGATTTGCAGTCAGTGCGGTTGCGGCACTTCTTCATGATGTGCTTGTTGTACTTGCATTTTATGCAATCGCCAGAGTATCTGTCGGTAACACATTCATCGCTTGTATGCTTACCATCGTCGGTTACTCAATCAACGCGACCATCGTTATCTTTGACCGTATCAGGGAAAACCTTGGCACAATGCGCAAAACGGATCTTGATACAATTGTAAATGCAAGTATCACACAGACATTGACACGTAGTATTTACAGTTCACTTACGACCTTTATCATGGTATTTGTTCTCTACCTTCTCGGTGTTACAAGTATCAAAGAGTTCGCACTTCCGCTCATTGTCGGTATCGTATGCGGTGCTTACTCATCTGTATGTATTACGGGTGCATTGTGGCTTGTTATGAAAAATAAGGCAGGCAAAAAGAAAGCAGAAAACAAATAACAGATAACAGATAAAACTTTTTCATGATGATATTTGAGGGAGAACCAAATTTGGTTCTCCCTTTTCTGTGTTAGAGCGCGCCATGGGCGCGCTCTAACGGGTGCAAGTTTCGAACATGCCTACACAATATTAAAAAAATTGTAACTATTCAGTACCACATTCGCAAAATCGCATCTTCAATGCTTTCCTTTTGCTCATGTGGTTACTTCGCCATATAAATATTCATAAAACCATCCATCCATGCAAGCATGATGTCTGCTTTTATGAATATTTGCATGGCTCTGAATCGTTACAAAAATTTCATGATTTTCCTCTTGCAAATGTCGCTTCAATTTGTCAAAATATATATGTATGGTTTTTGGAAACCACAACACTTTGGGTTTACATAAAGTACGTATTAGGGATTAGAAACGTGGATAAAAAAAGCGAGTTAGAAAAGACAAAAAGAATACCACCGCTTCCGGTCGAGGAGGGAACGGAATCCTGGCAGGACGCCCTAGAGGCCCTAGAGCGTGATGAAGTGCTTACAATGCGTGAAATAGAACAGAGAGAAAAGCTGCGTGCGCAGAAAAAGGCAGCCAAAAAACGCAGACGGCGCAGAAGGATTATCACATTATGGTTCCTTGTAATCTCCGGCTGCATGATTGGGGCGATTTTGCTTTTTTGGGTGTTAAAAAAGACAGCGCCTGTTGTTGTAGATTACGCACAGGAAACAGCCAATGAATGGAAGGAAGAAATCACGGAGGCGCAATCGGAAACAGAGGAAGCGCAGGGAGAATTAAAAATATGGGATATGCCGGAAATTGACCGGCAGTTTATTACACCAAACCGGTATTCCAGACCCGGAGAACCACTGCTTCATGTAGATAATGTCTTCGTGCATTATACAGCCAATCCGGGCACCAGTGCAGCACAGACGCGCAGCTATTTCAATAATCAGGCTGTCACGCACGAACGGAGCGTCAGTGCGCATTTTGTGATTGGAATGGAGGGCGAAATCATACAGTGCATACCGCTTGATGAGATTGCGTATGCAGTTCAGAAACACAATTATAATTCCATATCGATTGAGTGCTGCTATGATTCGGAGGACGGAAGCTTTAGGCAGGAAACCTATGATTCGCTCACCCGGCTTCTTGCCTGGCTTGTATGCAAATATGAACTGCCGATTGATGCGGTGCAGAGACATTCGGATACATGCTACAAAAAGTGTCCAAAGTACTATGCTGAGCACGACGATAAGTGGAATGCACTGAAGTTTGATGTGCTGGAGTATATCAAGGAGCATGGTTCAGCAAGTGTACCGGACTCTTATTTTGGAGAATAATATGGAAACCAAATGGTTTGTTGCCAACAAAAAGGCAGACTTTCAATCAATCGCAGAGCAATTTCATATCTCACCTGTCCTTGCGCGGATTATCCGCAATCGCGATATCACACAAACGGAGCAGATTGCGTATTTTTTACAAGGTACACTTAGTGATTTGCATGATTGCAGCCTCCTTCCTGATGTGGAAAAGGGTTGCGCGGTCATACGGCAAAGCATTGAGCGTCATGACAAAATCCGCATTATCGGCGATTATGACGTTGATGGAATTTGTTCCACGCATATTTTAAAGGACGCAATCGTGCGCGCAGGCGGAGTTGTTTCGTGTGCGATTCCGCATCGGATGAAGGATGGGTATGGACTCAGCGATCAGCTTGTCATGGAGGCAAAAGATGCCGGCGTGCAGACCATTATTACTTGTGATAACGGAATAGCGGCTTCTGCGCAGATTGCACTTGCGAATGAACTCGGCATGCGCGTCGTTGTAACAGACCATCATGAAGTGCCTTATGCAGAAAAAGACGGTGAAACAGTGGAAATTCTCCCGCCGGCAGAGGCTGTGGTCGATCCGAAATGCCGCAAAAGCGAATACCCATATTCGGGCATTTGCGGGGCGTTCGTGGCATATAAGTTTGGTGAGATGCTATTGCGGGTAGCCGGCGGCGAGCGGGCGCGGCAAATACAGGACTATTTGGATGATAATTTACCGTTTGCGGCAATTGCGACCATCTGTGATGTAATGGAGCTTCTCGATGAAAACCGCATTGTTGTCAAATATGGCCTTAAGGCTGTTTCGCAAACGCAAAATACCGGCCTTCGGGCGCTCCTATCGGTACTTGAACTGACGGAAACGAAGCTGGATCCGTACCATATCGGATTTATCATCGGTCCGTGTATCAATGCGACCGGACGCCTGGACAGTGCCAGGCGGGCACTTGAACTGTTTGGGACAGACGATGAAAGGGAGGCTGTGCTTCTTGCGACGCAGCTGAAACAGATGAATGAAGAACGCAAGGAAATGACACGAAAATTTACGGAAAAGGCGATTCAGATGATAGAATGTCGCCAGATTCCGCAGGTTATCGTGCTGTATTTGCCGGATTGTCATGAGTCGCTTGCAGGAATCATTGCAGGAAACATCAGGGAGCGGTATGAGAGACCGGCGATTGTGCTCACAAAAGCGGAGGAGGGCGTGAAAGGTTCCGCACGCTCGATCGAAGCGTACAATATGTATGAGGAGCTTCATAAGGTGGAGGAGCTTTTTACAAAGTATGGAGGACATCCGATGGCGGCAGGTCTTTCGATGGCGTCAGAGAGTGATGTGCCGGTTTTGCGCGAGCGGCTTAACGCGAATGCGACGCTTAAGGAAAGCGATTTTATCCATAAGGTGCTCATCGATGTGCCAATGCCTATTTCGTATGTATCTCCGGCGATTATCGATGAAATAGAGAAGCTTGAGCCGTACGGAACGGGCAATCCCAAACCTGTTTTTGCACAAAAGAACGTCAGATTGTCAAACGGCCGTGTGCTAGGGAAAAACAGAAATGTTGCCTCCTTCCGCCTGACGGATGGAGAAGGACATTTTTTTGATGCGATTTATTTTGGCGAGGCGGATGAGATGGTCGCGCAAATCGAGGCGCATCAAGGCATATGTGATATTGTGTACTATCCGAGCTTCCATGAATATCGGGGGAATAAAACAATTCAGATTGTGATAAAATATTATGGTTTTCGTAGTTAATTTGAATCCGGCTGTCGATCGCATTTGTAAACTGGACGAATTAAGGCCGGGCGAAGTGAATAGACTGACGTATGCAAGAAATATTGCAGGCGGAAAAGGTGTCAATGTTGCAAGTGTCCTTGCAAAAAATGGTACCGAAGTTGCAATTTCGGGGTTCCTCGGTGGGCATAATGGGCGCTTTATTGCAGAAGCTGTCCGAAACCGGGGCATTTACGATGCGTTTGTTATGACACAGGCCAATACAAGGTGTAATACCAATATTATTGCGCAGGATAATACAGTGACGGAAGTGCTGGAGGCCGGTGAACCGGTTTCGGAGGCGGAGCTTGCAGCGTTTATGGAGGTTTATGAAAAGCAGACAGAGCGGGCCAAGGTTGTTGTTTTATCAGGCAGCCTGCCAAAAGGGGTTCCGGCTGACATCTATCAGAGACTGATTACGATTGCAAAGAAAAAGCAATGCATCACGATTCTTGACAGCGCGGGAGAGGCATTAAAGCGTGGAATCCTTGGAAAGCCGGATTATATCAAGCCCAATCTTGCTGAGCTTTGTGAACTGGTTGGATTGGCAGAAAAGACTGAAGAAGCCGTGTATGAGGCCTGCATGCAGCTTCAGGCGCAAGGTGTTTCCAATGTGATTGTATCCATGTCAGAAGCGGGGCTGCGCGCTTTGACAAAGCGGGCGTATTTCCTTGCCGGCGTGCCAAAGATTACAGTAAAAAATACCGTGGCGTGCGGTGATTGTGTCGTTGCGGCGATGGCAATGGGCTGCGAGTATGGATGGAATGAGGAAGAATGCTTGCGAAAGGCTGCAGCGATGTCTGCGGCCAATGCAACGACAGAAGAAAACGGCGATATGCCGCAGGAGGTTATAGATAAGCTGCTTGGGGAGATTAAACTGGAAATCAGAAAGTAGGTGTAGATATGAAAGTAGCAGAGCTTTGTAGCAAATTTCCTTATGAAGTCGTAAACGGGAGTGATCAGACAGAGGTCACAGAGGTTGTTTATGACTCAAGAAAGGTGACGGAAGGCTGTCTTTTTATCTGTATTACGGGTGCAAAGGCAGATGGTCATGATTTTGTGGAAGAAGTCATTGCAAAAGGTGCAAAAACGATCGTTATTGAGAGAGATTGTTTCATCACGAATAAAGAAACAACTGTTATTAAAGTTGAAAATACGCGCTATGCAATGGCATTCATCTCAGCAGCGTATTTCGGGCATCCGGCCGATACGCTCAAGGTGATCGGAATTACGGGAACCAAAGGCAAAACGACAACTACATACCTTGTGAAGAATATTTTGGAGCAGGCAGGGCACAAAGTCGGGCTTGTCGGTACCATTGAGGCGATCATCGGCGAAACCCACATCCCGGCCAAGAATACAACGCCGGAGTCTTATGTGCTTCAGCAGTATTTTCGGCAGATGGTCGATGCGGGCTGTGATATTTGTGTGATGGAGGTTTCCTCGCAGGGACTCATGCTTCATCGAAGCCAGGGCTTTACGTTCGAGGTCGGCATTTTCACCAATCTGTCAGAGGACCACATCGGACCGGATGAACATAAGGATTTTGAGGAGTACTTGCACTGTAAGAGCCTTCTCTTCAGGCAGTGTAAGCATGGCATCGTCAATATGGACGATGCACACTATGAACGTATCCTTTTAGGGCATACATGCGATGTGCGGACGATCGGCTTTGATGGGAGCGCAGATTATCAGGCAAATCAAGTGCAGCTGATTACAGGAAAAGGCTATCTGGGCGTTGCGTTTGACGTAACCGGCAGGAAAAATCTTTCGGTAGAATTCCATTCGCCGGGACGCTTTAGTGTATACAATGCGCTTTCTGCCATTGCAATCTGCGATTATTTTGGCGTGTCGGATGAACAGATTGTTACGGCGCTTAAATCTGCGAGCGTCAAAGGACGAATAGAACTGGTTAAGGTGAGCGATGAATTTACGTTAATGATTGACTATGCGCACAATGCAATGGCACTTGAAAGTCTGCTTGAGACATTAAAAGAATACGATCCAAAGCGTCTTGTCTGTCTGTTTGGTTGTGGCGGCAACCGTTCAAAGCTTCGCAGATATGAGATGGGTGAGGTGAGCGGAAGACTTGCGGATTTCACCATCATTACAAGCGACAATCCGCGGTTTGAAAAACCGGAGGATATTATTGCAGACATTAAGACCGGAATTGCAAAGACGGATGGTAAATATATTGAGATTGTCGATCGCAGGGAAGCCATTTCGTATGCAATCAGGCACGGTCAGCCCGGCGATATTATTGTGCTTGCCGGAAAAGGACATGAAGATTATCAGGAAATAGAAGGGAAAAAGTACCCGATGGATGAGAGAGATATCATTGCGGATATTTTAAAGACGATGTAAAATACCGTACAATATCACAAGGTGATATCTTTTTCGCCCCTATGGCCTTCTAAGAAGAGGTTTTCTATGAAATATGCAGGAATCTGCGTTGATATTAGCCATGAAAAGGTAGATAAATTATTTACATATCGGATTCCGGAACAGTTGGAAGCTGCCGTTGAGGTCGGAACGGTCGTGGTCATTCCGTTTGGAAGAGGAAGCCATGAGCGGGAGGGCTATGTGCTTGAACTGATGGATGAAACCGACTGCCCTGATGATAAGCTCAAGACAATCCTCAGGCTCAGCGAAAAGGCGGTATTTGTCGAGCAAAGACAAATCAAGCTCGCCGCGTGGATGAAGCAGCATTACGGCTGCAGTATGGCGGCATGCCTTAAGACGGCGCTCCCTGTCAAACGGAAGGTAGAGGGCGTTACTGTAAGAGAAATTTCGCTGCTTGCGGAAAAAGAAGAGGCAATGGATTATCTTGCACTTTGTCAGAAAAAGCATCATGTAGCAAAAGTGCGTTTGCTAGAGCAGCTCCTTGACAAAGAAAGCCTGGAATACAGTATTGTGACAAAGTCCCTTGGAATTTCCGCGCAGACAATCCGCGCGCTGACTGAGCAGGGGATAATACGCGTTAATGCATTTGAGACATATCGTACCCCGATCCGTGTCCGGCATTTGCAAGAGCCAAAGGAATTAACGCAGGAGCAGGCCAAAGCGTTTGATACATTTCAGGCAGATTATAATGCCGGAAAACGCGGTACGTATTTGCTTTACGGTGTGACGGGAAGCGGCAAGACGGAAGTCTATATGCGGATGATTGCACATGTCCTTTCACAGGGCAAGCAGGTAATCGTGCTCATTCCTGAGATTGCACTGACCTACCAGACGATGACGCGGTTTTATGACCGGTTTGGGGATCAGGTCTCACTCATTCATTCCAAGCTTTCCGAAGGCGAGCGTTATGACCAGTTTGAACGTGCCAGAAAAGGCCTTGTCAATGTGATGATCGGACCGCGCTCAGCGCTGTTTACACCGTTTGAACAGCTTGGACTGATTGTCATTGATGAGGAGCATGAAGGCACTTACAAAAGCGATACGAACCCCAAATTCCATGCGAGGGAAACGGCGATCGCGCTTTCGGAGCAGACAAATGCAAGTGTCGTACTCGGTTCTGCCACGCCGTCGCTTGAGGCGTACAAAGAGGCACTTGAGGGTAGGTATACGCTGCTTACGTTAAGCAGGCGTGTGATGCGTGCAAGGCTTCCTGAAACACATATCGTGGATATGCGTGATGAAATGAAAAACGGAAACAGACTACCGTTTTCGGAGGCACTTTTATCGGCGATGCGCGGCAGGCTGCAAAAAGGAGAGCAGACGATGCTCTTTGTCAACCGAAGGGGCTATGAAGGATTTGTTTCGTGCAGAAGTTGCGGAACTGTGGTAAAATGTCCGCATTGCGATGTGGCGCTGACAGAGCATCAGGGCGGCAGGCTTGTCTGTCATTATTGCGGGTTTGAACGTCCAAAGTTGACAAGCTGCCCGGTGTGCGGCTCGGGCCAGGTGCGCGGCATGCGCGCGGGAACACAAAAAATTGAGCAGGAGTTATCTGCATGTCTGCCGGATGCACGGATTCTCCGAATGGATGCGGATACGACAAAGAAAAAAGGCGAGCACGAAAAAATACTGCAGAGCTTTGCAAATGGGGAAGCAGACATTTTGCTCGGCACGCAGATGATTGTGAAAGGACATGATTTTCCGTCTGTCACCTTGGTTGGCGTGCTGATGGCAGATTTATCGCTTGCGGGAAGCGATTTTCGGGGGCCGGAGAGAACCTTCCAAATCGTGACGCAGGCGGCAGGACGCGCGGGGCGCGGAGAAAAACCGGGTGATGTTTATATTCAGACGTATCAGCCGGAGCATTACGCGATCGTGGCGGCCGCTTCGCAGGATTACGAAGCGTTTTATGCCGAAGAAATCGAGATGCGTGCCGTGGTAGGTTATCCGCCGTGCGGACATATGCTTGCAGTGCTGCTTACGAGCAAAACAGCCGAGCAGGCAAGCAAGGTTGCGACTGCCTTAGCGACGCGCATACGCACGTGGGGCGAAGGAAAAAAACTCATTGTACTTGGACCGGCGCAGGCGGGGATATCTAAGATCAATGATGTATATAGATTTGTTTTTTACATAAAATCAAAAGATAGACAGCTCCTGGAGATTGCAAAGGATCGCATGGAACTGTTTATGAAGATCAATGAGATAAAGGTTCGCGGCACATCAATTGCGTTTGATTTTGATCCGATGAACACATATTAGGAGGAAGTTATGGCTATCAGAGAAGTAAGACAAATGGGAGATCCGGTTCTTTCAAAGGTTTGTAAAGAAGTGAAGGAGATGAACGAGCGTACACAGATTTTGATTGAAGATATGTTCGACACGATGTACGAGGCCAATGGCGTGGGACTTGCAGCACCGCAGGTAGGAATTTTAAAGCGCATTTGTGTCATTGACTGTGGCGACGATCCGATTTGTCTGATCAATCCGGTTGTGCTTGAGACGAGCGGAGAACAGACCGGGCAGGAAGGATGTCTTTCTGTTGCGGGCAAAGCCGGTGTTGTGACAAGACCAAACTACGCGAAGGTCAAAGCGCTCAATGAAGATATGCAGGAGGTTATCGTTGAGGGCGAGGAGCTTCTGGCGCGTGCACTTCTGCATGAGATTGACCATTTGGATGGCCACTTATATGTGGAAAAGGTCGAAGGAGACCTTTTTGAAGTAACGTATGAAGAGGATGAGGAATAAAACATGAAAATTGTTTACATGGGAACACCTGACTTTGCGGTTTGGCCGCTTGAGGCACTCATTGAAGCAGGACATGAAATCGTGCTTGTGGTAACACAGCCGGATAAACAAAAAGGACGCGGAAAACAGGTTATGATGACGCCGGTGAAGGAATGTGCGCTAAAGCATGACATCCCTGTTTTTCAGCCGGTCAAAATCAAAGAAAGCGAAGCAGTGGAAACGCTTAAGGGCTATGAGGCAGATGTGTTTGTCGTGGCGGCCTTTGGACAGATTTTATCACAGGAAATTCTGGACATGCCGAGACTTGGCTGCTTTAACATCCATGCATCGCTCCTTCCGAAATACCGCGGCGCAGCGCCGATTCAATGGGCGATTATCGATGGCGAAAAAGAGACGGGCGTCACGATTATGCGCATGGATATCGGGCTCGATACAGGAGATATGGTTTCCAAAAGCGTTGTGGAGATTACGGATGAGGAGACAGGGGAAAGCCTGCACGACAAGCTTGCAGCGTGTGGTGCTAAGCTAATCGTTGAGACGATGCCGTCGATTGAAGATGGCTCTTATGTGGCACAAAAACAGGATGATGGTGCGTCTTGTTATGCCAAAATGCTGACCAAATCGCTCGGAAAAATTGATTTTTCAAAGGATGCAGTCGCCATTGAACGGCTCATCCGGGGATTAAATTCCTGGCCGAGTGCCTACACGACGCTTCACGGAAAAACATGCAAGGTGTGGAAGGCAGAAGTCGTTATGCACGATTCGGGCAAGGCGCCGGGCACTGTGACAGAGGTGGCAAAGGACTATATTACGGTGCAGACAGGAAAGGGGCAGTTGAAACTTTTGCAGCTGCAGTTAGAAGGGAAAAAACGTGTCAGCGTGCGGGATTTTTTGTTGGGGCACAGCGTGACGGTCGGAGAAACGTTTGGTGAAGAGGGATGGCATGAGTGATACAAAAGGCGGAATCAATCCACGGGAACTGGTGCTACAGGTACTGATGGAAGTGCTGGAAAAAGGACAGTACAGCCATCTGATGTTAAAGAGTATTCTGGATAAATATGCGTTTTTGTCAAAGCAGGACCGCAGCTTCATCTCGCGTCTTTCAAACGGCGTCATTGAGCGGATGCTGACACTTGATTATGTAATTGATCAGTTTTCCAAAACAAAGGTCAAAAAAATGAAGCCGCTCATCCGCAATGTGATGCGCATGGGCTGTTATCAGATTTTATATATGGACAAGGTGCCGGCGAGTGCTGCGTGCAATGAATCGGTCAAGCTTGTCAAAAAGCATGGCTTTCAGCCTTTATCCGGTTTTGTCAATGGGGTGCTTCGCAGCATCGCAAGGCAGAAGGATGAGATTTCTTATCCGGACAAATCACAGGATTTTGTGCAGTATTGTTCTGTCTGTTATTCTATGCCGCCGTGGATTGTCTCGATGTGGATTGAACAGTTTGGAGAAGCTGTCGCAGAGCAGCTTTTGCAAAACACTCTGTCTGTCCGCCCGCTTACAATCCGGATTGATGCGCTTTCCGAAAAAGAGCAGGCATCCTATCTGAAGGAACTGGCTGACAGTGGTGTCAGTGTTAAAAAGACATCTCTGCCATATGCGTTTGAACTGGCAGGGTATGATACGGTTGAAGCACTGCCGGGATACGCGGAGGGCAAATTTGTTGTGCAGGATTTGGGCTCTATGCTGATTGTGCAAAAGGCGGATATCGGACCGGCAGATACGGTGATTGACGTGTGCGGTGCGCCGGGCGGAAAAGCACTTCATGCAGCGCAAAAGGCAACGAAAGGAACCGTGAGCGTCAGGGATGTATCCGATTACAAAATTGCGATGATTACGGAAAACATTGCGCGAAGCGGGCTTACCAATGTTGAGCCGCTTCTTTGGGATGCGACAGTTCTTAGGCGTGAGGATATCGAAACAGCGGATGTGGTCATTGCGGACCTTCCGTGTTCGGGGCTTGGTGTGATCGGGCGCAAGCCTGAGATAAAATACCGCGTGACGAGAGAGGATATCAGGGAAATTGCCGCTCTCCAGAGAACGATTCTGGATACAGTCCGGCAGTATGTAAAGGTGGGCGGAACGCTGATGTACAGCACATGCACACTGACAAGCGAAGAAAACGAACAAAATGTAGAATGGTTTTTGGCAAATCATCCATTCAGATGTGAGATGAGCACTGCGCTTTTGCCGCAAACAGATGGCAGAGGTACAGACGGCTTTTATATGGCAAAATTGATTCGGGAGAAATCGGATGATTGATTTAAAATCGCTAACATATGAAGAACTATTAGAAGAGCTCCTTGGGCGCTCCCTTCCCAAATTCCGTGCGGGGCAGATTTATGAGTGGACGCACCGGAAACTGGTGGAAGGGTTTGACGAAATGACAAATCTGTCAAAAGATTTAAGGGAGCAGTGTAAACAAATTTTTACATTTACGACGCTTAAAATGGTCGACAGACAGGTGTCACGGTTTGACGGAACAGAAAAATATCTGTTTGCCACAGAGGATGGCAATATGATGGAAAGCGTCCTGATGCGGTATCATCATGGAAACAGTGTGTGTATTTCGTCCCAGATAGGATGCCGGATGGGATGCCGGTTTTGTGCCTCGACGCTGGACGGATTGACGCGCAATCTGACAGCAGCGGAAATGCTCGATCAGATTTACCGCATCCAGAAAATGACAGGAGAACGTGTGAGCAATGTCGTCATTATGGGGACAGGAGAGCCGATGGATAATTTTGACAATGTTGTCAGGTTTATCAAGCTTCTGTCAGATGAACGCGGACTTCATATCAGCCAGAGAAATATTACGGTCAGCACATGCGGTCTTGTGCCGAGGATGCGGCAGCTTGCGGATCTGAAGCTGCAGATTACATTGGCGCTATCCCTACATGCGGCAACAGATGAGAAGAGAAAAACACTGATGCCGATTGCCAACCGGTATACGATTGCACAGCTGATGGAAGCGTGCGGGTACTATTTTGAGCAGACCGGAAGGCGGCTTACGTTTGAGTATAGTCTGGTCAAGGGGGTAAATGATACAAAAGAGGATGCGGAGCTTTTATCCAAATTGGCAAGGCAGGTAATGAGCCATGTCAATCTGATTCCTGTCAATCCGATTAAGGAAAGGGACTATGAACAACCGGACACAAAGTTTGTGGAAGCGTTCAAAAAAAGACTGGAAAAAAACCATGTGAATGTGACAATCAGGCGGGAAATGGGACGCGATATTGACGGGGCATGCGGACAGCTTAGAAAGAGACATTTGGACACGGAAAGATAAGGCGGTGGAAAGCAACGGGAAAGGGGCTTTCTATTGCCTTTTTTTTGCATTTGTGCTATAGTAAAAAGGACTATGGAGTAGTATGGTCAGTTCCCAAAACGTGCGTTGCAAAAGCGTGTCTTTGGGAAAACAACAAAAGGAGAGCAAGGTTTTGTTAAAATCGTATTCCGTCACAGACATAGGACGTAAAAGACAGTTAAATCAGGATTACGTGTATTCATCAGGGCAGCCTGTTGGCAAGCTTCCAAACCTGTTTATCGTAGCGGATGGCATGGGAGGACATAAGGCAGGAGATTTTGCCTCCAAGTACACAGTGGAAACAATCGAACAGGAAATCAAACAATCGTTTGAAAAGAATCCGACAACCATCATCAAACATGCAATCAGCGTAGCAAATGAGCATGTTCGAAGGAAAGCGGCGTCGGATCCGAATCTGACAGGAATGGGTACGACGGTCGTTGTCGCGACAATCATCGGAAAGTACTTACAGGTGGCAAACGTTGGAGATTCCAGATTATATATCATAAACGATACAGAAATCAAACAGGTAACGAGAGATCATTCCCTGGTGGAGGAAATGATACGGCTTGGTGGAATCGAGCGCAAGGACGCAAGACTTCACCCGGACAAAAATATTATCACCAGAGCAATTGGAGCCAGAGATGAAGTGGAGGCTGATTTCTTCACGGTGGAGCTTAGCGCTGCGGACACGGTTCTGATGTGTTCCGATGGACTGACCAACATGCTTGAGGATCAGGAAATTATGGATATCATCCATACGCATGATGATCCAAGAAATTTGGTTGAGACCGCACAGGCGCTCATTGATGCAGCAAATAACAACGGTGGAAAAGACAACATAGCAGTTGTCCTTGTAAAACCTTTTGTAGATGAGGTGATAGTATGATAAAGACTGGGATGTTAATCGGAGATCGTTATGAGATCCTTGAAAAAATCGGCACAGGTGGAATGAGCGATGTTTACAAAGCAAAGTGCCACAAATTGAATCGATATGTAGCTGTCAAAGTATTAAAACAGGAATTCAGCGAAAATACAAACTTTGTATCCAAATTCCGCACGGAGGCACAGGCGGCAGCAGGACTGATGCATCCGAATATCGTCAACGTATATGACGTTGGAGAAGAAGACGGCATTTATTATATTGTGATGGAGCTTGTCGAGGGCATTACCTTAAAGAGCTACATCGAAAAAAAGGCAAGACTTTCCGTCAAAGAAGCAATCAGTATTGCAATTCAGGTTTCGATGGGAATTGAGGCAGCACACAACAACCACATCATCCACAGGGATATCAAACCGCAGAATATCATGATTTCCAAAGAAGGAAAGGTCAAAATCGCGGACTTTGGTATTGCAAAGGCGGCAACAAGTAACACCATCACATCAAACGTGATGGGTTCGGTGCATTACACGTCGCCGGAACAGGCAAGGGGAGGCTTTTCGGATGAGCGCAGTGATATTTATTCCCTTGGCTGTACGATGTTTGAAATGGTGACAGGCCGCGTGCCTTTTGATGGAGAGACAACGGTATCCATTGCGATCAAACACATTCAGGAGGAAATGCCTTCCCCGAGAGAATTTGTCGGGGAGATACCGATCAGCATTGAGAAAATTATCTTCAAATGCACACAGAAGAGTCCGGATAGACGTTATCAGACAATTGCGGCACTGATTGCCGATCTGAAACAGTCTCTCATCAGTCCGGATGAAGACTTTGTTGACCTGGGACCACAGCTCGCAGGCGGTGAAACGAGAGCGATTTCGGAAGAGGAAATGGCTGCCATCAGAGAGCATACGGGAGCGGTTAAACTGGATATGCCGGAGCAGCAGATGCGTCTTCGCGAGGATTTGGCGAAAAAGCCTGCACAAAAGAAGAGCCGGCAGGAAGTGTATGAAGAGGACGAGGAAGAGTACGATGAGGACGATCTGGATCCGAGAATGGAAAAACTTACGACCGTTCTTGCGATTGTAGCAGCAGTCATTATCGGTTGTATCGCACTTGCACTTGCATGGAAGCTTCTTGGCGGAATCGGAAATAAGTCCGCTATTGAGAACGGAAAACCAAATACGGCCCAGGAAACGGAAAACGGTGATTTGATTATGATCAGTGTGCTTGGCATGGAGGAAGCCGATGCCAAACGCGCACTTCACGATATGGGACTTGGTGTAAAAACACAGACAGTTGCGTCTTCTTATGCCAAAGGACAGGTTTGTGAGCAGAGTGTGGCACAGGGCGAAAGCGTTTTGGTGAACACAACGATCCTGTTGTCAATCAGTGATGGTTCGCTTGCCTCAGAGGGCGTTCCGAATGTAGTCGGCATGGAAGAAAACGATGCCAAGAAGGCGCTCGAGGAAGCAGGCTATCTTGTGACGGTTGAGAGCATTGACACAGATGAGGTGGCAGCCGGAAAGGTCGCACAACAGTCTCCACAGGCAGGCGAGAATGCGGCAGCAGGCAGCAATGTTACCATTTCTGTCAGCACAGGTGTGTCAGAGGGAATGGTTCCGATGCCTGATTTGCGCGGCAAGACAGAGGCGGAGGCAAAACAGCTTCTTGAGGCGGCAGGCCTTACGGTAGGAACGGTCACAGAGACATCCTCTGAAGATGTTGAGGCCGGCAGAGTCGTATCACAGAGCTATAATCCGGGCATTAACGTATCAAAGACAACAGCAATCAATTTTGTTATTTCAAGCGGTCCAAAGGCGCTGACATACAAATACGTGACAAGTCTTTCAGCTCCGACTGGATACACAAGCGGACAGGTTACGGTAACAATTACGGCATCGGATGGAGATACCCGTTCCTTTACGACATCGACCTTCCCGTGTGCAGTCAATGAGGCGGGCTTCAAGGTGAGCAGCGGAACGATTACCTACACATATGAGCAGGAAACTGTCGAGACGGGATTTGATGATGAGACAGGACAAAATGCAACGTTTATGACAACCAAGACAGTTACGACGCAGCCTGTGAGCATAACCTTTACGCAGGAGTAATTTATGACAGGAAGAATTGTCAAAGGTATTGCGGGATTTTACTATGTTGATTGCGACGGCACAGTGTATGAGTGCAAGGCAAGAGGCGTGTTCCGCAAACAGCAGATTAAACCGCTCGTCGGGGATTTGGTGACTGTGGAAGTGATTTCGGCGGAAGAAAAAACGGGAAATATCATAGAGATTCTGCCACGTAAGAACGAACTCATCAGACCGGCAGTGGCCAACATTGATCAGGCGCTCGTGATTTTTGCGGTAAATAGTCCGGCTCCGAATCTATGTCTCCTTGATAAATTCTTACTCAGCATGGAGACAGAGAAGATTCCGACAATTATTTGTTTTAACAAAATGGATCTTGCAACGGATGAGGAACAAAATTCGTTGCGCATATGCTACGAAATGACGCCATATGAAGTGTTGTTTGTCAGTGCCCAAAAAGACATCGGCATGCAGGCACTCTCCGAGAAACTGAAAGGACGTGTGACAACGGTTGCAGGTCCGTCGGGCGTTGGTAAATCGACCATCATCAACAAACTGCAGGATGGTGTTGTGATGGAGACCGGCGCAATCAGCGAGAAAACAGCACGCGGAAAGCATACAACAAGACATAGTGAGTTTATTTCACTTGGCACGGATAGCTATATTTTGGATACGCCGGGGTTTACAAGCCTAAGTGTGGCAGATATAGCACCACAGGAGATTTCCCTTTATTTTCCGGAGTTTGAAAAACATGAGCCGTACTGCAGGTTTCAGGGGTGCATGCACCTAAAGGAGCCCAAATGCGGCATAAAGGATGCTGTTTTGCGCGGGGAAATCGCGCGTGAGCGGTATGAGAGCTACCGGACAATGGTAGAAGAGGCAAAAGAAAGAAAGAGGTACGAACGATGAAACTGGCACCGTCGATATTAGCAGCAGATTTTTGTATATTAGGACAGCAGGTAAAACAGGTTCAGGATGCGGGAGCGCAGATTCTGCATGTGGATGTGATGGACGGCACTTTTGTCCCATCCATTTCATTTGGGTTTCCAATCATTGCATCCCTGCGCAAACAGACAGATATGATGTTTGATGTGCATTTGATGATTACAGAGCCGGAGCGCTATGTGGAACGGTTTGCAAAGGCGGGGGCAGATTTGATCACGGTGCACGTTGAGGCATGCAAAAATGTGCATCGTACACTTCGCAGAATCCGCCAGACGGGCTGTAAAGTCGGCATTGCGCTTCATCCACAGACACCGATTCAAAATGTATACCCGTATTTGGAACTTGTCGACCAGGTGACTGTCATGACGGTAAATACAGGGTTTGGCGGCCAGCAGTATATCGAGGAATGTACCGAAAAAATCATAGAATTGCGCAATGAGATAGATTATCGCAGATTGCCGATTGACATCGAAGTAGACGGTGGCGTCAAGCTTGATAATGCAGAGATGATTCTGGATGCAGGTGCAACGGTACTTGTAGCCGGTTCAGCTATTTTTAAGGATGATATTCATCAAAATGTAACCAATTTTTTGACGAAGCTTAAAAAGTATGAGGATAAAGTGTGAGTAAACTATACGAAGACATCACAAATGATTTCATAATATCAGAGCAAATCCGCGACAGGCAGGACTCGCAGCTGAAGGATTTCTGGCGCAAAAATACGGAAGAGGTCAACCGCATGGTTACCAATGCGCTCGTTTGTTGTTCAGCTGTTCTTTTGGTGCTGATTTATCTCAATTCCCTGCCGGGATTTTGGGGCTTTTTGGAGCTGCTGCTGAAAAAGATGGTTGTGTTTGGCTCTCTTGCGACAATCAGCCCGTTTGTGCTTCGAAAACTCAAAGTGAATGCAGAGATTTTAAAGTACTACACGCTTGCTGTGCTGGCGGTATTTATTGCAGCGCTTGGAACGGAAAACAGTATTGGGATTTATATTACATATATTCTGGTGCCGTTGATCAGCGTGTTGTATTTTGATAAGAAGCTGTGCAATGCGATGTCTCTGTTCAGTTATTTCATGATGGTCATAGGTGTTTATTTTAATTCCTTTGGCAAATATGAGACGATTTTGTTAAAACGGTCGCAGATGTGGACGTTTAAAGTCTATTTAATTGGCTTTACGATGGAGTTTATCGTCTGCTTCTTATTTCTTCAGATGATCATCAAGCGTGCTGCCGCGTTTGTGGAAGGGCAGCAAAATATGCTTCTTCAGTTAGAGGGAGAAAAAGAGCGGTATCGTATCTTAATCGAGGGCAGCAGTGATGTGATTTTTGATTATGATGTTGAGACGCATGAATACAAAGCGACAGATTCCATTTACAATACGAATGCGGCACAAAAATGTGAAGTATTAATTCCTGATCTCGTAGCATTTATTCAGAATACAACGATTCAGGAACCGCCGATTTTACATATTATCAACAGACTTGTATCGGGCGAGAAGGTGGATAGTGTTGAAATAGACTGCTCGCGCGTTGTTGCAGGACAGCTCCAGCCATTTTACTACGAGTTAAACGGTCGCATGATTACTGATATGTCCGGTAAGGCTGTGCGGATTATCGGTAGACTGCATAATATTACCAAACAGAAGCTTGTGCAGCTTCAGGCAGAATATGAGCAGAACTTTGATGCCAATACAGGTCTTTATAAGCACGAATACTTTAAACAAAATTATAAAGCACTCAGTGAAGAACTGAAGAACGGTGCGCTTGTTTATGTCTTTTTGAGTGACATGAAAGAGATCAGCGAAAAGTACGGCTATAAGCGCGGAGACGAATTGATTCATATTGCTGCACAGGTCATGAAGGATCTGTTCCAGGATCATGGACTGTATTGTCGTATGCATGGTGCCAGATTCCTTGCATTTCTGCCGGGTGCAGAGTATAAGGACGGCTTCCAGTACAAGCAGATGCTTGAATTGAAACTGGATGAAATCTGGGTGGATGAAGAAGCAGAAACCAAGCTCAAATATAACACGATCTTCAAAATGGTCGAGGCACAGAATATTATGGAAGTTCTGAAAGAAATTGAGCATGAGACGGGACCTGACAGCTATCGCGGACGAAGCAGGTCGATGTATGAGCTTCTCGGAATGGGTACCGGCATCTTGTCTGATCAGGATTATCAGGATATTTCCAAGGGACAGCAGCTGTTATCAGAGATGATGGAGCTTTTAAAGAACTCCAAAAATACGAAGCTTGCAATCAACCAGGCGCTTGCCACAATCGGAGAGAAGTTTGAACTGGCCCGCATTGTCATAATGGAGACGAACTTAGCGCAGCTCTCCAATGATATCACCTTCCAGTGGTATTCTAAGCCGGACTATGAGATCAGGAGCTTCTTTAGTGTCATGTCACAGGAGAAGCTTGATGGCATCAATGCATTTTATGATCAGCATGGCTATGCAGAGTGTTATGACGAGAATCAGGTGCAGGTGCATGATGAACTGACGGGTGGCGTCGGACTTGGAAAGGCACTTTCCATGATGCACCTAAAAGGGGAATTATGGATTCCGACCTATACGGAGGGTACCTTCTCCGGAACGATAAAATTTGACCGTGATATTGACCGTAGATTTTCGGTTGTTGAGAAATACCTGCTTTCAGAGGCGGTGAGCGCGATTTACAACGTCATCATGCGTATGAATGCGGATGAGGCCAACAAAGCAAAGAGTACGTTCTTATCTACGATGTCGCATGAGATCCGTACGCCGCTCAATGCCATCCTTGGTATGGCGGATGTTGCGCTCAGGGAGGATATGCCAAAGAGCCAGAGACAGTGTCTTGAGACGATTAAATCTGCCGGAAGCGGACTTTTGACCATTATCAATGACATTCTTGACTTTAGTAAGATCGAGGCAGGAAAGCTGGAGATTGTAGAAGGCACCTATCAGATTATGTCGCTTGTTTATGACGTTAATGTCATCATGCAGGCGCGTAATAAGGAAAAGGGCTTAAAGATAATTCTGGATATTCCTGAGGATCTGCCGAATATGCTGTTTGGCGATATGGTACGAATCAAACAGGTTATCGTCAATTTTGCGAACAATGCGATCAAATATACGGACGTCGGTAGCGTGACGCTAAAGATGCGATGCGACGAAGTAAAGGACGGAATGACCAATATGCGTGTTTCTGTCATTGACACAGGCATCGGTATTAAGGAAGAGGACATGAATTCCCTATTCCAGTCATTCTCGCAGGTTGATATGGAGCGCAACCACACCAAAGAGGGTACGGGTCTTGGACTTGTCATCAGTCAGCAGCTTGTGGCACTGATGAATGGTAGTATTTCGGTTGAGAGCGAATATGGACAGGGAAGTACCTTTGGATTTGTGATTCCGCAGCGCGTTATGGATGATGCGCCTGCCGGAAGGCTTGAGGATTATCAGGCAGTGTCAAAGCCGGATGATGACCGTAAGATTATGAATTTCAAAGCGCCTGATGCACATGTATTGATTGTAGATGACAATCTGATGAACCTAAAGGTGGCGCAGGGGCTTCTTGAGCCGCTTGAAATGCAGATTGATACGGCAGAGTGCGGAATGGATGCGCTCATGCTTGTACAGTACCAGCCGTATGATATTATTTTTATGGATCATATGATGCCGGAGATGGATGGTATAGAGACCACGCAAAAAATCCGATTGATGGAAGATGAAACAATCCGGAATGTTCCGATTATCGCACTTTCTGCAAACGCCATGAATGGTGCGGCGGAGATGTTTATGACAGCCGGAATGGACGACTTTGTATCCAAACCGATTGACCTGAAGAAGATTTGCCAGAAAATCCGCAAATTCCTTCCACCGGAGAAGATTGTTGAGCTTGATGATGCAGAAATTGCGGCAAGACAGTCGTCAGAAACCTTGGATGATGATTTTGTAATCGGCGATCTCGATATTGATGAAGGTCTCAAAAACAGTGGCGGACCAAAGCTGTTTTTGAGTCTGTTAGGCGATTTTTACAAGCTTATCGATGTCAAATCCGACAAGATGGTCAACTGTCTTGACGATGGCCTGATCCGAGATTTCACGATTGAGGTGCATGCACTCAAAAATACGGCGCGTATGATTGGTGCGATGGAGCTCTCAACGATGTGTAAGACCTTGGAGGATGCCGGCAATGAAGAAAACCAGGAAGTACTGCACCGGCTGACGCCAAAGATGATTGAGAAGTACCGCTCATACAAGGAGGTCCTTCGCGAATACGGTCAGGAGGATGATTCGAATAAGAAACCAATCGATGTGGACAACATGAAGGAATTGCTTTCAACCATTCATCAGTCCATAGAGATGTTTGACATCGACCGCGTGGATGAATGTATGCTGGAGCTTTCAAAGTATAAGCTGCCGGACGATGTACAGGATGACTATATCCGCTTAAAGGCCGCTGTTGCAGACGTTGATATGGAGACCATTCAGGAACTTTGCACTAAGATGATGTAGTTTCAGGGAATAATTGCCGATACTATTTTTGATACCACAAAGCATATGCTATGGAAAATGTGTTCATCCGGTTTGAGAGAAAGGAGAATCATATGAAAATAGAAAGCAGAATGTTTGATGAGAACAATAGAATTCATATTCAGGCGAATCAACCGGAGCAAGGGAAAAAGGCTAGTGGCGCGGCAAAAAAAGCGGATGGAAGGAATGTTGACGGAAGCTTCCTAAAGGAGAAGCTTGACCCGATTGCAGCCAAAAGGGAAGAGGCAAAGAAGCGTGCCATGAACATAATCGGCAACGCCTTTTGTAGCGATCGGCAAATTGACAACGACCTGCAAAAAAGACAGGAGACAATCGCTTCGCTTCAAACGGAAAGAGCCGGGGCAAACCGGGAGATTGGTGCGATCGAAGAAAGAAGAGAAGGGTTAAAGGAGATTTATGGCATTTCCGAGGATAGTCAGGAAGCGAAGGATTTAGCCCTTTTGGAAAAAGAAGTGCGCGCAAATATGCCGGGCTCTGATGTTACGCTAACGAAGGAAGAAACAGAGCAAATTGCGCAAATTAAGGAAAACGGATTGTCCGAGTACCAAAGCCGCTCGCTCGACATGCTTGCAGGTGAAATGCCGTATGCACAGACAGTTTACGAAGCGAACATGCAAATTGAGATGGAAAACCGTGTGATTAGCGCAACGAAGCTGGAGCGCTTAAAGCACCATACGATGGCGGATGCAGTGAAACAGGCTGATGAAGTGATGAAGGAGTCATCCAGGGAAATTACCGGTATGCTCATGGAAGACGCAAAAGACCATGTGGATGAGCAGCAGGAGGAGACAGAAGAGAAAGCCAAAGCAGAGAAGGAAAAACAGGAAGCAATCAAGGAGCAGATAGATCGCACGCGCGAAAAGAAGAAGGAAAATGAGGAGCTTACCGAACATATTCTGGAAGGAACAGAGCAGGTGGCAAATATCGAAAGTGAGCTAGGCGATGCACAGCAGGAAATCAAGGATATGATGCAAAAAATGAAGCTCGTTGAAGAGGATATCAAGGGTGCGGCCGTCGATGAAACGGTTTGATTTTGGTATTTAAAACGCAAGTTTTTCTTTGCGAGAAAAGAAAGAATGATTTATAATGTAATGTATAGACTAATAAAAGCAATATAAGGTGATGATTCCGCTTTTGAGGAATGGTCACCTGCAACATGAGATCAAAAGGAGGAACGTTCAATGGACAAAAAAGCAATGTATAAGCTGAGCTATGGTCTGTTTGTGCTGACCGCAAAAGACGGAGAGAAGGACAACGGCTGTATCATCAACACAGCTATTCAGGCAGCTTCAACACCAAATCAGATCAGTATTTGCGTGAATAAAGCTAACTTTACACATGATATGATACAAAAGACAGGCGCGTTTACGGTTTCCGTCATCAGTCAGAAGGCAACCTTTTCCCTGTTTGAGCATTTTGGATTCCACACAGGCAGGGAAGTGGACAAATTTGCTGATTTTACGGACTGTAAGAGAGGTGAAAATGGTATTTTCTATGTGACGCAGGGGACCAATGCTTACATTTCTGTCAAGGTAACAAAGACAGAGGACCTCGGTTCACACACGATGTTTATCGGAGAAATCACGGATATGGAGGTGCTTTCTGAGGACGCATCCGCAACCTATGAATACTATATGAATCACATCAAACCAAAGCCACAGGAATCTGCAAAGACAGAAGGCGGCCAGACTGTTTACCGGTGCAAGATTTGTGGTTATGAGTATGTCGGAGAAGAACTTCCGGCTGATTTCATCTGCCCGCTTTGTAAGCATCCGGCAGAAGACTTTGAAAAAGTAATCAAATAAATGGAGGAAATAACATGTCAAACAAGTACGCAGGAACAAAAACAGAGAAGAACTTAAGAGAGGCGTTTGCAGGCGAGTCACAGGCAAGAAACAAATATACGTATTTTGCTTCAGTTGCCAAAAAGGCAGGCTATGAGCAGATCGCCGCAATGTTCTTAAAGACAGCAGAAAACGAAAAAGAGCATGCAAAGCTTTGGTTTAAGGCACTTGGAGAGCTCGGAGATACACCGGCCAACCTTCTTGCTGCGGCAGAAGGCGAAAATGCTGAATGGACAGATATGTATGAGCGAATGGCCAAAGATGCTGAGGAGGAAGGCTTTTTGGAGCTTGCAGCACAGTTTAGAGGTGTTGCAGCCATTGAAAAGATGCATGAGGAGCGTTATCGTGCACTGCTCAAAAATGTCGAGGCGATGGAAGTGTTTAAGAAAAGCGGCGTGACAATGTGGGAGTGCCGCAACTGCGGACACGTCGTTGTTGGAATCGAAGCACCGGAGGTTTGTCCGGTATGTAATCATCCACAGGCATTCTTTGAAGTGCGCGCTGAAAACTATTAATCAGACAACCAAATAGGTACTTTGGCAGATGGCCATACTTCCCGGGAAGT
>JAGKTY010000050.1 GCA_021153185.1 Lachnospiraceae bacterium
ACCGGCCGCAGAAGCAGGTCCAACATTGGAAGAATTGGCAGCGCAGGGTGACCCGAATAAAGCGATGTCAGCAGATGAGATCGCAGCATTGTTTGCAGCTGCAGGAGGCGCAGAGGAAACACCGGCAGAAGAAGTGGATGATGCACAGGTAGAGTCTACTGTGGAAATGGCTGAGGAGCCAGCCGCAGAAGTCGCTGAGGTAGAAGAAACACCAGCTGAGGAAGTGGCAGAAGAGCCAACAGCAGAAGAAGCCGAAGAGCAAGCCGAGGAAGAAGAATCCATTTCTCTTGAGAGTTTACTTGAGGAAGCCGGAGAAGAAACGGCTGTTTCGCAGGATAAAATCGACGCATTATTAGGTATTTCAGATAAGCCAAACGATGAAAAAATTGATGCGGATGTTGCTGCAGATATGTCTGAACTTTTGGGATTACTTGGCTCAGAAGACGAGGAAATATCGGAAATTAACCAGCTGTTAAACAACTCTGATTCCGTTGACGAGATGTCGGATGAAGACATGTATAAGATGCTTGAAAAAGAACTTTCTGGTACTTCAGCTGATTCAGAGGATGCAATCAGTGTAGGAAAGATTGATACGCAAGCAAATGATCAATCCGTAAAGGATGAGCTGACCGGTAATAAAAAGAAAAAGAAGAAAAAGAAAGAGAAAAAACCATTATTTGGCTTTGGAAAGAAGAAAGAGAAAGCGGATACAAAAGACAGCCTGCCGGATGATTTAGAAGGTGAGATCGCGATTGATGGCGCAGAAGAAAGCGCAGTTGATTTGTTAGAAGCAAGCCACGAAATTTCAGGTGGAAATCCGGAGTTCAACTTCTTTGACGAAGGAGTTGAGTTTGTAGAAGAAGATGGCGAGGAGGCACTTGGCATTTCTGCACTCGATGCTATCCCTGACAAGAATGCCAAGGAGAATCAAAAACAGGGCTTCTTTGCAAAATTGTTTGATACGTTGACCAAGGAAGTTGAGGAAGACGACGAACCAAAGCCGAAAAAGAAGAAAAAGAAAAAGGGCAAAAAGGGAGAAGAAGCACAAGAAGGCGCCGAGGGAGCAGAAGGTGCAACCGATGCGGACGATAATGCAGCCATTATCAAGCAAATGGAAGGCGAAGACGGAGAAGAAGGCGAAGGCAAAGACAAGAAGAAAAAGAAAAAGAAAGAAAAGAAGCCGAAAAAAGAGAAAAAGCCAAAAGAGCCGGAAATTGACGATGGAAAGAGACTTCCAAAGAAGATGGTTATGCGTATTTTTGTGCTCTGCTTCTCAATCATGCTTTTGATTATTGCATGTACGATGATTTTGCCAAATATTCTGACATTAACGAAGGCAAGAAAAGCATTCTATCAAAAAGAGTATTTGCGCGTATATCAGGATATGTACGGCAGAAAACTGAATGAAAATGATCAGATCATGTTTAACAAATCAAAACTGATTGTAAAAATTCAGCGCAAACTAAGTGCATATGAAAATTTCCATGCAATTCACATGGAGGATGAGGCGTTAAATGCATTGCTTGAGGGCGTTGTTGTCTACGACAACGATTTGAGAACGGCCGAAGAATATCAAATGACGAAGGAATATGATGCGGTATATGAGCAACTGCTTGAAAAACTTGAGGAAACATACGGACTCGATGAACAGACGGCAAGAGACATTATCGCACTTGATTCAGACCTTGACTACACGCTTGCAATCCGTAATATTGTAGGTATGGATACACTTGGTATTTCAAGTAATGCAATTGCAGGACTGCAGCAGGAAGCCCCTGCCGAGCAGGAAACAGCAGATGAGAATGTAACGGAAGAAAACAGGACAGAAGGTTATGAGGATTTGTTGCCGGAAGAAACAGAGTAGTGGCCAAGAGACGGGGCGTGCTACACTATAATTTGAGATATTATAACAATCACTGGAGAACAAATATGATAGCAATCATTGATTACGATGCGGGAAACATCAAGAGCGTGGAAAAGGCACTTCTTTCCTTTGGAGAAGATGTGATGATCACACGCGACAAGGACACAATTTTACAGGCAGAAAAAGTAATTCTCCCGGGAGTAGGTGCATTTGGGGATGCAATGGAGAAGCTGCATTCGTATGGCCTGGTTGAAGTAATCAGGGAAGTGGTCGAGAAGGGCACGCCTTTTTTGGGAATCTGCTTAGGACTTCAGCTTTTGTTTGAGCGGAGTGATGAGGCAGAGGGTGTCGAAGGACTTGGCATTCTGAAGGGAGAAATCGTCCGTATTCCGGATGAAGAAGGACTCAAAATACCGCATATCGGATGGAATTCGCTGACCTATCCGAATAAAGGACGACTCTTTGAAGGCATTCCGGAGGAAAGCTATGTGTATTTTGTCCATTCCTATTATCTGAAGGCTGAGGATGAATCGATTGTCAAAGCGGCAACGACTTATGGGACATATATTCATGCTTCTGTTGAAAAAGACAATGTATTTGCTTGTCAGTTCCATCCGGAGAAGAGCTCTGATGTGGGACTTAAGATACTCAAAAACTTTTTAAAAATCGGCAGGGAGGACTAAACATGCATACAAAACGAATTATTCCTTGCCTTGACGTCAAAAACGGACGCGTTGTAAAGGGTGTAAATTTTGTAGATTTAATCGATGCAGGTGACCCGGTTGCCTGTGCAAAGGCGTATGATCAGGCCGGCGCGGATGAGCTGGTTTTTCTTGATATCACGGCATCAAGTGATGCGAGAAATACGGTTGTGGATATGGTCCACAAGGTTGCGGAAAATGTGTTCATTCCTTTTACAGTCGGCGGCGGAATCCGCACGGTTGATGATTTTAAGGCAATCCTTAGGGAAGGAGCGGATAAAATTTCCGTCAATTCGGCAGCCATCATGAACCCACAGCTGATTTCGGATGCGGCTGACAAATTCGGCAGCCAGTGTGTTGTTGTGGCGATAGATGCCAAAAGACGTGCAGATGGAAGCGGCTGGAATATTTACAAAAACGGCGGTCGTGTCGATATGGGCATCGATGCCGTGGAGTGGGCGATGAAAGCCTGTGAGCTTGGTGCAGGAGAAATTCTCCTGACAAGTATGGACTGCGACGGCACCAAAGCGGGCTATGATATTGAGCTGACCAAAATGATTGCAGAAAATGTTTCCATTCCGGTCATTGCATCCGGCGGAGCAGGAACACTTTCGCATTTTAAGGATGCGCTTACAGAGGGAAAAGCGGAGGCTGCACTTGCGGCATCTTTATTCCATTTTAAAGAACTTGAAATCAAACAGGTAAAAGAATACTTACGAAAAGAAGGCGTTTCCGTCAGATTGTAGAGGACGTATGGCAGCAATAAGTAACGATTGGCTTGAGCCGTTAAAACCGGAATTTTCAAAAGATTATTATAAAAATTTATACCGTTTTGTTGTTGAGGAATATAAATCCCAGGTCGTTTTTCCGCCATCGGAGGAGATTTTTTCGGCATTTGAACTGACACCGCTTCATGAGGTGAAGGTAGTCATTATCGGGCAGGACCCGTATCACAATGTAGGACAAGCGCACGGTCTTTGCTTCTCGGTTCGTCCGGAGGTGGAAATTCCGCCGTCGCTTGCCAATATTTACAAAGAATTGCAGGATGATTTGGGATGTTACATTCCAAACAACGGATATCTTGTCAAATGGGCAAAGCAAGGGGTGCTGATGCTTAACACTGTGCTGACGGTGCGTGCACACCAGGCCAATTCCCATCAAGGAAAAGGTTGGGAGCAGTTTACAGATGCCGCAATCGAGGTGCTCGATAAGCAGGACAGACCAATTGTGTTCCTCTTATGGGGCGCGCCGGCAGGCAAAAAAGCTGCGATGCTTCATAATCCGAATCATTTGATTCTGAAATCCCCACATCCGAGTCCGCTTTCGGCGTACCGGGGTTTTTTCGGGAGCAAACCGTTTAGTCAAACGAATGAATTTTTGGTGTCGAAAGGCCTTGCACCGATTGACTGGCAAATTGAAAACGTGTAATATATGAGTGTTCAGTTGCTTAAAAGATAATTTTTTTACATATAAATTGGATTGATGGTATCAAGGGCGGTACGGGATTCGATCAGAAACACGAGGAGACAACAAGTATGAACAAAAAACCATTTGTAACCAAAAGTCAGGTTGAGGAGATTGTAAAAACATATCCTACACCATTTCATATCTATGATGAAAAAGCGATTAGAGCCAATGCACAGGCAGTCAAAGAGGCATTTGCATGGAACAAGGGCTTTCGGGAGTATTTTGCAGTAAAGGCAACGCCGAATCCATTTCTGATTGATATTTTGAGAGAATATGGCTGTGGCTGTGACTGTTCCTCAAAGACAGAGCTGATGCTGTCAGAGGCACTCGGTGTACCGGGAGAATTCGTTATGTTTTCATCAAACGATACGCCGGCAGAAGAGTTTGCATATGCAAATAAAATGGGTGCAATCATCAATTTAGACGACTTTACACATATTGACTTTTTGGAGAAAACAATCGGCAAACTGCCGGAGACGTTAAGCTGCCGCTACAATCCGGGCGGTGTGTTCAAAATGAGTAACGGCATTATGGACAACCCGGGTGATGCAAAATACGGCTTTACAACAGAGCAGTTGTTTGAAGGTTATAAAATCATGAAAGAAAAAGGGGTCAAAAACTTTGGACTTCATGCTTTCCTTGCAAGCAATACGGTTACAAATGAGTATTATCCAATGCTTGCAAAACAGCTTTTTGAAGTGGCAGTGAAGCTTCATGAAGAGACGGGCGCAGATATCAAGTTCATCAATCTCTCAGGTGGTGTTGGTATTCCGTACAAACCGGATCAGGAGCCAAACGATATTCGTGCCATCGGCGAGGGAGTACGCAAGGTTTATGAGGAAATCTTAGTGCCGGCAGGAATGGGTGATGTAGCAATCTACACAGAGATGGGTCGATTTATGATGGGTCCTTATGGTGCACTTGTGACGAAGGCAATCCATGAGAAACATACACACAAGGAATATATTGGTGTCGATGCGTGTGCAGTCAACTTAATGAGACCGGCGATGTATGGTGCATATCATCATATTACAGTGCTTGGAAAAGAAGATGCAGTGTGTGACCACAAATATGATGTGACAGGCTCACTTTGTGAGAACAATGATAAATTCGCGGTAGACCGTATGCTTCCGGAGATTGAGATGGGAGATTACCTTGTCATCCATGATACGGGTGCACATGGATTTGCAATGGGCTATAACTACAACGGCAAACTGAAATCTGCAGAGTTGTTGCTCAAAGAAGACGGCAGTGTACAGTTAATCCGTCGTGCTGAGACGCCAAAGGATTATTTTGCGACATTTGATCAGTTTGATTTTTATAAGAATTTGAAATTTTAGGACAGGATAGTTACCTGAACGAACATCATGAAGTAATATGAATCCCTCCGTGCCATGGTGCATGGAGGGATTTTTGGTAAATCATATTTTAAACAAAATAAAAAACTCTCTTGGTAATCCAAGAGAGTAATATGCCGGCGATGGGACTTGAACCCATACGTGGTTGCCCACAACAGATTTTGAGTCTGCCTCGTCTGCCATTCCGACACGCCGGCTCACAACCGAATTTTAGTTTAGCATATTTTTGACTTTTACGCAAGAAAAAAATTACAATTTGAGGGAATTCTTTTCTTTGGAAAAATTATAAAATAAGGCTACAATATTTCCTTGTTATTTGATATAATTATAAATGTAGTTTTTTGTAATCGGGAGGGCAATCGCCATACATATGAGCAGACGGTGCATTTCCGGTGGAATTTGTGTCTGGGGGGGACATCATGAATCATATAAGGAGAAAATATGCGACGATTTGCATGCTGATATTGTCGGCGTTTCTGTTATCTGCATGCGGAAAGAAGCATACAATTATCGCCTATGAGACGGGCGATCTTGACAAGGTGAAAGCTGCAAAGGCAGCACAGCAGGCAAACGGAGAAGCGCCGGAAGAAGTGACCGATGAGATTACGCAGGAAGAAACTGTTGCGGTCGTAGAGGATGATGTGAAAACTGATGTAGCAAAAGAGGATGCTACGAAGGAAGAAGAACCAAAGCAAGAAGAACCAAAAGAAGAAAGCAAGCCGGCAGGAGATGTCAAAATCCGCTTCAAAAATTGCGCAAATGAAGAAATGAGTGCAGCAGCCGGTGATAAAGTAACACTGCCTGAGTATATCGGCCAGCCTATTATGAAATTTTTTAAGGGCTCGAATGTAGGTGCGACAGAGGTTGAGATCGTTAAAGATTTGGGTAACAATGAAATGCTTGTCAAACCGATTGATGAGGATGCAGCAAAAGGATACAGGCTTTATACGGGAAGCAATGGACCGGCATTTATGTACATGCCGATTGCGACTGAGGAAGAAACGGAGTTTCAGCCGGAGGACTTTGGATTACTGCTTTATGTGACAGTTAATGTGAACGGCAGTTATTCTGTATTAGGCTTGCAGGATGAGGCAGGCAAGGATTACTCTGATATCCTGGTAAGTCAAGGTACTGTGATTGGCTGGAGTACGACTGAGAATGCGACGGAAGCTGAGTTTGCATTTGGCGATTCAATTGATGTAAAAGACAATATGGACTTGTTCCCGGTTTTTAGTGAGCAGTATCCAAAGGATTCCGCTGACATTGACACAACAGATGGTTTCTGGATTAAGGGAACAGCAGGAACAGTCGTTAAAATTGATGAGTCATTATACTAAATGAATGTTTGAAATCAGCAGAATAAATGTGAATAGGATTAAGAAAGCCTTCTTTTTACGAGAGGGCTTTTTTATATGATTTCAAACGGAATTTGTTTGTTTTTGGGGCAAAAACGTATTTTTTAATGAAATGGACACAAAAATGATATACTATAAATGTTGTGAAAAGTGCACTTGAATCAATTGTATATGAAAAGGAGTCTTTTATGAACAAATATGAAGAAAAAAACCATGATATACTTGCGGTTATTGTGCCGGGAGTGGGCTATCATGTCGATAAGCCACTGTTGTATTATTCCCGTAAATTGCTTTTGTCGATTGGAGCTGAGCTTGTATGCATCTCATACAGTGAATTACCCAAAAACATCATGAATGATGAGATGAAAATGATGGAAGCGTTTCAAATTGCAAAATCAGATGCGATGAAGCAACTCGAGGGAATTGCATTCTCAGATTATAAACAGGTTATTTTTGTATCCAAGAGCATTGGTACGGTTGTGAGTTTAGCTGTACAGTCAGCGCTTGGGATTGAGGCAGTCAATATTTTGTATACGCCGCTCAAGCAGACTTTTTTAAACCGTGCAAACCATGCAGTTGCGTTTTACGGAACAAAAGATCCGTGGACAGATTTGGAATCCATCAAACTGTGTAGCGAAAAATGGTGCGAAGCGAATTTCTGCTATCCTGAAACCAATCATAGCCTGGAAACGGGAGAGGTGCTGACAGATCTTGCAAACATGCATGATATTATGCACAAAACATATGCGTTTATCCAAAAATACAGAAACTAGGGTGACGTCTATTTTTGTATAGCAATCACATAGTGAATTTGATATAATAGAGGAAATGCGGAGGTTACTTTATGGATTGTAAAGATACCACAAAAGCAATTCCTCTATTTTTTTCCGGGGAATTGGAAGGACGAAAAATCAAATCATTTTTAAGGCACCTAAACGAATGTCCTGATTGCATGGAGGAAATCAAAATCCAGTATCTTGCAACAGAGGGGATTAACCGGCTTGAACAGGGTGAAACGTTTGATTTGGATAGGGAACTGGGTGAAATGTTATCACTTGCGGAGCATCATGAAAAGAACCGCAGATGGATTCGCTTTGGTCTTGTTACAATTGAAGTGCTTTCGCTCGTGATTATTGCGATTGTTTTGTTTTATGGATTTATGTAGATATGAGTAAAAAATTAGTATTAATTGATGGACACAGTATTTTAAACAGAGCATTTTACGGACTTCCGGATTTGACAAGTCCGACCGGTCAGCATACAAATGCTGTGTATGGATTTTTAAATATTTTGTTCAAAATTTTGGCAGAAGAGGTGCCGGATTATCTGGCGGTTGCATTTGATGTGCACGCCAAAACATTCCGCCATGAAATGTACGAGGCATACAAGGGTACAAGAAGTCCGATGCCGCCGGAGCTGCGTGAGCAGGTGCCGCTGATGAAGCAGGTATTACATGCGATGGGTGTTTTCACAATCGAGCAGGCAGGGCTTGAGGCGGATGATATTTTGGGAACGCTTGCAAAAGCAGGCGAAAAGGAGGGCATGCAGGTTTCGCTTGTGTCAGGAGACAGAGACCTTCTGCAGATTGCCTCAGACAATATCAAAATCCGGATTCCGTCGACAAAGGGCGGAAAGACCGAAATCAATGATTTTTACGCAAAGGATGTGCTTGCAAAATATGAAGTGACACCGCATCAGTTTATTGAGCTCAAAGCACTGATGGGAGATACGGCAGATAATATCCCTGGCGTACCAAAAGTAGGACCAAAAACCGCCACGGAGCTTATGGTTAAATACGGCTCCATTGACGGGATATACGAACATATCGAGGAGATAACCAAAAAGAGCATCAAGGCGACACTCATTGAGAACAGGGACCTTGCGGACTTAAGCAAAAAGCTTGCAACGATATGTGTAACGGCAGATATTGCGTATTCTTTTGAGGATGCCAAGGTCGGTGAGCTGTTTACGCCACAAGCGTATGAGCTGTTTGTTTCACTTGGCTTTAAAAATCTGTTATCAAGATTTGATGAAACTGTTTCAACGTCTGAATCGCTTGATTGTCAGACGCTACGCGAGCTGAATGAGGTGACAGATGTTTTCACATCGGCTGGGGAAGCAGGGCGCCTTGCTTATCATATTTTTGAAGAGGATGGGCAGCTGCTTGGCATTGCGCTCACGTTTGATGACAGGAATTTGTTTGTGCTGCCGGATGGGCTTGTGACGCAGGCGTATTTAAAAGATGCGTTCGCCAAGCTGACAGAGAAGCGCACAAAAGAAAGTTTGCCAATGCTTACTTTTGATGCCAAAAACAGCTATGCATATTTCGGAACAGATTGTATCGATGGGGTGTTTGACTGCAAGCTTGCAGCGTACCTGATGAATCCGCTTCACAGTGAGTACACGCTTGAAGATGTTGCCAATGAATACCTTGGTGTGATGCCAAAGGACAGAGCAACTTTATTTGGCAAAAGTACCTTGAAGAAGGCACTAACGGAGCAGGAGGAACTGTTTGTAACATATGCTTGTGGGTATAGTTATGTGGCTGACCGGGTCTATGAAAAGCTGCTTCATGCACTGATTGAAAGCAATCAGAAAGAATTGTTTGATACGATAGAAATGCCACTGACGTATGTGCTTTATGATATGCAGCAAAACGGCGTTTGTGTGCACGCAGAAGCGCTCAAAGAGTACGGACAACAACTTGGCGTACGTATCGATGAATTGGAGCAATCCATTTACGAACAGGTCGGCGAGCAGTTTAATATCAATTCGCCAAAACAGCTTGGTGAAATCCTGTTTGTGAAAATGGGCATTCCGGGCGGCAAGAAGACGAAGACAGGTTATTCCACGGCGGCGGATGTGCTGGAAAAACTGGCGCCGGAGTATCCTGTTGTCGCGGATATCTTAGAGTACCGCGGACTTGCGAAGCTGAAGTCCACCTATGCGGACGGGCTTGCAGACTACATCAGAGAGGACGGAAGGATTCATACCAATTTCAACCAGATGATCACGGCAACCGGAAGGATTTCCTCTACAGAGCCGAATCTGCAGAACATTCCCATGCGCATGGAACTTGGAAGGATGATACGCAAGGTTTTTGTGCCAAGGGAAGGCTATGTCTTTATGGATGCGGATTATTCCCAGATTGAGCTTAGGATCCTGGCACATATGTCGGAGGATCAGGAGCTCATTGCGGCGTACAGAATATCGCAGGATATCCACAGAAGCACGGCTTCAAAGGTGTTCCACACTCCCTTTGAGGAGGTGACGGATCTGCAGAGAAGAAACGCAAAGGCGGTGAATTTCGGGATTGTATACGGCATCAGCTCCTTCGGGCTTTCGCAGGATCTGAGTATCAGCCGGAAGGAAGCGGAAGGCTATATCAACCAGTATTTTGAAACCTATCCCGGCATCAAGCGTTTTCTGGACGACGCCGTCGCATCGGCAAAGGAGACGGGGGAGAGCCGCACTCTGTATGACAGAAAGCGCCCGATTCCGGAACTGTCCAGTTCCAACTATATGCAGAGACAGTTCGGGGAGCGCGTGGCAATGAATGCGCCGATCCAGGGTACGGCAGCGGATATCATGAAGATTGCCATGATTCGGGTGTTTGATGCAATGCAGCAGGCGCATTTAAGGAGCAGAATCCTTCTGCAGGTACACGATGAACTGTTGATTGAGGTCTACGAAGATGAGATTGACACGGTGAAAAATATCCTGACAGAGCATATGAAGGGAGCGGCAGCACTGGCTGTCGAACTCGAGATTGATGTGCATACGGGAAGCAACTGGTACGAGGCAAAATAGAAAGAAAAGCATCATAAGGAGAATGGTTACAGGATGAAAATCATAGGGATCACAGGCGGGGTAGGAGCAGGAAAATCTGCGATCCTGTCCTACCTGCAGAATACATATCATGCAGAAGTCCTGCTTGCTGACGTGGCGGCAAATGAATTGAAAAAGCCGGGACAGCCCTGCTACAGGCTATTGATCGAGCTGTTGGGAGAGCAGATCCTTGCAGAGGACGGAAGTATCGACAACAAAAAGATGGCAGAAACCATGTTTGGCAGTGAGGAAAAGCGCAGGGCAGTAGGCGGAATCATTCATCCGGCAGTCAGGGAGGTGATCCTGCAA
>JAGKTY010000051.1 GCA_021153185.1 Lachnospiraceae bacterium
ACGTTACTACGCATTACTATAACTCGCATAACTATATGGAGTTCATTATCTCATGGATTATAACTGTGCCGAAAGGCACCAACTTATTTAGCGCTTACCCAGATCTTCAAAATATACAAAATCTTCATCCGGTACAAAAAATTGCAAAAAATCTGCCTGATAATTCGTCATAAGGAATCCACCCGCGCTCATAATATCAAAGGCTCTAAGTGGAATTCCATCCACAATGCTACGCAGTGAAATATTCAGATTAATCTTTGCACATTTCATCGCATATGGTGCATCCAAATAATAATCTATTTTTCCTTTATTGTGAATTTTCGGTAGCTGTGGCGTTTTTTCCGGTGTATATAAATTGACGCAATATCTATCAGAAAGTAATTCAAGTATTTCCTGCCTCTCCATTGCGGTTACCTTGCGGTCTAAGAAATATCTTGCCAAAATCCACTCCACCGTCTCAAAGCCGTCCCCATTGCTCTGCACCGGACAAACCTTGCGCATATTTTCCACGATGTCAGGTGTCAAAATCTGCTCTAGAAAATTACAGCCATACAATCCCTTTTGCATCTGCATTGCCCCATCGAGATATCCCTTCGTGTAAGGATCCAGATCCTTTAAGTGCCGAAACATATGCTGTTTTTCTTCCATATAGGTTGAACCGATAAACGCAATATCACAATCATATTTTTGGTGATGTTCCTTATTGGGAACCATCTTGTCATACCACTTATCAGCACCAGCCATTGGCAAAAAATCTACTGTATCAACTCCAAGTGCCTTGAGTCTTGCACATTCCGTACTATCAAACAAAAACACGTGGTTTGTCTCATACTGAATTGTCTGAGAATACAATTGGATAAATGGACTGTCATATACCCATGCCACATACGGAATCTTGCACGCCTTACACGCAATAGCCGCAACCGGGAAATAATTAAAACTAAACACCTGCGTATATCCGCCTTTTAGTAGTTCTGTCGCGATTGAAGTTGCTAAATGTTCACTATTTCGTGTATTTTCAGACTCTCGCGGAAACGGGAAACGTACAACCTCAAACCCTTTCTTTGCCAAAGTTTCTAACATGTACTCATTGCCAAAGCTTTTCCATTCTAAAAACAATACCTTCATCATATGCTCCATTCAACCCAAAAAAAGGGTTGACATATCGTCAACCCTCTTATTATTTTATATTGATTTAGATTAGCCAAGTAATGAAAGAACACCCTGGTTAGACTGATTTGCCTGAGCTAACATTGACTGACCTGCCTGAGCAAGGATGTTGTTATTAGAGTATCTAACCATCTCTGTAGCCATATCTGTATCACGGATTGCTGATTCAGCTGCTGTTGTATTCTCAACTACGTTGTCTAAGTTCTTAATTGTATGCTCTAATCTGTTCTGAACAGCACCAAGATCTGAACGCTGTTTTGATACAGAAGCAAGTGCTGCCTTAATCTGTGTGATTGCATTCTGAGCGTTTGTATTAACTGTACCACCAACGCTTACGCCACTTAAACCAATCTTAGAAGATCTCATAGCTACGATTGAAATACCGATGAACTGACCTTTCTCAGCACCAACCTGAAGTTTTTTATCGGTAAATGAACCATCTAATAAGTTCTGCTCGTTGAATGTCGTTGTACTAGCTACACGGTCAATCTCAGATACAAGAGCCTGTACCTCTGAGTTGATGTATCCACGGTCTGCAGATGTCATTGTATCGTTAGAAGCTTTGATAGCAAGCTCATTCATACGCTGTAACATATCATGAACTTCTGCAAGAGCGCCTTCTGCTGTCTGTACACAAGAGATACCGTCCTGTGCATTTGCTGAAGCCTGTGTAAGACCTCTCATCTGACGTCTCATTTTCTCAGAAATAGCAAGTCCTGCTGCATCATCTGCTGCACGGTTGATCTTGTAACCTGAAGATAACTTCTCTGTTGATTTTGCCTGAGAACTTGTTGTGATGCCTAACATTCTGTTAGAGTTCATTGCTGTAAGATTGTGTTGTACTACCATAGTATTTTCCTCCTTGATATGTGTGCGGCATCCGTTCCGCTTTCCTTTTCTATCCTAAACCTCATGTTTAATATTCTTTGTTATTCTGTAAGTTCTTTCTGACTTACACTACATATATCGGAGGGATTTAAAAATACTTAACCCTTTTTTTGAATTTTTTTATTATTTTTTTAAAACTGGAACATTGCGTTTGCTCTACGCTCCTCATCTTCTTGCCGTTTCTTTTGCATCATAAGTGAATAATTCATCAGGAGCTCTTTTTTCTTTTTGTCACTGATTGCCTGCGGAATATCCAAATCCTCAAGCTTACTACGAGAGCTTAGCGTGTTCTCTGAAGCAAGCTGGTTGTAATTCTTGGTATACGCAAGAGATACACTCTGCGCTCCAAGATCGCTTCTGGAACCCACAATGGATTTCATAGCGTCTGTAACTTTGGAAATATCAAAATCACCCGTTAAATCATACCCATCGAGTCCTAGCGATGCAAGAGTTGAATCCGGCATGCGAAGCATCTCACCTGTACCATCTGTCTTGGTGGCAATCTCCATATCTCCGGCACTTCCATCTAACAAATTCTTCTCATTATAATTGGTACGAGATGCAATATCCTCAATGCCCTTTAAAAGACCTGCTACTTCCTCTTGCATGTAGCCACGCTCTTCATCTCCATACATAAATGTATTGGATGCTTTGAGGCTTAACTCATAAATACGAGAAAGGCTATCATTAATCTGGTCAAGCGCACCATCTGCAATATTGATTGCACTAATACCTTCCTGCGCATTCTCAGCTCCCTGCGTCAGACCTCTGTCTTCTTTTTCAAGCTTCCCCGCAATTGCAAGCCCCGCCGCATCATCTGCTGCGGAATTAATCCGTTTGCCACTTGCAATCTGTCCATATATATTACTGCTACTAGCGTAGCTTCCTACTCCTTGAATTGCTGCCATAAGAACCTCCTTTCGAGTATAGCCTATAGTTAATTTTAGTATAACGCATTCCCAAGTGTTTTTGCAAGCAAAACTATCTCATTCCATGAATAACCAAAACCGGGGATTCCCTCACATTTAGGATCATATTCGCCATGTCATTCTGTATCCTTCGCATTTGCCGGTTTCTCGATCGCATCCTTTAGTTTCGTCGAACTTGTAGACTGCGTATATGGGAAAAAGACCAGATCCGAACCATGCTCCCTAAGCCACTTCTGCTCCGATAGCCAATATGGATCGTGCGCATAATCACTTCCCGAAAACTGTGCATCAAAACGATACTTCTTAAAGACATCACGCGTCCCGGATGCCCCATATGGCAAAATAAATGCTTCATCCACATACCGACAAGCCTTTACAATCTCCAAACGCTCCTTCTCATTGATATATGGACTCTTATTTTTACTTTTCGACGCCTGTTCATCGGAAACAACACCGACGATAAGGTAATCACACTGCTCCTTGGCACGGCGCAGGATATTAAGATGACCAATGTGGAACAAGTCAAAAACACCTGCATTGTAGCCTATGTGGTATGGTTTTTTCTCTGTTTGCTGCTCTGTATCACGCTCTTCCTTGGCTGATACTTCTTCGATCGGATTTAATGTAACCGGTGCGCAAAACTGCGCCTCATCCTCATAATACGGGTCAAAAATACTGTACGAAGTGACACCATAGCTTCTCAACTGCAGAATAATGGACGCATAATATTTGATACATATGATAACTTTGTAAGAAGCACTGTCCAGTTCTTTCAAAATGGCGGGATCCAAAATCGGAACACCGGCAATCTCGCCGCCCCGGTTATGTGCGCTATTGTCGAGTGCACCAACTATGTCACACTGCTCGCCATAAGTAGCAATAAACTTTCGTGCCCACTGACCTGCGCCAAAAATATATACCTTTTCTCCGCTTTTTGGAAGAATATCCCGAAACAATGCTTTGTGCTCTTTTTCCGAATAACTAAGGCGGAGGCGATTGGAATTGACTACGGTTGTATCGGCTCTATGCGCAACATTAAATTCATCTAATGTATCCCGGTTGCGAAGCTTTTGGATGTACAAATCCCCCATGCCACGTAATGCATCTAATTTTTCGTTAATGTTGTACCTCGCAAATAGGTGTGCTTTCGGCACAAGCATCTCCATGCTTGTATCGCCCATGTAAATGATATCGATTGCGCGCACAATCACCACATTAACCGGATAATCATGCTCAACATATTCCTGATCATAGAACACAAACTTACCATCTATGTAAAAACAGTTAAGCGGCACCATATCAATATATGCATTTTCATAATATTTACCAAGTGCATCTGCGGGCTTATTCTTTGATTCTTCTGACGACTGCAGAATCATCTGTATAAACCGGTCCACTTCTTCCACAAACTTCTCTTTGTCTTCATAAATAAGTCTACGCAGGTACGTCAGTGCTGTCTCTGCTTTGATATACGGCATCTTACAGCTGCCGGGTTTGTCTGACTGCATCGGCACAACCGAAATCCCTCTGTTTGCAAGCGCCTGCGTATTTGTAAGAAGCGTCTCTATCGCAACATTTCCTTCCGGATAAAGCGCTTTCTTCTCCACTGTTTTATCCTTGTATAGAATCGTTGCCGTAGCCTTCTCGCGTCCTCTATCCATGGAGGTCGTCACAAAATCAATCTCACTTGACGCCTCCCCAATCCGGCAATCAATCAGATACGCATTTGCCATCCGGTGAAACATTCCGTTTTTGATGATGCTGTCATATAACTTCCCTTCCTCGAGAAAGACGGTACCAGGATTATGATAAAGCGGTGTATAGCGTATCTCCAACTCCTCCTGCGGCAGATAATCCTCAGCATAGATTTGCTGTGGCATCTCCAGTCCCGGAAGCACAGAATAAAAGAACGGCGAAAGCCCTGCTGCCTCAATCATTTCTTGCAGCTCATACTGCGCATAGTTACGCCCTTTTAGATAATTCATATCAACATCAGACAGGTTACGATATCCCTCGACTCCATCAAACACCCGCTCTGTAAAGGCATCTCTGTCGCCCGCAAAATACCGAAGTCCCATGCGGTTTTCAACTGCTAAAAAAAGGTGCCCCTCCAGCTTAAGATATGACCTCCATTTTTTCAAACATTCCACAGGGTCCTTGCTTGACTCAAGCACATCCATCACAATAATATAGTCAACAGAATTTTCAGACGCCTCCGTCTCCGAAAACACCAGTATGTTATGTGATTGTAATTCCTTTGTAAAAAGCTCACTTGCCTTACCAATGCAAAGAGCAACCGTCCCCTCTACAAATGGATACCAGTTTAATAAGCCTTTTTGTAATTCATTTTTCATATGTTATCTAATGTACTCCCACAACATATTTCGGACGCACTCCTCTATTTCTAAAGCAATTCTCCTTGCCCTTGTCCTGTTTAATCCTATTTTTTGCAATAAAGTAATCTTGCTAATATTTTAGCCCAATTCAATATTTCCATCAAGTTATAGCGAATATTTTGGTCCTTATAGCAATTCTTCAAAGCATCTTGCGCCAAAATTTTCAAACTTAACCCAATAGTTATCCAGGTGATTATTTCCATTGTTTAACATGATGTACCTGTCAAAATCAAACTTTTCCATACCGATTGCTTCCAGATGTTCCCGATAAAGCATACATCCTTCCTTCATCGTTCTGCGCTGAAAAAAAGCATTGATATTCCCATAACTTACGCCGTACATGGCCAGTTCCCATGGATATAGCTTTCCACAGCTTAAGTCTTTTGCTTTGATTAACTCCCTATCCCTGATTGCAAAATCAAGTAGTGGCGTATCTAAATAATATAGAATTCCCTGCATATTTTGAATCAGCCTTAGTTCTGCCATATCTTTCTCATCCTCTCCATGTACTCCACAGCAAATGGTTTTTGCAAATGTGGTTTGTATACAAACTCCGTCAGTTTTGGATATATTTTTCGCAACGAAAACTCCTCATCCAGCATCCGAATCATTTCAAACGGATCCTCTCCATAAGGCGCTACATATACCGACCTCATAGCATCCTCGTATGAGGCATACTCGTAGCAATCGTGTTCAAACAGCCCCATGCCGTTATCAAAAATCATCGGTACTTCATACTTTCTATCTAACACATTATAAAACAAGCCAAAATTTCTTGTGTGGCGATCCACATTTCCAACCAGGCAATCAATTAGCGCAAGATCCAGCATATATTTTTGTGTATCCCCATAGGAAAGCCCTCCTAACTGTGAAAGCATTTTGGCACACCATTTTAGCTTATCAATTGCAGCAAGCTTTATAAACGCTTCGTCCCTTGATGACATACCGTTTCGTTCAAGCAGACTTTCAAAAGATATGAAGCTGTATCCATCCTGTTCGAAATTTTCCGAATAAACTCCTTTATAGCTCCTGCTGCCATACACAAATACGCATTCTCTCTGGTACACGCATGGAATATCAAGCTGTCTGCACAAATCGGAAGCAATGATCTCAACTGCCCAATCATCCATACACTTCCCGCCAAGAATCGCCTGTGATTTAACAAACCACTTTCTGTCACTTGATAGGGCTTTTAGCTGAAACCCATCTGTATCTGTTCTTGTATACAAAATGTCTTTCTTTTCAAACCGAAAGTGAACTTTCGGCACCTGTTGACTCTCATCCACTTGCAGATTGCCACCAAGCATCTCCTCAATTAAAAAAGAATCTTTATTTTGGTCAAAACACAAAATAGGTCTATGAATTGCTTCCCCATCACTCCTTGCGATAATGTATTGCCCAAGAAGGAAATCTGCAAAATCATCCCAATCAGGATTCTGTTTTACTCCAAATGCCCTCTTCGAAATCTGTCTCGCATAATTGATAACTTGTATCCGCTCACGCTTTGTATCAACTTCTATCTGCGTAGCACACACACCATCAATCAAATAGTCTATTTTAAATATTGCATCGTCTTCTTTGATTTTTTTATAAAGAGCCTGCCTACTCATGCCATATTCTATCGCAAGATGCGCAACCTTTTCGCCATTTGCGATACGTTTCTTTATCTCTTCAAGCTCTGTATGATTAATTTTGGATTTTCGTCCGGCGTTTCTTTCATTTTTCACAAATAAAAACCTCCATACAATTAGTATAGAGGTTTTTATTTTGTTGTCAACATATTAATTTGTTTACTATGCAAAAAGGGCAATCATGTAGTCGTATTGATTTTCTTCTAAAATTTAAACACCTGGGAACCGGTCAGCCAAAACGCTCCGGGCTCATGATTTTTATCCACTTGCATTTTGATATAAGTAAATAATTCCGGTGCATACTGAACCTCATCAATCAACACCGGCGGTTTATGCAACTGCAAAAACAATTCCGGATCTGTCTTTGCAATATTTCTTTCATTCAAATCATCCAGTGTAACATATCCTCTGTCTGTACCTTCCATCAATTTCTGAAGCATGGTTGTCTTACCAACCTGTCGCGGTCCGGTAACCAAAACAACCGGATATTCCTTTGTAACCTGACTTACTACATTCTCCAAATTTCTTGTTATATAGTTCATAACCACAACCTTCTTTCGGCTAATGTTTACTGTAATTAAATTTTAGCCGAAACAATGCTAAAAATCAATTCTTTTCAGCTTATCTTTATTTTGCTTTGATTTTAGCTGATATATGTATTAGTTCTTGAATGCAATTACTTTTTAACTAAGCTCTTTTACTTTGTTAACGTATTGTATCACTCTGGGATCATCCGGTGCATAAACCCATAGTTTATCCAAAATATTAAGCCAAAGCATATCATGCTTGTCCATAAGTTCAAACATTAAATTCATATTATACTCTATATCAAATTTTCTCTTTTTGTCTTCCTCAAATCCTCTCCTTGCTTCATTAAAAAAGTCCGGCTCCGAGTAGTATCTCTTATCCGTCTCCCCTTTTACAATTCTCTTAATCTGGTCAAAGGTTTCTCTATAAAATTCTTTTTCAAAATGAGCCCCTTGAATATTATCCCAAAGATTTGCATCGCCCATAAAATATTGAGATAAATCGATTACATAAGGATTGTATTTCTCTATGATATAATTCTCTAATTTAGCAAGTTTTACATTATACTTCGGATGTGGTTGAAACGGTTGTTGAAACTCCGGCGGAATTTCAAGTATCCTCCCCTCCGGTTCTAAAAAATATGTATTACATCTAAAACGATTCAATATAATATGATCAGAATCATATTTTTTCATAATTGTTTGAAAAAACAAGTCTACATGCACATTTCGGATAAACGGAGCCCCTTTCCCGCGTCAGCGGTGTAAGAGGCTCGCACCAGCGGTGCGTTATCCGTTTGTTGTTACTTGTTAATAGGTTCCATATTTCTCATGTTCTTACCATTCATCTCCAAGCGGTAGGCTCCACTTAGCATGCGTGCAAGGCACGCCTCTGCATAAGTATGATCCTGAAACATATCGTACCAGGCAGATACGGGGAACTGAGAGATTACAAGGATTGACTTATGAGGATCCCGGCTGTCGAATACCTCAAACAGGTTTCGGCATTTATTAACATCCATGTTCATCAATCCAAAGTCATCAACAACAAGAAGATCATAGCCTGCAAACAGATTTAGTTCTTCCTGATAAGTATCCAGCTTTTCAGCTTTGGACAGTTCATTTATCAACTGGCTTGCCTTCATGTAACGGGCTGTCTTAAACTGCCGCAGCGCACAAATACAAAGCGCATTGGCAAGATAACTTTTACCGGAACTGGTTTTACCTGTAATAACAAGATTTTTTCCCTGATCAATCCATTCGCATTTGGAAAGTTCTTCTATGATGTGTACATCAAGCTGTCGTTCCGGATTATAAATCGTATCATCCAGATCAGCAGCGGGATATTTCAGGGTTGCTTTTTTGATAAAACGGTTCAGCTTCTTGGAATAGCGCAAATTCCATTCCGCATCCACTATACGCTGTATTTTTTCTCTAAACGGAAGAAGTTCTGCGTTTGGATCCTCAAACACTTCTTCAAGAGCTTCTGCCATACCGGAGAACCGCATGCTTTTGAGCTTGTTGCAGATTTCATAGTCCTCTATGGAAAGTTGAGTTTTGTTTATCATCGATACGCCTCCTTCCCGCGTAAGTTATTATGCTCAGGGAGTGAGGATGTATTTGTCACCGAATGATTATCCTGCATATTTTTCAGGAGCTTTTTGAAATAGGAATACCGGCATGCATTACTTTCCACACATGTTTTTGCGATGTCTTCCAGCATGAGTTTGGATTGATTTTTACACATGTGAAGAATGCCGTTACAGCTGTTGTAGGCCTGTTCTTCGTGCTGTGGTGCAAGCAGTACGGCATCAATAAGTTTGATCATATATGGACCGATGCTTGAAGCCCAGCGTCTGTAATAAGCACCATCTTTAGAGTTTACTTCTTTGTAGTACTGGTGCCCAGGTGCCATGTGTTCCGGCTTGGTGATGTACTTTGGAAAATCCTTGTAAGATCTTCTATGAGTACAAATCAGCTTGTTATTCCGGTCACAGATGCGTATTTCTGCCATTGTAGCCTTAAGAATTGCAGGCTGGTTGTAATACGTGTACAATACTGAATAATAGTGGTCATCGTACAACAGATGGTAATTATTCGGTACACGGGCAAAGTATTTATAATCACACAGCAGGAAGGATTCACCGGCAAGTGGCTTCATCTGTGGCTTGTCATATCGAAGAAAGCTTTCCATCTTGGAAAGGGACTGGGAAGTCCTTTTGTCGTTGTTGATGACCGCTATTTTTTGCCGTACATCACGATTGATATCTTCGATACTGTAATAGACCTTTTCTTTCAGGTCTTCCAACAGATGTGTCTCCAGAAACTGAACGTACTTTTCCACTGTTGGTTTACCCTTTGGTTTACGAGGGGGAGGTGGAAGGATCACTACATCGTAGAAGTTCTCGAGATCCTGATAGGCACTATTGATTACCAGCTCATCCTTTGTATGCTTGGTGATTGCCGTTTTTAAGTTGTCAGGCACAAGATATTTAGGCACTGCGCCATAGGCTTCCAATGCATGGACAGTACCTGCAATGAAGTTGGGCAGTTTTTCGTCCTCAAAGGCCTCGGCATAAACAAGGTTGCTTACTCCAACCGTAGTAACGAAAAAATGCACCTTTTTGATTTCGCCGGTAGATGAATCCACAAGGATTTCCGGTTGATCACCGACCCAGTCGATGTAAACCTTCTCTCCGGGAATTCGCTCCACTACCATGCTGACTGCTTCCGATCCATAATGCTTTTCGACAAAGCGTTTGAAATACAGGCAATACTGTGTGTACTGATAACCGGAAGGACAGTCCTTCTTGTACTTCAGCCACAGGTAAAAGAGATTTGCTTTACTTCCAGGCATCGTCAGCCGGTCATAGACCGCCTGATAATCCGGCATGACAGAATCATCTTTTCTGCGGAGATTCTCCGGCGGAAAGAATAGATGTTCCACTTCCTCTGCCGGCATTTGTTTCAGCGTATCAAGATCTTTACCGGATTCTTTGAACCGGTTCATGATCAGAGTAATGGTGCTGCAGCCGACTTTGTAACGACTGCGGCAATCGTCATAGGATATGCCACGCTGACGCATATCTATGATTCCAAGAATTGTAGTACAGTTTTGCATAATTGCATGCTCCTTTCTCGTATTTACTACGAGAAAACTATACCACAACAAATCTGCACACCGATGTTCCGCACAGATAAACCGGTGGCCCAACATGCTCACACCGTTTCAAGCGAAAGGCTCACACCGGTCGGGCGAAATTTGCA
>JAGKTY010000052.1 GCA_021153185.1 Lachnospiraceae bacterium
GTGCTATAATGTAAAACGGTCTTTTTTGAAAGGAGGGTTTAACATGAAAGTTAGATCATCAGTAAAACCGATTTGCGAAAAATGCAAAATCATCAAACGTAAAGGAAAGATCAGAGTAATCTGTGAGAATCCAAAACACAAACAGGTTCAGGGTTAATTCAAATTAACGACCATAGGAATTTATCCTAACTAGAAAGCGGCTGCAGTGCATACCGTCATTATGCACTGATCAAGATAATGGAACGTAGAGAGCCTACGGACATTACTTATTGATACCGAGAAGGGACGAAAGTCAATCGAGTATCGGACAAACCGGATGCTTATCCGGTCGGGTGCTTTTGTGTTTGCGCCCCAATCAATTAGTAACTGGTAGTCACAAATGGCTACACAAAGAAAACGGAGGAATAAAAAATGGCTCGTATTGCAGGTGTTGATTTACCTAGAGACAAACGTGTTGAGATTGGACTTACTTATATCTATGGTATTGGAAGACCAAGTGCAACTCGTATCTTAGCAGAGGCTAAGGTTGATCCTAATACTCGTTGTCGTGATTTAACAGACGATGAAGTAAAGAAAATCAGTGAAGTAATCGATGCAACACAGGTTGTAGAAGGTGATTTAAGACGTGAGATCGCTCTTAACATCAAGAGATTACAGGAGATCGGATGCTACAGAGGTATCCGTCACCGTAAAGGACTTCCGGTTCGTGGACAGAAGACAAAAACAAATGCCAGAACACGTAAGGGTCCAAAGAGAACAGTGGCAAATAAGAAGAAATAAGTAGTAAACAGAGCATATTAACAGAAAGTAGGTTAGTTTAAAATGGCTAAAAAAGTAGCAACGAAAAAAGTTACAAAAAAGCGTGTAAAGAAAAACGTTGAACGCGGACAGGCACATATCCAGGCATCTTTCAATAACACAATCGTGACATTGACAGATACAGAAGGAAACGCTCTTAGCTGGGCAAGTGCCGGTGGTCTTGGATTTAGAGGTTCAAAGAAATCTACTCCATATGCAGCACAGATGGCAGCTGAGACAGCAGCTAAGGCAGCATTAGTTCATGGATTGAAATCAGTAGATGTATTCGTAAAAGGACCTGGATCAGGACGTGAAGCAGCAATCCGTGCACTTCAGGCTTGCGGTATCGAAGTTACATCTATGAAGGATGTTACACCGGTTCCACACAATGGATGCCGCCCACCAAAACGTCGTCGTGTGTAATTGTTACACTATTTCATTTACGATATCAATTAATCAATTCAGTTGGATGAATGCCCTGCAGCAGTAGGGTTGTAAACAATAATTTGGAGGATAATAAAATGGCAGTAAACAGAGTTCCTGTTTTAAAAAGATGTAGATCACTTGGTTTAGAGCCAAGTTACTTAGGATACGATAAGAAATCAAATCGTTCCCTTACAAGAGCAAACCGTAAAATGAGCGAGTATGGTCTCCAGTTACGTGAGAAACAGAAAGCAAAATTCATCTACGGTGTACTCGAGAAACCTTTCAGAAACTACTACGAGAAGGCTGATCGTCAGAAAGGTATGACTGGTGAAAACCTTATGATCCTTCTTGAGAGAAGACTTGATAACGTTGTTTTCCGTTTAGGACTTGCAAGAACAAGACGTGAGGCAAGACAGGTTGTAGATCACAAACATGTACTTGTAAACGGAAAATGCGTAAATATCCCATCATATCTCATTAAAGCCGGCGATGTGATTGAAATCAGAGAGAAATCAAGAAGCTTACAGAGATATAAAGATATCGTTGAAGTTACAGCAGGAAGATTAGTTCCGGAATGGTTAGATCAGGATATTGACGGATTAAAAGGTACTGTGAAATCACTTCCTACAAGAGAAGCAATCGATGTTCCTGTAGACGAGATGCTTATCGTCGAGTTGTACTCTAAATAAGCATAACTAATTAAAACGATTATGTAAGGAGGGTATTTACGGTGTTTGATTTTGAGAGACCTAACATTGAAGTTGCAGAAATCTCCGAAGACAAAAAGTATGGTAGATTTGTTGTAGAGCCACTCGAGAGAGGCTATGGCATTACACTTGGTAATTCACTTAGAAGAATTATGCTTTCATCACTTCCTGGCGCAGCAGTGAGCCGGATTAAGATTGAGGGTGTTCTTCATGAATTCAGCTCTATCCCTGGTGTTAAGGAAGACGTAACTGAGATTATTATGAATCTTAAGAGTCTTGCAATTCGCAATAACAGTACAACCAACGAGCCAAAAACAGCTTATATTGAGTTTGAAGGCGAAGGTGTTGTCAGAGCATCAGATATTCAGGTTGATTCTGATATCGAGATTGTAAACAAAGACCAGGTAATTGCTACATTAAGCGGTGGCAGTGACAGCAAGCTTTTCATGGAGCTTACAATTACAAAAGGTAGAGGATACGTTAGTTCAGACAAAAACAAGAGTGATGAGTTACCAATCGATGTAATCGCAATTGATTCTATCTACACACCGGTTGAACGTGTGAATCTTACTGTAGAAAATACCCGTGTAGGCCAGATTACAGATTATGATAAGCTTACATTAGATGTTTACACAAATGGTACATTGGAACCTGACGAGGCAGTCAGCCTTGCAGCCAAAGTTCTCAGCGAGCACTTAAGTCTGTTTGTAGACTTATCTGAGAGCGCAAAGAATGCTGAGGTTATGGTTGATAAAGAGGAGAACGGCAAAGAAAAAGTTCTTGAGATGAGTATCGATGAACTTGAGCTTTCTGTTCGTTCTTACAACTGCTTAAAGAGAGCAGGTATCAATACAGTTGAAGAGTTAACAAACAAGACTTCTGAGGATATGATGAAGGTTCGTAACTTAGGACGTAAATCACTTGAAGAAGTGCTTGCGAAGTTAAAAGAACTCGGTCTTGAATTAAACGAGAGCGAGGAATAATATGTGATTGCATGTGAAGTAAGCCCGAAGAGCGTTCATGTGTAGATCCAAAATGGCAATTAACACATCCGGTATATAAGACCAAAGAGCGATGCCGGATGCAACCATGAATGGAGGATTTTAAAATGGCAAAGTACAGAAAACTTGGCAGAACATCTGACCAGAGAAAAGCATTACTTAGAAACCAGGTAACACAGCTTATTTATCACGGCAAAATCGTGACAACAGAGGCTAAAGCAAAAGAAGTTCAGAAAATCGTTGAGGGTATCATTGCACTCGCTGTAAAAGAAAAAGACAACTTCGAGATGGCTACTGTAAAAGTTAAAGTTGCCCGCAAAGATGCTGATGGTAAGAGAGTAAAAGAGACAGTTGACGGAAAGAAAGTTACTGTTTTTGATGAAGTTGAGAAAGAAATCAAAAAAGATTTACCATCAAGACTTCATGCAAGACGTCAGATGCTCAAAGTATTAAATCCGATTACTGAAGTTCCTGCTGAGAACAAAGGTAAGAAGAGAAATACAAAAGAGATCGATTTGGTTGCAAAACTGTTCGATGAGATCGCACCAAAATATGTTGACCGTAAAGGTGGTTACACAAGAATCGTTAAGATTGGTCAGCGTAAAGGTGACGGCGCTTTAGAAGTATTACTTGAGTTAGTATAATAAGGTGTTAAGAAAGCCCGTGGATTTGTTCCACGGGCTTTTTTGCGTTGCTCGTTTGTAAGTTGTTATTCTTTTTTCTCAAAGTGTTGGTAGTCCTTGAGGGATTTCCAATGGCCGCCCCATGTAAAGCCGTGTTCACGAAACAGCTTATAGCAGAGGTCGTCTTCGGTAATCATGTGCTTTAGGCCGCTGCTTCGGTCCGCGTACGGTTCGCTGCCCGGGGGAGAGATGCGAACTGTACCATTAGGGTAGGTTACGTATGGATTTTGAAATGGATTGATGTCGATGGCACGTCCTTTGGCGTGGTTTGATAAGTTGTTGCTTCCGGCAACAGTGCGGTAGTTAAAGCAGGAGGTGTTATTGTCCGCACATGAGAGGTCATCATCTGCATCGTATTCATCAATGAGTCTGATCTTATCAATTTGATATTCGTTCTGATAGAGTTCGCAGAAGATTTCGATTAGGTCCTGTGCGATGGCTTTGTTGCATATGATTTCACCGGTCTGGGTATTGCCGTCAAAATCGCAGTACAATACGGATAGGTATCGTAGATCTTCATACGGAATTATGCAATCCGGTTTGTAGGATTTGCCATTGATGCGTTCCTTCACCGTCTCTGATAGCGATTCGTAATAGAAGCCCTCTGCATAGGTGACGCGGTCGGGCATTGCGGATGGAGCCGGTTCTTCGGTGACATCCGTAGCAGTATCAGAAACAGTGTTTGATGACAGCGTGTCAGTCACTTGGGCGGTATTTTCTGAAACATTGTTTGCAGAGACGGGAGCCTCCGGCATCTCCTGCTTGTCCGCCTTGGCTATAGATGCATCGGCTGCGTCTGCTACGGATGAATCGCTTGAAACAATCGGATCATAGGAATCCAATGATTTGGTGCCGATGACATAAACCAAACATAGAAGGATGGCAACGATGGTGAGTGATGCTAGACTGACAAAAAGTCTTTTCTGTTCTTTTGGGGGCATAGTCATTTTCATAAAAACTCTCCTATAACAGGCGTGTTTCTCGAAGCTATCGTGAAGTGGAAGGTTCCGGTCATACGATGCAAAAGAGAAAACAGCTTGAATATGTTGTCAAATCGTTACGTAACATGTATTTGCTTTTGTTTTATCATACCACATCACCGGCAAGAAGGAAGCGGAAATGTGTCAAAGAAATAGAACGGTTTTTCGTATTTGATGTCAGAATAACGCAAAATGATATTAGAAGTGGCGGATAAATGCGCTTGTCCGTCAGGAGGGACGAGCGTAATATAGGATACAACAGAAAATGCGTTAGCTTTATGGGATGTGGATGGAGGTTACAGATGGAGAATTACCAATTAAATAACGGAATGGAGATTCCGGTTATCGGGTTTGGCTGTTATAATGCCAAGGCAGGAGACAATTACCAAATTTTGCGGGATGCGATTGATTCGGGATACCGATTTTTTGATACAGCATCCATTTATGAGACAGAAAGAGATCTCGGAAGAGCAATCAAAGACAGTGGCATTCCAAGAGAACAGTTTTTTATCCAAAGCAAAGCGTGGATTGATGAGATGGGAACAGAGGGAGTGAATGAAGCGATTGAACGCTCACTTTCAAGATTGCAGATGGATTATGTGGATGTTTACCTGATTCATTGGCCGCGCCAGACACCGGAGTATAAAGGTGCACCGGGACATCCGGAGGTTTGTTATCAGGAGCCGGCGTATGAGACGAGAGAAGATTGGAAGGCGCTCGAGGTGGAAACGTATCGGGCGATGGAGGCACTTGTGGATGCTGGTAAGATTAAGGCGATTGGGCTTAGTAACTTCCTGCCGCATCATCTGATGAATATCCTTGCGAACTGCAGAATCAAACCGGTCGTGGATCAGCTGGAAGTACATCTTGGATACACACAGGCGACTGCAGTGACGTATGCACAACAGCATGATATCCTTGTGCAGGCGTGGAGTCCGCTTGGACGGGCGGATGTGCTTGCGGAACCGTTTTTTCAGGCGATGGCAGAAAAATATCACGTATCTGTCGCACAGCTTGGTTTGCGCTTTTTGTACCAGATGAATATCATTCCGCTTCCGAAAGCAACTGCTCCAGAGAGACAAAAGCAAAACCTGGATATTTTCGGTTTCGAAATCAGCGATGAAGATTTTTATATGCTTGCCTGTATTGTGCCGACATGTTGGCAGAGAGAGCATCCGGATTTTGTGATTCCGAGAAGAGGCTGTAAAAGAGAACAATAAATAGGTTGCCATTTTTGAGATGTATGATTCAGCGGTGAATGAAATGTAACCATGTGCTGTCATACATCTCTTTTTTGAATGAAAACATTGAAATGCTTGCGAAGTATGTTAAAATAGCGTAGAATGAGTTGAACGTGGATTGTAAACCGATTTTTTGAAATAGATAACAATTTGTTTGCGATTCGGAACTGTCAGAAAAGTTGATGCGTTCATGAAAAGCAGGCCAAAATGCTTGGATGGTCTGCTTTCAAAAAAGGAATGAATATGGGCATTGTAAAAACATCAAGATTAATATTCGAATATATCAGACGCAATGAAGAGGGCGATGTTGAGGGCATTACACGTGCAGTGGACCGCGTGAACCTTGATATCAATGCCGGAGAGTTTGTTGCCATATTAGGTCACAATGGAAGTGGAAAGTCTACACTTGCGAAGCACCTAAATGCCATTCTTGATCCGACGGAAGGAACCGTCTTGGTTGATGGGAAAGACACGACAGATGAAAACGAAATCTGGAATATCCGAAAGACAGCAGGCATGGTTTTTCAAAATCCCGACAACCAGATTATCGGACAGATTGTAGAAGAGGATGTGGGATTTGGCCCGGAGAACATGGGCGTTGAGACAGCAAAGATTTGGGAGCGTGTTGAGAAGAGCTTGAAATCGGTTGGAATGTATGCGTACCGCCACAAATCACCGAACCGTTTGTCGGGTGGACAGAAGCAGCGTGTATCGATTGCGGGCGTGCTTGCCATGCACCCAAAATGCATTATTTTGGATGAGCCGACTGCGATGCTTGATCCGAATGGCAGAAAAGAAGTCATTGCGGCAATCAAAGAGTTAAATCAAAAAGAGGGTATTACGATTATTTTGATTACCCATTATATGGACGAGGCGGCGCTTGCAGATAGGGTTTTTGTGATGGATGCAGGAAGTATCGCCATGCAGGGGACGCCGCGCGAAGTGTTTTCCCAGATTGAGAAACTAAAACAGCTCCGCCTGGATGTGCCGCAGGTTACCATGCTTGCGTATGAACTTCAGAAAAAAGGTGTTCCGCTCGATGCAGGTATTTTGACCATCGATGAGTTGGTAGGAGGGCTTAAGGCATGTCAATTATTATAGATCATTTATGCCAGGTTTATGAGCCCGGCACGAGTATGGAAGTCGTTGCCCTAAACGATATCTGTCTGCAGATTACAGACGGGGAGTTTATCGGACTGATTGGACACACGGGAAGTGGCAAGTCGACATTGATTCAGCATCTGAATGGTATTTTGAAACCATATAGTGGTTCCGTATATTTTGACGGTGCAGATATTTTTGATGAGGATTATGACTTAAAGAAGTTGCGCAGTCAGGTCGGGCTTGTTTTTCAGTATCCGGAGCATCAGCTATTTGAGGAGACTGTTTTTAAGGATGTATGTTTCGGACCGAAGAATATGGGGCTTTCGCAAAAAGAAGTCGAGATGCGGGCGTATCAGGCGCTCAAGATGGTTGGGCTTGAGGATGAATATTTTTATCAGTCCCCATTTGATCTATCAGGCGGACAGAAGCGGCGCGTTGCAATTGCAGGTGTGCTTGCCATGAAGCCGCGCGTGATGATTCTTGACGAGCCGACAGCAGGGCTTGATCCAAAGGGGCGCGATGAGATGTTTGCGCTCATTACCAAATTGCGCAGGGAAAGCAATATGAGCATTGTGCTCGTGTCGCATAGCATGGAAGATGTGGCTGCGTATGTGGAACGGATTGTTGTTATGAATCAGGGAAAGGTTATGATGGACGGCTCACCGCATGAAGTGTTTTCCCATGTGGAGCAGCTGGAAGCGGTCGGTCTGATGGCACCGCAGATTACGTATGTGATGAAGCGGCTGAAGGAAGAAGGGCTCCCTGTTTTGGGAAGCGAGATGACTGTTGCAGAGGCGGCAGAGAGTATTTTGAAACTATTAAACCGATAGCATGGAAACAGAAACATGATTAGAGATATTACACTAGGACAATATTATCAGGCAAACAGTGTCATTCATAAGCTGGATCCGCGGACAAAGCTTATCGGTACGCTCGTATTTGTCGTGTCTCTTTTTGTAAAAAAGAATATTGCGGTTTACGCACTCGCAGCGTTATTTTTGGCGTCAGTCATCAAGGTGAGCAAGGTGCCGTACCGGTTTGTGGTGCGTGGCATCAAGCCGATTGTGATGCTCCTTGTGATTACGGGGGCATTTAATCTGTTCCTGACGCCCGGAGATGTACTTGTCACGATTTGGAAACTGCATATCACAGCGCAAGGTGTGGAAAATGCAATTTATATCGTGATTCGCTTATTGCTGCTGATTTTGGGGTCATCGATGATGACGCTCACAACAACGCCGAATGAACTCACAGACGGGTTGGAAAAATTGTTAAAGCCGCTGCGTATTTTTCATGTTCCGGTGCACGAGATTTCCATGATGATGGCGATTGCGCTCAGATTTATTCCGATTTTAATTGAAGAAACAGATAAAATAATGAAGGCACAGATGGCAAGAGGTGCAGATTTTGAACATGGAAGTCTTGTGCAAAAAGCGAAAAATATGATTCCGCTTCTCGTCCCGCTTTTTGTGTCTGCGTTTCGAAGGGCCAATGACCTTGCGATGGCGATGGAGGCAAGATGCTATCAGGGCGGCGAAGGCCGGACAAAGATGAAACCGCTGTGCTATGAGAAACGGGATTTTGTATCATACGTAGTACTTGCACTATATTTGTGTCTGGCGGTTGCCGGCGGTATTTTATTTGCAAGAATCATGCCGACATGGGCGAGTGTGCTGAAAGGAAATTAGTAACGATGAAACGGGTCATGCTGACGGTGGCGTACGATGGAACGCGGTACAATGGCTGGCAGGTGCAGCCAAACGGAGTGACAATTGAGGGCGAGCTAAACAGTGCGCTGACAGAATTTCTCGGTGAGGAAATCAGGGTGAGCGGTGCAAGCCGTACAGATGCAGGCGTTCATGCGCTTTGTAATCTGGCAGTGTTTGATACAAATGCAAGGATGCCGGGCGAGAAAATGAGTTATGCGCTTAACCAAAGACTCCCGGAGGATATCAAGGTGCTCTGTTCACAGGAAGTGCCACCGGCGTTTCACCCGCGCAAATGCGAGAGCAGGAAGACGTATGTGTACCGCATTTACGTCGCACCTTTTCCAAATCCGCTCGAACGCACGTATGCGCTTTTTACGTATGTGCCACTTGATGTCGATGCAATGAAAGCGGCGGCAGCGCAGTTTGTCGGCGAACATGATTTTACAAGCTTTTCCACAAGTAAGCCGGAGATTACAAGCAGCGTGCGCACAGTCACGATGTGTGAGATTACGGAGGTTGAAAAGCCGTTTGGAAACATGATTGAGATTCGTGTGCAGGGAAATGGCTTCCTATATAATATGGTGCGGATTATGGTTGGAACGCTCATGGAAGTAGGGCGCGGGAATCTGGAAGCGGAGGCGATTGCGGCAATTTTTGAACAGAAGGACCGCGCGGTGGCAGGACCAACTGCACCTGCATGTGGTCTGATGCTTGAAAATTATACATTTTTCGGTGAAAATCCTGTAAAAATTTATTGACACGTACGGATGCGTGTACTATAATATTTCAATGTGGCGACCTGCGTAGGCTTACCAAAGCCCCGGTAAGAGCGCTTGGAAGACACCCGGTTCACAGGAATCCCTAACCTGGTGAACAATTGATATGAAATTGATTATATGAGTTGGAGGTAACACAATGAAGACATTTATGGCAAGTCCAGCTACTATTGATAGAAAGTGGTATGTAGTGGATGCTACAGATATGACATTAGGACGTTTAGCTTCAGAAGTAGCTAAAGTGTTAAGAGGAAAAAACAAAGCAATCTTCACACCACACATTGACACAGGCGATTACGTAATCGTAGTTAATGCTGAGAAGATTAAAGTAACTGGTAGAAAATTAGACCAGAAGATTTACTATCACCATTCAGATTACATCGGCGGTATGAAAGAGACGACATTAAAAGAAATGTTAGCAAAAAAACCTGAGCGTGTAATCGAGCTTGCAGTAAAAGGCATGCTTCCAAAAGGACCTTTGGGAAGACAGATGTTCAAAAAACTTCATGTTTATGCCGGACCAGAGCATGAGCAGGCAGCTCAGAAACCAGAAGTTTTAACATTTTAATTGGGAATTGGAAAGGAGTAAATGAAGATGGCTAAAGCAGCAGCAAAGTTCCACGGAACAGGTAGAAGAAAAAAATCAGTTGCCAGAGTTTATTTAACACCTGGTAAAGGAAATATCACAATCAACAAAAGAAGCATTGACGAGTACTTTGGTCTTGAGACATTGAAAGTAATCGTAAAACAGCCACTTGAGGCAACAGATACAGTTGACAAATATGACGTTTTAGTAAACGTTAGAGGTGGCGGATACACAGGTCAGGCTGGTGCAATCAGACACGGTATCGCAAGAGCACTTCTTCAGGTTGATGCTGAGTACAGACCAACACTTAAGAAAGCCGGATACTTAACACGTGATCCACGTATGAAAGAGCGTAAGAAATACGGTCTCAAAGCAGCAAGACGTGCACCACAGTTCAGCAAGAGATAATTATATCTGCGATGGCAGAATGTATAAAAAGAACTCCCGAGTTTACTCGAGGAGTTCTTTTTATATATTCTGACCATCATAGGATGATTGAGATGGCCGAGTCGAAACGAAGCGGAGACGAGGTTCACTCAATCATCGCAGATATAGTTATGGCAATTCATTGGAAGACAAGAAATGACCGAGATGAAGCGAAGCGGAAGCGAGGTTGTTTCTTGGATTCGCAGGAATCCGATGGAACGCAGGAAGACATTCCGTTTCAATTTTCATTAATTTATAAAAATCTATTGCGAAACATATCTATTTTAAGTATGATAAAAGAAAATTAGTCAAACAAAGCGAAAACAAAGCCTTGTAT
>JAGKTY010000053.1 GCA_021153185.1 Lachnospiraceae bacterium
TTGGAAGGAACGCTGCTTGCCGGGATTCTCGGCAGTGGGCTTCATGGCGTAAACAGTTATCATCATCAGGCGGTAAAGACGCCGGCAGATTGTGTCGATGTCATGGCAGTTTCAGAGGACGGACTTGTGGAAGCAATTTCTGTCAAAAATCAGACATTTGCAGTTGGTGTGCAGTGGCATCCGGAATTTTCATATCAGGAAAATGAGGACAGTGTAAAGCTTGTCCGGGCTTTTGTCGAAGCATGTAAAAATGCCTATCACAGCGCAAGCTGTTGATAAATATAAGAAGTTGAGAGGAGACTTATTATGAAAAAGAAACTTTTAGGATTAATCGTTGGTGTGGCAATGGCATTTAGCCTTGTTGGTTGCGGCGGTACAGACCAGGAGGCAACAACACCTGAGGTTACAGAAACAGTAGAGGAGACTGCAGAAGAAACTACAACCGAAGAAGCAGCAACAGAAGAAGCTGCAGCAGAGGAAACATCCGGTGACAAAACTTGGGTAATCGCAACAGATACAGCGTTCAAGCCTTTTGAGTATACAGATGATTCCGGTGCATTTGTTGGTATTGATGTAGATATTCTTGATGCAGTTGCCAAAGATCAGGGATTCAGCTATGATCTTCAGGTACTTGGATGGGATGCATCCATTGCAGCTTGTCAGGCCGGTCAGGCAGACGGTATGATTGCCGGCGCATCTATTACAGATGAGCGTAAAGAATCAGGCTGGATTTTCTCAGATGGTTATTATGACGCAAATCAGTGTATGGCCGTTGCAGAATCTTCTGATATTACAGGATTCGGTGATTTAAGCGGAAAGTCTGTAGCAGTTAAAACAGGTTCTATGAGTGCCACATACGCAGAGAGTCTTGTGGATGAATATGGTTTCACAATTACTTATTTTGAAGATTCTCCAACAATGTATCAGGCCGTTGTAGGTGGTCAGGTTGCAGCAGTATTTGATGATACACCAATTATGGCAGCAAACATTAAAGATGGTGGTCTTGCAATGAAACTTGTGGATGGTACAGGTAATGAGCCTGCACAGTACGGTTTCGCAATCTTCAATGCAGATAATCAGGAACTCGTTGATATGTTCAATGCAGGCCTTGCAAATATCAAAGCCAACGGAACATATGATGAAATTCTTGCGAAGTATCTTGGTGAGTAATATTTAGAAGAAATCGCCAAGTGGGATGCATGCCCGCCTGGCGATTTTTTCTTTTTCATAGGACACTCCCCAAGACGTGAAGTTTTTTGAAACGTATCTGTGACGGTACCGGACAGATCAGATAACCTTTTTAGAAAAGAATTGAAAGGAAAAGGCTATGATAAAAATTTTGACAGTGTATGGTGATATGCTTCTGGTTGCGCTCGGAAGAACGATATTATTGGCATTGCTTGGTTTGTTTTTTGCATGTATTATTGGACTCTTTTTTGGCATACTTGGAGTCTTAAAAAACAGAGTATGCAATATCATTTCGCAAATTTTTGTTGATTTAATCAGAGGCGTACCGATGATTGTTTTGGCGTTTTTTGTATATTTTGGTATCCCGTATTATTTCAATACGATTATTGGCGGTTTTAATGTGACGCTGTCTGCACTCCAGGCAGGAACCATCTGTCTTGCGCTGAACTGTGGTGCATATATGGCAGAGATTATCAGAGCTGGTATTTTGTCGGTTGACATCGGACAAATGGAGGCGGCGCGTTCTCTTGGACTTTCTTATGGTATGGCAATGAGGAAAGTTGTTTTGCCGCAGGCAATCCGCACGATGATTCCTACCTTTATTAACCAGTTTGTGATTACCTTAAAGGATACCTCCATTCTTTCCGTCATTGGATTTCCGGAGCTTGTCAATACAGCAAAAAATGTACAGGCGAACACCTTTATGGCATTTCAGACATGGGCAATTGTTGGTGTAATGTATTTGATTGTAATTACAATCCTTTCAAGAAGTGCAAAGGTTTTGGAAAGGAGATTAAATGTTGGACGCTAATAGAGAAAACGTAAAAATTCATGTAGATCATCTGAAAAAAAGCTTTGGAAAACTTGAAGTTCTTAAAGATATCTCAACCGATATTTATAAGGGTGAGGTGGTCGTAGTCATCGGACCTTCCGGCTCCGGTAAATCAACTTTTTTGAGATGTTTAAACCGATTGGAAGAGGTTACAGACGGTACAATCATCGTTGAGGGAGTCGATATTACAAATAAAAAAGTGAATATTAATAAGGTGCGTGAAAATATCGGAATGGTATTTCAGCATTTCAACTTGTTTAACAACCTGAACATCATTGACAATCTTATGCTTGCACCCAATATGCTCAAAAAATGTTCCAAGAAAGAAGCAAAAGAGCGTGCACTTGAGATGCTGAAAAAGGTTGGTCTTGTGGAAAAGGCAGAAAGTTATCCGAGTCAGCTTTCCGGTGGACAGAAACAGCGTATTGCCATCGCAAGAGCACTTTGCATGCAGCCAAACATCATGCTGTTTGACGAGCCAACTTCAGCGCTTGATCCGGAGATGGTCGGTGAGGTTTTGCAGGTTATGAAGGAACTTGCGGCCGATGGTATGACAATGGTCATTGTTACGCACGAAATGGGATTTGCAAGAGAGGTTGCCGACAGAGTTATTTTCATGGATGGCGGATATATTGTAGAGGAAGGAACGCCACAGGAGGTTTTGGCAAATCCGAAGGAGCAAAGAACCATCGACTTCTTAAACAAAGTGTTGTAGGAGGGTTTTATGAAAAAAATCATCACAATCAGTAGGGAGTTTGGCGCCGGTGGTGGTCAGATTGGTCAGGCTGTGGCGAAAAAACTCGGATATTATTATTTGGATAAGGACATGATTATCCGCTCGGCAATGGAGTCTTCCAATTTGTCGCCGGAAGAATTCCGTATGTACGATGAAAGGGTTCCACACGATTTTGGCTTTGGACAGAGCTTATTTGATTTTTACAATAAGCCATTAAATGAGCGTCTCTTTGCAGCGCAAAGAAGTGCTATTTTGAAAGCAGGTGAAAAGGGTAATTGTGTCATCGTCGGACGTAATGCCAATGTCATTTTAAAGGAATTTGATTATTCCCTACACGTGTTTGTGGCAGCGTCACAATACTTCAGACTGCAAAATCTGAAAGAAAAAATGCCGGATTATTCCGAGGAAAAGATTTTGGAAGAGATGAAGGCAGTTGATAAAGCGAGAAGAAAATATTGCGCATATTATACCAATACGGAATTCGGAAAATCAGATTACTATGATCTGTGCCTCAAAAGTTCTACACTTGGTATAGATTCCTGTGTTGATATTATTTGTAATTTGGCGGAGAAATGATGAACAAACTACGGAAGATGCCCGGAATTGGCATGCGTATTATCAAGTCGGCGATAGGGGTGTTCTTTTGTTTTCTCATCGATATGCTCAGAGGAAATGAGGGAATTGTATTTTACTCACAGCTTGCCGTACTTTGGTGTATGAGAGATTACGTCAGTGAAACGCGCAAGTTTGCAAGGCAAAGAGCAATCGGAACTGTGATTGGGGCTTTATACGGACTTGTGCTGCTACTGCTTAGAAATCGGCTGGCAGGCACACTTTTTTTTGAGGGGCGGCTTTTCTACGGAGCGATTGTTTCGCTTTTTATTGTTGTGGTTTTATATTCAACGGTTCTGATCAAGCAGAAACAGGCATCCTATTTTTCATGTGTCGTATTTCTGAGCATTGTAGTCAATCATATTCAGGATGCCAATCCGTATGTGTTTGTCTGGAACAGGTTTCTTGATACGATCATTGGAATTGTTGTCGGTCTCGTGGTAAACTGTTTTACAATTTCCGGGAAAAAGAACAAGGATATTCTATTTTTATCGGGTCTGGATGATACGCTCCTTGCAAAAAACGGGAGTGTGTCTGATTACAGCCGGATTGAACTGAATCGAATGATTGAAAGCGGTCTCAATTTTACGGTATCTACGATGAGAACACCGGCTTCACTCATGGAGCCGCTTCGCGGAATCAATCTGAAACTCCCGGTCATTGCTATGGACGGTGCAGCGCTTTATAATATCAATGAAAACCGCTATGAGCACGTGTATATTATTTCCGCAGAGCACTGCGACCGGATACGAGGTTATTTTGAGGACAAACAAGTGCCGTATTTTGCAAATGTTGTGATTGATGATGTGCTCTTGATTTATTATCAGGAAACAGATTGCAGGCAGTACAATGGAATCGTTGAACAACTGCGTAAATCTCCTTATCGAAACTATGTTAAAAGGACTGTTCCGGGAGATGAAAATATCGTTTATTTCATGGTGATTGACACATGCGAAAATATTGACTTGTTATACGATGAGATGACGAAGGAGGCGCTTTTTCAGACGCTGAAGGTTATCAAGCATCCGTCCACAGAGTATGAGGGCTGTTCGCTGTTAAAGGTGTATAATAAAAATGCGTCCAAGGAAAATATGCTGGCATATTTGAAGAGACAGCTTCAGATAGAAAAGACCGTAACGTTTGGTACAATCGAAGGAAAATATACGTATCTCATAAAACCGGGTGATTTTAACCGCGTGGTGAAGCTGGTGAAGAGTCAATTTTTTTGGAAATAAATCATATTATTTGATTGACTTTCTTTTCAAAAAAGAATACACTTTAGTTGAGCAAAGGCGCTTTGGGTAACACCCAAAGTGCCTTTTCTTGTTTTTGGTGTGTAATAAACTTGCAGAAAGGACGTTACAATGTTTGAACTAGATGATAAACCACATGAGGAGTGTGGCGTATTCGGCGTGTGGAGCCAGGATGATATGGATGCGGCACACTGCATTTATTACGGTCTTGTCGCACTGCAGCATCGCGGACAGGAGTCAGCCGGAATCGTCGTTTGTGATACGAAAGGTCCGATTGGAAATATTTGTGCGCACAAAGGAATGGGACTTGTAAGCGAAGTATTTCATGAGGATGTACTGCAAAAGCTACATGGGAATATCGGAATCGGTCATGTGCGCTATTCGACAGCAGGTGCAAGCAGTGTCGAGAATGCACAGCCTATTTTTTATAATTATTCAAAGGGTACACTTGCGCTGGCGCATAATGGTAATATTACAAATGCGGAAGTACTCCGCAAGGAACTGCAGGAAGAAGGTGCCGTGTTCAACGGAACATCCGACTCGGAAGTGCTCGCATATGCGATTGCAAAAGAGCGCATGAATACTTCCTGTATCGAGGATGCGGTCTGTAAGGTAGCGCAGGGAATCAAAGGCGGGTATGCACTTCTGATTATGAGTCCGCAGAAGATTGTGGCGGTGCGCGACCCACTTGGATTAAAGCCGCTTTGTATCGGCAAAATGGGGCAGGCGTATGTGCTTGCTTCGGAAAGTGCTGCCATTACGGCAGTGGGAGCTGAATTTGTGCGTGATGTTGCACCCGGAGAAATTGTGACAATCACCAAGGAAGGCGTCCATACGGAGCAGCGTCTGAAGGCGTGCGAAAGGGCACATTGCGTGTTTGAGTACATTTATTTTGCACGTCTGGATTCAAAGCTTGACGGCATTAGCGTGTATGAGGCGCGCCACAGAGGCGGAATGGCACTTGCGGAGCGCTATCCGGTTGAGGCAGATGTCGTGACGGGCGTGCCGGAATCGGGACTTACGGCAGCAGTCGGCTATGCGGAAAAAGCCGGCATTCCCTTTAAACTTGCTTTCTCAAAAAACAGCTATGTCGGGCGTACCTTTATCAAGCCGACACAAAAAGAGCGGGCATCGGCAGTGCAGATGAAGCTTAGTGTGATTGAAAGTGTGGTGAGGGGCAAACGGGTTGTGCTCATTGACGATTCAATCGTGCGTGGTACGACACTTGCCAACCTGATTTTGATGATGCGGAAAGCAGGGGCACTGGAGGTACATGTGCGCATTAGTTCACCGCCGTTTTTGTACCCGTGTTATTACGGAACGGACGTGCCGGACAACTCGCAGCTCATCGCCAATGATCATTCCGTGCAGGAAATCTGTGATCGGATCGGGGCGGATTCGCTCGGTTATATGATGTTAGAAGACTTAACTAAGATGACGGGTGAACTGCCGCTTTGCAAGGCGTGCTTTGACAATCATTATCCGGTATAAACCGGGAGCGTCAAAGTTTGCAGTGGCTAAAAAATGATAATCAAAATACGGTTGCAAAAAAGTTCGAAAAAGGTATTGACAATTCAAAAAAAACAGTTTATAGTTCAAGACAGAAAAAGCAAAGGCGCTTTGGGTGATTCCCAAAGTGCCTTTTTCTTTTGTCCAAAATGAATTGGTACGGAATGCGCAACCGTAAATTAAAAATGAACTGTAGAAAGGAGAACAGTTATGAGTATGACAGTTCCAGAGATGTATGGAAGTTTGGTTTTTAATGATAAGGTTATGAGGGATAAACTCCCAAAGGACGTTTATAAGGCACTGAGAAAAACAATTAATACAAATACACATTTAGAGCTTGATGTGGCAAATGCAGTTGCTATTGCGATGAAAGAATGGGCCGTTGATCATGGTGCAACACATTTCACGCATTGGTTCCAGCCGATGACCGGATTTACTGCTGAGAAACACGACAGCTTTATTTCCCCGGTAGATGGCGGACAGATCATCATGGAGTTTTCCGGCAAAGAGCTTGTAAAAGGTGAGCCGGATGCTTCAAGTTTCCCTTCAGGCGGTCTTCGTGCTACATTTGAGGCAAGAGGATATACCGCATGGGATCCTACTTCACCGGCATTTATCAAAGACGGAACATTATACATACCAACAGCGTTCTGTTCTTACAGTGGTGAAGCGCTCGATAAGAAAACACCGCTTCTGCGTTCGATGGAAGCACTCAATAGAGAGGCAACAAAGGTTTTACATGTTCTTGGCAATACAGACGTAAGCAGTGTCACAACGACTGTAGGACCTGAGCAGGAATACTTCTTGGTAGAAAAAGAAGCATTCAAAAAGAGAAGGGATTTGGTCTTCACAGGAAGAACCTTACTTGGTGCGATGCCGCCAAAAGGACAGGAGATGGAAGATCATTACTTCGGTACATTGAAAACAAGAGTTGCAGCATACATGCATGAACTCGATGAGGAGCTTTGGAAGCTGGGCATTCCTGCCAAAACAAAACACAATGAAGTTGCTCCTAGCCAGCATGAGCTTGCACCGGTTTTTGACACAACAAACGTTGCAGTCGATCACAACCAGCTCACAATGGATGTGATGAGAAAGGTTGCAGAAAAGCATGGATTTGTGTGCCTGCTTCATGAGAAACCATTCGATGGAATCAACGGATCAGGTAAGCACAACAACTGGTCAATGACAACAGATACCGGTGTCAACCTGTTAGACCCTGGAAAAACACCGGCTGAGAATGTACAGTTCCTTGTGTTCTTAATGGCAGTCATTACAGCGGTTGATAAATATGCAGATTTGATGAGATTATCTGTTGCAAGTGCAGGAAATGATCACAGACTTGGCGCAAACGAGGCACCACCTGCAATTATCTCAATTTTCCTCGGCGATGAGCTGACAGCAGTTCTTGATTCGATTGAGAACGATACATTCTTTGGAAAACAGGCAAATGTGCAGATGGAGATTGGTGCTTCTGTTTTACCACATTTTGCAAAAGATACAACAGACCGAAACAGAACTTCACCATTTGCATTTACAGGAAACAAATTCGAGTTCCGTTCTCTTGGTTCTTCCCTTTCTGTATCAGGACCAAACGTCGTATTAAATACAGCAGTTGCTGAGGCACTCAGCGAGTTTTATGAGGTTTTAAAAGACGTTGCGCCTGAAAAGATGGATGAAACAGTGCATGAGCTGTTAAAGAATGCAATCAAAGAGCATAAGAGAGTTATTTTCAACGGAAACGGTTATACAGATGAGTGGGTAGCTGAGGCAGAGAAGAGAGGACTTTACAACTACAAATCAACGCCGGATGTACTCCCTGTATTTATCGAGGATAAAAACGTTGCTCTCTTTACAAAACACCATATCTTTACAGAGAGCGAAATCAAGTCAAGATACGAAATCTTACTTGAGAACTATGCGAAGACAATTCATGTGGAAGCAAAGACAATGCTCGATATGGTAAATCACCAGTTTATGCCGGCATTGACCAAAACAATGGATGATATTTTGACAGTTGCATCAAAGAAAAAGGATTTTGATCTGACACTTTCTGTTAAGACAGAAAAAGCATTGCTTGTGAAACTCTCAGCAGCGTACGATGCCATTTATGATGCAGTGGAGAAGCTTGAGAAAGATACAAAGCATGCAGAGGAGATGGAAGACGAACTTGCACTTGCGAAGTTCTATCAGGAGACAATTCTTGCTGATATGAACGAAGTAAGAGGATATGCGGATGAAGCAGAAGGTCTGATTCCAAAAGAGAACTTACCATATCCTGATTATGCAGACATGTTATTCTATGTATAAAGAAAAGAATAGATAACGCAAAGGCGCGTTCCCAAGGGGAACGTGCCTTGATTTTTAAGTAAGCTGTATGAATGATGCAGTCAAAATAGAAAAACAAAATCGTTTCACGGAGAGATGGTTGCTCTTGGTGAATTGTTGCGTTTTATAGAAACAATACATTTGGAATGGAGAATTCTATGATTAAGTACGTATTTGTGACAGGTGGTGTTGTATCCGGACTGGGAAAAGGAATTACAGCGGCTTCGCTTGGCAGATTACTAAAGGCACGGGGCTATCATGTAACAATGCAAAAATTTGATCCATATATCAACATGGACCCGGGAACAATGAATCCAATACAGCATGGAGAAGTGTTTGTGACAGATGATGGCACAGAGACAGATTTGGATTTGGGGCATTATGAGCGGTTTATCAATGAAAATCTGGATTTCAACTCAAATGTCACTACCGGAAAAATATATTGGTCAGTGCTAAATAAAGAAAGACGCGGAGAATATGAGGGAAAGACGGTTCAGGTCATTCCGCATATTACGAATGAAATCAAGTCCAGATTTTACCACGCCAAAAGCGAAGAGGAAGATACCATTTCAATCATTGAAGTCGGCGGTACTGTTGGTGACATTGAAAGTCAGCCATTCCTGGAAGCAATCAGGCAGTTTCAAGCCGAGGTTGGAAGAGAGAATGCAATTATGATTCATGTGACACTCATTCCGTATCTGAAGGCGTCCGGTGAGATGAAAACAAAACCGACGCAGATGAGTGTGAAGAGCTTGCAGAGTATGGGAATCTGGCCGGATATTTTGGTTTGCCGGTCTGACTACCCGGTAGATGATGATATGCGTGAGAAAATTGCACTGTTTTGTAATGTGCCAAAGGAGAGGGTGTTACAAAATCTCGACGCCAAATCGTTATACGAGGTCCCGCTCATGATGGAAGATGAACACCTTGCAGAGGTTGTTTGTAAATGCTTAAATGTGCCGTGTCCCGAGCCGGATTTGAAAAAGTGGAAGCAGATGGTTGAAGATTTCCAAAACCCAAAGACGAGCGTTTCCATTGCGATTGTCGGAAAATATGTAGAGCTTCACGACGCGTACCTAAGTGTGGTTGAGGCACTTAAGCATGGCGGAATTGCACACAAAGCAAAAGTGGACATCGAGTGGATTGATGCCGAAAAGTTAACCGATGATAACTTAGATGACTATTTTGAGAATGTAGATGGCATTTTGGTGCCGGGCGGATTTGGAAACCGCGGCACGGAAGGCAAGATTTTGGCAGCGAAGTATGCAAGAGTTCACAAAATGCCATATTTGGGCATTTGCCTTGGAATGCAATTGGCAATTGTGGAATTTGCAAGAAATGTTTGTAAACTTCCGGATGCAGCGAGCATTGAACTGTGTCCGGACACCAAAAATCCTGTGATTTGTCTTTTGGACAATCACACAAAGGATGAAAATCTGGGCGGAACGCTTCGCCTTGGTGCATACCCTTGTATTTTACAGGAAAACACCAAAGCGTTTGCATTATATGGATGTAAGAGTATCTCGGAACGTCATAGACATCGTTATGAAGTCAATAATGAATACCGTGATATGCTATCGAAGAACGGAATGGTTCTTTCCGGGCTGTCACCGGACGGTCGCATTGTGGAAATGATTGAATTAAGTGACCATCCATTTTATGTGGCGACACAGGCCCATCCTGAATTCAAATCAAGACCGGATGCACCACATCCATTGTTTGCAGGCTTAATTGAAGCGGCACTAAAAGAGAAAGGGGATAAATAGGGATGAATCAAGTGGAAAGCAATCAAGAATTAAAAAGAAATTTATACGATCCATCGTTTGAACACGACAACTGCGGTATTGGAGCAATTGTCAATATTTACGGTAAAAAAAGTCATGCTGTTGTTGCGGATGCCTTAAGCATCGTAGAAAATCTGGAGCACAGAGCCGGTAAAGACGCAGAAGGAAAAACAGGTGACGGTGTCGGTATTCTGACACAGATTCCGCACAAATTTTTCAAAAAGGTTTGTGCGGAGGAAGGCATCAAGCTAAAAGGCGAGAGAAGCTATGGTGTCGGTATGTTTTTCTTCCCGCAAAATGAGCTGGAAAGAAGACAGGCCATGAAGATGTTTGAAGTGATTGTAAATAAGGAGAAATTAACGTTTCTCGGATGGAGAAAGGTGCCTGTCATTGAAGCTGTGCTCGGAAATAAAGCACTCGAGAGTTGTCCGCACATCTATCAGGCATTTATTGAGCGTCCGGCAGATTTGGAGGATGATCTTGCGTTCGATAGGAAACTTTATATTGTCAGACGTGT
>JAGKTY010000081.1 GCA_021153185.1 Lachnospiraceae bacterium
CCGTTAATCCTCACCTGTTGGAAACCGCAGTTCTGACAGTTGTTCTCCACGCGCACACCTGGCTGAAAAGAAAGTCCCTGAGCAACTGTCGTGCTGTTTGTCTTATTGTACACATCCATTCCCACCACATTCACAAGGGTAGGAGACATTCTTCTTGTGGTCTCGCTGCGGGTTGCTGACACGATCACTCCGTCGAGCTGCACATAGTCCTCTTCCAAGATGAAGTTAACCTCATAAGAGCGGCCCTTCTTGATATTCAGGTCGTATGACTGAGTCTTGTAGCCGATAGCCGAAACCTCTACCACGAAGTTACCCTCGGGGACATTTCGAATCATATAGTGTCCGGAATTTTCAGTACTTACTCCGATTGTCGTTCCCTTCAGGAGCACCACCACATATGGAAGGTGTTCTCCGGTCTTCTTGTCAATTACATGTCCGTAGATGTGTGCATCAGAGCCCCTTGCACCAAGCTCATCGTTTGCTCTGGCAGACAGCACCAGACACAGTGCCACCACCAAAGCAGAAAATATTTTCTTCATTTTCTTATTATTTGTTTGAATAGCTTCGATAATCTGCTGTCCAGGACAGCACCAAGGCCACACAGAGTGCGGCCGGCCCGATTGGAATGCGGGCAGATCAGGCCTGAGGAGGGCCTCGAAGCGTCAGAGCCTGCACAGACTCACCCAGAACAGAGGGAGCCTGATATTCATGGCAGGAGTCAGATAAAAGGAAGAATGGGGTCGGGCACACATCATATTCGACTGCGCCTTCCGACTGGAAGGTCGAAAGGATGTCGATTACAGCATACTGTGAATCGCTGTGATTATGGTCTGCACTACCTCCAAGATGGGAATGGACAACTGTTGACCCGTTTACGATATGGGTATGGAAAAAGAGGCTGATACCGGATCAGTCGCAAAAGTATGTGTTTCGATAAATAAGTGATACCTTTGTGCATATATATAAACACAAAGGTTATGACAGACGAACAGAAGATACTTTTAGCACTAGTCAAGTTGATGTTTCCTCGTGAAATGTTGGATTACTTTGAAGTTGTTGGCTTTGAAATCCATGAAGATAGTATCAGTGTTCGTTTGGATGAACGCGATCGTATTCTTAAAAAGAAATCTGGCCACACATATGTGAAGAATGGTTTTCTGCCAGAGAGCCGTATTACTGATTTTCCGATCCGCGACAAGCGCGCAACGCTGATTGTCAGACGTAGACGCTGGAAGGATGAGAAGACAGGTGAGATAGTTAGCAATGACTATGAACTAGTTGCAAAAGGCACACGGCACTCGAAAGAGTTTGCCGCTTTTTTAAAAGGAGTTCTTGGATCAATACCCGATAGCGGCTTCTTCGCTTGAGAAATATTATCACATTAACGGCAAACAGTTCGAGCGCCAGTATAAGGATCACCTTAGCGGTTACCGTGATTGGGAGGCTCAAGAGGGAACTCATGCAGAACAGTATCTCATATTCCCTGAGAATATTGGTCCGCGTCTTAGCATTGATGAGACAAGTCTCAGCGATGGTGAATTATATACCATAGTGACCAATAAGGATGCCCATGGCGGAAAGGGTGCGGTAGTAGCAATCATGGCTGGAACAAAGGCCTGGGACATTGCTGAGATACTCTGGCTCATACCATTAGAGTTGCGTGAACAAGTTGAAGAGATAACAATGGACCTGTCTCCGACTATGCGCAAGGCTGCTCGATTTTCCTTCCCAAATGCAACTCTTGTCGCTGACCGCTTCCATGTCCAGAAACTCGCCCTTGACGCTCTTCAGGAGCTCCGCATTCGCTTCAGATGGGATGCTCTGGATGAGGAGAACAGAAAGAAAACCGAAGCCAAGGCGACCGGTAAAGACTATGAGCCTGAAGTGTTTGAGAATGGAGACACTCGTAAGCAACTACTTGCCAGGAGCCGATATCTGCTTTTTAAATCAGCCGAGAAGTGGACCAAGTCGCAGAAAATCAGAGCAAAGATATTGTTCAATCATTACCCAGACATAGAGACTGCATACAACTTGACTCACCGTCTCAGAATGATATATGCTAAATCTAAGACAAAAGGTACAGCTTTGCCTAAGCTGGCTCTATGGTATAACGATGTTGAAAAAGCCGGATACGAATCCTTTAAAACCATTGCAGAAACGATACAGGCTAACTATGATCAGATATTGAACTTCTTCAATAACAGATCTACAAACGCTTCTGCAGAATCTTTCAATGCCAAGATAAAGTCATTCAGAGCACAACTCAGAGGAGTATCAGATGTTAAATACTTCTTGTTCAGACTCACTAAGATCTATGCTTAGACACATACTTTTGCGACTGAGCCCTTAGTTTGCGCAGCCTGTTTTGAGTAGCTGGTTGGCCAGCTCCGGTGCCTTGTTCTAGGTAGAGATCTGTTTAGGGCGAAACTCGCCTAAAGTATCTTAAAAATCAATCAATATTCTGCGATTTGTGGGGCACCTGTCTATAAATCTGCGTTTTTATTGCCAGATGGTATCTCTTATAAAACCGTCCATCATCTTTTGGGTCATTTTCGTGATGGACGCTGGCCAAAACAGTTCAAAAACTCCATAAAACAGGACCGTCCGACAGCTTTTTCTGGATTTTGTTGATGGACGCTGCTCTTGTAATGTTCTGTATAGATCGCTGTGACAAAAAATGTCGGTTTTATGTAACGGCTCCCCTGTAAATGTGTGATTTTGAATAGAATATGGCGTCGCTGTGACATAAAAAGCCTGATTTATGTCACAGCGGTACTCAAATAGAAGAGTTTTGAACTGCACAACGAAGATGAGCTCAATATTATATGAATCCCACTGTTGATAAGCACCAGCTCCGGCAAATCCGCCCGCCGGAGCTTCCGCTCTGCTGGTCCGGGCGGCTCAGCCCAAAGGGCCGTCCTCCCAGCAGGCGGTGCTGATATTGATCACTGATCTGATTTTACCAACCGATAGTTCCGTTAATACAAAATTCAGAAACCCATCCTAGAAAGCTACTTTTGCAGTTGTTGTTTACTCAAAGGGCGACAATCACAGGATTTTAGTTTTGATCCAGATTTTTAAAATCTGAATCCGATAGTTAGGATTACATTCCAGAGGGATGATTTGATTAGTATTTCGGGAGCGTAATAGTTCGGATCTACTATCAGATCTCCCTCTTTGTTATATGTATAGACGT
>JAGKTY010000023.1 GCA_021153185.1 Lachnospiraceae bacterium
TGCCCAAGGACAATCGGGTTTGTGATTTCCACGCTTTTTACCTGCTCAGGTGATATGTGTAGCATCGAGCAGATAAGGGCCTTGAGCACTTCCGTATTCTTTTGCAGTATGGCTCGGAACATGTAGTCATTGGTGAAGGTGTAGTCGATAGGACCGGTGGCTTCAGCCAGACTCTGGCTGATTGAGATTGTTGCGTTTGACATAGAGAATCTCCTTTCGGGGTAGATGTGGTGAAATCAAAATGACTGTAGAATGAGATGACTGTCACGTACTTAGAATTGTACATTACAAGAATATAAAACCTGTTTATTCCGGTCATTTTGAAATCATGAAGTTAATTGTGAATGAAGCAAGAATCGACTTTGAATTAAGAATAAGAATGCGTTCGCGGTTTGCTACTTGCATAGACGATATTGCTTACCCGTAGGATAACACTTGGAGATGCAGGCGTCAAGAAAGAATGCTACTTTTGCAATTTCTCTCTTTTGACTTGAGAACTACATCAAAATCTATTACAATAGAAATAGTGCGTATTAGCAAATGATTCGCGAGGAGGAACCCCGATGAAGTGGAAGAAAATATCCATTGAGACAATAGCGGAAGCAGAAGATATTATTATTTCGACATTATATGATATAGGACTTGAGGGCGCCATGATTGAGGACAAGGTGCCGCTGACAGCTTGGGAGAAGGAGCAGATGTTTGTTGACATACTGCCGGATGCGCCGGACGATGACGGCACGGCGGTGCTGAGCTTTTTTGTGGAGGTGCCATCTGAGGAAGATGCCGCGCCAGACGCCCCCGCAGCCGGTCTTACCGGTGACACGGACAACTCGTATTTCCTGACAAGCGGCGCAGAGCCTGTCGATATGGACAAGCTTCTTGAAGACGTCAGGCGTGAGCTTGATGACCTGAGGATGTTTATGGATATCGGCTCGGGTAAAATCACAGTTTCCGAGACAGAGGATAAGGACTGGCTGAATAACTGGAAGGAGTTTTTCCACCAGTTTTACATTGATGACCTGCTCGTGACACCGTCCTGGGAGGAGGTAAAACCTGAGGATCAGGATAAAAAGGTGCTTCATATCGATCCGGGTACAGCGTTTGGTACTGGCATGCATGAGACGACGCAGCTTTGTATCGCGCAGCTGAAGAAGTTTATCAACAAAGATACGGTTCTCCTTGATGTTGGAACGGGAAGCGGCATTTTGGCAATCGTATCGCTCATGTACGGCATCAAGGAGGCGGTCGGCACAGACCTTGACCCTTGTGCGGTTGAGGCGGTCATTCAAAACTGCGAGATGAACGGCATCGCACCGCAGCAGTTTGAAATGATGATTGGCAATATCATTTCCGATCAGGAAATCCAGGACAGAGTCGGCTACGATAAATACGACATCGTCGTTGCCAACATTTTGGCGGAGGTGCTCGTGCAGCTGACCCCGGTCATTCGGGCGCAGCTGAAAAAGGGTGGTATTTATATCACGTCGGGCATTATTGCAGAAAAAGAGGGACTCGTTGTCGATGCAGTAAAAGCGGCCGGTATGGAGGTCGTCGAAGTAACGCATAAGGGCGAGTGGGTGAGCGTGACAGCGCGCAAATAGAGAAACCCAAAATAGAAAAGAATAGGATTTGCGAGTCCTATGAATGTATGAAATGTGCGCAAATAGGCAAGCATATCACAAAAGGAAATCAGCATGTATCAATTTTTTGTAGAGCCCGGTCAGATACAGGGAAAGCAAGTGTTCATCACGGGCGGTGATGTCAATCATATAAAGAATGTCCTTCGCATGAAGGTCGGCGAAGAGTTAGCGGTAAGTAACGGAATCGACGGAAAAGAATACCGCTGCGGCATCGTGAGCATGACGGATGATGCGGTGACGTGCGAGCTGAGGTTTATCAAGGAAGACGGCATTGAACTACCGACCAAGATTTATCTGTTTCAGGCGCTTCCAAAGGCCGACAAGATGGAGCTCATCATCCAAAAGGCAGTCGAGCTTGGCGCATACGAGATTATCCCGGTTGCCACGAAACGCTGCGTCGTGAAGCTCGATGACAAAAAGGCCAAAAACAAAATCGCCAGATGGCAGTCGATTTCAGAGGCGGCGGCCAAGCAAAGTAAGCGTAAGGTAATTCCGCAGGTGCATGATGTCATGACATTTGGCGAGGCGGTCACGTACGCCGGGTCGCTTCGTGCCAATATCATCCCATACGAGCTTGCAGAAGGGATGGATGCGACAAGGGAGCTGATGACCGGATTTGGCAGGGAAAAGCCTGAGTCCATCGGTGTGTTTATCGGCCCGGAGGGCGGCTTTGACGAAGCGGAAATTGCGCGCGCGATGGAAAAAGGCATCAAGCCGGTTACGCTCGGCAAACGCATTCTGCGCACAGAGACGGCAGGCTTTACAACGCTTGCATTTCTCATGTACCATCTCGAAAGCTGATGCGTATGATATAGAAACGGGATAGAGAGGATAGTAACGTGGAAGTTTATTTGGACAATTCGGCGACCACAGTCGTTTTCAAGGAAGTGGCCGATCTTGTATATAAATGTATGTGTGAAGACTACGGAAACCCGTCAAGTATGCATATGAAGGGCGTTGAAGCGGAGCGCATCGTCAAGCGGTCAAAGGAGCAGATCGCCAAGGTCCTTAAGGTAAATGAAAAGGAAATCTATTTTACCGCAGGCGGCACGGAGTCTGACAACTGGGCACTGATCGGCGCAGCGCTTGCCAATCAGAGGGCGGGCAGACATCTGATTACGACCAAGATCGAGCATCCGGCGATTCTGCGCACGATGGAGTATTTGCAGTCATTAGGCTTTGAGGTGACGTATCTGCCGGTTGATCACAAGGGCTGTGTGAGACTTTCGGACCTTGAGCGCGCGATGCGCAGGGATACGATTTTGGTTTCCATGATGTATGTCAACAATGAGGTCGGTGCAAAGGAGCCGGTAGAGGAGGCCGGAGTGCTCATCAAGCGGATGAATCCAAAGACGCTGTTTCATGTGGATGCTGTGCAGGGCTTTGGAAAATTTGCGATTTATCCGAAGAAATGCGGGATTGACATGCTCTCGGTCAGCGGTCACAAGATTCACGGGCCAAAGGGCATCGGGTTTTTATACATCGGTGACAAGGTCAAAATCAAGCCAATCAACTACGGCGGCGGTCAGCAAAGGGGCATGCGTTCGGGTACGGAAAATGTGCCGGGAATCGCAGGAATCGGACTTGCAAGTAAGCTGATATATCAAGAACTTGAGGAAGACACCGAGCGTATGCATGCGCTTCGGAGTGCGTTTATGAAGGACTTATCCATGATAGACGGCGTCGTATTAAACGGGCCGGATGCGGGCGAGGGGGCGCCGCACATTGTGAGTGCATCGTTCCGCGGAATCCGCAGCGAGGTGCTGCTTCACGCACTGGAAGATCGTGGTATTTATGTGTCGGCAGGAAGTGCCTGTGCAAGCCACAAGCACACGGTCAGCGACACGCTTTCGGCGATGGGAATTGAACAGTCGCTTCTTGATTGCACCATACGGTTCAGTTTTTCCATCTTTACAACAAGGGAAGAAATAGAGTACACTGTGAAAGTGCTTCGGGAGCTTGTTCCGATGCTTAATAGATATACAAGGAGATAATTATGTTTCAGTCATTTCTGATAAAGTACGCCGAAATCGGTGTAAAAGGAAAAAACAGATATTTATTTGAGGATGCACTCGTAAGACAGATCGTGTTTGCACTGCGCAAGGTTGACGGACAGTTTGATGTGCACAAGACGAGCGGCCGTATTTATGTCGATGCCAAATCTGCATTTGACTTCGATGAAGTTGTCAATGCGCTGACTAAGGTGTTTGGTATTTCCGGCATCTGCCCGGTCGTTGTCCTTGAAGACCACGGCTTCGCGCAGCTTGGCGAGGATGTCAAAGCGTACATGGATAAGGTGTATCCTGATAAAAACATGACATTTAAGGTGCATGCGAGACGTGCCCGCAAAAATTACCCGATGGAAACGCCGGAAATCAATATGGAGCTTGGCGCGATTTTGCTTGAGGCATTTCCGGAGCTTTCGGTTGATGTACATGAGCCGGACGTGATGCTCAATGTCGAAATCCGTGAGAAGATTTACGTGTATTCGCAGATCATTCCGGGTCCCGGCGGTATGCCGATTGGTACGAGCGGAAAGGCGATGCTGTTATTATCCGGCGGTATTGATTCACCGGTTGCCGGTTATATGATTAGTAAGCGAGGGGTAACTCTTGAAGCGGTTTATTTCCACGCACCGCCATACACAAGTGAGAGAGCGAAACAGAAGGTGGTGGACCTCGCAAAATATGTATCCGTCTATGCAGGCCCGATGAAGCTGCATGTGATCAACTTTACGGATATTCAGCTCTACATTTACGACAAGTGTCCGCACGATGAGCTGACAATTATCATGCGTCGCTATATGATGCGCATCGCTGAGACAATCGCCGAGGAGACGGGATGCCACGGACTGGTTACAGGTGAGAGCATCGGTCAGGTCGCAAGTCAGACGATGCAGTCGCTTGCCTGCACGAACGATGTCTGTTCGCTTCCGGTTTACAGACCGCTCATTGCGTTTGACAAGCAGGACATTGTCGATATTTCGGAAAAAATTGATACGTATGAGACTTCGATTCAGCCGTATGAGGATTGCTGTACGATTTTCGTTGCCAAACATCCGGTGACCAAACCAAACGTGAATGTCATCCGCCTTCATGAGAAAAACCTGGAGGAGAAGATTGACGAGATGGTAAAAGAAGCGCTCGAGACAAGAGAGATTATCGAAATCGAATAAATGCATAGTAAAAGGGGATACGATAAATCGCATCCCCTTTGCTTTACGCTTTGATGATTAGATCGATTAGATCATGTATGGCTTTAATACTTCAAGAACTGCCTCAGCGCCATCCTCAGCGTGGATATTTAAATCGATAGGTTTAGATAAATCTAAACTGAAAATACCCATGATAGATTTTGCGTCGATAACATATCTGCCTGAAACTAAATCGAAGTCGTAATCAAATTTTGTAATCTCATTTACAAATGATTTTACCTTATCAATTGAGTTTAAAGAAATCTGTACTGTTTTCATGATTTTTCCTCCTTACAATGAATACCTTCATGATTTATACTAAAGGGTAGCGGGGGAAAAGTCAATATTGAAACCATACAAAAAAAGAGGACAAAACCATGCAAAAAGTTGCAATTCATAATTTAGGTTGTAAAGTTAATTCCTATGAGATGGATGTTCTGCATCAAATGTTACAAAAAAATGGCTATATCATTGTACCATTTGATGAAATTGCGGACATTTATATTGTCAATACATGTTCGGTGACAAACATCGCTGACCGGAAAAGCAGACAAATGTTACACCGTGCCAAAAAACAAAATCCGGACGCGATTGTTGTCGCACTCGGCTGTTATGTGCAGACGGCAGGCGAAAAAATAGCGCTGGATGAATGTATCGACCTGGCAATTGGCAATAATAAAAAGAAAGAACTCATTCCGATTCTGACGGAATTTTTGAAGGCAAGAGGCGAGAATCATACGCTTCGTCATTCGGAGATTATCGATATTGGACAAACCGATGAATACGAGGAGATGGCGCTGAAAGAAACTGCCGAGCATACGCGGGCGTACATCAAGATTCAGGACGGCTGCAATCAGTTCTGTTCCTACTGCATCATTCCGTATGCGAGGGGGCGTGTGCGCTCAAGGGCTGCAGCGGATATTTTGGATGAAATCCGCGGTCTTGTGCAAAAGGGCTATCAGGAATTTGTGTTCACCGGCATCCACATCAGTTCTTATGGTGTCGATTTTGCGGGCGAACATTACAATACGTCGTCTCATAAAGGCGAACCGCTCCTTGCGCTCACAAAGCAGGTGGCAGGACTTGACGGTGTCAGACGCATCCGCCTTGGCTCTCTTGAGCCGACGATCATCACGGAAGAGTTTGCAGCGGCACTTTCGCAGATTCCGCAGGTTTGCCCGCATTTTCATCTCTCGTTGCAGAGCGGATGTGATGAGACGCTGCGCCGCATGAACAGGCAGTATACGACCACGGATTTTGCATGCAGTGTCTCGCTTCTTCGCAAGTATTTTGACCAGCCTGCGATTACGACCGATATCATCACGGGATTTCCGGGGGAAACCGAGGAGGAGTTTGCAAAGACGGAGGAATTCGTAAGGAGCATCCGGTTTTACGAGACGCACATTTTCCCATATTCAAAGCGTGCCGGTACGGTGGCTGAGCGGATGGAAGGGCAGCTGACCGAGCATGTGAAAAAGGAGCGCGCCAGAAAGCTGATTGCGATTGACAGCGAGCAGTCAAGGCTGTACCGGGAATCTTTTATCGGCAAAGAGCAGTGTGTATTACTTGAAGAGGAAAAAGAAATAGAGGGCGAAAAATACATGATCGGACATACGGAGCGTTATGTCAAAGTGGCGGTCAAAGCGGACGGAAAAAATCTTTCGGGCAATCAGTTTGTGACGGGTGTCCCGGATGGGATGCTGCAGGAAGATATTGTGCGAATGCCTTGAAATGTTCCACCATATGGTATATAATGGTTTTATCTATGAGTAGCTGAAGGTGGCACATTGTTGCCTGCCGTTACTTGGTTGTACGTTCGTGAAAGACTTTTGAAAGAAGAGGATAAATATGCAGGATTTAGGAAACACACAGTATTTTAAAGTAGAAGTTGAGCCGGAGACAGGTGTGAAAGTCGTTCTTTCTACTGTATATGAGGCACTTTCAGAAAAAGGATACAATCCGGTAAACCAGATTGTCGGATACATTATGAGTGGTGATCCGACTTACATTACAAGCCACAAGAATGCCCGCAGCCTGATTATGAAGGTAGAGCGTGACGAGCTTGTGGAGGAGATGCTCAAAGAGTACATCAAGGTCAACCATTGGGAGTAGGCTATGCGCATTATTGGGTTAGATTTTGGTTCAAAAACAGTCGGCGTTGCAATGAGTGACGAGCTGCTCCTCACGGCGCAGAGCCTTGAGATTGTACGCCGCAAGGATGAGAATAAGCTGAGACAGACGTGCGCCAGGATTGAGGAACTGATTACGGAGTACGGCGCAAGCCGCATCGTGCTTGGCCTTCCGAAGCATATGAACAATACAGAGGGCGAGCGCGTGGAGAAGACGCGTGCGTTCGGCGAGATGCTCTCGAGAAGAACCGGACTCGAGGTTGTCTATTGGGATGAGAGACTGACGACGGTCGCGGCTGACCGCACGATGATGGAGGCAGGCATCAGACGCGAGAAGCGCAAGGAGTACGTGGACAGCATTGCAGCGTCTTATATTTTGCAGGGATACTTGGATTATTTGCGTAATCAATCGGACGATTTAGGAGAATAGCATTGGAAAAAATTAGTTTTATCCCGGAGGATGGGAGCGAGAAAGTTTCATTTTTTGTATTAGAACAGACGACCATCGCCGGAAAAACATATTTACTTGTTACGGAAGAGGAAGAGGGCGATTCAGATGCCCTTATTTTGCGTGATGAGACAATACAAGGACAGGAGGAAGGCGTGTACGTGATTGTGGATGACGATACAGAGCTTAATGCGGTAGCGGGCGTATTTGCGGGCATGCTGGACGACGTCGATATTACAAAATAGGAGGTTATTATCGTTGGAACCATTACAACTAAATAGTGGCAGCCCTAGCCTTAAGATTATTCCGCTTGGAGGACTGGAGCAGATTGGCATGAACATCACAGCCTTTGAATATGACGATACAATCGTAGTAGTTGACTGCGGTTTGGCGTTTCCGGAGGACGAAATGTTCGGCATCGATCTGGTCATTCCGGATGTGTGTTATCTGAAGGAAAACGCGCACAAGGTAAAGGGATTCGTAATTACCCACGGTCATGAGGACCATATTGGAGCTTTGCCGTATGTGCTGAAGGAACTGCCGGTGCCTGTTTATGCAACCAAGCTTACAATGGGCATTATTGATCATAAACTCGAGGAGCACGGTCTTTCCAACCAGATTAAGAGAAAGGTCGTGAAGTTTGGCCAGCACATCAATTTGGGGCAGCTTCGCATTGAGTTTATTAAGACGAATCACAGCATTGTGGATGCGGCGGCGCTTGCAATTTATTCACCGGCAGGAATCGTTGTGCACACAGGTGATTTTAAGGTGGATTACACGCCGGTTTACGGGGATGCAATCGACCTGCAGAGATTCGGAGAACTTGGCAAAAAGGGCGTACTTGCGCTGATGTGCGACAGTACCAATGCCGAGAGACCGGGATTTACACAGTCAGAAAAGACAGTGGGACATACCTTTGACAATATTTTTGCGGAGCATACGAAGACAAGGCTCATTATTGCGACGTTTGCATCCAATGTAGACCGCGTGCAGCAGATTATCAATTCTGCCTGCAAATACGGCAGAAAAGTCGTGGTGGAGGGCCGGAGTATGGTCAACATCATTGACACCGCATCTTCCCTTGGATATTTGGATATCCCGCAAAATACACTCATTGACATTGAGCGGATCAAGGATTATCCGGATGAAAAGACTGTCATTATCACAACAGGAAGCCAGGGAGAAAGTATGGCGGCACTGAGCCGTATGGCGAGCGGGCAGCACCGCAAGGTTTCGATTGGACCGCTTGACACCGTTATTTTCTCATCAAACCCGATTCCGGGCAATGAAAAGGCTGTCTCTAAGGTGATTAATGAATTGTACGCAAAGGGTGCGGATGTTATTTTCCAGGATGCACATGTCTCGGGACATGCCTGCAGAGAGGAGATTAAACTGATTTACAACCTTGTCAGACCAAAATATGTCGTTCCGGTGCACGGAGAGTACCGGCATTTGAAGGCGCAGGCGTCACTTGCAAAAGAGCTTGGCTATTCGTCTGATGAGATTTTTATCCTGCACAGCGGAGACGTGCTGGAACTAAATGAAGAGGGAACGGCACGTGTGGCCGGAAAGGTTCCGGTCGGTTCCATTTTTGTAGACGGACTTGGTGTCGGAGATGTCGGAAATATCGTTATGAGAGACAGACAGCACCTTGCGGAGGATGGAATTTTTATCGTTGTGCTGGCACTGGATACGTACAACAGCATGCTCGTCTCAGGACCCGACATTGTATCGAGAGGGTTTGTGTACGTCAGAGAGAGCGATGAACTCATGGAGGAGGCAAAAGACGTCGTTATCGTCGAAGTTGAGAGGTGCTTAGAGCGCGGTATCACAGATTGGAGCAAGATGAAAAATGTCATCAAGGATTCCATTAGTGATCTGCTCTGGAAACGCACGAAGAGACGTCCGATGATACTTCCTATTATCATGGAGGTTTAAATAGGAGGGGTAGGGTTATATGACACAGCTTGACAAGGATTTACAGACATTTATCGAAGCATTTCATAATAGTGATGTCTGTAAAGAATATTTGAGACAAATCGAAAAGATCAAACAGTTTCCGGACTTAAAGGCAAAAATCGATGAGTTCCGGAGAAAAAATTACGAATTGCAGTCGAGTGTTCCACAGGATCGGCTCATTGATGAACTGGATCGGTTTCAGCAGGAATATGAGTCATTTCGGGATATTCCGATGGTGCGTGATTTCCTGGCGGCAGAGCTTGCTTACTGCCGCACGCTGCAGGAGATCCTTGCGACGATTGGGGATGAATTAATGGTTAACTTTGAGTAACCGGGAGGATGCTATGGACGCAAAACAAATTGCGGGTGCCCTACTTGGCACAATCATCAAAATATGTATTGGAATTGCCGTCATTTATCTGGTGTATGAAGTCGGCATCGGCTCGTACAATTTCGGCTACCGTGTATTCGCGGACCTGCCGATGGATGTTTCGCCGGGAATCGACAAACAGGTGACAATTGTTGCGGGCAAGACGCCGATGGAGATTGGGCAGATTTTGGAAGACAAGGGCGTCGTGCAGGACGGAAGAGTTTTTTGGGTACAGGAGCTTTTGTCAGAAAGCCACGGCAAACTTAAACCGGGTGCGTACACCCTCAATACGTCCATGAATGGCGCAGAGATTATTGCGGTTCTTAGCGGACAGACGTCTGAAACAGAAGAGGGCGAGGAAGAAGCGGATACGAAGGCACCGGCAAAGAGTAGTGGTGCGGTCGTTGGTGAGCTTCAGGACAATGCCGGCGGCGTGGACCATACGTCGGAAATGACAACGGATGAAGATCAGCAGGGAGAGAGCCCGGAAGGAGAAGCGCAGTGATTGTTGATGAAAGATTTGTCGATTATATCAATTCTCTCGAGCGCGGGAACCCGGCGTATCTTGATGAACTGGAACGGTTTGCGATAGAGACGGACGTTCCGATTATAAGGAAGGAAATGCAGAGCTTTTTAAAGACACTGCTTGTGATGAACCGGCCGATGCGTATCCTGGAGGTTGGAACGGCAATCGGCTTTTCGGCGCTTCTTATGAGTGAATATATGCCGGAGGGTGCGCACATTACGACGATTGAGAAATACGAAAAGCGCATTCCGTTAGCCAGAGCTAATTTTGAACAACATGGGAAGTCTGATTGTATCACGCTGCTTGAGGGTGATGCGACAGACATTTTGGCGTCGCTTAATGAGACGTTTGATTTTATTTTTATGGATGCGGCCAAAGGGCAGTACATCAATTTTTTACCGGATGTACTAAGACTCCTTGAAAAGGGTGGCGTGCTTCTTTCTGACAACACCCTGCAGGACGGTGATATCATCGAATCGCGTTTTGCGGTGACAAGGAGAAACCGCACGATTCACGGCCGCATGCGGGAGTATTTGTATACGCTGAAAAATCACGAATTGCTTGAGACAGCCATTTTGCCGCTCGGTGATGGTGTGGCGCTGTCTGTCAAACGTTAGAGGAGATTTTTATGAGAAAACCGGAATTATTGATTCCAGCAAGCAGTCTTGAGGTTCTTAAGACTGCTGTTATTTTTGGAGCAGATGCAGTCTATATCGGAGGAGAGGCGTTCAGCCTCCGTGCCAAAGCCAAGAATTTTTCCAAGGAAGATATGGCGGAGGGTATCCGGTTTGCACATGACCATGGCGTTAACGTCCATGTGACGGCAAACATTTTGGCGCATAACTATGATCTGGAGGCTGCCGCAGCGTACTTTCAGGAGCTTTCTGAGCTTAGGCCTGATGCAATTATCGTGGCAGACCCGGGTATGGTCATGCTTGCAAAGGAAAACTGTCCGAATATTGACATTCACCTCAGCACGCAGGCAAACAACACCAACTACATGACGTACCGCTTCTGGTATGACCAGGGCATTAAGCGTGTCGTTTCGGCGAGAGAGTTGTCGCTTAGAGAGATCAAAGAAATCCGTGCCAATATTCCGGAGGATATGGAGATTGAGAGCTTTATTCACGGCGCGATGTGTATTTCTTATTCCGGCAGATGTCTTTTGAGCAATTATTTTACAGGGAGAGATGCCAACCGCGGCGCCTGCACACATCCGTGCAGATGGAAGTACGCGGTCGTTGAGGAGCAGCGCCCGGGCGAGTATCTGCCGGTTTACGAAAATGAGCGCGGCACATACATTTTTAACTCGAAGGACCTTTGTATGATTGAGCATATCCCGGAGATGCTTGATGCGGGAATTGACAGCTTCAAGATTGAAGGACGCATGAAGACGGCACTTTACGTGGCAACCGTCGCGCGCACATACCGCAGGGCAATCGATGCAGCGCTCACATCGCCTGAGGCGTACGAGGCAATATTGCCGTGGTGTCGGGAGGAGATTTCCAAGTGCACGTACAGACAGTTTACGACAGGGTTTTATTTTGGAAAGCCGGATGAAAATACACAGATTTATGATAGCAACACGTACGAGCAGGAATACATTTATCTCGGGATCGTGCGCGATGCAAAGGCAGACGGAGAGGGCTGCGTCGTGACAATCGAGCAGCGAAACAAGTTCTCGGTCGGCGAGACGATTGAGATTATGAAGCCGGATGGAAGCAATGTGGAAGTCAAGGTGCTTTCCATCGTAAATGAGGACGGCGCCTCGCAGGAGAGTGCACCGCATCCGCAGCAGGTGCTTTCCGTAAAGCTGTCAGGGCTTGCCTGCGATTACGATATTCTGCGCCGCAGAGCGTAGGAGTGATCAACAAAATGCTATGCAAGGTCGTGTTTTGATGTTATAATGCAAGGTGGTTATGGATTTAGCGTGAATCAGAGCCCTAAATGAGGTGCTTTGATGATCAGGATTTTGGATAATACAATGGTAAGGAGAATGTCATGGGCAAGTTGAATGTGGAAGAGATCTTTGGGATGAATGTCTTCACACTTGGCAAGATGAAGGAACGCCTTCCGAAGGATGCGTTTCGCGAGGTGACAAAAGTCATAGAAAACGGTGGAGAGCTTTCTATGGCGACGGCAAATGTCGTTGCGAAGGCCATGAAGGATTGGGCGGTTGAAAATGGTGCCACGCACTATTCACATTGGTTCCAGCCGCTGACCGGTATTACGGCAGAGAAGCATGATGCGTTTGTCACAAACCCGGATGAGATGGGCAAAATGATCATGGAGTTTTCGGGTAAAGAGCTCATCAAGGGTGAGCCGGATGCTTCCTCTTTCCCATCAGGCGGTCTGCGTGCGACATTTGAGGCAAGAGGATATACCGCATGGGATATCACATCACCGGCATTTTTAAAGGAAGCTTCCACAGGTAAGATTCTCTGCATTCCGACGGCATTCTGTTCTTATACAGGCGAGGCACTCGATAAAAAGACGCCGCTTCTGCGTTCTATGGAGGCAATCTCTGAGCAGGCGCTTCGTATCGTTCATTTGTTTGGAAATACATCTGCAACAAAGGTCACTGCATCCGTTGGTGCGGAGCAGGAGTACTTCTTAATTGATGCAGACAATTATAAAAAACGCAAAGACTTGATTTTCACGGGCCGTACATTGTTTGGTGCACCGGCGCCAAAGGGTCAGGAGATGGAGGATCACTATTTTGGTGTCATCCGTGAGCGTGTCGGCGCGTTCATGAAGGATTTAAACGAGGAGCTCTGGAAGGTGGGCATCACAGCCAAGACACAGCACAATGAGGTTGCGCCTGCACAGCATGAGCTTGCACCGATTTATGATACAGCCAATATTGCGGTGGATCACAACCAGCTTGTGATGGAGACGATGAAACGCGTCGCTGTCAAACACAACATGAGATGCCTTTTGCACGAAAAGCCATACGCGGGTGTGAACGGCTCAGGCAAACATGACAACTGGTCCATCACGACAGACAATGGCGTGAATTTATTGGATCCGGGCGATACCCCGAATGAAAACATCCAGTTCCTTCTTGTGCTTGCATGCATCATGAAGGCAGTCGATACACATGCAGACCTGCTTCGTCAGTCAGCATCGGATGTCGGAAACGATCATCGTCTCGGTGCGGATGAGGCGCCGCCTGCGATTATTTCGATTTTCCTTGGCGAGCAGCTTGAGGATGTGGTCAAACAGCTTGTGGAGACGGGTGCAGCGACATCTGTCATCCAGGGTGGTAAGCTTGAGACGGGTGTTTCGACGCTTCCTGATTTTGAAAAGGATGCGACAGACCGGAACCGTACGTCACCGTTTGCATTTACGGGCAACAAGTTTGAGTTCCGTATGGTCGGTTCCGCAGATTCGATTGCGGCACCAAACACGACGTTAAACGCCATCGTTGCGGAGGCATTTTGTGAGGCTGCAGACAGACTTGAGGGCGCTGCGGACTTTGAGATGGCAGTGCATGACCTCATCAAAGAGTATATGACGGAGCATCAGAGAATTATTTTTAACGGAAACGGCTATTCAAAGGAATGGGTGAAAGAGGCTGAAAAGAGAGGACTTCCGAATATCAAGTCCACGATTGAAGCAGCAGGTACGCTGACGACAGAGAAAGCAATTAAGCTCTTTAAGAAATTCGGTATTTACACGGAGACAGAGCTTGCATCCCGTGAGGAGATTACATACGAGACATACGCAAAGACGATTAACATCGAAGCACTTACGATGATTGATATGGCCGGAAAGGACATTGTGCCGGCAGTCATCAAATATTCCAAAATGCTTGCAGAGACTGTGAATGCGTCAAAGGCAGCAGGTGTTGAGCCTGTCGCACAGATTGCGATTCTTAGGGAAGTTTCCGATTTGCTCTTAGAGATGCAGACAGCGCAGAAGGCACTCGAACAGGTAGAGAAGCAGGCGGGTGAGATGACAAATACAAAAGAGAGAGCCTTCTTCTACAAAGACGTCGTGGTTCCGGCAATGGAAGCACTGCGCAAGCCGGCAGATGCGCTTGAAATGATTGTAGATGAAGATATGTGGCCATTCCCAACATATGGAGAGTTGATGTTTGAGGTATAAATCGTGAAAAAGACCTTGCCACATGGTAGGGTCTTTTCATTTATTTTGGAGGAAGTATGAAAAATACAGTTGAAATCAGATGGCATGGCCGTGGCGGTCAGGGTGCCAAGACGGCAGCACTGCTTCTTGCAGATGTTGCGTTTAAAACAGGAAAATATGTGCAGGGATTCCCTGAGTACGGTCCGGAGCGAATGGGCGCACCAATCACAGCGTACAACCGGATCAGCGAGGACCCGATCACAGTGCATTCCAACATTTATGAACCGAGGTTTGTGGCGGTTGTCGATGACAGCCTTTTAGAGTCAATTGACGTGACAGCCGGGCTTGCAAAGGATGGTGCGATCATCATCAATACGGCAAAGCCGATGGAGGAGATCAGGCCGCTGCTTCGCGGATACGAAGGACAGGTGACGCTCATCGATGCGAGAGCCATCTCCATCGAGGCGCTCGGAAAGAACTTTCCGAACTCACCGATGCTGGCAGCAGTTGTTGCGGTATCAGGCGTCATGGAAAAGGATGCATTTTTATCAGAAATGCGTGCATCGTTCCTGCACAAATTTGCAAAGAAACCGGAAGTAATCGACGGCAATATGAAAGCGCTTGAGCTTGCATTTGATGCGGTTTAAGCAGCAAAAAGGAGAAACAGATGATCAGCGATAGAATCAATGAAAAGAGCCCTTGGCAGGATATCACGGAGGGCAATAAAATCTACGAGGCAGCAACTTCAAGAGAGTTCTGCACAGGCGAATGGCGTACAAGCACGCCTGTATTTGACGGCATGAAATGTAAACAGTGCTTACTTTGCGTACCGGTTTGTCCGGATTCTTCTATTCCGGTAAAGGACCAGAGGCGTATGGCATTTGACCTTGACCACTGCAAAGGCTGTGGCATTTGTGCAAAGGTTTGCCCGTTTGGTGCAATTACAATGAGGGAGGGCAAGTAAATGGCAATTCGAGAGAGACTTTCCGGAAACGAGGCAGTCGCATACGCAATCAAACAGATTAATCCGGACGTGATGCCTGCGTTCCCAATCACACCTTCGACAGAGATTCCGCAGTATGTGGCGACTTATATTGCAAACGGGGAAATTGATACAGAGTTTATCCATGTAGAGAGTGAGCATAGTGCGATGAGTGCAACACTCGGTGCATGTGCGGCCGGAGCGAGAGCGCTGACGGCGACTTCTTCCTGCGGTATGGCACTGATGTGGGAGGAGCTTTACGTCGCAGCTTCTGACAGACTTCCAATTGTGTTAGCGCTTGTTAACCGCGCGCTCACGGGACCGATTAACATCAACGCAGACCATTCCGACAGTATGGGTGCAAGAGATTCAGGATGGATTCAGATTTACGCTGAGTCAAACCAGGAAGTCTATGATAACTTTTTGCAGGCCTTCCCGATTGCGGAGCATAAGGATGTGCAGCTTCCGATCATGATTTGCCAGGACGGTTTCATCACGAGTCACGGTGTGGAAAACATCCTGCTTGTGGAAGATGACCTCGTAAAAGAGTTTGTTGGCGAGCGGAATCCGGAGCATTATCTGTTAAATCCAAATGAAAAAATGTCTGTCGGACCTTATGCGGTATCCAACTATTATATGGAGACCAAGAAAGCACAGCGCGAGGCAATGAACAATGCCAAGAGAGTCATCCTTGAGATGGCAGAGCGCTTTGAAAAAATGACCGGCAGAAAATACGGATTCTTTGAGGAATACTGCATGGACGATGCGGAGTATGCAGTTGTGATCATCGGATCGGCAGCAGGTACATGTAAGGCGGCCATTGATGAGATCAGACAAACGACAGGCAAAAAGGTCGGACTTCTCAAAATCCGCGTGTTCCGTCCGTTCCCGGAAGAGGAAATCGCGCTGGCACTCAAAGATATGAAGGCAATTGCAATCCTTGACCGGAGTGAGATGTTCTCGGCAACATCAGGACCGCTCGGCGCAGAGGTGCGCGCAGCACTTTACGGCGTCAAATCACAGGCGGAGGTCGTGAATTATTTCTATGGTCTTGGCGGTAGGGACATCACAGTCGATGATTTCAAAGTTGTCTATGACAAACTCGAAAAAATCGCTGAGACAGGCGAAATTACAGACATGTATGATTACATCGGACTCAGAAGCAGATAGAAAGGAGCAGGAAATGGCAGAAAAATACAATTTTAAAGAAGTAATGAGTAAGCCGGAGAGACTTGCTCCGGGACATAGAATGTGCGCAGGCTGCGGCGGAACGATTACAGTTCGAAATGTGCTTCGCGCGCTGCATGAGGAAGATAAGGCAGTTATCGGTAACGCGACAGGATGTCTGGAAGTAAGCTCTTATATGTATCCATACACGGCTTACGAAGACAGCTACATCCACAACGCATTTGAAAACGCCGGTGCGACACTTTCCGGTGTTGAGACAGCGTACAATGTTTTAAAGAAAAAAGGAAAAATCAAAGATACATACAAATTCATCACGTTCGGAGGTGACGGCGGTACATACGATATCGGTTTCCAGTCCTTATCCGGTGCGATGGAGCGCGGACATGACATGGTGTATGTCTGCTACGACAATGGTGCTTACATGAACACCGGTACGCAGCGTTCTTCTGCGACACCGCAGTTCGCGGATACGACAACAACGCCTGCCGGCTCTCAGTCAAACGGTAAGGTGCAGATCCGTAAGGACCTCGCAGCCATTATGGCAGAGCATCATATTCCGTATGTCGGTCAGACGACCTTTACAAGAGATTTCAAAGACCTTTACACCAAGGCAGAAAAGGCAATCTACACGCCGGGCGCAGCCTTCCTGAATGTCATGTCACCATGTCCGAGAGGTTGGGGATACGAGACATCGGAGATAATGACCATCTGTAAGCTTGCAGTCGATACGTGCTACTGGCCGTTGTTTGAGGTCATTGATGGCAAGTGGATCTTAAGCTATGCGCCAAAGAACAAGCTGCCGCTTGAAGACTTCCTCCGCCCGCAGAGACGCTTCAAACATCTGTTCAAACCGGGCAACGAAGAACTCATCGGATTATTCCAGGCAGAAGTAGACCGCAGATGGGAAGAATTGTTGAATAAATGTGAATAGGCACCCACAGGTGGTAAAAAAATAAAAAAAGGGGTTGCGTTTTGTCAAATATTATGCTATATTATTATTCGTTGACGGGCTAAAGCCAAGAAACGCAACTTCATATAGCGCTATCGCCAAATGGTAAGGCAACGGACTCTGACTCCGTCATTTCAAGGTTCGAATCCTTGTAGCGCTGCTTCATAAAACCGCGATTTCAAGATGGAATCGCGGTTTTCGTTTCGCGTGCAGGAGCCATCTTACTCGATTGTCTATAGAAATCAATGGCGAATAATGCTATAATAAAAATGTCGTGGTATAGTAGAGAAATGTTAGACGTCAAATGCTTTTATTTTGGATACGAACGTTACGGAATATGAGCATATTGAATAAACTACTATAAATGGCAGTTGAATGTTTCGTGATGACGTCTTTTCCAAATTTATATGAAAGAATAGGTAAGAATATGTGTGGAATCGTTGGTTTTGTAGGAAATCAGCAGGCAGCGCCGATTTTGTTAAATGGGCTTTCAAAGCTGGAGTACCGTGGATATGACTCGGCGGGACTTGCGGTTCGCTCAGGGAGTGAACTGGCAGAGGTCGTCAAAGCGACCGGTAAATTAAAGAATCTGAGAGAAAAAACGAACGACGGATATGCATTAAGTGGCAATTGTGGTATCGGACATACACGCTGGGCGACACATGGTGTGCCGTCTAAGACCAATGCACATCCGCATGTTTCCGGCAATTGCACGGGCTCTGCATCCGGCGCAGTTGAGTCAGATGTCGTAGGTGTTCACAATGGAATCATTGAAAATTACCAGGAGCTCAAAGACAAACTTATTAGGCATGGCTATCAGTTTTACAGCGATACCGATACAGAGGTTGTCATCAAGCTGGTGGATTACTATTACAAAAAGTATAAGGTAGGACCAATTGATGCACTTGCCAAGACGATGGTGCGTGTGCGCGGTTCCTATGCGCTTGAGGTTATGTTTAAAGATTATCCGGATGAAATCTATGTCGCCAGAAAAGACAGTCCGATGATTATCGGTATTGCGGATGGAGAGACGTATGTGGCTTCGGATGTTCCTGCTATTTTGAGTTATACCAAGCATGTTTATTACATCGGAAATAACGAGATGGCAAAGCTTTCTGCAGGTAATGTCGTTTTTTATAACCTCGATGGAGATGAAGTCGAAAAAGACCTTGTTGAAATCACATTCTCGGCTGAAGCAGCGGAAAAAGGCGGGTATGAGCATTTTATGCTCAAGGAGATCCATGAGCAGCCGAAGGTGATTCAGGATACGTACAATGCCTATGTGAAGGATGGGGATATTGATTTTTCGAATGTGGGCCTGACAGCGGAAGACATTCAGGCATTTTCGAATGTTTACATTGTTGCATGTGGCTCGGCATGGCATGTCGGTATGGCAGCGCAGTATGTGTTTGAGGATCTTGCCAATCTGCCGGTGCGCGTAGAGCTTGCATCAGAATTTAGGTATCGCAAGATGCCGCTTGCATCAGATGGTCTCGTGGTTGTCATATCCCAGTCGGGTGAGACGGCAGATACGCTTGCAGCGCTCAGGGAGGCCAAAAGCAAAGGCCTTAAGACGCTTGCCATCGTCAATGTCGTTGGCTCTTCCATCGCAAGAGAGGCAGATTATGTGTGCTATACATTGGCCGGTCCGGAGATTTCGGTGGCCACGACAAAAGCGTACAGTACACAGTTGATCGTCGCTTACTTACTCGCGATGAAGATGGGCGTTGTCCGCGGCACACTTTCGCAGGATGTATGCAGCGGATACTTAAAAGAAATTGAAACGATCCCGCAAAAAATCGAGAGTCTTCTTGCGGACAAAGAGCGTCTGCAATGGTTCGCTTCGAAGTACTCAAATGCACACGATGTATTTTTTGTCGGCCGTGGTATCGACTATGCAATTGGCTTAGAGGGTTCTCTCAAGATGAAGGAAATTTCCTACATCCATTCAGAGGCATATGCGGCAGGAGAGCTCAAGCACGGAACAATCAGTCTGATTGAGGACGGCACGCTCGTGATCGGGATTGCGACACAAAAGGAACTCTACGAGAAAACGATGTCTAATATGGTAGAGTGTAAAGCCAGGGGCGCATATCTGATGGGACTTACGACATCCGGACATTATGCAATGGAAGATACTGCTGATTTCGTGATTTATATCCCGACCATCGATGATCATTTTGCAGGAAGTTTGTCGGTTGTTCCATTGCAGCTTTTGGGATATTACATTTCGGTTTCAAGGGGCCTTGATGTCGACAAACCACGCAATTTGGCAAAAAGCGTAACAGTAGAGTAAACAAGGGGGATACGGGTATGGATAATCATCTTTTTAACAATACAAATGTCATTTCATGGCTGCAATATTTTTCGGATCATACAGATGTGGATCTTGAGCACGTCAAAATTCTGGATATCACGAAAAAGAACAAAAACCTGATTCCTGCTGTCGAAGCACATAGAAGTGTTCTTGTGTTTACGGAGGCAGGACATCCGGACATTTTTTATAAAATGTACAGTGTCGGACTGGGTGAATGCACCGTCATTTATAATGAGGGCAGCGAGCCGACAGGAGAGATTAAGCAGGACAAAGTTGCCAATATGATTGACAGGGGAATCAATGCATCGGCAGGTATGTTGATTTTGAATCCAAATGCGCGCAGCACAATCAAATTCGGTCTCGATAACAGGGAGTTTGCAGCGGGCTCTGTCCGCTATGTCGGCTCTGAAATCCGCGCGACGATTCTTTTGAAGATGAAAATTCATGAAGGCAAAAATATTTGTGTTATTTCCGGTGAATCTATTGCGGTCGAAGCGGGTATTTTAGATGGTGAAGGTACGGTCATTGCCGTGGAATACAATGAGAGAGACCGTCAGACACTTGAGGATAATGTTTCGCAGTTTGGCCTCAATAACGTGACGATTATCGATCATGTGGGGGAAGATACGATGACAGGTCTGCCTGTACCGGATGTGACCATGCTTGTGGCATCGGCCAGCATGGAGCAGGAGATGGCATATCTTTTGTCGCTCAATCCAAACATGGAGTTTGTCATTTACACGCTCGATTTTATTGTGGCAGCATCGATGCCAAGGATTTGCAAGGATTTGGGAATCCGTGATCCGGAAATCATTCAGATTGCGGTCTCTAAGATGACGAGCAAAAATACATTCGGTACGCAGCCTGCACCGTGGATTATCAGCGGAAAAGCCGGAGAATAAGGCGTGACCGGATTGGTGAGTTGGAGAAAGCTATGAACGTAAGACGCTGGCAGATTGCAAAAATGTGTTTGTTTTTGATGATTCTCTGTATTGTGATGGGGGCCATCTCGGCTGTGGTTGTGCCCAAATATTTGGTCGAAAATACGGACTGGCCGTCGACATCGACCTTCAAGCAGTTTTATGAGATGGATGAGGATTCCATAGATGTCCTGTTTATCGGCAGCAGCAGTATGGCGACCGACATTATGCCGCAGGAGATATACGACGAATATGGGATTACATCGTACAACCTTGGTACGACAGAGCAGAATCTGATTGTATCGTACTATTGGCTTAAGGAAGCGCTCCGCTTTCAAAAGCCGAAGGTCGTTGTTGTTGATAACCAGATGATGTTTACATTTTATGCGGACGAAGAACTCAATTTTAAGGAGCCGGGCCAGCGCAAAGATTTTGATTATATGAAATGGTCCAAGGTAAAGGTTGAGGCTGTGCATGATATTTGCAGGATTGACAAATCGCAGTCGGAGCTTAGCTATTATCTGCCTTTTATACGTTACCATGACAGATGGAAGGAGCTGGTTAAGCGCGATTTCAAGTACGAGACGACCAAGCTCTATGGTTATGCGCCGCTCGTTGGAGAGACGCCGCTTGAGGACAATGCCAAATCGGAGCCATACACGCCGCTTCGCGATGATATCAGGATTGAGGATGCGGCTCAGATTATTGATGAGACGGATGTGGATTCAAAACGGCATGAACTGATGATTTCTTATATGGACAAAATTATATCACTTTGTAAAGAGCAGGGCATCTCGGTGCTCATTTTAAGCAGTGTTTCGCCGACGGAGACAGAGACGAGGCATGTCATTACCAAACAGTTTGCCGCTGGGCATGGCATCGAGTTTCTGGATTTCAATGTCAAGCAGCTGTATGAGCAGGCCGGGCTTGATTACGTGACCGACAATTATGACAGACGTCATATGAACGTTGAGGGGGCGAAAAAAATATCGTCCTTCATGGGTGGTTACCTGATGGAGCATTATGGGGTGACACCGAGAGAACATCATGCGTTTGAAGAGACAAAGGGATATTTTGAGGAGTTTTTAAGCCGGCAGTAAACACCTGCCCGGCAATTGGAAAATATGAGTATTACATCATTTGAATTTTTTGTGATGGTGGCGCTTCTTGTGCTTGTGTATTATGCGCTGCCGCTTCGATACAGATGGGTCGCTTTGCTTGTCGGAAATGGGATTTTTTGGTACAAAGGAAATAGCAAAGCAGCGCTTGTGATCATGCTTGCAATGGGAATTGTGACGTATGTGCTTGCGCGCCTTTTAGAAGAGAAAAGAGAGCAAAAGGGTGCAAAGGAACTTGTTACCGTGGGCGTCACACTGCTTGCAGCGTGCATGATCGTGTGCCGTGACCTCGGATTTTTTGTGGGCAATATCAATGGGCTTTGCAATTTGTGTCATATTCCGTTTCAAATGCCGGATGTGACGATTCCATCCCCAATGGGGATTTCATACTTTGCCCTGATTTGGATTGGCTATCTGCTCGATGTGTATTGGGGCGTCGCACACGCCGAGAAAAATGCCCTGAAATTTGCCCTGTTTTGCGGATATTTCCCGTTTATGACATCAGGTCCGATCATCAGCTTCCGCGACAGCGGTGCGCAGATTACGGCAGGGCACCAATTCGACTACGAGCAGTTTTGTTTTGGACTGCAGAGGATTCTCTGGGGTCTTATGAAAAAGCTGATTATTTCGCAGCGGCTTGCGGCGTACGTCGACTTGGTATATGGAAGCTACAATACACTTGTCGGCACGTATGTGCTGCTTGCGATGGTATTGTTTGTTTTGCAGCTTTACACGGATTTCTCGGGCTGTATCGATATTGTGCTCGGCGTGTCACAGCTGTTTGGCATTACCTTGCCGGAAAATTTCGACCTGCCGTTTTTGTCCAAAAATCTGTCGGAGTTCTGGAGACGCTGGCACATCACACTTGGCGGATGGCTTCGTGATTACATCCTGTATCCGATTCTCAAATCCGATCTGTTTCAGACAATCGGCAAGAAATCCAAAAAGAAATTCGGCAAGAAGTTTGGAAAAAAGGTTCCGATGTGGATCGGACTTCTGATTTCGTGGTTTTTAATCGGGTTCTGGCACGGCGGTGGCTGGAATTACATCTTGGGAGACGGTCTGTATTTCGGAATTCTGATTATACTCGGAGAAATGCTTGAACCATTTACGGACAAAGTGATAGAAAAGCTCCGGATTCGGACAGAGACATTTGGATACCGTCTGTTTCAGTATGTGCGGACATTTGTTTTGTTTACAATCGGATTGTCGTTCTTCCGCGCGTACGGCGGTTTTATGGAAGGACTTCGCATCTGGAAGTCGGCACTGTTTGAATTCAGTCCGTGGATTTTCTTTGACGGAAGTCTGATTGGTGCGGGACTCGATGCGAAGGATTGGAATATAGTGATTGTGTTTATGGCTGTGCTTGCAATCAGCGGCATCATCCGCTATTACACAGGAGAGCAGATCCGTGTGCTTGTGGCGCGTCAGCCGATTGTATTCCGCTGGCTGTTATATGTGGCGCTCTTTGCATCGGTCATTGTGTTTGGATGCTACGGAATCGGCTACGATGCGCAGTCGTTTATTTACCAGCAGTTCTGAGAATAAAAAAGGGAGAGATAGATGCAGGCTTTGGAATATCCGTTTGATAGTGACTATATTATCAAAAAGAAAAAGAGAATCAAAAGAGAGCTTCTTGCCGGGGAGCGCACTTTTTTGGAGAAAAAAATCGCAGTGCTGGGCGGTTCGACGACAAACGACATCGTGCAGGTGCTGGATCTGTTTTTGTTAAATTATGGAATCAAGGCGGCGTTTTACGAGTCGGAATACAATCAGTATTATCAGGATGCCATGTTTGACCCGAAGGAGCTTGTGGAATTCGCGCCGGATTTGATTTTTATCCATACGACAAACCGCAACATCAAGAATTATCCGCTGCTTACGGATTCTGAGGAAGAGGTCGATGCAAAGTTAGCAGCGACTTATCAGGAATTTGAAATGATGTGGACGCATCTTTTCGAGACATATCATTGTCCGATCATCCAGAACAACATGGATATGCCGTTTTACCGCCTGCTTGGAAATCAGGATGGCGTCAATATCCACGGACGGCTTTCGTTTGTACAGCGGCTCAATGCCGAGTTTGCCGCATATGCACAACGGACAGAGTCATTTTATATCAACGACCTGCATTACATTTCGGCAAGCTACGGACTCGATGCGTGGTCAGACCCATTTTATTGGCATATGTACAAATATGCGATTGCGGTGCCTGCGATTCCGACGTTTGCATACAATCTGGCACATATCATCAAAGCAATTTATGGTATGAACAAGAAGGCATTCGTGCTTGACCTTGACAACACGCTATGGGGCGGTATTGTCGGGGATGACGGCATGGAGAATTTGGAACTCGGGCAGGAGACTTCAATCGGACAGGCTTATACGGAGTTTCAGGACTATATCAAAGCACATAAGGACATGGGTGTGCTTCTCAATGTCAATTCCAAAAATGAGAAAGAGAATGCACTTTCCGGGCTGAATCATCCGGATGGTGTGCTAAAGCCGGACGATTTTATTGTCATCAAGGCGAACTGGAATCCCAAAAGTATCAATACGCAGGAGATTGCGGGGGAACTGAATATCGGGCAGGATAGTCTTGTGTTTGTTGACGACAATCCGGCGGAGCGCGAGATTATACGGCAGCAGCTTCCGGGTGTAGCGGTCACCGAAATGACTTCCGTGGACCAGTATATCAGACAGATTGATAAGCATGGCTATTTTGAGATGCTAAGGCTCTCACAGGATGATCTCAAACGAAGCAGTATGTACAAGGCAAATATGGAGCGTACAGCGATCATGAATTCGTTTGCCGATTATCACGACTATCTCAAATCGCTTGAGATGAAAGCAGTCATTCGCCCGTTTGAGGCGGCATATCTATCCAGAATTGCGCAGCTGACCAATAAGAGCAATCAGTTTAACCTGACGACCAGACGCTACACGCAGGAGGAAATTGCACAGACGGCGCAAGATGAGACAAGGCTTACTTTTTACGGAAAGCTGGAAGATAAATTTGGAGACAACGGTGTGGTGACCATCGCAATCGGGCGACTGGAGGGCGATGTGTGTCACATGGAGCTCTGGCTGATGAGCTGCCGCGTATTGAAGCGCGATATGGAGCTTGCACTGATGGATGAGGTAGTAAGTAGATGTCAGGCAAAAGGCGTCAAAGAGATTCGCGGCTATTACTATAAAACAGCCAAAAATGCGATGGTTAGAGAGTTTTATGGCACGCTCGGCTTTGAGAAATTGTCGGAGGATGGCGAGGATTCGACCTGGCGCTTTGTGATTCCGGCGCATTATGAGAAGCAAAATAAGGTAATAGAAGTTATCACGGACTAATTTTACAAAAGAAAGCATCGCAGATGTGATTTGCGGATGGGGTGCGGAATCGTTACAAATCATAATTTGGGGAGTAAAAAGGAGAACGACATGGAAAGAGCAGAAATTTTTGCAAAATTGAACGAAGTATTTCAGGATGTGTTTGATGATGAGGACATCACAGTGACAGAAGAGACGACTTCTGCAGATATCGAGGATTGGGATTCACACGAGCATATCAACTTAATTGTCGCTGTGGAAAAATGCTTTGGCATCAAGTTCAACATGGGCGAGGTGACGACGATGAAAAATGTCGGCGCTATGGTTGATCTGATCGCGCAGCGCATATAAGAGCTCGTCTCGTTAAGGCACTACGCGATAATATTGCATACGAGAAGCAACGCTGTCGATTAATACAGGCTGACCGGACGTCTGCGTATTTGCATCATACAAGCTGATGTAAATATTGCAGGCGTTTATTTGTGTGTACTCACCGCTGGTGCAAAGCGGAATGAGCCATTCACCGTCTGCGTAATCGGCGAGCATATAACGGTCTGTTCCCCAGGAAATCTTGAGGATGCTGTCACTTGAAAGCTGCGCCGCAAAAGCATCGCTTAGCGCGGCGGTATCAAGCTTGACATAGAGCATGCGCTCACTTGCCGGGCTTTCAGGAAAGTTTGCATCCGGCAACAGATGCGCTGAGAGCATATCTACGTTGTGACCGAGCGTGGCGGCACCTTTTCCGAGATAAACAAGCTCAGCCCACGGCGATGTCATAAGAGACGCCTCCGGCTGTTGCCCCGGACAAACTTTTGCAAAGAGCGCCGGCGGCAAAAAGAAACCGCTTGCGGCATCATAGCCGTAATGGTTGTCAAGCAGGTATTTGTAAATGTAGTAATTACCAAGCGGATGCAGGTCGCTTCCGATTGCGGTGTGTGAATCAATTTGGGAAATCGCTGCCGCTGCCGCCTTGCTGCTTTTACAAAGAGAAGGCTTTCCGGAGTAAGGACATGTTTCATCGAGCAGATAATATACCATCTGATAAGGCGACAGTCCCATGATGGTCAGATTCTCATCGTAGGTGCGAAGCGTCTGTATTTTTTGCTTGTAATCATAAAGCGTGGTAAGTGTTTCCTTCCTGATAAACCCCGGACCAAGCTTTGGAAAAGCCGTCATATCCGCTTCGGAAATGGCTGCGTACGTGTCGTTTAGCGCAAACGGTCTGCCATTTTGCGTATGGGTAAAGGTGGAGGTCATGTCCTCGTTGGTTCTGCCGTCAAGAGATGGGAAGGCGTAGCTGTCTGTGTCTGCAAAGGCGAGCAGTGCTGTGCTGATTAGGATTGTTGCAAGGAGCACTTTGGCCTTTGGTAGGCGCTTTCCTGCTTCGCCGTGCAATAGCAATACGGAAATGACAATCGCAACCCACAAATAGACATGACCGCTTCTGGAAAACAGACGGCTTACCCAGTCTTCATCCATAATGACCATCGTATACGTATAACAGACCGGCAGCGCAATGACAGCGCACACACATCCGGTCATCAGCGGGGAATCGCAGAGTGCACAAATCGTGTGTTTTATGGATGCCTGTCCGCTTTTTGTTGTCATTACAAATGTGACGATCATCAGCAGAAGCAACCAGATTGGAAGCATCGGTCCGATGAGTCTGATGCACTCGTAGAGCGCCTGCTTTACGGAGCCGTCGGCAACATACGGAAGAAACCACGACGGAATGGAAACATCACGCACAGAAAGTCCGTCGCCAAGCAGCGTCTGCGATGAGTAGGTCATCACATGCTTTGCCATGCGAAGCAGCATCGGGATGCAAACTAGAATCGGAAGTGCGGTCACAGCGATTTGTATATAAAAGGATGGTTTCTTGCCATCAACGGTCAGAGAACCTTCACGCACATACTGAACCGATTGAAATAGTGCGTATGGCAGAAAGCCTGCAAGCAGAGCAAATCCGAACAGCGGATAATACAGTCCGCTCACGAATGCGCAAAGGACATAGCAGCATAGGAAATGGCGCGTATTTTGGCGAACCTTAGGGTGCAGCAAAACGAGCATCACCGGTAAAATCATCCAGGTGCGGCAGTACGCCGGCATGTGAAAGAGGAACGCAAACAAAAGTGTCAATTCCCCGCTTGCGTGCATACGGATGCAGATGATGACGATGGTAGCCCAAAGGAGCATATTTAATACAAATGCAAACGAATAGGTGGAAGCAGTGCCGCCGAGCAGCGAATTGGTAAAGCCGATTGGAAGGGGGTAAAGTCCTGACACCGGTGAAAAATCGATGTATGGCATAGCGTGATATTTGGTCAGCTCAAAAAATGGCAGCAGCTGTTCCCCATGATGGTGCATGTCGGATGAAACAATATAGCTTGCCGGCTGATAGGAGCCAAATAAAAAAATGGAAATGGCGCCGGAAATACAGATGCCTTGTTTCTTTTGGATAATAAAAAGAAAGAACATGCCAAACAGCACCGCAATGAAGCCGTAAATCATCAGCCGGTACAAAACAGGCTGCCCAAGCGTTACGACACCGGTGGCTGTCTGATAGGTGTCTTTTGTATAAAGCAGCAAAAGCAGCGGAAGCGGCAGCTGCAATGCGCGCATAAGCCACTCTGAAACGGTATCCGCTTTGTCCTTTTGGTGCATGGTCAGATAAGCCGCAAATGCCATATAGCAGGCGGCTGCAAGCAATAAAATGATGTTGTCAGGGACAGTGCGCCCCGTAAAGTGCATAAGGCACAGATTGAGCAGGAGGCCATCAAAGTAAAGGCAGAGTATGCAAGCAATGTGAGAGAGCGCTTTCTCCCCAAAGCATACGGTGCAAAATGCACAGGTCAGACAATAAAGGAGCAGCGCATACGATACGTCCGCGTATAGTAACAGCTGTAAAACAGCCGGTAACAGGCATGCGAGGGCGAAAACCGGATTGGATGAATGTTCAGTTTGGGGATGCATTTGTTCCGGGCCCAAAACAGGTTGCACGGAAAAAGTTGATACATTTTGAATAGTCCGATTAAAAGGACTGCTGATTTTGTAAAATAAGACACACCCAAAAACAATGCAGAGACTGCCGAGTAGCAGAAGCAGCCAAAAAAGAGTCCATTCCCCCGTTTTGCCTGAGCCCTGCAGCACAATCGTATCGATGACAAAGTCAGATACCTTGCTGTAGCCATTTAAGAAATGACCGCGCAATACAAAGAAACATGCTGTTATCACAAGGCATGTCGCACAAAATACAATTGGTGATATGAAATGATTTCGGTTTGGGGTTGTATCTTTTTTTTGCATGATCGTTTCCGGCTTTTTGCCAATTGGGTTTTGAATCGTTTCTACTTTACAATGTAGTTAGTATAGCAAAAATGTAAAATATCGTCAAAATGAGGAAATGGTGCAAGATTGTTACGGTTTGGGGATTGACGTGCTATACTGTTAATAATAGTTTAGGCAGAAGGGAGAACGGCCATGCGACTCATTCATATTTCCGATTTACACCTGGGCAAACGGCTCAACGAGTATTCTCTGATAGAAGATCAGCGCTATATTTTACAGCAGATTATTGAGGTGATAGATGAGAGGAAGGCGGATGCGGTGCTTGTGGCCGGTGATATTTATGACAAAACTGTGCCGAGTGAGGAAGCGATGATGCTTTGGGACGGTTTTTTGAATGCACTGGCCCGGCGCGGGATTTTGGTATTTGCCATCAGTGGCAATCATGATTCGGCAGTGCGCTTTGCCAATTTGGGAACGCTTGTTTCCGGTGCGGGTATTCATCTGGCTGCGGCATATCACGGGGAGGTTTCTCCGGTTGTCCTTTCGGACGAGTTTGGCGAGGTCAATGTTTACATGCTCCCGTTTGTGAAACCATCGACTGTGCGCCCGTTTTTTCCGGATGATGAAGTGAAGAGTTATACAGACGCAGTGAGACTTGCGGTTGCACAGATGCGCGTTGATGAGACGAAGCGCAATGTCCTGATAGCACATCAGTTTGTGACGGGAGCGCAGCGCTGTGAGTCGGAGGAGATTGTCGTGGGCGGCGTTGACAATGTCGATGCGGGTGTCTTTGATACATTTGATTACGTGGCGCTCGGACATATTCACGGACCGCAGAGTGTGACGCGGGAGTTTGTCAGGTACTGTGGGACACCGCTTAAGTATTCTTTTTCGGAAAAAAATCATCACAAATCTGTGACGGTCATAGAGCTTTTGGCCAAGGGAGAAATACGGATTGAGACGGTGCCGCTTACGCCGCTCCATGATTTGCGGGAGATTAGGGGCATGTATGAAGAAGTGATGAGCAAGTCATTTTATGAGGGGACGGATGTGACAGACTATTTGCATATCGTGCTCACGGATGAGGAGGATGTCCCTGATGCGATGGCGAAGCTGCGGATTATCTACCCGAATCTCATGCGTCTGACGTATGACAATAAACGCACGAGACAAAGCCGCGTCATAGAGGAGGTTGTTGATGTCAGGAAATCAGAATTTGACCTCTTTTCGGAGTTTTATGAATTGCAGAACAATCAACCGATGAGCGACAAGCAGCAGGAATTTACGCGCGAGCTGATTCAAAGCATTCTGGGGGTGTAAGCTATGAGACCGTTATTACTCAATATTTCAGCATTTGGACCTTATGCCGGCGAGGTTTCCGTTCCGATGGAGGAGCTTGGGGAGCAGGGATTATATTTGATTACCGGTGACACCGGCGCAGGGAAGACGACCATTTTTGATGCCATATGTTTTGCGCTTTTTGGAGAGCCGAGTGGTCAAAACAGGGAGCCTTCCATGTTTCGCTCAAAGTATGCCAAGGATTCGGTAGCGACCTATGTGGAGCTGACATTTTTACACAAAGGACAGGAGTACTATATAAGGCGCAATCCGGAATACATGAGACCTGCCAAGCGAGGCACGGGTATGCAAAAAGAATTGCCGGCAGCAGAGCTTCGGTATCCTGACGGCAGAGTGGTCAGCAAGGTGCGAGAGGTGAATATTGCCATTCAGGAGCTGCTCGGTGTGGACAGAAAGCAGTTTTCGCAGATTGCGATGCTTGCGCAAGGTGATTTTTTGGAACTGTTACTTGCAGACACCAAAAAGAGAGGCGAAATTTTCAGGGAATTATTCCATACGGGCTTTTATCAGCAATTGCAGGCGCGTCTGGAGGAAGAACGCAAAAAGGTTTACGGACTGTGCGAAGATGCCAAAAAGAGCGTGGCTCAGTATGTCATGAACCTGTCGTGTGATGAAGCGAGTGCGTATGGTGCGCTGCTGACTGATGCCCGGGAGGGGCGTATGCTCACGGAGGATGTCGTGACCTTAATCGGCTCTATTGTAGCGGAGGATGAAAAGCAGGTAGCGACACTAACCGGGGAGCTGACCGGAATCGAAAAAGCAATCTCTGAAGTTGACAGGCAGCTTGGCAAGGCGGAGGAACTCGAAAAGACAAAGGCAGAGTATGCGCGCGTGAAGGAACAATATGCGCTGGCGGCCAAGCGGGAACAGACACTTTTAGAAGCAAAGGAAGAGGCAAAGCTTGCACTTGGGGAGAGGGAGACGTTTGTGAAGCAGATTGCGGAAATTGAGCAGACGCTTCCCGATTATGACAAACTGGAGGAGCTTTTGGAAAACAGACGGCATGACAAGCAGCTTGTCAAGACGTTAGAGGCGGATATTTCGAAACTGGAGGATGAGAATAACCGCAGATATCAAACGATTGAATCGTGCAAAGAAGAACTGACATCTTTAAAGGATGCGGGTATGCAAAAAGAAAAACTGCTCTCACAAAAACAGCTTCTGACGGCCAAACAAGAGACGCTTGTGAAGCTGAATGAGGAGGCAGGGGCACATGCACAAAAGGAAGCAGAGCTAGACAAAAGGAAAGCGCGCTACCGTTCGGATGAAGCATTGTTCCAACAAAAAAACAGCAGATATGAAGCGCTTGACCAGGCATATCGTGAAGGGCAGGCGTATATTCTTTCAAGGGACCTGCAAGAAGGGCTGCCGTGTCCGGTATGCGGTTCTACTACGCATCCGCGTCCGGCCGATTCGATTGAAGAAGTGCCGACGCAGCAGGCGCTTGAGGATGCCAAAAGAGCAGCAGAGGATGCAAGACGGCAAGCAACAGAAAGCAGCAAGGCGGCAGGAGAATGTGCCAAGGTACTCGAGGCGATGACAGAACGACTCTTGCGGGACCTGAAGGCAGAGCTTGGGGTGACGACGCTCTCAGGCATGCAGGATGTGTTAAATCAGCATCTTGAGCAAAACCGGATGCGGCTGCAGGAATTGTCGGAGCGCATTCTCGCAGAGGAAGCGCGCGATGCGAGAGGAGAGGAAATCGCAAGGCGTTTGCCAAAATCAGAAGAGAAGTGGGAACAGACTCGAGAAGAAATCGTACAAAAGAGAGAAAAAACAGCTTCATTATATACCAGGATTGAGGCATACGAGACGCAGAGGGCGGAGATACAGCGTGACCTTGCGTACGGAAGTAAAGCTGAGGCGGCAGGTGTGCGTCAGAGTCTGCTTAAAAAAAGTGAAAGTCTGCAACGGTATTACGAGCAGGTGCAGGCCGAGCACGCAGAAAAACAGAAGGAATTGCAAGAACTCTCGGGTGTGATAAAGACATGCGAAAAGACGTTAGGACAGGCAGAGACATTTGATATCACGCAGCTTCGCAGTCAAAGACTTGCGCTTGATGCGCAAAAGGAGCAGTGCCAGAGGAAGCAGCAGAGCATCGTGTCCAGAAAAAGCGCCAATGAGCTTGCAAGAGAACGGATTACCGAGCAGATGGGAGCCCTTTCGGAGACGGAGAGGCGTTTGCAGTGGATGACTTCACTTTCTTATACTGCCAACGGAAAACTTGCGGGCAAAGAAAAGGTGATGTTAGAGACCTATATTCAGATGACATACTTTGAGCGGATCATTGCGCGCGCCAATCTGAGGCTTCTTAAAATGTCAGATGCGCAGTATGAACTCAAACGTACGCAACAGGCAAGCAACAATCGCGGACAAAGCGGACTGGAGCTATCTGTCATCGATCATTACAATGGTTCGGAGAGAAGTGTTAAGACGCTCTCCGGCGGAGAATCGTTTATGGCATCCCTTTCTCTTGCGCTTGGACTTTCGGATGAAGTACAGTCCATGGCAGGCGGAATACGGGTCGATACGATGTTTGTGGACGAAGGCTTTGGAACGCTCGACCCGGAGACACTGCAATCCGCGTACCATGCGCTTGCATCCCTGACAGAAGGCAACAGGCTTGTAGGGATTATCTCACATGTGGAAGAGCTTAAGACAAAGATAGAAAAACAAATCATCGTCAAAAAGGAAAAAAGTGGCGGCAGTTATGTGACAATGCAGGTATAGCAGTTGCTGTAAAAGTGTGATATAATAAGAGCTGTTTTGGGCGAATGAGGGTACATAGCAAAAAACGGCCTGAAATTTTTTTAAAATGAATGCAATAAATTACACTCCGAATGCATAATCTAGGTATCCGGTTATAAAACAGAGGGTAATTTGTTGTTAGGTAGCAACAAATCAACTGTTTATTATGTCATGATTTCTGACATTGACACAGACAGAATGATTTGACATAAGGATGGGCGTCTGATGTACGAAGAGGGAGCAAAGAAAAAAGTCAATATCGATGAGCGTTTGTTTGAGCGAATTAGTATGGGCGACGAAGAAGCTTTTAAGGAACTTTACGAGCTTTCCTACAAACCGCTTTACGCGTTTCTTCTTTCTCTGACACAAAACGCAGAAGATGCACAGGATTTGCTACAGGATACTTTTGTTCAAGTATTTAACCACTCTCATAAATACCAAAACAAAGGCAATCCGATGGCATGGATGATGAAAATCGGAAAAAATCTATTTTTAATGCAATACCGCAAAAATCAGAACAAACAGACAGCGAGCTTTGAGGAACTCGAGAATATGCTTGGTCTTGATCAGATTCAAAATGTGGAAGACCGCATTTTACTTGAAAAAATCTTTTCGGAAGTATCAAGCGAGGAACGGGAGATCATCGTGATGCATGTCGTGGGCGGACTGAAATTTCGGGAAATTGCTCAGGTGACAGGAAAGCCGGTCGGTACAGTACTGGCGCGTTACAACAGAAGTATGAAAAAACTGCAAAAGGATTATCAGGTGAACGATCGTGAATAATCAAAATCTGGAAAACAGAATACGGGAAAACTTTCTGACACTTGCTCCAAATCAGTTTGACGAAACCATGGAAGCATTTAGGAATCAGCAGGCAGCTTTGTACGCAGATAAAAATATCTTGCCGGCGAAACCTAAAGTTGCATGGGGACGCATGCTTGCAGCAGCCGCTGCGCTGGTTGTGTGCATCACATCCCTTGGCGGGATGCAATTGCATCGCGTGAATCGTACGTATACGGTGGCAATCGATGTCAACCCCGGCGTTGCATTAACGGTAGATCGGAAGTATTGTGTCGAAGAAGTGCATGGAACCAATGATGATGGCATGATGCTGCTTGACGAACTCGATATGCAAAAGGGCATGGAGATCGGAGAGGCAGTGGATGAGATCATCCTGGCGATGGTGGAAAAGGAATATATCCACGATGGAAGTGCAGTGCTGATTACATCGGAGAAATCCGACAACAAAAAATCGGCGAAGCTTAGAAGTGTTGTAGAGGAAGAAGTACGGAAGGATATCGAGCTTTGTGGTGTGCAGGAGGTTACGCTTGCAAGCCGGAGTGCAGATGTCAAACAATATGGCTCAGGAAAAGAAGCACTTGCTTCAGAGCTTGTTGAAAAAGGTGTTCTTTCAAAACAGGACGTAGAGGCACTCAGCGTTGGAGATTTGATTTCTTATTCCGATCAGGTAGAAAATACTGCGGTTGAATGTGTTTCCGGGGATAAAAACCTTGTACGCAAACCGGACAATAAGACGCAGCCATCTACGACGAAAGCGGAAGCACCAAGTCAGAAGGAACAAAAAGTGGAGGCGGCAGAGCAGACGGCGAAAGCAAGTAAGAGTGCAAAGCCAGCCAATACACCGCAGAAAACTGCACAGGCATCTGTGCTGCCAAGCAGTGCAAACGATGCTGAGGTGGCTGTTACGCCATCAGCGCAGGACACAGCTTCAAACGATTTGAACAAACCGGTTGGTCACAAATTGAACATTTCCGGTTCAGACAAACCAACCAATCCGGCAGCATCACAGACACCGGATGATACACAGGAGACACCTGTGAAACCAAGCAGCACTCCTCAGGTTACGGAGACTCCAAAACCAAGTGATGCGGGTTCGGCTACAGAACAACCAAAACCGACTGCGAATAAAATCAAAGATAAGACGCAGCCGACCAGTAAGGTAGATTTAGATAACACGATAACACAAACCGAACCAACGTCATCACCGACACCGGAGCAAGAGCCTGCGCCTGAACAGACGGCAGCACCGGAATCAGAGTCGGCAATTGTACCTAAGCAGAGTACTGGGATGGAAACAACAGAATAAGATCCTGTATTGGACGGTATCAGGAGATGCGTCGTAATCGAAATCAGACGAAGATGAAGATTACCCTAGCTTATATCCTAAAAATATCCCGACGGAGTTCTCCGCCGGGATATTTTTATTTACGCGGGTAACGAGTCAAAGTCCGTGCTTGCACGAGACCTTGGCGACTACTGCGAAAACTTGAGAAACTCGCGGAGCGTGGTTCTCATAGTTGGGAATGATTCAAAACTGCATTCATAATATAAATATTCAAATAAATCCGCGCAAGTTAGTATGTTGTCTGATTTTATGATGATTTGCATGGCTGTGAATCACTATAATAAAAATATAACAGTGGATTATAACAGTTTATTGATGAAAAATCTTTTGTCTATGGTATTCAAAATTGAATGTGATATAGTTGAATTGTATAAAATTATATACCGAATGCATGAATATACATAAAAATTGCATAATAGCATACGGTTTGATTTGGGATACGAGCAGCAAAGAGGGATGCGTATGAATATTCAGTTTCAGATGGGCGGATTTTTGGTCTGTTTTCTGTTGTTTTTCTTGTATACAAGCAGGAAACGACTGAACTTATACAATAATAATAT
>JAGKTY010000024.1 GCA_021153185.1 Lachnospiraceae bacterium
ATGTACAAGAGCAATGTAAATAGTAACAGTTAACGTTGGGGATGGTATTATAAGCCATCCTCTTTTAATTTGGTAGGCACTATGTTATTAAGCGCTTACAGATCTGGAAGATTTGCAGGCAAAAGTGGACTATTATTTGTCACATGACATTGAGCGGGAGCAAATTGCGCGAAATGGATATGAAAAGGTCAAAAAATTCCACTCCTACGATGTAAGAGTGGAGCAAATGTTTGGGTTGTAATTACTTTGTAGACAATTGTCTTTCTAGTTCTTCTAATGCTAAGAGCGCTGGTTCATAATCAGCGCTTGCTTTTTGTAAAAAATCCCTAGCAGAATCAATATGCCCGATAGAAGCATTGATGATACCAAGCTGATAAAAAACAAGAAAACTATTGGTGCCTTGTATAAAATGCTTTGGAGCGGATAATGCTTGGATAAAGGTCGGGAGCGCTTTGATATACGCTTGCTTATGTGCATAGCATAAGCCTAACGCATAGTGATAATCCGATAACATGGAAAAGTAAGGACCAACCTGTTCTAAAAAGCTAATGGCCGCATCTTCTTCATCCAAATTAAGCAATGTAAAAACATAGGATGTAAGCATAAGTTGAACAAAATCAGCATCCGGATTCACATCGCAGGAAAATGACTTTTCAAAATATGGTAACGCTTTTGCGTATTCGCATACCATGTAATACGATTGTCCGATTTGGAACAGTGTATAGGCATCCTTGGGATTAGTCTTTAGCTCTTCTAAAAGCAGAGAGAGATTTCGCTCTGCTTTTTGCTGTGCCAGTTCCAAGGATACATAGCCGCTGTGGTCTACGATAAGTGGGATTGGTTGTACAGTTAGTGGCGTATGATCAATCGGCATAACCTGTTCGTGAATGGTACGCTCATAATGATAGATGCTACGGTCGAAAAGCCGCTCGACCTCGTCTACAGTGACAGAACCAACTCGATCCGGTGAAAAACGTGTGAGACGACCAATTGTTTTGGGGTAGTCTTTGGTAAATTGTAAAATACCATTATAATCAAGTTCGCGTACATACTCATCACTGTCAAGCACCAAAATCCAATCATTACTTGCTTTTGAAATGCTGAAATTTCTAGCTGCAGAAAAATCATTAATCCATTTAAAATCGTAGACTGCGTCCGCATATTTTTCGGCAATGATTTTGGTGTTGTCTGTTGAACCTGTATCCACAACGATGATTTCAAAGGGATATGGTCTGATTTTGGAAAGACACTTTTCTAAGTTTTTTTCTTCATTTTTTGTTATGATACAAACAGATATTTCTGACATAAATATTCCTTTCTACTAATTAGCAGATGTTAATTCTTTGAAAAATAAGTATAGCTCATGATTGGGTATCTTTACAGCAATTGTTCCATCTGGATTATCGGCTGTTTTGGTTAGATACCCTGACTGATATAAGCAGTTTATGAGGGCGTCATGGTCATGATAAAGGTCGGTGTAATCAATTTCAACACAAGGTTGGCAAGTAATTGCCTGATTGCTCAGCAAGCTATCGACATCTGAGCGGATAGAATCATAGTTTTGGAAGATGGCATCCTTTAACAATGAATGAGCCGTTGCGTTCGTCCAAAACGGAAATGGTTTCTTTGCTCCATTTTGGAGTGCCATGATATAGTTATTAATTGACCAAGGATTAAATAGCATTGCATCGTGGAAACGATACCCACCATACCACTTTTTAGCGGTTTCGTAATAGTCTGCCAAAGCAAAGTGCGTAAACAAAGCTTTTGTTTCTTGCTCAGTATAGCCCAGATATCTATCATAGGTTCTATCGGTAATAGAGACAATCTTGAGTGAGTCAAGATGCCTTTTGAAAAAGGTATCCCTGCCGACAAAATGCTCTCCGTTAATTATTACTTTGGTAATGGCTTGACTCGGCGTCAGTACGACATCAAACAAAGCATCAAAGAAAGCGGACATTTCATCATAATAACCATTTAAGTAAGCCAGTTGCAAGCAGGTATCATAATGGTCGATTAGGATACAAAGTGGTTTGCCGGCTTGCATATAATACGCTAGTAAATAGTTTGTTAAAAAAACAGGAAATTGCTCCGCGCTAACTTCTGTATCACAATAGTATTGTAGTTTTTGCTTTATCTCGTCCGAAATGCGGTCAGACTCTCTCAAAACCGGAAAACCGTTTAAAAGATATCGTAAATCCTTTTGCAGCATATCCCAAAAATCAGCAAAAGTTTTTTGCTCTTTTAGCTTGAAACTCAGTCCAAATAGGGAGGTGGATTGCTCCGACTGTGGGATTGTTTCGGCGGTCAGTCCACGAAACAGTCCAAGGTGATAGTCATTTCTCATATTTTCAACCCAAATCATACATTCGTGAGAAGTCCACATTGTAAACAGAAGTGTTTTGCCAAAGCGTCTGGGGCCGACGAATAGTTGGTATTTGGGCATATCAATTTGCGAAACGATAGATGATTTATCGACATAGTAAAATTCATTTCGAATGATGTCGCAAAAACTGTCTTTTTCGATAGGAACAATGTCCTTTGCAAAATGTAGGGAATCACAAATGGTATCATTGTATTTTTCCCCAAGCTTGATATGACCGGCTTCCAACTCAGAGGCGAGAAGTTTTGCCTGATCTTTGTAAAATGGATAAAAGTGACTGCTTCCCCCGCGTAAGAATGTGCGGTAATTTCCATATTTTCTTCGTAAAATACAATCATACTGGTTAGGAACGGGAATGGTTGTATTTTCAAATGGAACATCGATAGTTGGGTGAATCCAGTTGATTGGTGTGGCAGGGAAACGCCCGGCAGTAAAATCCTGTATGATAGAGACCGCGTCACTTTCGTCTGGTTGATACATTGCACCAATGCGATCAATTAATTGGTGGAGAGCGTGTATCAATGCGGAAGGCTGTTTCGGTAATGTGACACCGGTCACTTCCTGAATCGGTTCGATCAATTCTGCGATTAGTTCATCTGGAATTTGGTGCGCAAGCTGCTGTAATACAGTTTCGATGAGGGAGATGAGTGTACGCTGAATGTTTTGTTCATTTGGATCTCTTGGAATATAATCATGGACAAAGATATCGATTCCAACGACATAGGGGCATCCATGAAGTGTATCCAGCGATATGTCATCAAGATGCATACCGGATTGATTGACAACTCTTGCAATGAGCGAATTATGTTCAGTGGATGACTGAACAGTAATGAGCTGATAGTCGTTGGGTAGCTCGTTAGGTGCAACCTGTGTAAACTTAGTGTAATCATCGCGGCACATCGCAATATCGATGTCGTCATCCCAAGGGATAAAGCCTTGGTGTCTGATGGCACCAAGCAGCGTGCCCCACTCTGCGTAAAACCGAATTTGATGTTTGGTACAGATATTGCGCACTGCATCTAAAACTTCCAGTTGGCTGGCAAAGGCACGTTTCATCATCTCGCTGACAAAAAAGCCTTCTCGATATTCTCCTTGAAAGTATTCCTTTGGAAATTCCATGACTATTCTCCCTTTTCGTTTCTTGTAAAATATTATATACTATTTACATCCAAAGCGGATAGATATTTCGATAAAAAAGAGGATAGATTACAATGGCAAAACAGCTAGCGACAGCAGATGAGTTATTTGTGACAGCAAAGGATGTGAAAAAAATAATCATCGATCAGATGGTTAGATGGAAAACAATAGCGTGTGAAAATCGAGAATTATTAGCTGAGTTTTATAAGACTGTTACGCAGCTAAATAAAATTTTTATATCACTTGGAACGAATAGAGGAAGCTTTTCGAAACAATTACAACAGGTGGAGCATATGGTGAAAACACAGGAAGCAGGTGTAGCAGTATGTGAAATGCTGTTGGAGATTTTAGATGAAATGTTACTTGCGGTCATTTGGTATAGACAAGATTATTGTCTAATTCGAAGGCAAGATGATTGTGCAGGACTTGCTTCTCATTTTATCACGAATCTAGGACAGATTGTATTGAGTCTTGACCAGGGATATATTCCATATGTGGATACGATGGATGTTGAAAATGTTTTGACACCGATTTCAAGAGAATTGCAGGTGAATGCGTGGGAACTGTATTTTGGACAACCGTTTGGAGTTACCAAGGAAAATGTATTGCAGGGAAGAAATCATGTGATGTTAACAGGGATTCCGGCAACGAGACCGAGTTACAACATGGATTGTCTGGGAAACCGTAATATTATGCAGATGTGGAAAAGAGTACAACGCAAGTATATGCCGTTATCCGGAAAAATGATGGAACGAATCGCGCAAGAAAAGAAGAGATGTTTGGAACCTGTTGGAACGGCAAAAATCATGGGAGTATTGTGCAGAGGAACGGATTATACATCTTTGCAACCGCAAGGACATCCGGTGCAGCCAAGGCCAAAGGATTTGCTTGTGCGTGTGGAACAGAAGATGGAAGAGTTTGGGTGCGAGTATTGTTATTTGGCAACAGAAGACAAAGGAATTTTACAATTGTTTCAAGAACGGCTGGGGGAAAGCGTTCTATATACACAAGAGCAATATTACGATTCACAGGTTGAGGAATTATTAAGCTTTTATAATCGGAAGCATGACGTGCCGCTACATACCAAAAATCAGGAGTATTTGGTAGCACTCGCTTTATTGGCTGAATGCAATTGTTTGATTGCAGGTCGCACAAGCGGGACAATCGTAGCACTTTTGTTTGCAGATGAGTTTGAATATGTCGATATTTGGAATGATGGATTCTATGGGGTAGATAGTGAAATGGAACGCCGAGGCTATATAATATAGCCTCGGCGTTTGTTTAGGTTAGTCTGTTTATCAGATTTGTAAGTCTTTCCTGTGAATGAGCATAGCCCATATCGGCCGCTTTTTGATAAGCTTCTTTAGCGGCATCATAGTATTCGTACGCCTCATAAATACATCCAATGTTGTGAAGTGACAGAAAGCTGTTGGTTCCGTCCTGGAGATGGTCGGTTAGCTTTAGTGCGTGCAAAAATTGATCGAGGGCCTTTTGATTTTGCCTAAGTGTCAGATAGACATTTCCCATCATATATACAAAATCTGCATAATCCTGAAAATATTCATAGACACCTTCCAGTGTCAATGCTTTTTGGGCGCGGTCAGTTTCCAGCATGCTGTGGCCATAAGAGGTAATCATATCGCGAACATAAGGCAGGGTCTCATCAACATCGAGATAAAAGCCTTTATCGTATGCTTGATAGGCGCGCTCATAATCGCCAATTAGCTGGTAGCTTTCACCAATCTGATAGTATAGATAAGGATCATCAGGGTTTTTTTGGAGCTCTTTTTCAAGTAACGAAATGTTTCGTTTGGCTTTTTTTTCACGGTCTTCCTGGTTGGTAAAGTAGCCAACATGAGTGAAGGTGAGAGGCGCCTGATACACAGTCAATTTAGAACTATCTCCTGTGCGTGGAGTGACCTGCTCGTGAATGATACCGGTATAGTGATAATATCTGCGGTCAAAAATGCGCTCTACATAATCCGTAACAGCAGTTTCCACATCACCGCTGTAGCAGGGACTTTTTCGGACGATTTGACCAACTACCAGAGGAAACTCTTGGATAAGCTCGTCAAGTTCTTGTAGATTGGCAGTTTCCAAGTATTCATCACAGTCAACAACGAGAATATAATTATTGCTTGCCTTTTCTAAAGAATAATTTCGTGCAGCACTAAAGTCATCGCACCAGGCAAAGTCGTAAATGCAGGAAGTATATTTGGCTGCAAGTTCCTTGGTACGGTCAGTTGAACCGGTATCCACATAGACGATTTCAAAAGGATACTTGGCTAGTCTACTTAGACATGTGTCAATATGCTGTTCTTCATTACGACCAATGATACATACACTAATCGGAATCATAATCGGGCTCCTACTTTTTTAAAATCATTATATACTAATCTATCGGTTTTTGGTACAATGATTTTAATAGTTCAGTTAAAGAAGGAAACAAAAGATGAGTGTAAAAATACAGTTTCTAAATGGTGGATTGGCAAATCAAACATTTCAATATATATTTGCAAGATATTATGAGCTTTCTAATCCGGGGCAAAAGATGTATCTGGATGATTCGTACTTTGCAAATAATACAGTGCATAATGGATATGAGCTTGAAAAGGTATTTGGATTAAAACCGCACATGTTAAGTGAGGTATATCAGCCTGATATGTGGGAGACGATTTTAAAATCTCGAAGAGAAGAGGGAAAGAGTATCGCGCAGTTTATGGCGGATTATGGCGTGCCAACAGCCATGATTGCGGAAACCGCAAATCATACTCAATTTAATGCGTTTGATGGTCAAATTTATCCGATTCCGGCAAATGGATATTATCCTGAGATTTTAGATGCGGAGTTAGCTGGAATAATCTATTATCATGGCTATTGGATAAATCCGCATTGGTTTTATCGGTTTGAACAGGAGTTTCGCAAAGAGCTTTCTTTTCCTGCTATAACTGATGAAAAAAATATAAAGTATCTTACACAAATTAAAACCCAAAAATCAGTCAGTATTCATATCAGACGAGGTGATTATGTGACGATAGGGTGGGCATATGATTCTCAAGAAATATATGTAAGCTGCGATTTGTTTATCGATGCGTTTGGAGCAGATTGGACGGCGTTTGTCTTTTCGGATGATATAGAGTGGTGTAAGGAGCATTGTGAGGAATTAGGATTGACATTGTTTGAAGAACGGGTGTTTGTCGAAGGAAATGTAAGCGGAAAGAATTATATTGACATGCAATTGATGAGCGAATGCCGTGGAATGATTGTTTCCAATAGCGCATTTTGCTATCTGGCGGCATTGCTCAACAAAAATAAAGACTGTATGTTAAATACAACGAAGCGACAGCTTACTGTATAAAGGGTGTAATACCAATTGTGTTTTGTGTGAAATCTTTAGCATATTCGGACTGCATGAGATGTATAATTGTAGGTATGCTTGTAAGGTTACAATTTACAAATATGATAGAGCTTTTAACTAAACAAAATAAGCGTTTTATCCGATATAAAATCAAATGAGTATTTCTTTTTAGAAGGACAAGGAGGGATTCATACGATGGAAGAAAGACAGGCTCAAATAGAAGCATTACAGATGGTAGTTGAGTATATCAAAAAACTTGCCCCGGCATTTCATGACATTGCAGTAGAATTGTCCGGAGATAAGCAGGATGATACAATGGATTTGTTGAATCAGGCAATCGAAGGATTAAACATGGTCATTGAAGTATTCAATGCAACATATGGTTTGCTTAACGAAAAAGAAGAACTTTTCCAAAAAGATGTTATCGAAGACAAAATAGGCGCAATGAATAAAGCAATCTCATCAAGGGATGATAAGGAAATTGCAAAAGCAATTGAAGAAGGAATCTTGCCATTTATCACTGCATTTGCACAGATTGCTGATGTGTTTTTGAAAAATAACGCATAAGTATGGAAACAGTTATGCAAGGGTATGATACACTAATCGTTACGTTACCAAGAGATTATGTAAGATGCAGGGCAAGTCAGAAAAGACTCGTTGATTTGCTTCCCGGAGATCAGATTATCTATGTCGGAAATGCTGAGATCGGAGAGTTTGTTTCCCAAGAGGTATTTGGTAATCGTGTCAGTAGCGTGTTAGAGGATTCCATTATTCCGTTTGATGCTGTACATCAGATTGTATGTGATATTTTGGGTTCAAAGGATGTGCCAAGAGGTGTTACCGGTTGGTACTATCAACAGTTTCTCAAAATGGAATATGCCAGAAGCTGTAAGAAGTCGTACTACATGGTTTGGGACGGAGATACAGTACCATGTAAGGCGTTTCAAATGTTTGATGGGACAGATGGAAGACCGTTTTTTGATTTAAAGACAGAATATCACGAACCATACTTTGTAACATTACAAAAGATTTTTCCCCATATGGGTAAATGCTTAAAAAAATCATTTATTTCAGAGCACATGCTGTTTTCGGTAGAAGTGATGTGTCAGATGCTTGATGAAATAGAGCAAAATGGATTGCTTAATGGAGTGACTTTTTACGAAAAAATATTGCGTTGTATGAGTCCGCAGGAACTATTAGATTCAGCATTTAGTGAGTTTGAAACGTACGGTACTTACGTGACGCTTCGGTATCCGGATATGTATCATTATAGGGTTTGGCATTCATTTCGAAATGCGGGTGCGTTTCTTGATCCAGCCGCTATTTCTGAGAAAACCTATGCATGGTTTGCAAAAGATATCGATGCACTTTCGTTTGAAAAAGCGGATGAGCTTAGAGATGATTGTCGCAATATCTTTGACAATTCAAGATATCAAGAGAGGCTTTCAGCCAGGCAGGTGCTTGAAATTGCACAAGAGGAATTTAAAGAGGGATATATAGAGGTATGGGATTAATGTGTGGCTTCTGGTTGGGAGCCACATTTATCATGTAAGGAAAAGATATGACGAGATGATTCAAGGTGAAAAAAACAGTTCTGTCAGTTTACAAGGAGGTAGTTGATCATTGGTTTTTTATGCTTAGTATAACGGATGAAACAGTTTATTTCAATGACGCGCGACGCTGTTTTATGGTATGATGAAATGGATTTAGCGATGATCGGCATTGAAGATGATTTGAGCAAACGATTGTATTGAGGAACAGGCGAGCATGAAATTATTACTTTATAAATGGAATTCTAATCTGGAAGATGCAATGAAGCGCACGTTGGAGCAGGCGGGGCATGAGATATTTGTCGTGGAAGCACCGTGCAATAACTATATCAAGGACATGGAGCTTGCGTGGCAGATGATTCAGGTCATTCAGCGTTACAAGGTGGAGGGCATTATTTCAATCAATTATTTTCCGGTCATTTCGTCGGTCAGTGAAATCGTGGGTATTCCGTATTATGCATGGGTATATGATTGCCCGCACTATACACTGTTTGCACATCAGGCAAAGCTTGAGTACAACAGGCTTTTTATATTTGATAAGGAGCTGACGGAGAGGCTTTGGAAGTACGGCGTGAACAATGCGGTGTATTTGCCGCTTGCGGTGGATTCGGATTTCTATCAGGAAATTTTGAGTTCGGGCGATAAAGTAAAACATCAGAAATACAAATGTGATGTCAGTTTTGTCGGAAGTATGTATACGGGAAACCGTAATTATTATGATAATCCGGAGTTGCAAAGCCAGCTGTCAAGAGAGGAAAAGGCGATAGCAGAACAGTTTATTCAGTCGGCATCATTTGCGTATGACGAAGCATATTTGGGGCTGTATCGTAACCTCCTGAAACGCAAGCCGTTTATCAAGGCGTTGTCAGAGAAAAGCGGATTGGCACTGGGTAAGGACTTTTATACAGATGCATCGGAGGTCGTTATGGGCTCTATTTTAGAAAAGAAGGTGACGGTCGAGGAACGCGCGAAGCTGATGACGGCGCTTACGAAGTGTGGCGTAGACTTCCGGCTTTACACCAATTCACAGATGGAGGAACTCCCACCCGAGATACGCAAAGTGAATTTTGGTGTCGTAGATTATCAGACAGAGTTGCCATTTGTATATGCCAACAGCAAAATCAACATCAATCATACACTCAAATCGATTCATTCAGGCGTACCGCAGCGTGTGTTTGATATTATGGCATGCGGGGGATTCGTGCTTTCAAATGATCAGCCGGAGCTTCATGAACTGTTTGAAGTCGGAAAAGAAGTTGTGACGTATACGAGCCTGGCGGACTGCCTTTCCAAAGTACGTTATTATCTCGAAAACGAAGATGAGAGAAAAGCAATCGCCGAGGCCGGAAAGAAACGCGTGTTAAAGGACTATCGTTATGATAGTGCGGTCAGCCGTATTTTGGCAGGTGTATAATCCGCGCATTTCAGATAATTTTCCCTGGCGGTCTTTGTATCGCCCATACATTCATATATCACACCAAGGTTATAGTATGCCAGATAACTGTTGGTGCCTTCGATGCAGTGACCGGAAATGGTCACTGCTTTTTTAAATTCTTCGATTGCTTTTGTGATATTGCCTGACTTCATATTGGCGATGCCGAGCATAAACACGAAATCGGCACGTGTTGAGAAGGTGTCATATACGCCATAAAGCGAAAGTGCCTCGTCAGCACGTCCCAAATCAATGAGTGTATAGCCGTAGGATTCCACGAGCGTTTTGACGTAGTCGAGTTCCGGATTGATATCAAGTGCGAGGGCTTTTTCGAAATAGATCAGTGCCTGCCCGTAGTCAGTTAGAGCACGGTAACTTTGTGCGATTTGAAAAAGTGTGTAGTCATCGTTTGGATTGCGGTCGTACTCTTTCAAGAGAAGCGTCAGGTTTCTGGCGGCTTTTTCCTGCATGCGCGCAGGGTCTTCATAGCCATCATGACGAAGCGTGAGTGAAAGCAGCTTGTAGTGCGGCGCGCCACCGTTTCTCATAAAGAGTTGTTCGTGAATGACGCCTTTATATTGATAAACGGTTTTGTCATATATGCGTGCCAAATGGTCGGAAACATTGCTGCCCTGTGCATTTTTGCTGATGTTAGTCAGCATGCCGGCAGTATCTATGGGTAGCGCATTCAGTTCCGAAACAAGCGCGGAAACTTCAGATGAGCTCTTTGGCCACAAGACAGATTCATCGCAGTCGATTGCCATAATCCAATCGTTTGTTGCTTTGCTTGCAGCAAAATTCCTGGCAGCAGCAAAATCATCAATCCAGGTAAAATCATACAGCTTGTCTGTATACTGACTTGCAATTTGTTTTGTTCGGTCGGTTGAGCCTGTGTCGACGACGACGATTTCAGCACCCGCCTCGCAAAGCGGCTTTAGTGATTGCAAACAGTTCACTATGCAGTTTTCTTCATTTTTTGCAATTAAACATATCGATAACATGGTTTTATTATACACGAAGCGAAAATAAGTTGGAAGAGTGAACCAAAAGAAACGCTGTGTTTTTGCTGATTTTGTGGTATACTAGAAAAGGTATTGAATCCGAGGCGCTTTCGGAGAATAGAGGAAATCAATGAAATACGATTATTTGATTGTAGGCGCTGGACTTTTTGGTGCGGTGTTTGCACATGAGATGACAAAAGCAGGGAAAACATGCAAGGTCATTGACCTTCGGGAACATATTGCGGGCAATATTTACACGGAAAAAGTGGCAGACATTGACGTGCACCGCTACGGCGCGCACATTTTCCATACATCCGATGAAGAGGTATGGGCGTATATGCAGCAGTTCGCGATATTTAACCATTATGTGAATTCGCCGATTGCCATTTACAAAGACGAAATTTACAATATGCCTTTCAATATGAACACATTTTCCAAAATGTGGGGCGTAAAGACGCCTGCCGAGGCAAAGGCAAAAATTGCAGAGCAGATTCGGGAGGCGGGCATTACCGAGCCAAAGAATTTAGAGGAGCAGGCGATCTCACTTGTCGGAACGGAAATATACGAAAAGTTAGTAAAGGGTTACACGCAGAAGCAGTGGGGCAGAGAATGTAAGGAGCTTCCGGCGTTCATTATCAAGCGCCTTCCGCTTCGGTTTGTGTATGACAACAATTATTTTTCGGACCCGCATCAGGGTATTCCGCAAGAAGGCTATACGGCAATCGTGGAGAAGATGCTTGCAGGTAGTGATGTGGAGCTTGGGATTACATATCAGGAATATGTCAAATCGCACAGTCTTGTGAGAGATGAGGCAGGAAGGCTTGTCTCAGATAAAGAAGTATACGACTGCGTGCTTTTCACGGGAATGATTGACGAATATTTTGATTATGTGTATGGACCGCTTGAATATCGGAGCCTTCGATTTGAGACAGAGCTTATCGAAGATTGTGACAATTACCAGGGAAATGCGGTTGTGAATTACACGGCGAGCGATGTGCCGTATACGAGAAGTATTGAGCACAAGCATTTCGTGTTTGGAACACAAAAGGATACGGTCGTGACAAAGGAGTATTCCGCGACCTGGCATAAGGGTGAAATTCCGTATTATCCGGTTAATAATGATGAGAACAATGTGCTGTTTGCCAAGTACAAAGCACTTGCAGAAAAAGAAAAGGGCGTGCTGTTTGGCGGCAGACTTGGTGCATATCAGTATTACGATATGGATAAGGTCATCCGTGCGGCGCTTGATATGGTCAAAGGGATTTTGAATCAATAATGGTAGAAACGATAGGAGCATAAAAGGATGAATATTTTAGCAATCGTACCGGCAAGAAGTGGTTCGAAAAGTGTAGTCAACAAAAACATCAGACTGATTAACAACAAACCAATGATGGCTTACTCCATTGAGCATGCATTAAACAGCAAACTGATTAATCGTGTTATTGTCAGTACGGACAGTGAGGAGTATGCCGAGATTGCAAGGCAGTACGGCGCAGAGGTGCCATTTATCAGACCGGCGGAGTATGCGACGGATACGGCACTGGATATTGATGTATTCAGACATGCCCTTTCGTTTTTAAAGGAGACAGAAGGGTATGAAGCGGACATTGTTGTTCAGCTGCGTCCGACTTATCCATACAGAGACCCGGCGGATATCGATGCAATGATTCAGCTCATGATTGACGACCTGCAGACAGATGCGGTCCGTTCTGTCATGCTCAATGAAGTCGTACCGCATAAGATGTGGTATATGGCGGACGACAATCAGATTACACCGATCCTGACGGATATTCCGGAGGCGTACAATATGCCGCGCCAGCAGCTGCCGAAGACATACTACCAGAACGGCAATGTGGACGTGCTTCGACCGGCCAACATCTTTGAGATGAATTCCATGACAGGAAAGAAAATCAAGGGATATGAGATGAAGGAAATGTATGACGTGGACACGGAAGCCGACTTTGCCAGAGTCGCAGCGTTTATGAAGGATAAACAATAGATGCAAACGTATTTGCTATTGAGTAAATGAGTATGCATTAAATAGATGATTATGGGCTAAGTAGGCGAGAAGGGAAAAAGCATATGTTACATTTGGCCGTTTATGGCAAAACGAAATGGAGCATTTTGATGAAATCGCTCCTTGAAACAGAATATGCGCAGGCGTTTGAAGTAGCAAATCAGGAACAGGTTGTGGTGGACTGTTTTGTTGTGGAAAAGCCGGAACAGGAAGATGAAGTGTCATTCGTAGAGTTTGCCCAAAATTATCATTCCGGGGAAATTTCTGCCATTATCATTCCCAAGGAATACTACATTCCTTATAATGAGCTTGTTCAAAAATTAATTCGACTTGCAATCAATGTCAATGACATCTACAATGGTATGCGACTGTCCGAACAGATGCGGGAACGGGGCTTTGATGTTTCGGCGCTTTTGACGCCGATGCTGCAAGACTCCTATTTGTCTTATCTGGAATATCATGTTGCGGATCACTGTAATTTGAATTGCAAATACTGTACGCATTATTCGCCTCTTGTCCCAAATGCTGTTTTTACGGATTTTGAACAGTGGAAAAAAGATTTAACACAATTAAAGCAGTATATAGACGATATCGGTGTGATTCGTATTCTTGGTGGCGAACCGCTTCTGAATCCACAGCTTCCGCAGTTTGTAGAGATGACGAGAAGATTGTTTCCAAAGACCATTATCACGGTCGTGACGAACGGTATGCTGCTGGACCGTATTTCGCAAGAACTGGTTGATGTAATGCAAAGGACAATATCCTTTTTCCATATTTCATATTATCCGCCATTTGAGGAAAAAGCGGATGCGGTGAAGCGTTTTTTGGTCGAAAAAGAAATTGGATTCACGATGTCTCCGCTCATAGCGAAGTTTAACAAAACGCAGATTCTTGAGAAGAATCCGGACGAAGAATTTTTTTACAGTTGTTTTCAGGCAACTTGTACGTGTATTCATCAAGGGAAACTGGCGCCTTGTTATGCCCCATTTACAACAAAGTATTTCAATGAGGCGTTTGGAAAGAATTTGCCGGTTGATGAAGGCATTGATTTGTATGCTGAGGACAATACGACATACGATATGAAGCTGAAACTCTTGTACCCGCTTGAGAGATGCCAATATTGTATTGGCGGAAAAGAGTACCCTTGGGAGATAGTTGGAAAGAACAGCAAACTGGAAGACTGGATTGAGGACGATTGGAAGACGGAATGAAGCAGATTGTAACAGGGAAAAGTCTTGTGCTTTTTCATACAGAGCTTGACACAATCAATTTGTTCAGTGAACAGATGCGGGCAAGATTTTTGCAAATGGGATACGAAATCTTTGATTTTGATACAAGCGATACAGCCAAAAGCTTAGGCTTATTATATGAATACCAAAAGACACATGTCGTTACGGCAATGATTGCATTTAACAGTCGTGTGTTTGGTGCCAAAACGAAATCGGGCGTCAATATTTGGGAGACGTTGCAAATTCCGTCCGTCAATATTTTGCTGGATCATCCATATTGGTATTATGAGATTTTAAAGGAGACACCGAGAAACGGCGCGGTGCTTTGTGTGGACCGCAATCATATGCAGTATGTGAATCGATTTTTTCCGCACATTGCTGTCAATGGATTCCTGCCGCATGGAGGAACAGTACTTGGACAGCTTCGTCCGATTGCGGAGCGCAGCATTGATGTACTGTATGCAGGCAGCCTTTATGCGTATGATGCAGACAATGTCAGAAGAAGTCTATCGGGATTTCGGTTTGATGCATCCAAAATATGTGATGAAGTGATTGATATTTTGATGACAGACCCATCTCAAACGATTGAGGCGACGATTGAGCAGGTAATGCTGCAAAAAGGAATTGAACTTTCTGATGAAGAATTGTTGGCATTTTTCTCCCGGTCGGTGTATATTGAAAGAGTCATAGGTTCATATTATAGAGAAAAAATTGTCTCAAGCGTTGCAAAATCAGGTGTGCCGCTTACGATATTTGGTCGTGGTTGGGAACAGTGTGAGTGGGTGCGGCGAGACAATGTGCAGTATGGCGGACTTATTAGCGCCAAGGAAGCACTTGCAAAAGTTCGTGATTGTAAGATTCTTTTGAACTCGATGCCGTGGTTTAAGGATGGCAGCCATGAGCGCATGTTTAACGGAATGCTAAATGGCGCAGTCGTTGCGACAGACGACAGTGATTATTTTTTGGAGACCATTCCATATGACGATTATATCCATTTAGACCTGACGGATGTGTGTGTCGGAGATGAAATATCAGAAACTCTAACCAAACAGGAGAGATTGCGCGAAACCGCGGAAAATGCCTATAATTACGCGATAAAAGAGCATACATGGGCACATAGAGCTGATGAATTACATAGAGATCTGTTGCAGTTTTTGTAATGATTCAAAGGCGTGCAAAGATTCATAAAACCAGACAACATGCTTACATGAATATTGAGAAAAGGGGATAACAAATGAAAACATTAGAAGAATACGTACGTACCATACCGGATTTTCCGGAGCCGGGCATCATGTTTCGTGATGTGACGAGCGTTTTGCAGGATGCAGACGGATTCAAGCTTGCGATTGATTCGCTTCTTGCATTATTAGAGGGCGTCGAGTTTGATGTCATTGCGGGGGCAGAGTCGAGAGGCTTTATCTTTGGCGCGCCGCTTGCTTATGCACTTGGCAAACCGTTTGTGCTTGTGCGTAAAAAAGGAAAGCTTCCTTGTGAGACGGTTTCGACCAAATATGATTTGGAATATGGCAGTGCAGAAATTGAGATGCATGCTGATTCAATTAAACCGGGACAGAAGGTTGTCATTGTGGATGACCTCATCGCGACGGGCGGTACGATTGAGGCGAGCGCAAAGCTGATTGAGCAGCTTGGCGGGCAAGTCGTGAAAATCATTTTTTTAATGGAGCTTGCAGGGCTTAAGGGCAGAGAGAAGCTTCGCAAATATGATGTAGATGCGGTTCTTACCTATGAGGGAAAATAATCTAAGGTAAGGAGATGCTTTACATAAACAGAAAAACAAAGAAAGGGACGTTTATCATGGAAAAATTTTTCAAACTGAAAGAAAACGGAACGGACGTGCGCACCGAGGTCATTGGTGGTATTACAACCTTCATGACAATGGCGTACATTTTGGCAGTCAATCCAAATATGTTAGCTGCCGCAGGCATTGATCCGACAGCCGCACTGATTGCAACATGTCTTGCGTCATTTGTTGGAACGATGTGCATGGCGCTGATGGCAAATTATCCGTTTGCGCTTGCACCTGGTATGGGACTGAATGCGTACTTTGCATTTACGGTTTGCGGTGCAATGGGATATGACTGGAGAGTTGCACTTGCTGCCGTTGCAGTGGAAGGTATCATCTTTGTGATTCTTTCTCTCACCAATGTGCGTGAGGCCATCTTCAATGCGATTCCAAGTACACTCAAAAAGGGTGTGAGTGCCGGTATCGGACTTTTTATCGCATTCATTGGTCTTCAGGGTGCACATATCGTTGTAAACAACGATTCAACACTTGTTTCTTACGTAAACTTTAGAGCAAACTTCAACACAGAAGGTATTTGTGCAATCCTTGCACTCATCGGATTGTTCATTACAGCGATTCTTTACGTAAAAGGTGTGAAGGGCTCTATCTTAATCGGAATCGTTGCGACATGGATTCTCGGTATGCTTTGCCAGGCAATCGGTCTTTATCAGGTAACACCGGATGCAGGCTTTTACTCATTATATCCGGCATTTGGCATCACAGATTTTAGCAAAATCGGTCTGACATTCGGACAGGTATTCAAGGCTGACTTTAGCGGGGTCAGCATTGCAAACTTTATCGTTGTATTGTTTGCATTCTTATTTGTTGATATGTTTGATACGATTGGAACACTCGTCGGTGTTGCTACAAAAGCAAACATGCTTGACAAAGATGAGAAGCTTCCGAAAATCAAATCGGCACTTCTTGCAGATGCAATCGCAACATTTGCAGGTGCAATCTTTGGTACATCTACAACAACGACATATGTAGAGAGCTCAGCAGGTGTTGGTGAGGGCGCAAGAACAGGTCTTGCATCTGTAGTAACAGGCTTTTTATTTTTACTTGCTATCCTGTTTGCACCAATCTTTACAGCAATTCCTGGATTTGCAACAGCGCCGGCGCTTATTTTCGTTGGATTCCTGATGATGATGGCAGTTGCCGATATCAAATTTGATGATTTGACGGAGTCTATCCCGGCATACCTCTGCTTGGTTGCTATGCCACTGATGTACAGCATCTCAGAAGGTATTGCAATCGGTGTCATTTCTTACACAATCATCAATGTATGTTGCGGCAAAGCAAAGAAGGTTACACCGCTGATGTACGTACTGTCAGTATTGTTCATCTGTAAATATATCTTCTTATAAAATGGAAGTATTTCTAACAAAATGAAACAGAGTGTTTCTCTGTAATGAGGAATAAATCATAATAAACCGGCTGATGCAGCTCCTGTTGGAGAAGCATTGGCCGGTTTTCTGTTATGACAACGAGGAAAATAAAAGGGACACTCCTTACGACAAAGAAGTGTCCCTCCTAGCAGCGGAAGTTAAACAGCATACCGCTATATTCGCTTGCGGCATATGGCGCCGGGAAGTTGCGCTGTGGCGCCGGGTGTTTGTAGGCGACTACGGTGCGGTTGACATAGCGCATTGGATTGAGCGAAATCTCGTCTGTCTTTCGGAGCAGCGAGCCCGCAAACTGTTTGAGATCCTGAAGCGGTTCTGTGATGTCGTCTGCAATCGCAACCTGATCGAGCTTGCCTGAATCAATCGCAAAGGTGCCATCCTCGCTTCGCGTAATACCCATATAGGAAAGCTGATCGGCGTAGGCGGCTGAAAGCCGGTTCGTTTCGGCGGCAAGGACGCGTCCTTTGGTGCCGGTCGTGTCAGAAGCGGTGGCGCTTTTCAAAAAATCGTTGTAGCCGCTTAGCAACGTGCCAATGTTTTCCTTTAGTGACTCATGACTTGCCTTGAGACCGATATGTGCCACATCATCTTCGTTGATGCTGACGCCGTTTAGCGTCACTTCATATGTTTTGTCGAGTGTGAAATGGTTGCTGTAGGCAGTCCGCTCTACGCCATCCACGGTGAAAACAGCGTTACCCGGATAGCGGGCGACCTCACCGATGCCGAGGTAATCTACCACACCGCTCGTTTTGCTCGTATCGTTATCCGAAAGAACAAAGGTAGGACTTCCGTCTTCGTTGGCACCTGTGCTAAGGCCGGTAAGCTTAAGGCTCGTTTGTCCCTTGTCGTTTGTAATTACTTCTGCGCTGACACCGATGTTGGCTCCGTTTACAAGGCGTGCAAGTCTGTTCTGCAAGTCACTGTTGGTGTCGGAGTTGCTGATACCAAATTGGAATTCATAGCTGAGCCCTCTGATGGATAAGTCCATAGAGTAGGTATCGGCCTTTAGTCCCACGTAGGAATCCGGAATTAAAAACTTGCCCATATTGACCTGCGGGCTCGCAAGCTCTTTGACGGCGATATCAACCTCCGGTGCAAAAGGCGCAGCTGCGTCATCTGCAATATAGGTGGCAGATGCAAGCGCATCGTTGGAAGAGTAAGCAGCCTTCTTGCTAAGGAGTGCATCCTCATCCATGGAGCCGAGCGACATAATGGTATTGTGAAGACCACGTGCGTTCTCCTTGAGGGAGATGGCATAATTCTTGGCTTCATCTGTATTATTCAGCAAAAAGAGTGGTGACTGTTTGTTGAGCTTGACGATGCTGTTGTAGATACCCTTCAGTTCACTCTTCTTATGGGTGTCCAGGGAAGAAGAACGTGGAGCATAGCTCGTCATGTAATGATTATAGACTTGATTGAGTGCATCAAAATTGATTGCCATAACTGCTCCTCCTTTCCTCCATGAATCCGGTCACAGTTGTCTGCAGAAAGACGACTTGTCATATATCGTCTGAACCATTATAATATAGAAGACAATCCGTTGTCTTACAAGCTGGTTATACACTTTTATAGTACCTCACCTTTAGACAAAAAGCAATAGTGTTACTACATATATATAGGAAAAAACTCGATTTTTGCATGAGAATTACATGAAAATCCGAAAAAAGCCGTATTTTTTTGAAAAAATCAATTGACGGGGCAGGTTCGCTATGCTATATTAGTGAGGCGAGATAAGATTTTAGGTCTTTTTTTTATGCCCAAAATTAGGGTATCAGACTGAAGAATACACAAACAAGCAAATTTACGTGGAGGTAGCTATAATGCGTACAAAGATTACATTAGCATGTACAGAATGCAAGAATCGTAACTACAACATGACAAAGGAAAAGAAATTACATCCTGACAGAATGGAAACAAAGAAATATTGTAAATTCTGTAAGACTCACACATTACACAAAGAAACCAAATAATCACTGCAAGGTAAGCGAGGATAAGTTATGAGTGAAGAAAAGAAACCAGTTGGAACTCGTATCAGTGGATTTTGGAAAGGGTTGAAATCAGAATTCCATAAGATTTCATGGCCGGACAAAACGACAGTTGGAAAACAGGCGATTGCAGTTACTATCATTTCCATCATTCTCGGTGCAATCATTGCACTTCTCGACATGGGAATCCAGTATGGTGTAAATTGGTTATCAATGTAAGGTGAGGGCGTAACATGGCAGAAGCAAATTGGTATGTAGTTCATACGTATTCAGGGTATGAGAATAAAGTAAAAGCCAATATTGAGAAGACCATTATTAATCGTCACCTTGAGGAAGAAATCTTGGAAGTAAGAGTTCCGATGCAAGATTCTGTTGAGGTGAAGAACGGCACTAAGAAAACTGTTTCAAAGAAAATGTTTCCGGGCTATGTTCTGATCAATATGGTAATGAATGATGATACTTGGTACGTTGTTCGTAATACGCGAGGCGTTACAGGCTTCGTAGGACCGGGAAGCAAACCGGTACCACTCACAGAAGCAGAGATGAAACCACTTGGTATTCGTTCAGAAAACGTTTCTGTTGATTTTGGCGAGGGCGATATGATTGTCGTTGTCGCAGGCGTTTGGAAAGACACGGTTGGTCTTGTCAGACGTATGGACTTTGGCAAACAGACAGCAACCATTAATGTTGAGATGTTCGGCCGTGAGACACCGGTTGAAATTGATTTTGCAGAAGTTCGCAAGATGAACTAAATGAGATTGGTGCATATAGGCGTTGCCTATTCGCATAGAGGTTCTTTCGGAACCGTGGGAGGGATTATCCCGCCACTACCACATTTTATTAGGAGGTGCCAAAATGGCAAAGAAAGTAGAAGGATACATTAAGTTACAGATCCCTGCTGGTAAAGCTACACCAGCACCACCAGTTGGACCGGCACTTGGTCAGCATGGTGTTAACATCGTTGAATTTACAAAACAGTTCAACGCAAAAACAGCAGATCAGGGTGACATGATCATCCCTGTTGTTATCACAGTATATGCAGATAGAAGTTTCAGTTTCGTTACAAAAACTCCACCTGCTGCAGTTCTTCTTAAGAAAGCTTGTAAGATTCAGTCAGGATCAGCAACACCAAACAAAACAAAAGTTGCTAAGATTTCAAAAGCAGAAGTTCAGAAAATCGCTGAGCTCAAAATGCCTGACTTAAACGCAGCTTCTTTAGAGGCAGCAATGAGCATGATTGCCGGTACTGCAAGAAGTATGGGTATCACTGTTGAGGATTAATCCATTTTTGAATTGATGCGTGTAACCGGTAATGGTTACAGAAACAGCAATATTAGTGGGAGGGAATTTCCCGCCACTACCACTAGGAGGTAAATGATAATGAAACATGGAAAGAAATATGTAGAGGCTGCTAAGAACATTGACCGCGCAGTACTCTATGAAGCAGAAGAAGCAGTAGCACTTGCTAAAAAATCAGCAGTTGCTAAATTTGATGAGACAATCGAAGTTCATATCAGAACCGGTTGTGACGGACGTCACGCAGATCAGCAGATCCGTGGTGCCGTAGTATTACCAAACGGAACAGGTAAAACAGTTAGAGTTTTGGTTTTCGCAAAAGGCGATAAAGTTGCAGAGGCTGAAGCAGCCGGAGCAGATTACGTAGGCGGAGATGAGCTCATTCCAAAGATCCAGAACGATGGATGGCTTGACTTCGACGTAGTAGTAGCAACTCCTGACATGATGGGTGTTGTTGGTCGTCTTGGTAAAGTATTAGGACCAAAAGGTTTAATGCCAAACCCAAAAGCAGGTACAGTTACAATGGACGTAACAAAAGCTGTTAACGATATCAAAGCCGGTAAAATCGAGTACAGACTTGACAAAGCAAATATCGTACACTGCCCAATCGGAAAAGCTTCTTTCACAGAAGAGCAGCTTACACAGAACTTTAATGCACTGATGGATGCTATCGTGAAAGCAAAACCAAGTACATTAAAAGGACAGTATTTAAAGAGCATTTCACTTGCTCCTACAATGGGACCTGGTGTAAAAGTTAACACAGCAAAATACTAATTCAAATAGGAATCGCCCTCGGCTTTGGCCGGGGGCTTTTTATTATGTCGGAGAGGGGAGAACATAAATGACTGGAACTTTCCTTGCTATTTCTTTATAATAGGTGTGTAGTGTGAAAATAAAAAAGCAGATTGTAAAATAGAAATGAGGAAAACAGTTGAGCGGAAAAAGCAACCATTCTGACAGACAAAACAGAAGAAAGCGCAGAGCGAGAAAACGGCTCATTCTTTCGATAGAGGCACTTTGTATTGTGGCGCTTTTGATGGTGTTTTCGATTGTACTTTTGAAAGAACGTTCGCGGACGGATGAGCGGATGCAAACAGTGTCTACACAGCAGACGGATGGTGAACGCTCTTTGGATGAGACGCAGCAAGGATCGGCGGACAATTCCGGCGAAACCGAGGATGGAACGGATCAGGATACTGGGCGCGGCGGCACTGCAGAAGAAGGCACGGATGAGAACAAAGACGATGTGGCGGCACAAAACATAGATAGCGATGAGACAGCCGGTGCAAAAGACGATGAACGATCTGATGAAATAGAAGGAGACGGCATCGTCCATATGGCGTTTGCGGGTGATATCTGTTTTCATGACCCATATTCCAATATGGCAACATATGTGCAGCACGGCAGTGATATCACGAAGTGTATATCTTCCGATTTGATGGAAGAGATGCATGCTGCTGATATTTTTATGGTAAATAATGAGTTTCCGTATAGCAATCGGGGCGTGCCGGTAGAAGGGAAAACGTATACGTTCCGGAGCAAACCTGAGAATGTCTCGATTTTACATGATATGGGTGTTGATATTGTCTCGCTGGCAAACAACCATGCATATGACCACGGCGAGGTAGCACTTCTTGATACGTTTGAGGTGTTAAAAGAAGCGGGTGTTCCCTATGTCGGTGCAGGTCATAATATAGAAGAAGCGCGTGCGCCATACATATTTGACCGGGAGGGTGTGAAAATTGCCATCGTATCGGCAACGCAGATTGAACGCACGGACAATCCTGACACAAAGGGGGCTACGGAAACGACGCCGGGGACATTTCGGTGCTGGGGAAATAAGCTGCAGGAACTGCTTGATGCGGCCCAAGATGCCAAAGCGCAGGCTGACGTTGTAATTGTCTATATACACTGGGGTACGGAAAATACGGATGTGCTTGACTGGGCACAGCTTGATCAGGCAAAGGCACTTGCGGGCGCAGGGGTGGACTTGATCGTGGGTGACCATCCGCACTGTCTGCAGGAAATCGGACAAATTAATGGCGTGCCGGTTATCTACAGCCTGGGCAATTATTGGTTTAATTCAAAGACGGTCGATACGGGACTTTTGAAAGTGGATGTCTCGAAAAACGGAATTGAACAGCTGCAGTTCGTGCCGGCTATTCAGGCGAACTGCACGACGACGATGGCAACAGGGCCGGAAAAGGAACGTATTTTAAACTACATGCGCTCTATTTCCAAAACCGTGACGCTCGATGAGAACGGTGTTGTGAAATATTAAATAAAATGCTTGACATGCATTTGACGATATGTTAATCTGTTTAAGGTCGTTATGACTATGCCGAAGACAGTAGGTGTGCCTGGCACGTAAGTGAATCGCCTACCGAGGAGAGAAAGAGTGAATGTGACTTTTTGCCTTCCAGTCTTCTGGGAGGCTTTTCTATTTTATAGATACACTCCTATCGGCGAAAATCTATAAGGAGGTAGCACAATGGCAAAAGTTGAGTTAAAACAGCCAATCGTTGAGGAAATTTCCGGATACGTAAAAGATGCGCAGAGCGTTGTATTAGTTGATTATCGTGGACTTACAGTAGCACAAGATACAGAGCTTCGTAAACAGCTTCGTGATGCAGGCGTTACTTACAAGGTTTACAAAAACACAATGCTTAATTTCGCATTCAAAGGAACTGATTTTGAGGGCTTAGCTCCATATCTTGAGGGACCTACAGCAGCAGCGTTCTGTTCTTCGGATGCAACAGCTCCTGCACGTGTTTTAGGAAAAGCAGCCAAATCAATGGATGCACTCGAAATCAAAGGCGGTGTGGTTGACGGTGTTGTTTACGATGCAAAAGGAATCGCAGCAATCGCAAGCATTCCAAGCAGAGAAGAATTACTTTCCAAATTACTTGGAAGTATCCAGTCACCTATCGCAAACTTCGCTCGTTGCATGAAGCAGTTAGCTGAAAAAGGCGGCGCTTCAGAGGCAGTAGCAGAAGAGGCAGCAGCTCCTACAGAGGAAGCTCCGGCAGCAGAAGCAGCAGAGGCTCCGGTAGAAGAGGCACCAGCAGTTGAGGCTCCTGCAGAGGAAGCTCCGGCTGAGACACCGGCTGAATAATCAGCAAACAACAATTAGATTTAAATGGAGGAAATAATAATGGCAAAATTATCTACAGCAGAGATTATTGATGCAATCAAAGAGTTAACAGTACTCGAGTTAAATGATTTAGTAAAAGCATGTGAAGAAGAGTTTGGCGTATCTGCAGCAGCAGGTGTAGTCGTAGCAGCAGCAGGCGGAGACGCAGCAGGTGCCGGCGAAGAGAAAGATGAGTTCGATGTAGAGCTTACAGAAGTTGGACCAAACAAAGTTAAAGTTATCAAAGTAGTTCGTGAGGCTACAGGTCTTGGTCTTAAGGAAGCAAAAGACGTAGTTGATGGCGCTCCTAAAGTATTAAAAGAGGTCGTTGTAACCTGGAAAAATATTTGTTGACTCAGATATGGATTTGTAGTAGAATGTATGTTGCACTATTGTGGTAAGGTGTGCCAAATATGAAGAACGGGGTGAAATGTCAATGGAAAAGAACAGAATACGTCCTGTTGCCACAGGCAAAAACATACGTATGAGTTATTCTCGACAGAAAGAAGTTTTGGATATGCCGAATCTGATCGAGATTCAGAAAGACTCCTATCAGTGGTTTTTAAAGGAAGGATTAAAAGAGGTATTTAAGGATATCTCTCCGATTGAAGACTACAGTGGTCATCTGAGCCTTGAATTTGTAGACTTTGAATTATGCGAAGAAGATGCAAAGTATACAATCGAGCAATGTAAGGAAAGAGACGCAACATACGCTGCACCTCTCAAAGTAAAGGTCCGCCTTTACAACAAAGAAAAGGAAGAAATTAACGAGCATGAGATTTTCATGGGTGATCTTCCTCTTATGACAGAGACAGGTACATTCGTAATCAACGGAGCTGAGCGAGTTATCGTCAGCCAGTTAGTGCGTTCACCTGGAATTTACTATACAATCGCGCATGATAAAATTGGTAAAGAATTATATTCTTCCCAGGTGATTCCAAACCGTGGTGCATGGTTAGAGTACGAGACAGATTCCAATGATGTTTTTTACGTTCGTGTAGATAGAACAAGCAAAGTGCCAATCACTGTTTTTATTCGCGCATTAGGTGTTGGTACCAATACAGAAATCAGAGAGTTATTTGGTGATGAACCAAAGCTTGAGGCCAGTTTCGCAAAAGATTCTTCCATTACGGAGAAAGAACCGGAGGGAAGTTACGAAAGTGGTCTGTTAGGATTATACAAAAAAATTCGCCCGGGTGAGCCGCTTTCCGTAGAAAGTGCAGAGAGCTTAATTACGGCCATGTTCTTTGATCCTAGACGTTATGACCTTGCGAAAGTCGGACGTTATAAGTTCAACAAAAAGCTGGCATTTCGTAACAGAATTACGGGTGCTGTACTTGCTGAGGATGTTATCGCACCTACCACAGGCGAAATCATCGCAGCTGCAGGAACAAAAGTATCCCTCGAACTTGCTGATGAGATTCAGAATGCAGCAGTTCCTTATGTATATGTTCAGACAGAAGAGAGAAATGTCAAAGTGTTATCAAACCTTATGGTAGACATCACGGCATTTGTTGAGTGTGATCCGAAAGAAATCGGTGTATCAGACAAGGTATACTATCCTGTACTTGCACAGATTTTGGAGGAATATGCCGATAAGGAAGACGAGCTGGGCAATGCGCTTGCACGCAATGCTGCTGAGCTTGTACCAAAGCATATCACAAAAGAAGACATTTTTGCCTCAATTAACTATAATATGCATCTTGAGTATGGCATTGGAAAAGATGATGATATCGATCATCTTGGAAACAGACGAATCAGAGCGGTTGGTGAGCTGTTACAGAACCAGTACCGTATCGGTCTTTCAAGACTTGAGCGTGTTGTAAGAGAACGTATGACAACACATGATTCAGAGGAAGTTTCTCCACAGTCATTGATCAATATCAAACCGGTGCAGGCTGCTGTAAAAGAGTTCTTCGGCTCTTCACAGCTTTCACAGTTTATGGATCAGAACAACCCACTTGGTGAGTTGACGCACAAGAGACGTTTGTCTGCCCTTGGTCCTGGTGGTCTTTCAAGAGACCGTGCCGGATTCGAGGTTCGAGACGTTCACTATTCTCACTACGGTAGAATGTGTCCGATTGAGACACCTGAAGGTCCAAACATCGGTTTGATTAACTCACTTGCTTCTTATGCACGTATCAATGAGTACGGATTTATTGAAGCACCATATCGTAAGATTGATAAAACAGATCCTGCAAATCCACGCGTCACAGATGAAGTTATTTATATGACGGCGGATGAAGAGGATATTTACCATGTAGCACAGGCTTCTGAGCCGCTTGATGCAGAAGGTCATTTCATCAGAAACTCTGTATCAGGTCGTTACAAAGAAGAAACACAGGAGTATCCAAAAGCCATGTTTGATTACATGGATGTATCTCCTAAGATGGTATTCTCTGTTGCTACATCACTCATTCCTTTCCTTCAGAACGACGATGCGAACCGTGCCCTTATGGGTTCCAACATGCAGCGTCAGGCTGTGCCGCTTCTTTTCACGGAGGCACCGGTTGTCGGTACAGGTATGGAAACAAAGACAGCAGTAGACTCAGGCGTTTGTGTTATTGCCAAAAAAGCAGGTACTGTTGATTATGTATCATCTAATTTGATTAAAATGACATATGACGATGGCGAGAAAGAAGAATACCGTCTCACCAAATTCTCTCGTAGTAACCAGTCTAACTGTTACAACCAGAGACCGCTCGTTTCAAAGGGCGACCATGTGGAAGCAGGCGATGTAATCGCTGACGGTCCATCAACATGCGGCGGTGAGCTTGCACTCGGTAAAAACCCACTCATCGGTTTCATGACCTGGGAAGGTTACAACTACGAGGATGCCGTTCTTCTGAGCGAGCGACTTGTCAGAGAAGATGTCTATACTTCCATTCATATTGAGGAATACGAGGCAGAGGCACGTGATACAAAGCTCGGACCGGAAGAAATTACCGCAGACGTGCCGGGCGTTGGTGACGATGCGCGTAAAGATTTGGATGACAGAGGTATCATACGCATTGGTGCTGAGGTGCATGCAGGCGATATCCTGGTTGGTAAGGTTACACCAAAGGGTGAGACTGAGCTGACAGCAGAAGAAAGATTACTTCGTGCAATCTTCGGCGAGAAAGCAAGAGAGGTTCGAGATACTTCCCTTCGCGTGCCACACGGAGAGTACGGAATTGTTGTAGATACAAAGGTATTCACAAGAGAAAATGGCGATGAACTTTCACCGGGTGTAAATCAGTCCGTTCGTATTTACATTGCGCAGAAGAGAAAAATCTCTGTCGGTGATAAGATGGCCGGTCGTCATGGTAACAAGGGTGTCGTTTCCCGCGTGCTTCCTGTTGAGGATATGCCATATCTTCCAAATGGACGTCCGCTCGACATCGTATTAAATCCACTCGGTGTACCTTCGCGTATGAATATCGGTCAGGTACTTGAGATTCATCTTTCACTTGCAGCAAAAGCGCTCGGCTTTAATGTGGCAACGCCGGTATTTGACGGCGCGAAAGAGAACGATATCATGGATACCCTTGATCTTGCAAATGATTACGTCAATCTTTCCTGGGAAGAGTTTGAAAAGAAACACAAAGAAGAACTGCTTCCTGAGGTTATGGATTATTTATATGAAAACAGAGATCATAGAGAGCTTTGGAAAGGTGTTCCGCTTTCAAGAGATGGTAAGGTAAGACTCCGTGACGGACGTACAGGTGAGTACTTCGATTCACCGGTTACGATCGGTCACATGCATTACTTAAAACTTCACCACTTGGTAGACGATAAGATTCATGCACGTTCTACCGGTCCTTACTCACTTGTTACACAGCAGCCACTCGGCGGTAAAGCGCAGTTTGGTGGACAGCGTTTCGGTGAGATGGAGGTTTGGGCCCTTGAGGCTTACGGTGCTGCATACACATTGCAGGAAATCTTGACAGTCAAATCCGATGATGTCATCGGCCGTGTGAAGACATACGAGGCAATCATCAAAGGTGACAACATTCCTGAACCGGGTATCCCTGAGTCATTCAAGGTACTTCTTAAGGAGTTACAGTCATTGGGACTTGATATGAAAGTTCTTGGTGAGAACTTAGAAGAAGTTGAGATTAAGGAAACCATCGACTATGGCGATTCAGATTTCCGCTATGAGCTCGAAGGCGATTCTAAAAACTATGATTACAACAAAGAATCTGAAGACTTCGGAAAATTAGGTTATCAGAAACAGGAATTTGATGCTGACACAGAAGAACTTGTCAGTGCAGAGGATGACTTTGACGGAGACGAAGAAGAATTTGACGATAACTTTGATGAGTAAGTAATGGATTCTATGTTTGGAAGGAGTACTAGAAATGCCAGAATTGAAACAAGAAGTATATGAGCCAATGACATTTGATGCCATCAAAATTGGTCTTGCTTCCCCGGAAATGATCCGCGGTTGGTCAAGGGGCGAAGTGTTAAAACCGGAGACAATCAACTACAGAACATTAAAACCGGAACGTGACGGTTTGTTCTGCGAAAAAATCTTTGGACCAAGCAAGGACTGGGAATGTCATTGTGGTAAATACAAAAAAATTAGATACAAAGGCGTTGTCTGCGATCGTTGTGGCGTTGAGGTTACAAAAGCAAACGTTCGTAGAGAGCGTATGGGACACATCGAGCTTGCAGCTCCTGTTTCCCACATTTGGTACTTTAAAGGTATCCCAAGCAGAATGGGTATCCTCCTTGATCTTGCACCAAGAGTACTTGAAAAGGTTCTTTACTTTGCATCTTACATCGTGCTGGATGCCGCAGATACATCTCTGACATACAAACAGGTATTATCTGAGAGAGAGTATCAGGAAGCAAGAGAGCAGTTTGGCAATGCATTCCGTGTCGGAATGGGTGCAGAAGCAATCAAGGAACTTCTGGCAGCAATGGATCTCGAAAAAGATTCTGCTGAATTAAAAGAAGAGCTTGAAAATACAAGCGGACAGAAAAAAGCGCGTATCATCAAGAGACTTGAGGTAATCGAGGCGTTCAGAGAGTCCGGCAACAAACCGGAGTGGATGATTCTTGATGTAGTCCCGGTTATCCCACCGGATTTACGACCAATGGTACAGCTTGATGGTGGCCGTTTTGCCACATCAGATTTAAATGATTTATATCGTCGTATCATCAACCGTAACAACCGTCTCAAGAGATTGCTTGAGCTCGGGGCACCGGATATCATCGTTCGTAATGAGAAACGTATGCTTCAGGAGGCTGTTGATGCATTAATCGATAATGGTCGTAGAGGCCGTCCTGTTACAGGACCTGGTAACAGACCACTCAAATCCCTCTCAGATATGCTGAAGGGTAAATCAGGACGTTTCCGTCAGAACCTTCTCGGAAAACGTGTTGACTATTCAGGACGAAGCGTTATCGTCGTTGGACCGGAGCTGAAGATTTATCAGTGTGGTCTTCCAAAAGAGATGGCAATTGAGCTGTTCAAACCATTCGTTATGAAAGAGCTTGTATCAAGAGGCATCTCACAAAATATCAAAAATGCCAAAAAATTGGTTGAGAAGTTAGATACACAGGTATGGGATGTGCTCGAGGAAGTCATCAAAGAGCATCCGGTTATGTTAAACCGTGCTCCTACACTTCACAGACTTGGTATTCAGGCATTCGAGCCAATTCTGGTAGAAGGTAAAGCAATTAAGCTTCATCCGCTTGTATGTACAGCGTTCAACGCCGATTTCGACGGTGACCAGATGGCTGTGCACCTTCCGCTTTCTGTGGAAGCGCAGGCAGAGTGTAGATTCTTACTTCTTTCTACAAACAACCTTCTGAAGCCTTCAGATGGTGGCCCTGTGGCTGTTCCTTCACAGGATATGGTCCTTGGTATTTACTATCTGACACAGGAGCGTCCGGGTTCGGTTGGAGAAGGCAATTGCTACAAGAACTTAAATGAAGCGGTGCTTGCTTATGAGAATGGTGCATGTACACTGCACTCTCGCATCAAAGTGCGTGTCACAAGAACAATGCCTGATGGAGAGACGCTTACAAGAACAGTTGAGAGCACACTCGGAAGATTCTTATTTAACGAGGTGATTCCGCAGGATCTCGGTAAAGACCGTACAATTGAAGGTCATGAATTAGATCTTGAAATTGATGAGCACGTTGGTAAGAAGGGACTGAAGAAGCTCCTTGAGAAGGTAATCAACACACATGGTGCTACGACAACAGCTGAGGTACTCGACAGCATCAAAGCGATGGGTTACAAATACTCAACAAGAGCTTCCATGACCGTATCCATTTCAGATATGACAGTGCCGGCTGAGAAACAGCAGCTCCTTGATGAGGCACAGAAGACGGTTGACTTGATCACAATGAACTTTAACCGTGGTCTGATTACAGAGGAAGAGCGTTACCGTGCAGTCGTTGAGACATGGAATGAGACAGATGGTGTTCTGACAAAGAAACTGTTAGATGGTCTTGATAAGTATAACAACATCTTCATGATGGCTGACTCAGGTGCCCGTGGTTCTAACCAGCAGATTAAACAGCTTGCAGGTATGCGTGGACTTATGGCGGACACAACGGGACGTACAATCGAGCTCCCGATTAAGTCAAACTTCCGTGAAGGTCTTGACGTACTTGAGTATTTCATGTCAGCACACGGTGCCCGTAAAGGTCTTTCTGATACAGCGCTTCGTACAGCCGATTCAGGATACCTGACACGTCGAATGGTTGACGTATCACAGGAACTGATTATCCGTGAAATTGATTGTTGTGAAGGAAAAGAAATCCCTGGTATGCGCGTCAAAGCATTCATGGATGGAAAAGAAACAATCGAGAGCTTACAGGATCGTCTGACAGGCAGATATGTTTGTGAGGACATTAAAGATAAAGATGGAAACATCATTGTCAAGGCAAATCACATGATCACACCAAAGCGTGCAGCAAAAGTCATCGCAATGGGTGTTGATGCAAAAGGTGAGCCGATTGAGGAAGTTAAGATCCGTACGATTTTAACTTGCCGTTCACATGTTGGTATCTGTGCAAAATGTTATGGTGCGAACATGGCGACAGGTGAACCTGTTCAGGTTGGTGAGGCAGTTGGTATTATCGCTGCGCAGTCAATCGGTGAGCCTGGTACACAGCTTACAATGCGTACATTCCATACCGGTGGTGTGGCCGGTGATGATATCACACAGGGTCTTCCTCGTGTCGAGGAGCTTTTTGAGGCCAGAAAGCCAAAAGGACTTGCAATCATCGCAGAGACAGGTGGTATCGCACACATTCAGGATACAAAGAAAAAACGTGAGATTTTCATCACAAATCCTGAGACAGGCGAAACAAGCAAACCATACCTTATCCCATACGGTTCCCGTATTAAGATTATGGATGGCGCAGTATTAGAGGCCGGTGATGAACTGACTGAGGGTTCTGTTAACCCACATGATCTTCTGAAGATCAAAGGTGTAAGAGCCGTTCAGGATTACATGCTTCGTGAAGTTCAGCGTGTATATAGACTTCAGGGTGTAGATATCGCTGATAAACATATCGAGGTATTGGTTCGTCAGATGCTTAAGAAAATCCGCATTGAAGAAAATGGAGATTCTCCGTTCCTTCCTGGTACATTTGTAGATGTACTTGATTTTGAAGATATGAATGAAGCACTTGTTGCAGAGGGTAAACGCCCGGCAGAAGGTACACAGATTATTCTTGGTATCACAAAAGCTGCACTTGCTACGAACTCATTCATGTCAGCTGCTTCTTTCCAGGAGACAACAAAGGTTCTCACAGATGCGGCAATCAAAGGAAAAATCGATCCACTTATCGGATTAAAGGAAAACGTACTCATCGGTAAATTGATTCCGGCCGGTACCGGTATGAGAAGATACCGCAACGTTATTCTCGATACAGATGAGAGAATTGCAAATCAGATACAGATGGAAGATGAAATTTCGTTCAGCGACATGGCTGAGGATGATGAACTCAGTATCGTAGAAGAGTTAGATGAACTGGAAGCAACAGAATCATTAGATGATTTAAATGAGTTGGAACCGGTTGAATCAGACGAATCAGATGAAGAATAATTTAGGGCGCCCGGCTTTTGCCGGGCGCTTTGCTTCTGTAGTTGCACGAATAAAGCCGGAATGCGCGCGCTTTTGCCCCAAAATGCGAAAAACCATTGACAAATTTTTTTGTAACATATATACTATCAAAGTGTGCACGATTCTATGCATTTATTTTTGTGCGCATAACTATAATAAGAAACGAGGTGAAAAGAATGCCAACATTTAACCAGTTAGTTAGAAAAGGACGTCAGACATCTGTAAAGAAGTCAACAGCTCCTGCACTTCAGAAAGGATACAACTCCCTTCAGAAGAAAGCTACAGATACTCCTTCTCCACAGAAGAGAGGTGTTTGTACAGCTGTTAAGACTGCTACACCTAAAAAACCTAACTCAGCGCTTAGAAAAATCGCCAGAGTTCGTCTTTCAAACGGAATCGAAGTTACTTCTTACATTCCTGGAGAAGGACACAACTTACAGGAGCATAGTGTTGTTCTCGTAAGAGGTGGTAGAGTAAAAGACTTACCTGGTACAAGATACCACGTGATCAGAGGTACACTTGATACTGCGGGAGTCGCTAACAGAAAACAGGCCCGTTCAAAATACGGCGCTAAGAGACCAAAAGCTGCTAAATAGTTTTGTTTAGCGCTTTGTACCACAAACAGAACTAATAAGTGTTGGGATTCCAATTTTCACATTACCATATCGTATTGTGAGAGAAGCAATACCGCACGAACACATTAGAAAGACACATGTGAGTACCGATGAATTGATTACTATAATTAAGGAGGGAAGAACCGTGCCACGTAAAGGACATATTCAGAAAAGAGACGTATTAAGTGATCCTTTATACAATAGCAAAGTCGTTACAAAGCTCATCAACAACATCATGTTAGATGGCAAAAAGGGCGTTGCTCAGAAAATTGTATACGGAGCATTTGCAAGAGTTGAAGAGAAATCCGGAAAACCGGCTCTTGAGACATTCGAGGAGGCTATGAACAACATCATGCCGGCTCTCGAGGTAAAAGCAAGACGTATCGGTGGTGCTACTTATCAGGTACCGATCGAGGTTAGACCGGACAGACGTCAGGCTTTAGCACTTCGTTGGCTTACAATGTTCTCTCGTAAGAGAAGCGAGAAAACAATGGAAGAAAGACTTGCCAACGAGATTCTTGATGCAGCAAACAACACAGGCGCATCAGTGAAGAGAAAAGAAGATATGCATAAAATGGCAGAGGCTAATAAGGCATTTGCTCACTACAGATTCTAAAGGAGGAAAATACCTTGGCTGGAAGAGAATATCCATTAGAGAGAACCAGAAATATAGGTATCATGGCTCATATCGATGCTGGTAAAACAACATTAACAGAGCGTATCCTTTATTATACTGGTGTAAACTATAAAATCGGTGATACACACGAAGGTACTGCTACCATGGACTGGATGGAACAGGAGCAGGAGCGTGGTATCACAATTACATCAGCAGCTACAACATGTCACTGGACACTCGAAGAGTATGCTAAGCCAAAGGCTGGCGCTTTAGAGCATCGTATCAACATTATCGATACACCGGGTCACGTTGACTTTACTGTTGAGGTAGAGCGTTCACTTCGTGTACTTGACGGTGCCGTAGGTGTTTTCTGTGCAAAAGGTGGTGTAGAGCCACAGTCAGAGAACGTATGGCGTCAGGCTGACACATACAACGTACCTCGTATGGCGTTCATCAATAAGATGGACATCTTAGGTGCAAACTTCTACGGAGCTGTTGAACAGATTCGTACAAGACTTGGAAAGAACGCAATCGTTCTCCAGTTGCCAATCGGTAAAGAGGACGAGTTCAAAGGAATCATCGACTTATTCGAGATGAAAGCATATATCTACAATGATGATAAGGGTGATGACATCACAGTTACGGATGATCTCGGTGATATGGCTGATGAAGCTGCTTTATATCATGACGAGCTTGTAGAGAAAGTATGCGAGTTAGATGACGATCTCACAATGATGTTCCTTGAGGGCGAAGAGCCATCCATCGATGAGATGAAGGCTGCGCTCAGATTAGCTACTTGTGATTGTAGAGCAGTACCTGTATGCTGTGGTTCTGCATACAGAAACAAAGGTGTACAGAAATTAATCGATGCTGTTCTTGAGTACATGCCTGCTCCAACAGACATCCCTGCTATCAAGGGTGTTGATATGGAAGGCAACGAAGTTGAGAGACATTCATCAGATGATGAGCCATTCTCAGCTTTGGCATTCAAGATTATGGCTGACCCATTTGTAGGTAAACTCGCATTCTTCCGTGTTTACTCAGGTACAATGAACTCTGGTTCATACGTACTCAATGCTACAAAAGATAAAAAAGAGCGTGTTGGACGTATCCTTCAGATGCATGCCAACAAGAGAGAAGAGCTTGACAAAGTTTATTCCGGAGATATCGCAGCTGCAGTTGGATTTAAGTTCACAACTACAGGTGATACAATCTGTGATGAGCAGCATCCGGTTATCCTTGAGTCAATGGAATTCCCGGAGCCGGTTATCGAGCTTGCTATCGAGCCTAAGACAAAAGCCGGTCAGGGCAAGATGGGTGAAGCTTTGGCAAAACTTGCTGAAGAGGATCCGACATTCCGTGCTCATACAGATCAGGAAACAGGCCAGACAATCATCGCCGGTATGGGTGAGTTACACCTTGAGATCATCGTTGACCGTCTCCTTAGAGAGTTTAAGGTAGAGGCTAACGTTGGTGCACCTCAGGTTGCTTACAAAGAGACATTTACAAAACCTGTTGATCAGGAATACAAATACGCAAAACAGTCAGGTGGACGTGGTCAGTACGGACACTGTAAGGTTAAATTTGAGCCGATGGATCCGAACGGTGAAGAGACATTCAAATTTGAGTCTTCAGTTGTCGGTGGTGCGATTCCAAAAGAGTATATCCCATCTGTCGGTGAAGGTATCGAAGAAGCAGCAAAAGCAGGTATCCTTGGTGGATTCCCTGTTCTCGGTGTATCTGCTAACGTATACGACGGATCTTACCATGAGGTCGATTCTTCAGAAATGGCATTCCACATTGCCGGTTCTATGGCATTCAAAGAGGCTATGAAGAAAGCAGATCCTGTACTTCTTGAGCCGATCATGAAGGTTGAGGTTACAATGCCTGAAGAGTACATGGGTGATGTAATCGGAGATATCAACTCACGTCGTGGACGTATCGAGGGTATGGATGACCTTGGCGGTGGTAAAATCGTTCGCGGTTATGTTCCGCTTGCTGAAATGTTCGGTTATTCAACAGACCTTCGTTCTAAGACACAGGGACGTGGTAACTACTCAATGTTCTTTGAGAAATATGAGCCGGTTCCAAAATCAGTTCAAGAGAAGGTTTTGGCCGCAAAATCAAAATAATACTTGAAATTATCGGCTATCTTTAATATAATTTTAGATAGCCGAGTAAATCTAATATTTATCAAATTAAAGGAGATTATTAAAATGGCAAAAGCTAAATTTGACAGAACCAAACCACATTGTAACATTGGTACTATCGGTCACGTTGACCATGGTAAAACAACTTTAACAGCTGCTATCACAAAAGTATTAGCAGAGAGAGTTGATGGTAACGAGAAAGTTGATTTCGAGAATATCGATAAAGCTCCGGAAGAGAGAGAGCGTGGTATCACAATTTCAACAGCTCACGTTGAGTACCAGACAGACAAGAGACATTACGCACACGTTGACTGTCCAGGACATGCTGACTACGTTAAGAACATGATCACTGGTGCAGCTCAGATGGATGGAGCTATCTTAGTAGTAGCTGCAACTGACGGTGTTATGGCTCAGACAAAAGAGCACATCCTTCTTTCTCGTCAGGTAGGTGTACCTTACATCGTAGTATTCATGAACAAATGCGATATGGTTGACGATCCAGAGTTATTAGAGCTCGTAGAGATGGAAATCACAGAGCAGCTTGAAGAGTACGAGTTCACAGATTGCCCAATCGTGAAAGGATCAGCGTTGAAAGCGCTTGAGGATCCAAACAGCGAGTGGGGTGACAAGATCATCGAGCTCATGAGCACAGTTGATGAGTATATCCCAGATCCACAGCGTGATACAGATAAACCATTCCTTATGCCAATCGAGGACGTATTCTCTATCACAGGTCGTGGTACTGTAGCAACAGGTAGAGTAGAGCGTGGTGTTCTTCATATGTCTGACGAAGTTGAAATCGTTGGTGTTAAAGAAGAGACACAGAAGACTGTTGTAACAGGTATCGAGATGTTCCGTAAATTACTTGATGAGGCTCAGGCTGGTGATAACATCGGTGCGCTTCTTCGTGGTATCCAGAGAACAGATATCGAGCGTGGACAGGTATTAGCTAAACCAGGTTCAGTTACATGCCACAAAAAATTCACAGCTCAGGTTTACGTTTTAACAAAAGACGAGGGTGGTCGTCATACACCATTCTTCAACAACTATAGACCACAGTTCTACTTCAGAACAACAGATATCACAGGTGTTTGTGAGTTACCGGCTGGTACAGAAATGTGTATGCCTGGCGATAACGTAGAGATGACAATCGAGCTCATCCACCCAATCGCTATGGAGCAGGGTCTTACATTCGCTATCCGTGAAGGTGGTAGAACAGTTGGTTCAGGCCGTGTTGCTACAATCATTGAGTAATCCATGACAATTGAACTACTAATGTTCAATTGTATGCACGATAGCTTTGAGCTAAGCGCATAAATGCAAAATAACAACGGTCCTTCGTGCTTGCACGAAAGGGCCGTTTTTGTTTGGCATTTATAGGCATTCAGCGAATGCCGTGACCGAGATGGAACGAAGTGAAATCGAGGTGCGCGTAGCGAAAGCGAGGATAAAATTAAGGCTTTCCGAGAAATCGGGAAGCCCTTTTTGCGTATTGAAAAAGGTGGAAAGAATAGCGAAAAATGGGTTGGCGGTGCCAAAACTTATTGAAACATATGCTACGCTGTTGTAGTTTGCGAATATAGATAGTATAATTTAGAATATATATTTGGAGGAGCTGTGTTATGTGTTTAATTGACCAAGCAAAGACCGGACAAAAACTAAAAATCATGTTCAAACTGGCAGGCTACGATGTAAAGTACATCCAAGAGTACCTAAACCTCTCCTGTCCGCAGCCGATTTATCGTTGGTTTAAAGGTCAGAATCTGCCAACGGTAGAGAAACTTTATGCCTTAAGCATTCTTCTTGGTGTGCATATGGAAGAACTGCTGGTTTTGCAGGGACAGCCTATGAATATAGGCTTGTATAAGGTGGCGCAGGAGCCGAAGGACAAGCGCCTTTTATATTACGCCCAACGCCTGCAGAGGGCAGCATAAGTGTTTTGGACTATCCGTCCAATGACAAAGACTTGACTTTGAGATATCCTTTTATCAGGACCTTTGAATGGGTTCCGGTAAGAGGATAATTTTATTTGGGATAGGAGGATTGTCATGGGAACCAATTATTATTTTATGAGTAGGAATAAGGAGCTGATGCAGACTTGTTTTGCAGAGAAGTCGGATTGGGACGTGCTTGGCGAGGAGTATACCATCGTGGATGAGCCATACCTTGGTTATCGGTGTCACCTGAATAAATTAAGTTGCGGATGGAGACCTTTGTTTCAAAAGCATAGAGCATTTGATGGTTTTCGGAAGCTGGAGGCGTTTTACCGGGATCATCAGGCAGATTTGGAAATTTATGATGAATACAGGAGGCAGTATTCATGGGAAGAATATTTTGAGACGGTTTATACACATAGCCGGTGTCATCCGGAACCGGCGAAGTGGGTGTATGAAGTGAACCCTATGTCTCCGGATAAGAAGCCCCACCTGCGGACTGTGGGATGCAGTGAAGAAGAGGTGGAGCTTTATAGTCCGTTTAATCATATAGAGTATGAGAAGACGTTACAGCAAGCAAGGCAGAAATTCGGTGTGTATGAGCGAGAGTATGGGGATATAAAGTATTGGAATGATCCGGATTATCTGTTTGATTGGACGGAAGGGGAGTTTATGTAGGTATAATGCAAGCAAAAGAATAACAATTATCAATTCCACAAACACTATAGCATAAATGTAGATTTAAGTAAAAATACACACAAAAACGGGCTGTGTGTGCTTTTACTTAAATATTTGTTGACGAAGTATCTGTGTAATGTTAAAATTTGAGTAAAAATACACACAAACCATAACTGTGTGTATAAACACTTAAATGGAGTTGGTGGATTATGGTTTTGACATATAAGCAATGTATAGAGAAATATGGTAGTGACCATATGTTGAAAAAAGAAATAGCGGAAGGGAATCTTTTTCAAAAGGAGAAGGGCATTTATTCCTTGAGCAGAAATTGTTCTGAGCTGGAGATTATTGGTGTGAAATATCCGAAAGCTGTATTTACCGGTGAGAGTGCTTTTTATTATCATGGATTAACGGATGTGATTCCTGATTTTTATCATTTGGCAACAGTCAGAACCGATGGCAGGATTAAAGATGAACGGGTGAAGCAGACTTTTTTGAAAGAGGATATTTTTGATATGGGACAGGTTAAGATATCATATCATAACACGGAAATATGCCTTTACGACTTGGAAAGAATGTTGATTGAGCTTGTGAGATTCCGTGGCAAATTACCATTTGATTATTACAAGGAGATTATCGGATCGTACAGGAATCGTGTGGAGACTATGGATATTGCAAAGGTGGAAGAGTACGCAGCCAAGTTTAAACATTCGGATAAAATGATGCAGATTATTGAGTTGGAGGTATTGTAATGAACTTGTTGGATGAAGTAGATAAAATTAAAAAAGATGGATACAGAGAAGCAAATGCAGAAGCCAAGCTGTGCCAGGATATTATTATAAAGGCAATTTCACAGAGTAGTCTGAATAGAAATGTCACCATTAAGGGCGGTGTAGTTATGCGTAGCCTGTCCAAGAATGCAAGACGAGCTACGCAGGATTTGGACTTGGATTTTATTCGATTTTCCATATCCGAAGAATCCATAGGAATATTTATTGAAAAGCTGAATTGTATAGATGGGATTCGATTGCGGATGTCAGCACCCATAGAGGAATTAAAACATCAGGATTATAAAGGCAAGCGTATTCATATTGAGGTATCCGATGACTTCGGCAATGTGCTTTCGTTGAAAATGGATATTGGTGTACATAAAGACTTAGATATTGAACAGGAAGAGTATTGTTTTGATGTATGTTTTCAAGAGGATTCTGCCAGTGTGTTAATTAATTCATGTGAGCAGATGATTACTGAAAAATTGAAATCTTTGATGCGTTTCGGAACCCGGTCTACCAGATATAAAGATGTATTTGATATCTGTTATTTGTCTGAATTGGCAGATATGGAGAAACTCAGGTTCTGCATACAGAAGTACATATACGCTGATACCACAATTGATGTAAATGATGCGGATGAAATTCGAAGAAGGGCAGAAAGTATTTTTTCTAGTGGTACATACAAAAAGCAAGTGGAGCGGTCTAAAAAGAATTGGCTTGATTTATCGGTGGATGAGGTGCTGAAGAAGGATTTGGAGTTTTTAAGCAGAATATAGCGAAGGGAGAGTCGGTAATGTTGTACAATTACATAAAAACTCATTATAAACAAGCAGAGCCGATTTTTCTTTCTGATTTGTCAAGAACGAATATTACCGAGCCAGATTTAAATCAACAACTGAAGGAACTCTGTGAAAAAGGTTTACTGCAGCAATACGATGAAGAGGTATATTTCATTCCTAAGAAGTCAAAATTAAACCTCGCAGTTGGTCCAAATGCAGATGTGGTGGCAAGATATCGTTTTATTTCCAAAGGGGATAATGTAGATGGTTTCTATGCCGGTAATACATTTGCTAATCAGATAGGGATTTCTGTGCAGGTTCCTTATGTGATTGAGATTGTAAGTAACAATATATCGGATGATGGAGAGGTTCTGATTGGTAACAGAAGATTTGTTGTAAGAAAACCGGGTGTACCGATAACAAAAGAGAATGTGCATGTGTTCCGGGAGCGAATTGGCGAAGTGAAGGAATGGGGACACAGGAAGGTTGCCGGGATGGGACGGTAGGGGATGCCCCAAGTGGTAGAGATACTGCTTGGGGTGTTTTTTGTTGATTGTTGTCAAGTTTTGTAGATGATATAATAGGGACATGAATGCAAGGGAGTTTTACTAATATATCGAAAGTTGTTATCTGTGGACGATTTTCGTGAAAAGGAGACTGGAATGTTTGCAAAGACGATTAAGATTTCCGCGATAATTCTTGTGGTGTTAACAATTATTTTTACGCTAATTTATCAATGCCATCCCAATACTGTGATATTGAGCATAGCGATTACATTCGGTACGATTAGCTATCATTTTTTGATGCGTTTGGCTGTGGGATATGTTGTGAATGGAATCTTTCATAACAGATTTAATTATAAAAGAAACTGGTTTCAAGAAAAGATATTTGAAAAGCGTTTGTATGAAGTATTACGAGTGAAAAAGTGGAAAGATAAAATGCCTACCTTTGCACCTGAAATGCTGGATTTAAAAGTGCACACATGGGAAGAAATTGCAGGGGCAATGTGCCAGTCAGAAGTGGTGCATTCGATTATAGTAGTACTATGTTTTGTACCTGTATTAGCTACTTTAATATGGGGAACATTTTGGGTATTTTTTATCACATCAGTTTTAGCTGCCGGTGTGGAGAGTATGTTTGTGATAATGCAACGATATAACAGACCAAGGGTAATAAGGATGATTGAGAAGGAAAAGCGATTAAATGGTTAAAAGGATAATGATATTTGTTGAAGGGACAACATTTTATACTAAATTTCCAATGTTTCTATTTTCGAAATACGGATATAAGCCGAAAGCGGATGCGGATGTTGTAAAGCAAAAGAAAATAGCTGTGAAGGATAGGATTCATTGGGATAAGTGGTAAAGGAATAAGGGTTATGCAAAGAAACCAATGACAATGATGTTGGAAGATGCTACAGCACAAGATGTTAGCGTTATTGAATTAAAATCAACAGAGGATGGATATTCGCTTTATAAATCTGTTGGTTTTGAGGATGTTGTGGTTAAGTATCATAATATGAAAATTGTGCTGCAATGATTGCCGGGGAGGTGTGACATGGAAGAAAAAATAACCTTATGTGGAGATAATTGCATAGCGTGTCCCAGATACAATGCACAGAGTGAGGAAGAACTTCGGAATGTAGCTAAGTTATGGTACCGGGTCGGCTGGCGGGACTGCGTGGTATCAGGCGAAGAAATGAGATGTGAAGGATGTTCTTCTCATAAACAGTGTACATATCATTTGGTAGAATGTACGAAGGAGCATCATGTAGATAAATGCAATCAGTGTGCACAATTTCCATGCGAGAAGATTGATCGTATGTTGGAGCGCTCCAAGGAATATCAGAAGCGGTGCAAAGAAATCTGTTCGGATGCAGAGTATGATATGCTGGAGAAAGCATTTTTTGATAAGGAAAATAATTTGAGGAAGTAAAGAGAGCGGTAGCGCATCTATGAGGTATCATGATAATCATTAAGTGATGCGTGCACTGTATAAAACCCCGATTTTTCCATATTATAAGGATATTATGAAATATATCTGAAAGGAAAATTGGGATGACAGAAATACTTTATATCATTGTACTATCGCTTGGTTCATTTTTGGCAATCTTTGTTCTCACGAAAATGATGGGATACAGGCAGATGTCGCAGATGAGCATGTTTGATTATATTATCGGGATTACAATCGGATCGATTGCGGCAGAGATGGCCACTTCCCTGGAAGAGAGTTTTGTGCAGCCGCTTACTGCGATGATTGTATATGCCCTGGCATCCCTCGCCCTGGCGGTTCTGACATCCAAGTGTATGAAAGCCCGAAGGATTATTGAGGGGGAGCCACTCATTCTCTTGAATCATGGAGAAATATACCGGCGCAATCTAAAGAAGGCAAAAATGGATGTGACGGAATTTTTGGTGCAATGTCGTGTGAGCGGATATTTTGATATCAATGATTTGGAATGTGCTATTTTGGAAGGAAACGGAAAAATCAGCTTTCTTCCAAAAGTGGGAAATCGACCGGTCTCTCCTTCTGATTTGCAGCTTACGCCCGAGCAGGATTATATGGTTGCCAATGTGATTTTGGATGGAAAAGTGATGAAGGAAAATCTAAAACAGATGGGCAAGGATGAGAAATGGCTTCACAGTCAAATCACAGCGCGCGGCGCAAAGCAGGTTTCGGATGTCCTTTTGGCGACGTGTGACAGGTCTGACAAAGTGACCGTTTTTTTAAGGGATAATAAAAAAGTGCCAAAGAATGCTTTGATTTGATATAATAATAACCGTAGTAGGGAAAAGTGGGGGATACCACTTTAAAAGCAGCAATACAAAAGAGTTCCAATATGGGAGAGTTTGAGATGAAAACGTTCATTCGTTGGGTTAAGAAGCATATCGTGGTTGCGGGCATCTGCGTTGGATGTTTCGTTTTGACAGCTTGCGGGCAAAAAGCGACGCCCACGGAAAAAGAAGTTTCCGGTGATGTGATAGAAACAGAAAGCGATGCTGCCGGCGAGAAGAAGGTAGATAAGACAAGTGAGGACGCAGGGCAGCAGGCGCAGGACGAGGAGTCTTCCAAGCAGGCAGAGAAGCCGGAGCCGTCAGTTGAACAGGAAAAAGACAGCGGTACGGATGCAGAAGAGAACGTTGCCCAAAATGGTGCGTACATATTGGCGCGCCCGTCTCAAAATGGTGCACTTTCGGTAAAGGGAACACAGCTTGTAGACGAAAAGGGGAATGCAGTACAGCTTCGCGGCATCAGCACACACGGCATTGCATGGTTTCCGCAGTTTGTAAACCAGGAGGCAGTCAATCAGCTGAGTAGCGATTTTGGAGCCAATCTGCTTCGGATTGCAATGTATACGGATGAAAATGGCGGGTATTGTACAGATGGAGATAAACAGCAGCTCAAACAACTGGTGACAGACGGAGTGGCATATGCAAAGCAGGCAGATATGTATGTCATTGTAGACTGGCATATTTTACATGATAACAATCCTCTGCAGCATAAGGATGAGGCATTGCAATTTTTTCAAGAGATGACCCAAACACTCAAGAATGAATCGCATGTCCTATATGAGATTTGTAACGAGCCAAACGGCGGCACGGGCTGGAATGAGGTCAAGTCGTATGCCGAGTCGGTTATTCCTGTGATTCGTCAAAATGTGCCGAATGCAGTTGTGCTTGTTGGCACGCCGACCTGGTGTCAGGATATTGACAAGGCGCAAAACAATCCGCTGACGGGATTTGACAATATCATGTATACGGTTCATTTTTATGCAGCGACACACAAAGAGGATCTTCGCGGCAAAATGACGAATGCAATTAATGCAGGCATTCCTGTATTTGTGAGTGAGTTTGGAATGTGTGATGCGAGCGGAAATGGCGGCAATGACTTTGCGCAGGCACAAAGCTGGATTGATACAATGGACAGTTATGGTGTGAGCTATGCGGTGTGGAGTCTTTGCAACAAAAATGAAACGTCCGCACTCATTGCGTCAGACTGTCAGAAAACGTCCGGTTTTACGACAAGTGAATTAAGTGAGAGTGGAAACTGGATTTACCAGATGCTGCATGCCAAAGGAAATAGCATCAAGCCATACGCAGGAGAAGAGCAGAAGAATTCCGGGGATCAACAGCAGGATACAACGCAGGAGAAGAAAGAACCGCAGGGAACAGATTCCGGCGGGGAAAATGCGACAGGTAATACAGACGGGCAAACGCACACATACAAGGACCTTAACGTGCAGGCGAAGGTCACCGGACAATGGGAGTCTGACGGCAAAACATTTTACCAGTATCAGCTGACCATCACAAACAAAGGAACGGGTGCGGTTGACTCCTGGGAAATCCCGCTGAACTTTTCAAATGAATTCGAGTTATCTGACGGATGGAATGGGGAGTATCGCGTGGACGGAAACAAACTTGTCATTCGCGCCAAAGAGTACAACGGGACAATCAAAGCCGGTGAATCCGTCAGCGATATTGGTTTTATTGTGAGCGCCAAAGGGCAGCTTTCACTATAAGGCGGTGAAGGCTTCATTCAGTTTCTCAATGCTCTTTTTGGTTGTGCGATATTGGACAACAATCATAATGAGAATGGTGATGACAAAGCAGATGATGGTACAAAGGAGTGCCTCTTTGTAGCGCCATAACTGCCAGACAAATGTGACAATCGGAATCCAAACGAAGCTTGTCAAAGCAGCGTAAAGCAGACTTTGGATGACAAAGCCGATTTGTTCTTTTTCGTAAACAAACATAAAGCCGGAAAAAGCGATGCCAATGACGCCGTAGAGAAGCATGTTCACACCGTATGCTACCGTTATGGATGGGAACATTGCGATATACTCCGGCGTCACCGGCGAATAATCAAAGCCTGTAAGAAGGCGCACAATCATCTCGATGATCAGATTGCAAAGCATTGCAAAAAACGATGTATAAATAAAGCTGTTTATGATTCGTTTTACCATGGTGCGCCTCCCTATATGCCTAGAATTTTCTTTAATTTCACAACATTTCTTCTGGAAGTATATGTCTCGCTTCCGTCTTTCATAATGACACGTATCGTTCCGGACAGACTCATGTCCAGTTTTTGTATCCGCTTTAAGTTAATGATTTCTGATTTTGAACTCCGGAAAAAAAGTGATGGATTTAGTTCCTCTTCTAATTCGTAAAGCTTTTTGGAAATGGTATAGGTCTCCTTGTCTGACTGTACAAAGACCTTTTGTCCTTCCGCAAAAAATCGGAAGACATCCTTTTCGTTCAGCACAACCCGATCACCATTTGACTTTTGTGCGATTAGTCCCGGATTGACATAGCTTGAAAGCTCTGTGACCAACCGCACGACCTGTTCATCTGCTTTGCTGCTGCAGACATGAATTTCTGTTTCGTTATAACGCTTGTGAATTTCTGCCTTGACTTGCATCCTGTTTTCCTCTTTGCCGGATTCCGAGTGTCAGTGTACGAAGCACAGGAATCTTTGATAATACCAAGTATAATAACGTTGATAATACAATCATACCAAAAAGATTGACAAGATAACATCCCCAGATTGGCAGATTCGTCTTTTCGAGTGTAAAGAATGCAACAATTGCCAGAGCCGGATAATGCAAAGCATAGTAGCCAAAGTTTGCTTTGGTCATATAGGCGCTAAAACGGTTGTAAAAATTCAGGTGTTTTCTTGCGACAGAAAAAATGGCCAACATTGCTATCCATGCATAGAGGTTAGTGAACGGATGCTGCAGCACGGATTTTGAAGTATAATTCACGGTTGTTAATACATCGTCAGTCGCCTGTGGTTCAATCACAACGCGCATATACGCATAATAGCCTATCATGAGAAGGAGCGCAGCAGGAACCAAAAGCTTGCTGCCCTTTTCCAGGGTAGCGATGTGCTCATCCGTTGAAAAAATATAGTACCCCATCAAAAAGCTGACGATATAGATGCCGTTCCGGTATACTTCAATGAGCGGTGCATTCAGCACATAAGAGCTTCCCCAAAATACAAAAAACAGTACAATGAATCCCCACCATTTCATGCGTTCGCAAAGTGCGTCCAAACGCCCTTTTTTGTCAATTTTTCGAATGAGCATCAAAATCAGTACTGCCAGAAACAGTTCTCTTGCAAACCACATCGGACCTTCACCGATTGCGCAGTAGATGGCGTATTTGATGATATCCGGCATTTTGTCGCCGTTTCCGGAAAAGATGTCCGTGTAATAATCTGTCACGTATCCGCAAAACCAGCCGATGAGCATCGGTACAAAGAAGGACGGCAGAATGAGTCGCACGAAACGGTCCTTTAAGAATGCTTTGCCTGACTTTTTGGCAAGTGCGTGCTTTGCACAGACGCCTGCAACGACAAACAAAATGGTCATAAACCATGGATAGACGATATACAAAAAGCCGTCAAGCAGTTCAATGCCCTGCACCGGGAAGTTGGATACAACAGCCTGACTGTTAAAAATGTATAGGACGTGATAAACCATTACAAGTACGACCGTCATCCATCGAATGTTGTCTAAATAATGTTTTCGTTCCATATGTGTTCCCTACTAAGAATAGAATGTGCGTGCCCCAATCCTTTTGAAAAAGATTGTACGCGTTTGTTTGATTGCTATTAACCTAGCACACTGTTATGGGAGCGACAAGGAAATCCATATGAATGGTCGAAAATGATATATGAGCGGTTCGAAATAACATTAGAATTGTCGAAAATAGGCGATATTTGGCGATGAGAATAAACAGTAGATCAGTCAAGTTGATTGTTTTTTGTCGATTTTGATAGTATAATGGCTTTTGGGTTTTGCAAATAGATGAAAAGGAGAAAAACATGAGAAAACGACTGAGTCTGTTGTTGGCCATCGTGATGGTGATAACAGCGCTGACCGGCTGCGGAACGCAGACTGCTGATGCGACAAAAAATGAAACGGAACATAAAGTGGAAAATGAGGGCGGAAAAGAAAAAGTGACGGTTGCCCTATGGGGTACACAGCTGCTTGAAAACTATACACAGTATCTGTGTGATACATTCCCGGAGGTGGAGTTTGAGTTTGTTCTTGCAACCAATTCTACAGATTTTTACCGGTATCGGAATGACCATAATGATCTGCCGGATATCCTGACAGTGCGTCGTTTTTCGCTCAAGGACGCAGTGCTGATCAAGGATTTGCTATATGACTTGTGTGATACACAGCTTGCATCTACCTTTTACGGAACATATCTTGATAATTATACGTATGATGACGGTACGATCAACTGGTTGCCGGCGTGTGCGGATGTTGACAGCATTATTGTCAATCAGACATTGTTCGAAGAGAATAATATCCCGATTCCTACGGATTATGCATCCTTTATTGCTGCCTGCGAGGCGTTTGAAGCGCTTGGAATAAAAGGGTTTGCTTCCGATTTCGGATCGGATTATACGTGTATGGAGGTACTGCAGGGATTTTCAATCTCCCAGCTTCTGTCGATGGAGGGAAGAGAGTGGCGTCAACAGTATGAGAGCGGTGCGAAAAACCAGCTCTCAGAAGAGGTGTGGATGCCTGTTTTTGAAAAGTTCTTTGATATGAAAGAAAAAACAGGCCTTGGCGAAGCGGAAACGCAGATGACTAATCAAAATCCAAAAGAGCTGTACATGGGAAGGAAAGCTTGCCATGTATCGCGGAACGGGCACGGATGTGATTGCGTTTTCGGGACGTGAGGGAGACCATTCTGTTTTGCTCCCATATTTTGGTGATTCCGAGAAAGATAACTGGTATCTGACTTATCCATCGTTCCATGTGGCTGCAAGTAAGAAGGCTATGGAAGACCCGGAGCGGGAGGCGCTTTTGCTTAGAATTATGGAAGCGATGCTCAATCAGGAAGGACAGAGCTGTATTACATACGGTAAAAATATGATTCCTTATAATAAGGATGTGACATTGGAGTTATTGCCGGAGCTTGACAATATCAAGCCTTATATCGACCAGAATAAAATGTACATCCGTCTGGCGTCCGGTGAGATGTTCAGCATTTCCCAGAGTGTGGTACAGGGTATTCTGCGTGGCGAATTAAAGACACCGAAAGCTGCCTTTGATGAATTTAATTCTTTGATGAGCGCGGATTCGGAATCTGACGAAGTCGTAGCCCATATTGACATGGCATATTCTGATGCATTCACAGCGGAACACGGTAATCTGGCGGCATCTGCTATTTACAATACTGTCCGTGCAGAATCCGGCGTTGACATGGTGTTTGGACAGTCATGCTATATCAGTAGTGATGTCTACGAAGGAGATTATACGCAGAAGGACTTGGGATATCTGATCAACAATGATGTGGGTAAGCCGGTGGTGGCCAACCTGACAGGAGAACAGCTTACGCAGCTTGTTGCCAATACGCTTTCTTTAAAGGGCAACAGGGGAGCTGTTTGTAACGACAGTACCTTGTATGTATCCAGTGGTTTTGAGATGGAGGTCGAAAGGACCGATGGCGGTTATGCGCTCAAGGCCTTGACGATGGAAGGAAAAGAATTGGATCCAAACGCACAATACACTGTGCTTTTGTGCAGCGACTATGACTGGTATGTGGTGGATGCCATGAAGATTATTGGGTGCGACGATTATGAGATTGACGATGTACATTTTGAAGCATATGTATTTAAACGTCTGATTGATGAAAGCGGAAAACTGGAAGAACCGAATGATTACATTACATTTCGATAATTTGAATGAACACGCAGACAGACAGTGTGCAAAATACAACTGAGGTGAGCGATACTATGCCGAAACAGAAAAGAATAATCAAATATATAATACCTGTGCTGTTTGCGCTTGCTTTGATGACTGCCCTTGTGATTGGCGTTTCTTATGTCCGTTCTTATATGATGAAACAGACCGTTCAGGAGCGCTCCTCACAGCTTGAGGAAATGATTTCACAGATTCGAACAAACCTTGACATTGGTCTGGAGACACACTGGAATCTTGTTGCCGGCATTAAGAGCACTGTTGAGGGAAACCATTATAAGAATGAACAGAAGCTGTCAGAAGCCATCGATATGCTCGAGAAGGAATTTCGGACAGAGCTTTACGGATGCAGGGTGATGCTACTCGATACGATGGGAACGGCACATCTGGTTGAGGGCGATAAGGGCATTTGGGACGATATCGGTCGTCTTGCGGATGGGCAGGAGCGGCATACATTTGTTTCGGATACGAGCAATGTAGATGGTACCTTTCTGGCATTTACCCAAAAGCTCAGTCTGCCGATTACAGTCGGAGAGGAAAAAAATAAATTTACGCATCTAGTGCTGTTAAAGGATATTACGACGCTGAAGAAATACTATACAACGGAGAGCTATGGCGGCAATGCAGCCACTTATATCATTAAGGAAAACGGAACGCTGGCGTATTATGATGCGCAGGATGATATTGTTGGAGTGAAAAATATTTTCAAAGCACTGGAAAATGCAGACTACGTGCAGGATCGGTCGTTTGAGGACATCAAGAAACATCTGAAAGCGGAAGGAGTTGTTGCAACCAATATTTTGATTGATCAGACGGAGTATTATTATTGTCTGGCGACATTAGACATATACGATATGACGTTGATGCTGCTGATTCCGGCACAGTATGTTGCTGCGAGCACGATGAACATGATGAACTCTACTATCCGGGTGGTCATTATCATTATGACAATTATGGCGATTTTGCTCGTGCTGGCTTTTGTCAGTATCATGATGGTGCAGCGAAGCAACCAGCTTGTTAAAATTGAGCAGGAGAACAATCAGGAACTGAATAGGTTGCGTCTTGCGGCGGAGGAGGCAATGGTTGCAGCGGAATCGGCCAATAAAGCCAAAAGTACCTTCCTTAGCAATATGTCACATGATATCCGTACACCTATGAACGCGATCATCGGCTTTACCAACATTGGATTGAAACAAAACCCAAACCCGGAGCTGAAAAACTGCCTGGAGAAAATCAGCAACAGCTCAGAACATTTGCTGACGCTCATTAATGATGTACTTGATATTAGCCGTATCGAAAGCGGTAAAATCAAATTTGCACCGATTCCGACAGATATCAGGGCGGTAACAGAGACGGTGCTAAACATTATGCATGGCTTTTTATCGAACCGGAATATTGAATTTCGCACCAATCTTGCAGAGCCCAAGACGCCTTATGTGCTTGCCGATGCAGTCCGTATCCGGGAGGTGCTGGTGAATATTCTCGGAAATGCCGTGAAATTTACGGAGGACGGCGGCACAATTGTGTTTGAGACAAATTATCGCCCGGGGGAGGAGCCCGGACATATCGTGGCCTGCTATCGGATTTCCGATACGGGCGTGGGTATGAGTGAGGCGTTTGTCGAGCATATTTTTGATGAGTTTTCGCAGGAGGAAAACAGCGCGCGAACACAGTATAAGGGCACCGGTCTTGGTATGACAATCACAAAACGGTATGTAGACTTGATGGGTGGAACGATTACTGTAAAGAGTAAAAAGAATGAAGGTTCTACCTTTATTGTAGAGTGTCCGCTTGAACTGACTGAGGAAAGCATGGTTCTAAAACAGGATATTCCGGCTGTCAAGATGGATTTGTCGGGCGTGAAGATTCTGATGGCAGAGGATAATGAACTGAATGCGGAGATTGCCATGGTTCAGCTTGAAGAATTGGGAATTCAGGTGACAAGAGCCTCAAACGGCAAGGAGGCAGTAAAACTCTTTGCAGAGAATGAACCGGGCACGTTTGACATTATCCTGATGGATGTAATGATGCCGGAAATGAACGGCTACGAAGCGACAGAGGCTATCCGTGCCATGCATGAGCGGCCGGAGGATTGCGATATCCCGATTATTGCCATGACAGCCAATGCCTTTGCTGAGGACGTGCAGGCATCGATCGATGCAGGCATGAATGGACATATCGCCAAGCCGATTGATATTGATGAGGTAATCAAAGCAATCGTGCGGAACGTAAACAAGAAGCGATGATATTACAATAGGACAATACAGACATTTTGACAAAAGTTTTGTGCAATTTACGTCAAGAATTTGTGCGTTGTTACGGTTGACAACTACATATTGTTGAGTAAAATAAGTTGTAGCACGAAAACGATAGGGCCTTTACAGGTCCTATTTTGGAAGGAAAGTTGATTGGTGAAAGCAAAATGCTTTTAGAAAGGAGTAATCCTATGAACAAACGATTGATCAAATTGTGTAGTATTGACGATGTAAGAGAATTTGTAAATAATGTGAAAGAATTGAATGACACAGTGCTTGTCTCAAAAGAGGGCTATGGTGTTCAGCTGGATGGAGAGTCACTGATCGGACTTGTGTCATTAATCGGTTCGAGAATTATTGTAAGTTACAATAAGACATCTGAGCGGTTTAACCAGATTCTTGACCGTAAACAGGTAGTTTAGTGGCAGATGACCCGGTAGGCAAATGAAGCGTTTGAATTAGCGCATCGAAAAAGAAAAGGACGATTCAAGGTTGCATGTTGCAATCTGAATCGTCCTTTTCTTGTTTGTTATGCTTTGCTCAAATTAAGCAGTAGCTTTTTCTTCTGATTTTTCAAAAAGCTTTTTGATACCCTGGATTGCCACGATGACACCAAGGATTAAAAGAAGAATTGCAAAGATTAACTGAAGTGTTGTTCCAAGAGTTAATCCTGTTGTGACAAACGCCTTTGACAATTTGAAGATTGTCATGGAAAGGGCTGTGAATGTCACTGCCATCATAAATCCCATCGGAATCCAAAGCATTGCGCCCTGACGTTTTGTTTTCTTTAAGAATACAGCACAGGCAACAAGTGCAAGAACGGATAATAACTGGTTTGCAGAACCAAACAGTGGCCAGATTTCAGCGTAACCGACTTTTGCAAGAAGATAAGCAAGCACAAGTGTGATGATGGTTGCAAAATATTTGTTTGATACGAATTTGACTACCGGGCTCCTATTTTCAGGAGCTACATCGTCATCCATGAAGAACTCCTGGAATGAAAGACGTCCAACACGTGCAACAGAGTCAAGGGATGTCAATGCAAATGCAGAAACAGCCAGGTTGATCAGTGTAAATACCAGGTTGTGCGGAAGTCCTGTTGCAGATAAGAAGTTTGCAATCGCACCGGCAAAAATCTGTGGCTGTGTTGTGAAGCCCTGTGCAGCCGCCTCACCTTTTGCAAAGGATGCAACCGCTATGAGTGCGATGATTGCAAGCATACTTTCCATGAGCATTGCACCGAAGGATACAGGCAACATTGCTTTTTCTGATTTTACCTGTTTCGAAGCTGTACCGGAAGAAACAAGTGAGTGGAAACCGGAAACGGCACCACATGCAATTGTTACAAATAAGATTGGGAATAAGTACTGTCCATCTACATTGAAGCCGGCAAATGCCTCTAAGTTACATGAAGGATTGGCGATAAATACACCGATAACAGCACTGACAATCATGAAGATTAACAAGTAGCTGTTTAAGTAATCACGTGGCTGAAGCAGTGCCCATACCGGAACGACACAGGCGATGATAATGTAAGCAAATACGATGAGATGCCATGTGCCGCGCTGTAAGTAAATTGGGAAGTTCAGACCAAGTGCAACAGCAGCAACAAGCATGATGAGAGCGATCGCTGTGTTAATCCATTTGTTTAACTTACCATATTTTAAGATCAGACCGAGAATAACGGCTTCAATAATAAATAAAAGCGAAGTCGTTGCAACGGAACCGTTTGCTGCGATTGTAGATACAACACCTGCATCATCTGTGGCAAAACCGTTGAAGGTTCCTGCTACGACGTCAGAAAATGCCGCTACGACCAAAATACAGAAGAGCCAGCAAAATAACAGGAACAATTTCTTTCCTAATTTGCCGATGTATTCTTCAATGATATAACCGATTGTACGGCCTTTGTTTTTAACTGAGGCGTACATTGCTGCAAAATCCTGAACTGCGCCAAAGAAAACACCACCGATTAAGATCCAAAGCATAACCGGGAGCCATCCGAACATAGCTGCCTGAATTGGTCCGTTGATTGGACCTGCACCTGCGATTGATGCAAACTGGTGACCGAATACAACATTTGTATCGGCCGGTACATAGTCAACTCCGTCTTCTAATTCATAGGCCGGAGTTTTTGCGTTAGGGTCAATGCCCCATTTTTTCTGAAGGTAACGTCCATAAAGAAGATACGCACCTCCGAGAACAACAATAGCGATAATCATCATTAAAATTCCATTCATTGTTGTTACTTCCTCTCTTTCTTTTTCTTTTGTCTTTCAAACTTTACCGCGTTGCAGTGAAGTTCTCAAACAGCTAACATTGTATACCTATTTTTTTTGATTTGCAATATAAAAAATAGGTATGGCAAGAAAAATTTCTTCTATATTAAAAGGGATTTTTTCAAAATAAAAACACACAGCCCGATTTGTCAGACTTCATTGAAGTAACCACGAAAAAGTGCTACAATATTGTGCAGAACAATTCTTGTTTTGCAAGAGAAAAATGGGGAGAAACATATGGTTCATGTTTTTATTGTCAATACAGGAGTGAGTAAGCCGGGCTTCGCACAGGAGCTTCGGAACATTCTGTCGGAGATTCCGGATTTGGAGTATTATGTATTTTCTACCTATGCGCCGGGGCATGAGGCAGAGCTTGCCCAAACTGTTGTCAAGACATTTGATAAAGAACAGATCCGGATTTATTCCGTAGGGGGAAACGGGACAATCCGCAATATTGTGAATGCGGTCGGACTCAACGAGCGTGTGGAATATGCATGGCTTCCGACGCATGCAAGCAGATTCCTTCAAGCGATTGTCGATGATGCCAAACCGTTTGCGGATGTAAAGGCTCTTGTTGCGGGCACGGCGCATCCGATCGATTTGATTCGTGCCAATGATATGTATCTATTGAACACCTTTTCCATTGGAATTGATTCTGATTTGTTTCAGATTGCAAACAGGACACAGTCGCTCGGTTTTTTAAATCGTGCAATCCCGTATTTTTTGGGATTAGTGCATTCGCTCATTTTTTCTCCATGTGATTCGTTTGAGGTGACGCTTGATGACAATCGGTTCTATGGCAAGACAACGGAAATCTTTTTTGGAAATGGGTGCATTCTTGGTGATGGCTTGCATTTTTCGCCGGATACGTGTGTGACGGACGGAAGTGCGTTTTATCGTATATTGTCGGAAGTATACGGAAAGAAACGCTTTGATGTAGTGAGAGCGCTAAAGACAAATAATCAGGCAAAATTGAATCGGGAGTCTTTTTATGGGCAGACAGTCAATATGCAGGTAGAGCGGACTGATCACAAACCGTTTTTGGTCAATGCGGATGGAGATCTGATTGAAGACACCAAATTTCATGTGACGTTACTTCACAAGAAACTTCATTTTGTTTTTCCGGAGGGGGTAACCTATGAATAAAGATATTTCGAAATCGTCTGTTATGAATCTTGTTGTGCTGACGCTTGGGGTTTTCCCATGTTTTTATCCGGCAGCCGTTTTTTGGGGACTAAGCACGCTGCGTGCATGGATTCCGCTTGGCATGCTCATTTTAACAACCATACTTGTATATGTGGTCACATTTGCGCCGGTTATGAGTTTGGAGGTTAAGAAAAAAGTGATGATTTTACTCCATGTGATATATACGTTCGGTGTAGTCTATTGCGTGGGGAATAACAACCTGATGTTTTCCGTACTCAGCATTTCGCAGATCATCATTCTTTTGGCATTTGATCGAAAACTTAGTGTTTTTCAGCTTGTTGTATTTGAAGTGTTTTGCGTGGTGATGCGGATATGGGGACCGCTTGTCATAGAAGAGAGCTATTTTATCTCTGATTATATTTTCTGTATGGTAGCTTTGGCCATCCAGACGTTTGTGTTCCATTATATTATTCGTACGAACGAGGAGCATGCCAGAGCAGAAAAAGAGCTGATCCATACTTCGAGCGACCTGCTTAAGGTCGTGGAGCGCAAGTGCGAGGATGCGAGAGTCGCAACGAAAAGTAAATCGGAATTTCTGGCCAATATGTCACATGAGATCAGAACGCCGATCAATGCAGTGCTCGGACTCAATGAGATGGTGCTCAGAGAGTCGGGTGAACAGAATATTCTGGGGTATGCACATGATATCAAGTCATCGGGCACGACGCTTCTGAATATCATTAATGATGTGCTTGATTTTTCCAAAATTGAATCCGGCAAGATGGAGATTATACCGGTCAGCTATGATATTTCTTCTGTGCTGAACGACCTTGTCAATATGATTAATATCAAAGCCAATGACAAGGGGCTATCTTTTAAATTGACGGTGGATTCCTGTATTCCGCGTATCCTTGTCGGAGATGAGGTGCGTGTCAAACAGATTATCACCAATATTCTGACCAATGCGGTGAAATATACGCATGAGGGGGTTGTAAAGCTGGATGTTGGTTTTGAAAAGGTAGATGATTTCGCCATCAATTTGAATGTCAGTGTGAAGGACAGCGGGATTGGCATGAAACCGGAGGATATGGCCAAACTCTTTTCCCCGTTTGAACGAATCGAGGAGTCAAGAAATCGCAATATCGAAGGAACCGGACTGGGTATGGCAATCACGAAAACATTCCTTCATATGATGAATTCCTCTCTTCAGGTGGAGAGTGAATATGGGAAGGGCTCTACGTTTTCTTTCTCAATCAGACAGGAAGTGGAAGATTGGGAATGTATGGGCGATTACGAGGAGGCATTTAAACGTCTGCGCAACAAGACACAGATCTATACGCCTTGCCTGTACGCACCGGAGGCAAAGGTGCTTGTTGTGGACGATATGCCGATGAATATTGCAGTATTTAAAGGTCTGCTGAAACAGACCAAGGTACAGATTGACGAAGCGGGTTCCGGCAGAAAATGTCTGGAGCTTTGTGCGAACAAGAAGTATGACATCATTTTCCTTGACCATATGATGCCTGAGATGGATGGTATCGAGACGCATAAGCGGCTCATGTATGATGTGGCAGGCCCAAATGCAAAAACGCCGGTCATTATCCTTACGGCAAATGCAATTACGGGAGCGAGAGACAATTACTTAAGTCAGGGCTTCGATGATTATATGTCAAAACCAATTGATCCCGAGAAATTAGAAAAAACGCTCATTCGATTTTTGCCGGAAGCACTGGTGACGATGCAGGATGCGATTAATGTGGAAGTAGAGCCTGTCTGTGACACAGATCTTGAAATGCTAAATCAGCTCCGTAAGATACCGGAGCTTGATGTGGATGCCGGGATTGCCAATACGGGCGGTGTTGATAATTATCTTGCGGTTGTCAAAGATTTTCCGCTGACGATTGATGGAAGATACGACATGGTTGCAAGGTTTTTACAACAAGATGAATTGCATGATTTCACGATACAGGTACACGGTCTGAAGAGTTCGCTCAGACTGGTGGGGTATCTGGGGCTTTCTGAGACAGCCAGACAACTGGAGGAAGCCGGAAATCATGAGGATATGGCATTCATCAACGAAGCTACGCCTGGCTTTTTGGAGCGTTTTTTGCAGATTAAGGATGAACTGACACCTATCGTGTCAGACGGTGACGGCGAGGATGAGAGTTTGCCGGTCATTGATGAACTTGCGCTCTCAGAGATGGTCATGATGATGAAATCAGGTGCGGAAGAGTTTGATTTTGATCTTGTGGAATCCGTCATGACAGAGCTTGAGAAGTATCGCGTGCCGGAGTCGTTTGCATCGATTCGCAATGAACTGAGGATTGCAATGGCGGAGGTTGATTTCGATCGCATTGTCAGCCAGCTTAACCGTTATTCAGAGGAGGGGTAGATGAATGGAAAATAAAAGCATTTTATTTGTAGGACAAATTGGGACGTTTTTGATTAACACGATGACAGCATCACTTGAAAAAGAGGGGTTTAGGGTATATACGGCTTCCTTTCAGGTATCAGAGATAAATGAGTATTTTAAGGAGGCGACGGCGCTCTTTTTGTCAATTGATGATAATTTCTCCACAGACGTGATGGCAGCGCTCAACTTTGTCAAAGACCAGTGCATTATGGATGACAAAAAGGTGTTTGCCATGGGAGAGGACGAGCAGGTTGCACAGCTGAAAAAAATCATCGGAGAGGATCTGATTTGGGAAAGCTTCCTGCGGCCGATTAATCCAAGGCAGGTGTGCGAGACGATCGGCAAGCTGTTTGATTCGGCGAGTAATGTCTCGCAGAAGAAACGGATTCTGGTTGTGGATGATTCGGGTACGTTTCTGCATAACATTAAGTCATGGCTCGAGCCGACCTACAAGGTCGCGATGGTAAATTCTGTCACAAACGGTCTGTCGTACCTCGGAAAGCAGACGCCGGACCTCATCTTGCTTGATTACGAGATGCCGGTCTGCAATGGACCGCAGATGCTGGAAATGCTGCGTGCTGATCCTGAAATGAATTCGATTCCGGTGTTCTTTTTGACGGGAAAAGGTGATCGGGCAAGTATTGAAAAGGTGCTTGCATTAAAACCGCAGGGATATCTGTTAAAAACTTTGCCGAAAGAAAAAATACTGGAAGCGTTACAACAGTATTTTAACAGTCAGGAAGAAAAGAAAGAAGCATGAGTTCGGATATTGTTGTAATATGCATTGTGGTGATACTTGCTTTTGGAGCGGGTTTCTACTTATATAGAAGGAAAAAAATGGAAGGCGTTTGTTTTTTCTGTCCGTATGCCAAAGTATGCAGCAAAAACTGTGACAAAAAAGAGGAAAAAAGAGAATGAAGCAACGAAAAAGGGCACATCGTTTTTTTGTATTGTTTTGCTTAAGTCTGACCTTGCTGTCGGGATGCGGGAAGCAGGAGAGTGAGCAAGTGACAAAACAGACTTATCCGGAGGTAACGATTCCAACGCATGAACCAATTTTGAAGCCGGAGCAAAAGAAAAAAATGGAGTCACAGCAAATGCCGATAAATACTGCGGTTTCTGAAAATGCGTCCAGTCGGAAGGAAGTGTCCCAAAATGAAGCTTCGGAAATGACGGAAGATGCATCCACACCAAGAAAGTTGCACTATATTGATGCGTGGGGCGAATGGCATGATACGATAATTAACGAAAATGTGGAAAAACATGTGTATGATTTTACGCTGCTTCAAAATGATGGAAAAACGATTTCTTATGATGACGGAGTGTACACAATCCGGAAAGGAATTGATGTGTCTCATCATCAGGGAGAAATTGATTGGCAAAAGGTTCGGGATGCGGGGTATGAATTTGCGTTTCTCAGAATAGCATATCGCGGATATGGGGAGGAAGGGACGCTGAATAAGGATCGCAATTTTGATGTGTATCTCGAAGGAGCAAGGGCTGCAGGTATGGATGTCGGGGTATACATGTTCTCACAGGCCGTTAATGAAGCGGAGGCAAAGGAAGAAGCAGAGTATGTTTTGAAAATACTGCAGGGAACAGCGCTGGAGCTTCCTGTTGTATATGATCCGGAATCTATCCGGGATGATGTGGCGCGGACCGATTCCGTCAGCGGAGAGCAGTTTACAAGAAATACGATTGTTTTTTGTGACACAATCCAGGCGGCCGGATATGAGCCGATGATTTACAGCAATATGATCTGGGAAGCAGAGCTTCTTGATTTGGAAAAATTATCAAATTACCCGATTTGGTATGCGGATTATGAAAAAATACCGCAGACGCCCTATCATTTTTCTTATTGGCAGTACACTTCAGACGGAAACGTTCCCGGAATTGCGGGACGCGTTGACTTGGATGTGCAGTTTTTGAGGAAGTAAATGCGGGAAAAGATTGATTTTAAGAGGGTTTGAGGCATTTGTATACAAACTGTCTTATAAAGAATCTTGCGGCATGTCTAAGTACATCGTTGGTGGTGTAGCACTCGGTGGTGTTAAGGGTTAAATTGTTTCTTATGGGATAGTTACCAATATAAAGAACACTTCATTTGTAAGTGTTCTCAGAGTGTAGACAAAGTCCACAGTTTAGGCTGTGGGCTTTTCTTTATGCTTTCATAACAATAAATGAAACCATCGGCTAACGCCGATGCTCTTGAATA
>JAGKTY010000082.1 GCA_021153185.1 Lachnospiraceae bacterium
TCAAAGTACGGCAAATTCATTTCTTTGATTTGAGTTGCCGAATATACAGTACCCAACTTCTCAAGGTTTGTACGCTCGTCAACGATGGACTTTGCTATACAGTTTTTGATGAAGTCCGTCTTGTTATCTTGAGCATCTATGTATTCAGCCATACCTTTAGGTGCTCTGAATGTATAGAGTTTGCTATCGGTACTAGGTCTTCCTGCACCTTCACGCTTTCCTCCTCTTGAACCTTTTTTCGTTGAATTATCCATGGTCTTCATATTCTTTGGTGCAAAATTATGAAGTTATTTTGATTTCCGTATTACATATTCAAAGAAAAGTATTTCTAAATGCTGAAAAAGCAATGATTTTATACTGAAACGTTGCTGAAATCATGCTGTAGTGCTTCATCGAGCATTCAGCAAAGCGGTATATTGTTCTCTTTTAAAGTATTGTCGAAATTATAATTATTAATTTAAAATAATAGCAATAGCATTAGCTATGTATTCTTGGAAAACTATAATGCAAACGTCTATTATATATGATGTTATGATTTCATTTGCATCGTTTTAATACAATATTAAAATGTAGCAAATGAAATTAAAGAACGAAATTTGCTTTGTGAAATATTATTCTGATTAAAGAGAAAAAAGTTATTAGAGCATTTCCTGGCAAGCATCTTAAACAATACCGATTTATTGCAAATATTTCGGTATTATGCTATTATAAAATTGATATTTCCTTAAATAATATACGATTTAATCACTTATTATACAGATGTTTTGGTTATATCAAAATTAAAACATATCTTTGTACCGAATTATTGCAAATATTTCGGTATATGGACTCAAATAAACAGCAACAAATAAAAGCTACCATCCTCAAACGGATAGAAGAAGGAGCTGCGCATAGCGTCTTCTTTATTGGTGACTTTACGAACCTTGGTTCTGCCGAGACCGTCCGTAAAGCTCTTAAAGAGGCTTCGGATATGGGATTGGTGGAACATATAGCACATGGTATTTACGCAAAGCCCATGATTTCACGCTTTGGTAAAGTCCCTGTGCCATTGGAAGCTGTTGCTATGGAAATAGCAGCCAGAGACAACGTCCAGATTTTACCAACAGGATTGACGGCTGCCAATATACTTGGAGTGTCTACACAAATTCCACTTACCGTTTCATTCATTACAACTGGATCGTCTCGTGTTATTAATGTAGGTAATAGAAAAATAGGGTTCCGTCATGCAGCTCCTCGTAATTTCAATTATGAAGGACCTACTATACCTCTGATTGTTCAGGCCTTTCGTGAATTAACAGAGCAAAATATCAGAGACCAGGAAATATCAGCAGTCTCAAAATATCTTGATAAAGCGCCTGATAAAAGCATACTAGCAAAAGATATACTTAATGCCCCTATGTGGATCCAGAACATCATTAAACCACTCATCAAGAAATACGAAAAATAATGGCACACTGGCAACAATATAACATCGAAGAACGTCTACAACTTCTAGACATCGCAAGTGCAGAAAAGAATCTACCCAAACTGGCTATCGAAAAAGACTGGTGGGTAACGATGGTACTAAAGGCACTTTCTCAGACACAATATTCAAACCTTTTTAGCTTTAAGGGTGGCACAAGCTTAAGCAAGGGTTGGTCGTTAATCGAACGCTTCAGCGAAGATGTTGATATCGCTATAAAGCGTGATGGACGATTTGCCATTACTGGAACATCAAATACTCAGCTTGCAAAAGCAAGACGCACAGCCCGTCACTATGTTGTAAGAGAATTACCAGCTGAATTAGAAGATATACTACGGAGCTTTGGAGTTTCTGATTTTAATATTGAGCCTGAGATTTCAAAACACCATGGCGATGAAGAATACGAACTACGTGCAGACACCCACCCTTCTGTTATTTATGTAAATTACAAGTCCATACTCCCAGAGATGTCAGAATATCTTCTGCCGAGAGTCAAGATTGAAATCAGTTGTCTGTCTATGGACGAACCTGTCGAAAAGAAATTGATACGCTCGTTTATATCTGAAATCATTCCAGAAGGTGATGATACAACTGTTTTATTCAACACTGTAGTTCCCACACGTACATTCCTTGAGAAAATCTTCCTTCTACATGAAGAGTTTCAAAAAGAGAAACCACGAAGCATTCGCATGTCAAGACACTTATATGACATTGAACGCATAATGGATACAGAATTCGGCAAAGAGGCATTATGTAATTTGGATCTATACAATGAGATAATAACCCATCGTAGCATATTCAACAAACTCCCAAATATTGACTATTCTACACATGCAGCATCTACGGTAAATTTCATACCGCCTATGTCTGTTATTGGTGATTGGAAGGATGACTATCAATCATTATCAAACACATTCATATATTCTGATGCCAAGAAAACAACTTTCGAAGAACTGCTGAAAAGCATGGAAGAATTGACAAGCCGTATAAGAAGACTTAGCATTGATAGCTCAAACTAAATCCCTTTCTGGTAAAAAAGAAAATATTTCCAGTTTGAGACATATAGATTCCGAAGAAATGACACATCAACTATTTCTTCGGAATTTATATTTTCGGATTGCAGTAAGAAAGAAAATCAAACTGTACCAGTCCAGTCCATTTGTTATATATCCAAACTGCACTAAACTGATAAAATTGTACCTCAATGCATCTTTCCTGAAGAAAATTTTCAAAAAAAATCAGTTTATATTGGGTCTAAAAAACACACAAACGGAAACAAGCTTAATTACACAAAACGACATAAAAATGTTTACCGAAAATTTCAAAAACATGTTGTTTTAGGTTGTTTGCGTGGCACACGAAATTAGTTATGATTGTTTCTTTTTTAACCAGAAGCATAAATTATTGGATTATAGAGCAATAGAGATATATTATGAATAATGCGAAAAATTTTGGCACACAATTTGGCACATGATGAATGTACAAATGTCACACGTGATCCTAAGCGTGAGCATAAATAGCTAATATACAACATACTACATAAATCTCTAAATCGTAATTTTGGAAAATATATCTAGTTCTGTATTGAGGAAGTGGTCTACATGTGTGCCATGAGACTCAAAGCAAGGGGCATATATGGCACATACTCTGGCACACGTGTGCCAAATTCTG
>JAGKTY010000054.1 GCA_021153185.1 Lachnospiraceae bacterium
AACATTCAAAAAGCAACTCATAGGTGGCTCACTTTCAGATGAGCGCAAGTGGCTCAAAATCAAATGAGCGAGTGGCTCACTTTATGATTGACATTCATAAGAAGAAAACGGCTGGGGAAAATCAATTGTTCAAGTACTCTCAACAGAATTGCAAAAAGAGTTTCCTGGTGCAAAGGGATATTCAGCAGCCAATCTGTGGCGAATGCGTAATTTTTATTTAACTTACCGTGATTCTGAAAAACTCGCACCATTGGTGCGAGAAATTAGCTGGAGCAACAACATCATCATTATGGAAAAGTGTAAGGATGATCTGCAACGGGAATTTTACATACAGATGGTGAAACGATATGGATGGACAAAGCGTATCTTAACTAATCACCAAAAGATTTGTCAACAATGCTATAGCTTTCTCTATTTGCATCAATTGGATGACTGTAATCAACCGAATAAGTGGTACGGTCATAATGTTGAAGAAGGCGTCCATTTTCATCATCGTAGCAAATTACTAAATTTAATTCAGATAAATTTTCTCTTTCCAAAGCGAGAAATAATTCGTCTTTTATATCTTCAAAGGCGGTTTTGTTTTTCTTGTATTGGTCGATAAAATATTGTTCCTCTGCGTAGTACATAATAAGTAGGGGACTGACAAATGTCAATACGAGCAGGAGAATACCTACAATTCCAATAATTATCCAGATTTTTGATTTCTTCATATCGGGTTACTCCTTCTTCGGCTTCCTCTTCCTCTTCACATAAGAGAAATCCGGAAACAAGTCTTTTAACAATTCAGCAGTTTCTTCTGCATCGTCATCCTCATTCATATTCTGAACCAGTAGCTGGTCATCATCATCAAGATTCAACGAAACAGTATACTCTTTATTCGAGTCTGTTGGGTTCATTGGGTACTTCACCTCTTTGAGATAGTATTCTGTTTCGGATATTTCTCCATCCTCCAGCTTGTCTCGTAAATGTGCCCAATACTCAACCATCTTTCGGAAGTTATCAAGGTCGTCCTGTGGACGGGGACCGGCACTTGGAAGCCGCCTTTCAAATTTAAAGCAAACTTCTCCGTCTTTTATAGTGGGGCGTAATCCATATGCCCATTCAATATCAAACAGCACATGAAGTGCACTGAATATATTTGCTACATCAGGGTCAGATAATGTATAAAAGCTGACACCTAGATTATTGGCAATATTTAATAAAGTAGCTTCATCCGGATATCTGTTTCCAAGCTCATAGTTTCTGATGGTGGATTCGTTTAATCCACATTTATCTGCTAATTCCTTTTGCGTCATATCAGATGCAATTCTGAAATTACGAATCAAATAGCCTACCCGGCTGGTAAATTTCTCGCCCATTTTTACTGCTCCTTATAAGTGTAATGAGCGTTGTCATGCATCGTACATTAATACTAAATACGTTTTCTGCGAGGCAAAAACTCGAAAAACCTTCGGTTTTCCTCATTCGCGGGCGCGTTCTCATGGTGCTTTGCCGCTTGTTCATACTTCGCATGCCAATCGGCAAAACCCCATGCTCACTTTTGCCTTCGCATACATTATATCATCAACAGTGCAAAAATGAACTGTTAATATAATACACATCATAACAGTTCAGAAATGAACTGAATAATAAAAGCAAAAGAGAGGAGGCATTAGCTTATGGGGAACAAGAGATTTTTGACAGCGCAGGATGTCATGGAAATGCTGGGAGTTTCGCTATCGTATTCCTATAAACTGATACGACGGCTGAATGCGGAACTTGAGGCGGATGGATTCGTGACAATAAAAGGGCGTGTCAGTACACAGTATTTTATGAAATGAATCTACGGGCTATCTACGGATAAGGAGGTGGGATAGATGGCGGTTATCAAGAATAATAAGACTGGAATGTGGGAGGTGAGAACCTATTATAAGGATTTGACTGGAGCAAGGAAACAGAAAACCAAGAGGGGATTTGCCAAGAAGAGTGAAGCACTTGAATGGGAGAGAAATTTCAAGCTGAAAAAGGATAATGGAGAGTTATTCTCCCCTACCTATCTGAAAACCATCCATAATCAGCTCAGTGCATATTAAATCATGCAGTCAATATGTATGGATTAAAGGATAATGTGGCATGAAAAGCCGGAACTATGGGCAAAGAAGAAAATAAGGAAATGCAGGCTACAGAGGAATTGACGGCAGAACTTGAAATCTTAAATGTCGAAAAACAGGAAGCTGAGAGTGTGATTGCATCAGTAGGTGCTGAAATTGCAGATGCAAGGGAAGAAGTTGAAGAAAATAAAAAGCACCTTGTTGAAATAAACGAGCAAATCTCAGACAGGGAAAAACGCTATGCAGTATATGAAAAGAAAATTGATAAAGTATTGGCTGCTGGAAAGCCTGTTGCAAAGGAACTTGCTGTGATTTTTTTATATATGGTGTATTGACTTCCTAACGGATATTAGGCATAATGTTCCTAACGGATATTAGGTATATGAAGATTGGAGAAAACGAAATGGAAAGGATAAAAACAAAGGACAGAATACTTTTAGCAGCGCTTGATTTGTTTTCAGAAAAGGGATATGACCAGGCATCCATTGATTTAATTGCAGAAGCTGTGGGAATAAAAGGTCCATCCATATACGCACATTATAAGGGAAAGGAAGATATTCTCGATTCCCTGATTGCTATGATGGAACAAAAATATGATGAGAATTTCGGAAATAGCTCTAATTTGGATAAGATACCGGAATCGCTGGAAGAATTCAAGGAAGATTGTCTGAGACGAGTTGGATTCACAATGAAGGATCCTCAGATAAAAAAGGTCAGAAGATTTTGTGCGAAGGAGCAGTATAGAAATGAAAAGATTGCGGCACTTACATCAAAGCACCAACTGACCGGAAATCAGGAAATGTATGCACTGATGTTAGAAAAAATGATGGAAAAGAATCTGATTCGCAGGTTTGACGCCAATCTGCTTGCTTTAGAGATTGTTGCACCGGTAACAGTGATGATAGAGATTGCAGACCGGGAGCCTGACAGGACGGACGAAATGTGGACGCAGATAGGAGTGCATCTGTCACATTTTGTTGAAATCTATGGGATGAAGTAAGTTGAAATCATCAAAGAAGATGGGAAGGGAAGGATTTATTATGAAGAAACGTATACGACAATACGAAAACCTTCAAAGCATGCATGTATTATATTACGATTGCCATGCTGCTGCTTGATCCGCTGTATTTGAGCATATTGTGCGGATTTTTCGGCGGTGGTGATATGAACGGGATTGCGCTTTTGCTTCCCGAGTGGTTGGCGAGATCTTTCTTTGGAGTGTTATTGATAATAAACTTCGTGATGTTTTGGAAGGTGGTTCTTCCCAAATATAAGGAAGCATTTGCAGAACAATGAATTTCCGTAGAAAGGGAGGGCAAAAGTATATGAAAAAAAGAATTTATTTCTGCCCGGTCTGACGAGGACGGGGTGGAGTGGAAATTATAAGCGTGTAAAGATGAGAGGAGTTGGTTGACGGATGAAAAAAGATCATGCAAAAAAGCGATATATTGGAAAGATAATCATGGCGTTTCTATTTGGAGCTGCAATCATGGCATTCATAAGATATATATCTTATGGGGGTATGAACTCCGGAACACAGGTAAATAATGAAGAATTTCTGAAAGTTGCAGAGGGAATCGATGAGATTGCGATACCGGAAAATGTAAAGATATTCGCTCTTGGAGAGGCGACCCACGGAAATAAAGAATTTCAGGATTTAAAGCTTGATTTGTTTAGAAAAATGGTAGAGGAATATAACTGTAAGACCTTTGCCTTAGAAGCAGATTATGGTGGATGCTTATTGGTAAATCAATATATACACGGTGAGGGGAAAATTACGGAAGATGATGCAGTGAAAGCACTTGCTTTTCATATTTACCAGACGGATGAAATGAGGGCATTGATTCGCTATATGGCAGATTATAATAAACAGGCAAAACCGGAAGAGATGTTAAGCTTTTATGGGTTTGATATGCAAAACTCTGACTTGGAACAAAAATGTGTAGATGAAGCATTTTCAGAACTTAAGATGCAGTATACCGATATGGAAGATGCTGCGGAAACTTTAAAGAATATACCAGGGATGGAAATGTATGCGCAGGCAGCGAGATGTTATCTGCAAAATCAGGAGCTTAGTAATGCGTCAAATGTAGATTATGCAAAAATAAGAGATCATTATATGGCTGAAAACATCGACTGGATTTATGAGCATGTTCAGAAAGGAAACGAATCTATGCTTATGATTTCGGGGCATAACGGACATGTGGCAAAGAAGAGTACATATACTACATTCATGGGTGAAGAACTGTTTGAAAAATATGGTGATGATTATTTTGTCATTGGCACAGATTTTTACAAAACTGAATGCAATTTGCCTGGAAAAAATGGAAAAAGAATAACGCGAAAATTTTATTCTGCGGATCCTTTGGCAAATACAGCGCATGCCCTTGGGATGGATATGACGTATCTTGATTTTGATAAACTGCAGAAATCAGAAAAAATCAAGGAAATTATCAATAAAAATATGCTGATGGGATCACTCGGAGAGGGTTATAGCTTTTTGAATAAGATCTTACCAAATAGCTATAGAATCAATGATGTCCCTGCAGAATTATATGACGGAATGATTATTGTGAAAAATGCGACACCAACAGATATAAAGAATTAAGCAGATTCAATCATCCAATGCTGAATATGCGAAAGAACCTCATTTAGATATATTGCTAGTTTGCGTGGATAAGGAACATCAAGGAATGGGGATAGCAACAGAATTGGTTGAATTTGCAAAGAAAATGTCTGATGATAAAGGTCTTCCGATACTTTTTGATACAGATATGAAGGACTATGCGGAAATATATCAGCATCTTGGCTGTAGACTGTACAATCAAGAGACAGCCGATAATAGTGTGACCAGGTACAGCCTGGTTTATCAAAAAGAACCGAATTTATAGTTGTAGAGTAACTGTTCAGAAGGTCTGCGCACATTAAAGAGATATTTTAAAAACTAAATCGGAAGTTGAGGAGAGGATTGTGTTATGACATTAAAGGATATAAGTAGCGGCCCTGATTGGGTTATATGGGTAGTTGGCATTATCTTGGCTATATTCAGTATTATTCTTCTTACAGGACATGGTGCAAATTTGATAGCTGGATATAATACTGCAAGTAAGGAAGAAAAGGATAAGTACAATGCTAAGAAACTTAGCAGAGTCGTCGGAAGCGGAATGGGCGTTATAACTGTCTTGGTGTTTGTTATGGGGATTTTTGAGAATGTATTGCCGGCATCGTTCGCTACAATATTTGGAATTATTGTTATAATAGATATTGTAATAACGCTTGTGATAGCAAATACGGGCTGTAAGAAGTAGGAAGAGGGGGCTTGATATATTTCTTTTAGAGGATATCGTTACTATGCTTTAGAATAATATTCTTATATCCGATCATGCTGCGTTTCCACATCCTTTTCCATATCCACACATATTTCTATGTCCTTAGCATTTGCTTTTATGTAGATCTGACTTATTGCTTCACTGATTGTCTCTTTGGAAGAGAATCGTGCGAAAGCATTGATTACGGTAAAGAAGGACTCGCTGATTGACAGAATACGATTTGATAATGAATTAAAAAAAAATGAAAATCCAAAATTCATATTGACATATATAGATTCTCGATATACTATATAGATAGTCGATATATAGACAAGCTATATAAGTGGAGGAATAAGGGATGACAAGTGAAAAATCTTTGATTTCGGGAAATATGACAATGTTGCTGTTAAGATTGTTAGATGAAAAGGATATGTATGGATATGAGATGATCGAAAACCTCAGAAAGAAATCGAATAATGTATTTGAACTAAAGGCAGGTACATTATATCCATTATTGCATGGACTGGAAGAGAAGGGCGTGCTTCAGTCTTATGAGCAGGATTTTGCCGGAAAAACAAGAAAGTATTACAGTATTACGAAAGAGGGGAAGGGTCTTTTAGAAAAGAAAACAAAAGAGTGGAATGAATATCAGACTGCTGTCTGCAACGTGCTGGCAATGGGGGTGTAGAAATGGACAATTATTTAGAAATACTATTATCACAAATCCGTTGCAAAAAAGCCAGACCATATATCATGGATGAAATCAAGGGTCATATTGAGTGTCAAATAGAAGAGAACATGGCAAACGGAATGTCTTATGATGAAGCAGAGAAGGCTGCCGTAGAAGACATGGGGGATCCGGTTGAGGCAGGCGTTTCGCTTGACCGGATACACAAGCCGCAAGTAGCGTGGTTCATGGTGCTTATTGTAGGTATAATCAGTTTGGCCGGAATTGTTATCCATTTTCTGATCAGTAGGGAAATTGGCGGGCTTGATAATTTGGCGGATATTCATCCGCAGACAACCCTTTCAAACCGGAATTATTTTTCGGGCGTTTTACTCGGTTTTGTTGCAATGCTGATTGTTTATTGCATCGATTATTCCGTTATTGCAAAATACGCCAGAATCATCGGAGGTGTGATTATTGCGGTTGGAGTAATCGGTACAATATTTGGCTACACTATAAATGGGGTAAGCTATTTGGGGATTGGAAGGCTGCAACTGGCGTCTTTTCTGATGCTTTATGTACCGATATACGGAGCAATTGTTTATAAATACCGAAATGCAAATTGGAAGGGGCTTGTGCTGTCAATGCTTTGGCTTCTGGCGCCGGTGTATGTTGCATTTCGCATGCCGAATATATATTTGGCGTTTGTACTTTATGTGTCTATGTTTCCGATGCTGATTATTGCGGTAGCGGATGGCTGGTTTTCGGTACCGAAAAAGAGAACCGTCTTGGGGCTGATTGTGGTGCTGGCTCTTTCCCCTATTGCGGGATTTTGCCTTATATATTGGGGTGATTTTCTGCTGAGGGATTACCAGAAGGCAAGGCTTCATGCGTTTATGCACCCCGGTTTTGACAGGAACGGCATAGGGTATGTAGCCGGTAACTTGCGGGAACAAATCATGAGTAGTGTGCTGGTTGGAAGCAATGGAAAAGAGATCCTAAGTGCCGGAGAAAACTATACAAGTGATTTTATTTTTACCTATATTACAGGTACGTATGGTATATTAATGGGAATAATCATATGTGCAGCAATTGCCATACTGATCATAGCGATATTTGCAGTAGCAACAAGACAAAAGAACCGTGTTGGTATGCTTATGGGATGTGGATGCGGAATTTTACTTTTGGTAAACAGCGGTATCAATATTCTTGAAAATCTCGGTTATTTCCCGCTATCACAGACGTTTTTACCATTTTTATCATCCGGTAGGAGTAACATGATTCTTTCGTATAGTTTGATTGGTCTGGTGATGAGTGTATACCGTTACAAAAATATTCATCCGAGAAATATTTCAAATAAGTCGCATATACAGCAAAAGATAAAAACGAATTCATAACACCGTGATTGCTATTTTGTAGTCCCACATATTCTTTGTGAATATGTGGGATTTTGGTTATGGCAACGGGAAAAAACACATTTAGAAAAAATAACCGCTTTCGTGCATCAATGGAATAATTGGGTCATGATTTTAGGTCAGATGCTGAAGTGATTCGTTTGTAAAAACATATTTATTGCCTGATTTTTGCTTTTGAAATGCTTTTTGGAATTGTTTCAATCCGGAAAGAATCATTTCCTGTTGCTGAGGAGAGTATGTTTGAAGCTCTAACAGCAAATCCACAGGTTGATTCGTTGTCGGGTCATAACCCCTTAATATGTAATCAGTCGGGACATCTAAGCGGTCACATATTTTTATGATGGTCGGAACGGATGCACCGACGATTCCTCTTTCCAAATCTGAAATATATTGGGTTGAAACGCCAATCTTTTCGGCAAATGCAATCTGTGTGATGCCGGCAGCTTTTCTTGCCTGCTGGATTCTGGCACCAATCGCAGTATTTAGTGTATTATCGGTCATAATATAAAATCACCACCCTTCGATAATATTGTAACTAATAGTGGTAATATTATGAAAATGGTAGTAAAATTAGTTCTATATATTATAAATGTATTACTATTAGTAAATTATGGAAAAAATACATTCGATTAGGAGAAAAAATGCGTCGTAAAACAGGAAAACAGATTATCAAACAGATTGCTAAAGAAAATGGTATCAGTGAGGATGAGGTAAGAAGAGACATGGAACTTGCCATAAATGAAGCGTATGATAACGCAGAAACGAGGCAGGAATGGAGTAAATTGTTTGGTGAAGGGGTATTGCCGACACCGGAGGAATTTATATGTACGATTTCGAAAGAAGTAAGGAATTTGTGTGATGAGGAGAAAAATCACTAAAATAAAAAACAGTGTTTTTATAAAATTATATACATCACTATAATTGAAAAATGACTACCCCGTTAAAAGCAGAACGAATAGTTGATGAAAAATTCAGAGAATGATAAATTTGATTGAAGATGAGTCTTTTCATAAGTATAATGAAAACATGACAGACAGTTAACGTGTTTTATCAATTACTGTTTTTTTAACAAAGAGCGGGAGAAAACAGAATGAGCGTTATTTTAGAAAGTGCAGTATTACCGGAAACTTACGATAATTATGTGTTTGACCTATATGGCACACTGGTAGATATTCATACAGACGAAAGCAAGAAGGAGGTATGGGAGAAGTTAGCTCTATCCGGAGACAAAAGCTATGCTCACACATCTAAAGCAACTTGGGAAAAAGGTGTATCTCTTGTCCAATGCCCAGCAGATTTTTACTGCTTATGAGATGAACGTTCTGGGAATAGCTTCATACTTTGACGATATTTTAATCTCTTCGGATTATCGGACGAAGAAACCGGATAAGCGGTTTTTCAATATTCTTTTGGAGCGGCATGGGCTTGATGTGAAGAAGACCCTTTTTATTGGAAATGATGGGAGATGTGATATTGAGGGAGCAAAGCAAGTAAATATGAATACTTTTTATGTGCATTCCAATATCTCACCCGAGGATGATGATCCGAAGGAACCTGATTATATTGTGAAGGAATTTTTGAAGTGGGAAGTGTAAAATAATTTGAAAGATAAAAAATATTTTATTCTGAATTAGATATGGATTAAGATAAGCATATAAAATCCACTCACTATGCGACAATGCCATTTAGTAAACATTGCGCGTTGTGGGTGGATTCTTATTATAATTGGAAAGTGATTAAATAGTCCACTTTTCCACAATTCCACATGCAATTTTTTCACCGGAGTTTCCGGAAGGCTGTGTGGTGAAATCATCAGCCATTCCGTGAACGATGACTGAGCGACCAATGACATCTTTAAGACGCAGCTGCCGGATATACACGCTCATCCAAGAGTAACCGTCGCACGATGTGATGGGTGGAAGATCACCGGCATGATAGGGATGCGGTTGGTTATTTGGATTGAAGTGACCGCCCGTATTGCTAAAATTGTGGGAGCAATCGCCATGTTCATGTATGTGAAATCCATAAAAGGATGGAATATCTTCCGGTGTATAGAGGGGCAAATGCAAAAACTCCGCATACAGTATGATGCCTTGATACGGCGTGTCATAAAACTTGACGATTCCGGAAATATCGGGGTATTTTGGACTTCCGTTTACGAGAGCGTATGCATTAGGCGGTGCATCTGTCATATCTCGATTAATGGAAAAAGGATAAGGATATTGATTCATAAAAATCCAAACGAATGTTTTATATAGTATATGAGGAAGGCATGTTTCCGGGGTGGCGTTTTTCTTCGAAAATTTGCGCAATGCATACCGGAAATGATAATTTTGCAAAAAATAGTTGCAAATTTTAAAAAGTAATTGTATAGTGTAACGTATAAAAGACAAAGGTGTCTGCTTTAAAAGCAGGCACCTTTTTTACTTTATAGGAAACGAGGAAAGTTGTATGCGCCCGGTAATCGGATTGATTCCTTTGTATGATGACGAAAAAGAAAGCTACTGGATGTTACCTGGGTATATGAAGGTCCTGGAAATGTGTGGAGCGTTGCCGCTCATGCTTCCGCTTACAACAGATGCAGAGGAACTAAAACAGGCGTTCGCGCTATGCGGCGGACTTTTGTTGACAGGTGGACATGATGTGGGTCCATATGTTTATGATAGCGAGGCATCCAAGCAATGCGGTATCCCGTGTAAGGCACGGGATGAGATGGAAGGAATGCTTCTTGACCTGGCACTTAGCGAAGATAAACCGGT
>JAGKTY010000055.1 GCA_021153185.1 Lachnospiraceae bacterium
GAAATAAAAACAAGAGCAGCAAAGCTGCGAAGTCTGCGAAAGCAGGCTGTTTTTATGAGTAAGCAGTAATGACGATGAAATCATTGCTGCTTTTTTCATGTAAAAATGGCAGTTTCGGTGACAAATTTGTCAGCGAAATATGGCATGGAGAACTGATTTTGTCAGCGAAAATGATTTCTTGTCACAAATCCATATTTTTCAAAACTGTCAGCCATAGGGGATTGTTTAAAAACAGTCCCCTTTTTGACAGTCAGCGGTTTAATCTGTAATTATGTATGATTAAGACAAGCGGAGTATATAATTTGAGGTATAGTTTAAAGGCTGATTGATGGTGATTGAGAAGACGACCGAAGATAGAAAAAAACTTGAAAATACGCATATGTTATCATATAATAATTAGGGTTAATGTTGATAAAAGTAGGAAGGAGGAATCTGTAATGTACCATTTATTATATGACAGGAAAAGTCATTTTAGCAGATTCTTCCTATGTTTTCTATTTATTATTACCCTTGTTGTATGCACTGCATATGACAAATCTGAGATTGAAAAGCTCGATTATACAGGTGGTTTAAATAGTGAAAGTACAATCTCATCCACGGATAGTGAGTTTTATGAGATTATTTCGAATGAAATTACAAGTTATTCTGTAACAAAAAATATTGCTTCAAAGAATTCTGCTACAGGGAGATATTCCGGTTTCAGAGCGTCCTTTGACTATGAAATAGTAGATGAACTATTTCTTCTTATAGGCACAAGTGTGCTTTTTATTCTGTATTTCTATAGAAATTTAGCTACAAGTCATCATTTTATCATTACTTATATCCATAATCTGGATGGAATGAAACCCTAATCTCAATTAAATATTATTACACATTATTAGGTAAGCGCAGGATGCGGTTGCCTTATTTTGCTATGGAAAAAAGAGATGGAGGTTATCATGAAACAGATATTTTCATATTTATTTTTTGGAATTATGGCTATTATGGGTGGCGGAACTTCGTTGTTTTTGGTTATTTCATTACCAGCGGTGATCATTTGGAAGATATACCGCAAGATTAGGTATGGATACAAGATTACAGATTGAGGATAACGGAGGAATAAAAAATGCTATCAAATATAGTGGCTGCAATAATGTGCCTAATTGCTCTTGCGGGAGGAATTTGGGGCTGGTGGATAGAAAATGGAGGATCGTCCGAGGATTCAAACCAAAATGAAAAGGAATCAGTGATTGAAACAGACGAGACTGAAAGGATAAAGAAAGATGAGAAAAACTAAGATTATTTGCACCATAGGACCTGCAAGCGAAAACGAAGAAGTTTTAGAAAAAATGTGTCAGGCAGGAATGAATGTGGCAAGGCTGAACTTCTCTCATGGTTCGCATGATGAGCACTTGGAAAAAATCAAAAAGATAAAGAAGGTACGGGAAAAACTGGAATACCCGCTACCGATCATGCTTGATACCAAAGGACCTGAGTATAGAATCAGAGATTTTAAAAATGGAAAGGAAACATTAATTGACGGACAGGCTTTTACATTTACAACGAGAGACTTATCAGGCGACAACACGATTGTCTCTGTAAACTATGCAGATCTTGTATCAGAGCTAAAAACAGGAGACAGAATACTTGTAAACAACGGCCTTTTAATCTTTGAGGTAAAGGAACTGACTGCAACCGATGTCATTTGTGAAGTTATTTCAGGTGGTGAAATATCTGACCGAAAGAGTATGAATTTTCCCAATCATGTATTCAAGGGACAATATCTTAGCGATGACGATAAGTCTGACTTACTGTTTGGTATCGAAAATGATGTTGATTTTGTAGCGGCATCATTTGTGTCAAACAAAGAAAATGTATGTGAGTTGAGAAAATTCCTGAACGAAAATGGCGGTAAGGATATTGATATTATAGCCAAGATTGAGAACAGAGCCGGCGTTGATAATATTGATGAGATATGCGAAATTGCGGACGGGATAATGGTGGCGAGAGGCGATCTTGGTGTTGAAATTCCTTTTATAGAAGTACCAGCTATTCAGAAATATCTGATTAAGAAATGTAGACTTCTCGGGAAGAGGGTTATTACGGCAACAGAAATGCTTGAATCTATGATTCATAATCCCAGACCGACAAGGGCAGAAATATCGGATGTTGCAAATGCTGTGTATGACGGATCTTCGGCAATGATGCTTTCCGGAGAATCCGCCGCAGGAAAGTACCCTGTTGAAGCAGTAAGAAACATGGCTGAGATTGCAGAGTATACAGAAAAGAATATTGATTACGTAAAAAGGTTTTATTCAACAGAATATGTCATAAAGAATAATCTGGATGCTCTTTCCCATGCAACATGCGCTATGGCTATAGATATCAAGGCAAAAGGAATCGTCATAAGTTCTATGTCGGGAATAACAGTCAGAATGGTAAGCCGATTCAGGTGTCCGGTGGATATAATCGGTATTACTACATCCCTGAAAGCTTGGCGAAAGCTGAATCTTAGTTGGGGTGTCACTCCTGTTATGAGTGATGAATTTGATTCGGTTGATGTTATGTTCTATCAAGCGACGCAACATGCCGTGGAAATTCTTGGTCTTGTAAGTGGAGATAACATTACACTTACCGGTGGTCAGACTAGCAAGCAGTCCGGAAGTACCAACACGATACGTTTGGAAACAATAAAGTAAAGAGGGGGACATGTTTATGAATATTTTGATTCAGGTAGGTCTTCTGGTTGTTGGATTTGTATGCCTTGTTAAGGGGGCTGATGTGTTTGTCGGTGGAAGCTCTGCTCTTGCAAGGAATTTTAATGTTCCAGGACTGATCATCGGGTTAACCATAGTTGCACTCGGAACAAGTGCTCCTGAAATGGCAGTAAGTATTGTGGCTGCTCTTCAAGGAGCTAATGAGATTGCACTCAGCAATGTTGTTGGCTCAAATATATTTAATCTCTTGGGTGTGCTTGGTGTTTGTGCGGTAATAAGCCCTTTACCTGTGGATGGAATAGTTTTAAAAAGAGATTTTCCTTTTGCGATTTTAACAACAATCATAGTGTTGCTTATTTCTTGTGGTTCAGTTCTTTTTGGAGGGCATTTCATTGGATACAGTGTTGATCGGGAAGTGGCAATTGTTACAAGACCGATAGGATTTGTACTTGTAATAGTATTTATAGGATATATTGCTTTCCTTATAGTAAAAACTAGGAAGAACTCATCCTCTGATGATGATAAAAATAAAGAGCCTATGTGGAAGTGCATTGTATTCATTGCAATCGGACTTGTTCTTATCATTGCAGGAGGACAGGTTGTTGTATACAGTGCAAAGGAGATTGCAAGAGCTGCAGGTATGACAGAAACTCTTATAGGGCTTACGATTGTTGCGATAGGGACATCCCTCCCGGAACTTGTTACATCTGCTGTTGCTGCCAGAAAGGGTGAAACAGGTATGGCAATCGGTAATGTCATAGGATCTAATATTTTTAACCTGCTATTTATCTTAGGAGTATCGGCATTGATACATCCTGTTGCAATCAATATGGCATCCGTGTATGATCTTATCATTTTGGTTGGCGTTAGCATAATATCGCTTTCTTTCGCATTCACTTCCAGAAAGATCAGTCGTATGGAAGGTGGGTTTATGCTTTTAATCTATGCTGCGGATGTTATGTTTGCGATAGTTAGATAACCCACAGTCAAAACGGGAGGACAATATGAGCATATTTTCTATTTTTACATTATTGGGAGGGCTTGCATTTTTCATATATGGAATGAATCAGATGTCGCATAGCCTTGAGAGAATTGCCGGGAATAAAATGGAGCAGTTTATAAAAAAGATGACTAAGAACCGCTTGAGTGGACTTATCATGGGTTGCATCATAACTGTAGCCATTCAGAGTTCTTCTGCTGTAACGGTAATGCTTGTTGGATTAGTTAACTCCGGGCTTATGAATATAGGTAATACTGTTGCTGTGATTATGGGATCAAACATTGGCACAACGATAACAGCCTGGCTTATGAGTCTAGTGGGGATTTCAAGTGACAACGTGGTTATAAAAATGCTAAAACCGGAATCATTTTCCCCGCTGCTTGCTTTTATTGGTATTGGACTTATAATGCTATCCAAACAGCCTAAGAAAAAAGATATTGGAAACAGCTTTATAGGCTTTGCTATCTTGATGTACGGAATGCTGATGATGAGCAGCTCTGTTGCGCCATTGGCTGAGTCTCCATCATTTTCTGGGCTACTGGTAAGTTTTAAAAATCCGATTCTTGGGGTCCTGACAGGGTTGGTTGTTACGGCGATTATTCAGAGTTCCGCAGCTTCTGTAGGAATGCTACAGGCAATATCCATGACAGGAAGTCTTTCCTATGGAGCCGCGATTCCTATTATTATGGGGCAAAATATTGGAACATGCGCTACTGCTATCCTATCAAGTATAGGGGTTAGTAAAAATGCAAAGAAAGTTGCTGTCATCCACTTATCTTTTAACCTGATAGGAACGCTATTTTTCATGGCCCTGTATTTTGGACTGCATATAATTTTTGATTTTGGATTTGTTGATAAACCAATCAATCCAATGGGAATAGCATTGTGTCACAGTATCTTTAATATTGCGACAACAGTACTTTTACTACCGTTTAGTGATCAGCTTATTATGATTGCCTCTAAAACAATAAAGACGGAACCTGAGCGTAAGATTGCTTTTTTGGATGATAGATTATTTGAAAGACCTTCGGTTGCAATAGCCGAATGTGAAAAGTTGTCTTATGAAATGGCGGATTTATCGAAAACATCAGTAGATGAAATTGTTAATAAACTATTTGGTTATTCCGTAGAATTGGATGAGCATATAGCCGAATTGGAAAAAATGGTAGATAAATACGAAGATAGATTGGGTTCTTATCTGATGAGATTTTCAGGGAAGGAGTTATCTGTTGGTGATAGTCGGACAGTATCAAAGATACTTCATATAATAGGTGATTTTGAACGTATTAGTGATCATGCTTTAAATCTTACCGAATCTGCCAGGGAAATATCAGAAAAGCGTGTTGTGATGTCGGACAGTGCAATGAAAGAACTAGATAAATTGGGGAAAGCTGTAGAAGAAATTGTTCAAAAGACAATTGGAGCATATATAAGTAGTGATGTTACCATAGCAATGGAAATAGAGCCTCTTGAGCAGGTAATAGATTTGTATACAGAGGTTATAAGGCAAAATCATGTTGGTAGACTTCAAAAAGGGGAGTGTACAATAGAAAGAGGGTTTGTTTTAGCAGATATTTTGAATAACTACGAGAGGATTTCTGATCATTGTTCTAATATAGCGATAGCGGTAATAGAAGCAGATTCGGATGTTTATGATCCTCATGAATATATTAGTAAATTGCGTGAAAAAGATAATTTGCAGTTTGAAAAAATGTATAATATATTCAGGCAAAAATACATGATTTAATAATGAAAGGAATAATAATGTCAAAAGCAAGATTAAAGATATCAATTAAGAATGTACTAAAAGAGATAAGACCGATTAATATCCTCATGATTTTGGTGGCTGGAATTATTAATGCTTTTGGCGTTACAATGTTTCTTTTTCCAGTGAAACTTTACGATAGCGGGATATCCGGATTGTCAATGCTGTTAGACCAGATTACACCGGATTATCTGTCTCTATCGCTATTTCTTATCATAATAAATATTCCAATATTTATTTTTGGACTTAAGAGGCAGGGAAAGACGTTTACAGTTTATTCGATCTTCGCTGTAACGGTATATTCATTGGCATCATTTATGATAATGGATGTTCTTCCTGTTGACGTTTCGTTTATATCTCCGTTGGCAGGGTCAGATTTGTTACTATGTGCTGTTTTTGGTGGTGTTATATCAGGAGTGGGGAGTGGTATGACGATACGCTTCGGAGGAGCAATTGATGGCATTGATGTTCTCTCTGTCGTATTTGCTAAGCGGATTGGTATATCTATTGGAACATTTGTAATGTTGTTTAATACCTTGCTATATATTATATGCGGCATAGCTATTCAGAGCTGGATTTTACCACTGTATTCTATAGTTACATATTATGTTGGATCAAGAACTGTTGATTTTATCACTGAAGGGTTTGATAGAGCAAAATGTGCGATGATTGTTACAGTAAAAGCTAATGAAATATCAAATGCCCTGTCCGAGAACTTTGATTCTAGCGGGACCATAGTAAAAGCAGTTGGGGGATACTCAAAGAAAGATAAAGAAATCATTTATTTCATAGTAAATCGCTTTCAGATTAATAAGCTAAAAAATATAGTGCATGATATAGATGAAAGTGCGCTCATTTCACTGCAGGAAGTGGCGGATATAATTAGAAAGAAGGAGTGATTTTTAGAAAAGAATATCGCGTCGGTTTCAATCCAAAGATTCCTGCATAAATCAATCCATCCCCGGGAGTCGGGCAGGGGATGGGGTCGGAATGGTACCATAATAAAAATCTTCAGGCTTCATACAAAAACATATAAACCTCGAATCGTGAAAAATCACGGTTCGGGGTATTTTTGTTGCATATACAAACACATGCCGGTACTTTATAAGTGCCGGCATTAAAACCGGCAACTATCGGACAAAATCTTCTGACTGATTGCGGACAAAACCGACCGTTAACAACAATGATGACAAAAAAGGATGCTGTAGTATATGGAGTAGACCATATTCGCGTGAATTCCATTCATCCGGGTACAATTGTAACACCTCTTACAGAAGGTATTGCTGCAAAAAATCCTGACTATATGGAAAAAGAGATTGAAGCAACTGTATTGGGATATCTTGGAGAACCAGAAGATATTGCCTATGCAGCTGTGTATTTAGGATCAGATGAATCAAAGTTTATGACGGGTGCACAAATGGTTATTGATGGCGGATATACGGCAAAATAGAAGGTGCCGTTTTTTCCTAGAGAAAGAAAGATATCATATAGTAATGTGTATATATCAAAAGACAAGCGCGTCGTTGAGACAATGGGTGGACGCAAGGTCATCATCCGAACACTGGACATCGGAGCAGACAAGCAGGTAGATTATTTTAATCTTGATAAAGAAGAGAATCCTGCACTTGGATATCGTGCAATTCGAATTTGTCTGACAAGACCGGAGATATTCAGGACACAGCTTCGTGCACTGTTTCGTGCAAGCGCATACGGAAATCTTGCAATTATGTATCCAATGATTATTTCTGTGGAAGAAGTGAAGAAAATCAAAGAGATTTCTAAAGCAGTTCGCGAAGAACTTCTTGAGGAAGGGTTCCAAATAGGAGAGGTTGAGGAAGGAATTATGATTGAAACACCTGCAGCGGCACTTTTAAGTGGAGAGCTTGCCCGCGAAGTAGATTTCTTCAGTATCGGAACCAATGATTTAACACAATATACGCTTGCAATCGATCGTCAGAATGCCAAACTGGATCCTTTCTATGATGCACATCATCCGGCAATATTAAAATTCATCCAAATGGTGATTGATAACGCGCATGCAGCGGGAATTTGGGCCGGAATTTGTGGTGAATTAGGCGCTGACTTAGAGCTCACACAGACGTTCATTCAAATGGGAATAGATGAGCTGAGTGTATCTCCGGGATGTATTCTCCCGCTGAGAAAGAAAATCCGTGAAACGGAGTAAGATGTAGAGCACAATTGTTAGGAACGATTGCTACTTACACAATTAGGGCAAAGCATTCCCGATACCGTGATGGAACGATATCGGGAATGCTTTTTTTATGTTCATAATCAATTTAATAGGATAGCCGAAGGGTGGAGCAACGTAAAAAATAAGCAAAACCACCTTGTCTTTGGTCGGATAGGTAGTTTTGCTTAATTGACCATATACCAGATCAGGTAGTTTGAATTACCTGTCGGCTATCTTGTTAAGTTGATTATAGCAAATCAAATGAAGAAGTCAACAACAAATATATTGACAGTAACATTACACTATCATAATGAATTATTTTGTTGGTGATTATTCCTGTTTTATTGCATAAAAATTTTCCATGGCATGTAGCATTTTGGCGTGACGGATGACAAAATGAATGTTTGGACTTTTGTATTTGCTGACGACAAAATAATGCTTTGAAACAATCGTGATTTTGATATTTTTAAACGTGGAAGCTGTTACCTTGTTGAAGATAAAGTTGCCATTTTGCGCCGCCAAAGCCTCTGTTGCCTGCACGTGGCGCAGGTACTGTTCATAATCATATGCCTGAATGGAAGGAAGAAACCGTTCAGGGAAAGAAATCGTCGGCGGACATGCATCAAACGCTTCTTTTGTCAGCACATGGTAATCAAATATGATTTTATGATTGTTTAAAAGCTTTGCCACTGCGCTCTTTTGCTTCTCACAAAAATCCAAAATCTGTTTCTTTTTATCTTGGGCTGTATCAGCTAAGAACGCTGTCAATATATCCTCCGGCAAGGTATAAAGTGGCAGACAAGGAGAAATCACGTATCGGTCGGCCCGGATAGAAGACACATTGTGCGAGACAAATTGCAAAAACGCTGTCAGCTTGGCTTCGGTATAGATGTCCATCAGCGGTTTGGCATGTGATAACAAGTCATCTGCTTTTTGTCTGTAATAGGTTATGTCATGCTTAATTGTCGTCAAATAATACCTTCCGTCCGCATGATGACCGTCAATGCACTCACCAAAAAGTGCCGCCGCGCCGGAGCAGTAGTTAAGCTGATGGAATACATGGTTTTGGTACCCTTCCAGATGATACGGGTTTACCAGACCTGTCATATAGATTGGAATCCACGCTTCCAGACCAAGCAGAAGCTCCTCAAACGGTCTGTCCAAATTGTGAATGATGTTAATCTGCAGGCCCTTTTTAAGACTTGCTGCAATTCCAAACATCCATTTCTTATTAAAGTCCATGTCTTCTGCCATATCAACCATCGGCATGTCAGCGCACATAAAGATAGGCTCCATCGATTTGGACAGTACGGTTGTCTTAAAAAAGGTAAGCTCTGCCTTACGCATATCGGCAATTCCGTAATAGTATTTGGAAACCGGAAGCTGAAAAGGCGTCGTCGGAATTTTGATATCATTAAAATGTATCACCTCGATGAATTCATCCAGATCAAATTCGTCCATTTTGGTCAAAAAGGAGCTTACATTGGATGTCGGTTCCATGATGGGCGCACTCTCATTTAAATAAAATAAGAGCTTTTGTTCATAATCGATCTTGGAAGAAAGCTCCGACACGTCACACAAAAGCAGCGCAGCAGCCTTTGGTAAGTCGCTGTCTGAAGTGAAATGAGTGGCAACGTAGGAGGCAACTTTATTACAAAAAGCATCTAAGTCTGACGGACGGCGCTCGCCGGAACGAATCCTGTAGAGAAACGTCGTATCATAGTTGAGCGCCTGTGCCAGATGCTTGATGGAAATATCAAACGTATCAAGCAGCTGCGAAAAAGCATCACGAAAATGCTTGTACTGTTTGTCCTTCTTTTCAAGAATTAGCGCAAATTCAGAAAGCATATGCTCGGTAGTCCATTCGTCCGAAGCCATTTGCTTTTCCTTGGCAAGCTTGGCGAGTCCCTCGACAAGAGAAAGGAGCTGCGCGCTGTCAGCTGTAGGCGTACGTTCTCCCGATAAATACCGGCTGATGACAGATACCGACAGTCCGGATGCATGAGACAACTCATTTTGCGAGCAGCCAAGCCCATTAACGTAGTCTTTTAACAATTCCTGAAAATTCATGATTCCCCCCGAAAAAACGACAATATTTGAGTTGAGTATACCATACGCGAGGGCATTTTGGTATAGTTTCCACTTTTGGCACTTGCCCGAGGTGGAAAAGAAAAATCAGAAAAATAAAAATTCACATTACGATTTATTATGTAGATATAGAGATTCCTATGTTGACTGTAGTTATCGTATATGATAACATTTTATATGAAAAGAGGTGAGCAATATATTTGAAATAGAATTTTATAAGATGGAAAACGGAAAAATTCCGGTACAGGATTTTTTATATTCTCTTGAACCCAAATTGAGAGCAAAAGCTTTTAGAGATATAGAGTTATTAAAAAATCTTGGAAATGAGTTGAGAGAACCTTATGTTAAACCGATAAAGGG
>JAGKTY010000025.1 GCA_021153185.1 Lachnospiraceae bacterium
GGATGCATACCGCCTCTCTCATACCACGGTGATAAGAATGCACGGCATCCCATCGGTGAGATGACTTTTCCGTACTGTTTGTACATGCTGGCAATATAGCCTTTTCCGGTCAGTGATAACCAGTCCGGATACATTGTCTTTGCTGAACAGGCAACACCGGCCTCAAAAACATCCTCAAGTTCACAGCCCGGTCCGTGTAAATTTTCATCATACAAAAAGACAATCTTCGGGAATAAAACAGGTTTTTTGCATTCTTTTTTGCCCTGTCCGCCCTTTCTGACATTTAACAATGTGATGGTCGCAAGCTTTGCAAAACGGCCTCTTCCGATACCGGCTGTCACCGTGATAAACGGATAATCTCCACGGCTTGATGCCACTGTGTTGAATTTATATTCCCAGCCCTGGAACCCTTGTTCAAATTCTTTGCATACGTCCGCATAGGCCTCCTGCTCGGCAATTTCTTTGCTGATGCCAAGCTTCATGTACTTCGCAATATATTTGTCATAGCTTTTCTGTGCATACGGCTCTAAAATCTTGTCAACTTCCGGAACCGTGAATCCACCATACTGCTGTGATGCGGCAGAAAGCACAATATCTCCGATGACATCAAATGCTACATCGAGTGTCTTCGGCTCATTGTACCAGATATTACCCATCTCAAAGCCGCCCTTTAATACATGCTCGACATCAAACAGACAACAGTTCATCGTGTCACGTCTTGCAGACATATCATGGACATAAATGTAGCCATCACGGCATGCCTGGATTTCTTCTGTCGTCATAAAGAACTTCTGATACAATTCTTTGTTGAACTGGTTGAAAATAAGGCTTCGTTTCGTTGAAACAAGCGCACTGTCCGTGTTTGCATTTTCCTTATCTCCAACATACATGATAGACTGGCTCTTTTTATATACATCATCCATCATGCGTACAAAATCCTGCTTATAATTACGATAATCACGATAGCTCTTCGCAACGATCGGTTTTACTTCCTCAAGTGCACTCTCTACAATATTGTGCATAACCGGAATCGGAATCTGTTCCACTTCCAATTCGTCAACCTTGCTGACAACAAACTCACATATTTTTTCTTTTTCTGCTTCTGTAAATTTTGTAAGTGCACGATACGCTGATTTGCCTACTGCATCAATTACCTTCTGCACATTAAATGTCTCTAAACTTCCATCCTTTTTTACGACTTTTACAGGAAGCTTGGTTACAAATTTTTCTCCATAATTCACTGATTCTTGTTTATGATTTGTCTCAGCCATGGTTTCCCTCCTTTAACTCGCCACAACATATAGCGGTACTACAAAGTATAGCCCACAACTTCTTCCAATGTCAACAGCAAAAAATACAAATAGAGTAGCATTTTTTGTCAAAAAGCACCACATATGGGTATTGACCTCAAAAGTCAACACATCATCTGTCAAGAAAGCCGTCACACTTGCCGATAATTACTCATAGAGCTCCAGGATTTCCTGCAAAAACAGTCCATAATCTCTCGCAACAGGCTGCGGCGAAAGAATCTTGGCGCGATTACCGAATCCCGCTATCCATCCAAAAAATTGAGGTGAAATCTGTATCGTTGTAATGATATAAAAGCTTCCGTCTTCATAAACACGAAGGTCAACATCACTTCCAAACCGGTCCATCACAACACCGATCAATATTTTGTCAAACCAAATGGTCACTTTTGTCTCCTGACCTCCAAACATTCCAAACGTTTTTCCGGAATACACAGCCGGATTGAAATCATGGAATTGTTCGCCACCCTCGCGCGGGGATGCAAGCTGCACGACAGAGCTCATTTTGTCCACGCGGTAATGCCTGAGGGCACCACTGCCTTCATCAAATGCAACGAGATAATAATTGGAATCATTCCAGATAAGCTGATAAGGGCTCACCTCATATCGTTCTCCATTTTTGCGCAGATGCAATTTTTTATCGGTTCCCCATTCACTATACTGAAAACTGATGCGGTTGTTTTCATTCATCGCACGATGGATTGCATCAATTGTATAGTAAATCGATTCATTCATCGTCTTAACACGGTCTGCAACATAAACTGTACGTTGCAGTTCTTTCGCCTGATGGACACTGACAAGTTTTTCCAATTTTGAAATCAGTTCCCTGGATTTTTTCCGCGTGATAAATTTGGATGACTGGACAGCATCTACCAAAAGCTTTAATTCCGCAAGTTCAAAGTCGCGGCTCGCCAAATAATATCCATTCTTGTCTTTCGACTTGCTTTGTAAAATATCATACCCATAATCAACAAGTCTTTGCATGTCATCATAAATGCTCTTGCGCTCCGCACCAATGCCTGCATCCTCAAGTTTTTGAATGAGTTCCTGCGTGGAAAGTGCATGATTTTCATCTGTATACTGCTCTAAGAAATGAAGCAGATAAATAAGCTTTAATTTCTGATTGATTGATTTTGACATGGTATCTCCTTTAACCGGATAAACCGGGTAGTAAAAAGGCGGGTACATCATGCACCCGCCCACTCAAATACGTCGTTAAGCTTCTGTCTGTTCTACCGTATCCGCGCTTTGTGTCTGCTCAGTCAATGCTTTTTTGGCATCCTTTGCATGTCTGATTTTTACGCCAAGCACAAGAGAAATGACAACAAGTGCCACAATCACTACAAACACAAGCAAATATGATAAAAATGTATTGATAAATACGATCACTGCAAATTACCTCCCCAAATACTGTAATTATGATACCACTTCTGCTATCACATCGTCAAGTAAGTTGTCACCATCTGCAGCGGCCGTTGCAAGCTCATCACAGCGTTCATTTTCCGGATGTCCTGCATGCCCTTTTACCCAGACAAAGGTTACATCGTGCTGTTGTTTTGCTGCAAGCAGGCGTTTCCACAGATCAATGTTTTTTACCGGCTTTTTCCCCGCTGTTTTCCAGTTGTTTTTCAGCCAGCTGTCAATCCAGTTTTGATTGAATGCATCTGTGACATATTTTGAATCGGATGTAAGCACAACCTCACACGGTTTCTTGAGCGCCTCAAGCCCTGCGATAACGCCCATCAGTTCCATCCTGTTGTTCGTTGTCTTTTTGTAGCCGGCAGAAAGCTCTTTTCTGTGCTCCGTCCCTGCCGCATCTGTATAAGAAAGAACACATCCGTATCCACCCGGTCCCTCCGGATTTCCACGCGCGGATCCGTCTGTATAAATCATTACCTTCATCTCATTTTCCTTCCATCTTTATTTTGGTTCAAATTGTTTCACTCTATCCTTTGCTTTTGCAACGACCTCTTTGTCAAACCCAAATGCCGAAAGAAGTGCCAATGCATTTCTCGAAGTCGCATAGCCTTCCTTGATTTCATAGGAGAACTGTACATCACCATCTACGATTTGCTCCGTGAAATGATAATTCTCATACCCCGGCATTAGCAGCTTTGCAAGCTCCAAATCATGTGTCGCCGCAAATACCTGTACGTTTTGATTGCAAAGTGCTTTTAGCAGTTCAACAGATGCCGCAATGCGTTCTGCAGTATTGGTGCCCCTTAGTACCTCATCAACAAATGCGCGAATAGGCACATTTTGTTTTGCAGCATCAAAAATACGTTTTAGCGCCATAATTTCCACAATAAAATAACTATTTCCGGCGATGATATCATCGTTAAGCGCCATGGAAGAATACACCTTCACATAACTTGATGTATAACAGTCCGCACAAACTGTATGAATGCTTTGCGCCATAATACCGGCAAGCGCAACTGCCTTGAGGAAGGTCGACTTGCCTGATGCATTTGAACCGGTCAGAAGAATCCCTTTTTCTGCCGTCAAATCATTTCCGACCGCATCTTCAAGATAAGGATGTACAAGTTCCTCACAAGAAAGTGTCGGACATGCCTCATGGTTTAGTGTCGGCAGACAATACTTGTGCAAGCTGCTCCGATACAGCGCGATGGAAATCATCGCCTCAATGAATCCCGCTGTTTCAAACGCCAAAAGCAGCTGCTCATTTTGATTGGCTACTATTTTATGCATCTGCCTGTATTTGATTAAATCCAGATGCAAAAACATGCACACATAGTCAAGCAGCAACGAAACCGGATTCCCGCTATCCTTATTTTGGTCTGTCACAACAAATGCGCCAAACCGAAAGCTTCGAAAGGAATTCCTGATTTCCTGCATCTGTGTTTTTTCATCGGAAAGGACCGCCGGACAAGCCTCTATCAGTTTGTCAAGCTGCCTTAGAAAACGGATCACATAAGAAAACGTCGCAATGTAAGGACTCTGCTTTCCTTTCTCTTTCATATAAGAAATAAAATTGTAAACAAGCAGGATGCACAGAACAATTGCTGCATAATCCGGCTTCCACAAAAGTGCAATTGCCGATAAGAAAATACCAAGAATTACAATGCCATCCTTAAGATTACTCTTTTGGGGCGCACTTTCCAGATATGACAGATACTGTGGCAGACTGTATTTGCCGTTGCGTCCGATCGCTGCAAATCTAAGCTGCATTTTGATACGTGCATCGTCATTTTGTGCAAAAAACGAGATAACTTCCTCTCTGTGACGAAGCACAGTCTCATCCATTGTTGGATTGCGCAATATCTCATACAACACCTGTTCACCGGATTGCGAGCATGTGTAATCTACTCTCGCAAACAGTTCATCCATCGACAGATCATTCCACGTAATCTCATCGATGTCATACGGTTTCATCCCGCCCGATGCCAGATTTCTTAGCTCCATATCCTCGTAGCGCTTATTTGGTCTATTCCCCTTTTGTGCACGCAGTTTTTGCTTCAAGCGCTCCTTATTACGATAAGCGGTCCAAAGACCGCTTACCATCCAAATCAAAAAAAATAATGCAATTGTAGCAAATAGTATCAAGCTTTCTGAATCCATTATATGCGACCTTTGTTATATTTCGATGCAATTTGATTACATTTGTCATAGAGTGCATCGACATCACAGCCAATGTTAAACTTGCCGTCTTCATAAAGAATCTTTCCATGAATCATGGTCAGTTTAACATTTTGTTTGCTTCCACTATACACGATATTTTTGACAATATTGTTGATCGGCTGCATATTCGGCTGATGCAGATCAAGCATAATGAGGTCTGCATAACTTCCTACGGAAAGCGTCTCACACTTTGTAAGTCCCATCGCTTTTGCGCCACCGACTGTCGCCATCTTCAGTACCTTCGCCGCATCCACACTGGAAGCATCCATATCATGATACTTTGCAAGACCAGTCACAAGGAACATCTCGCGGAACATATCAAGACAGTTGTTTGAACCCGCTCCGTCTGTTCCAATCGCAATATTGATATCGTTTTGCAGGAACTTAGAAATCGGTGCAATTCCGCTTGCAAGCTTTAAGTTACTTGCCGGGTTCGTCACAACGGACAAGCCTCTTTCCTTAAAAATCTGAATATCCTTTTCATCCATATAGACACAATGGTATCCACCACCGCCATATTCAAACATGCCAAGACTGTCCATCAGCTGTGTCGGTGTCATGCCATATCTGGAAATACACTCCTCCACTTCCTGTTTCGTCTCAGAGTTGTGCGCAAAAATCGGCGCTTTGTATTTCTTTGCCATCTCGGCAATCTGCTGTAGCAATTCTTTCGAGCATGTATATTCGGCATGGAATCCAAGCATATAGCTTGAAAGCTCATTTCTGCCATTTAACGTTTGAAACCGCTCCTCCATCACGGAAAGTGCCGGTCCAAAGTTGTTGATTCCACTAACCTGTACATTTCGCATGCCGCATTCGTTAAATGCATCCTGAATGGACTTAGGTGTTAAATACATCTCAAACACAGCAGTCACACCGCTCGTCAGATACTCAAGCACTGATAATTTGGTAAGTTCATACACTTCCTCGTCAGTCATCTGCCCCTCAATCGGGAAAATCAGATTGTTAAGCCAGCTCTGCAGCGGCTCATCGTCTGCCATAGAACGGAATAATACCATCGCAGAATGTGTGTGTGCATCCTTAAAGCCCGGCATCAGAAGGTTGCCCCGGCAGTCAATTTCACGGTCAAAGGAAAGCATCTCAGCCTTTCCATCTCCGATATAGCAAATCTCTTTGCCATCCACCCAGAGCTCCGTGGCACCTGAAATCTGAACCGGCTCCTCCATTGTCAGGATTCTTGCATTATAAAAACGAATTTTACTCATTACCTGCTCCTTTTATACGAAACGTTTTACAGACTCTGTCAAAAGCTGTTTGAACAGTGGTGCTGCTTTGTTTGCAGCCGCCTGTACCTCATCATGTGTCAGCGGATTCGTAGAAAGACCGGCAGCAAGATTGCATACACAGCTGATACCACAAATCTTCATGCCCATATGGTTGGCAGCTATCGCCTCAACAACGGTACTCATGCCGACCGCATCCGCCCCAAGCGTTTTTGCCATGCGGATTTCTGCAGGCGATTCAAAGCTTGGCCCCGTAAACTGAATATACACACCCTCTTTCAATGGGATGTTATGATCTTTGGCAGTCTGACGGATAATATCCTGTAAATCTTTATCATATACTTCACTCATATCCGGGAAACGTGTGCCGAACGCATCAATATTCGGACCGATAAGCGGATTTGGTGCAAATGTTGAAATATGGTCAGTAATCAGCATAAAATCACCGGCACCAAAACTTGTATTAATTCCGCCGGAAGCGTTGGTTAAAAATAATATTTCCGCGCCCATCAGCTTCATCAGTCTGGTCGGAAGCACCACATCACTAATGTCATACCCCTCGTAATAATGAACGCGTCCCTTCATGCATACAACAGGCACATCATCCACATATCCAAAAATAAATTTACCGGCATGACCCGGAACAGTGGAAACCGGGAAATCCTTGATATCACTATAATCAATCTCTGCTTCTACGCGAATTTTCTCAGCATAATCTCCAAGGCCGCTCCCAAGAACAATGGCTACCTTCGGAACAAAATCTGTCTTCTCGCGTACACTCTCCAAACACCCCATCACTTTATCATATACATTACTCATACAATACCTCCTTCATCATCATTTCACACATTTCAAAAAATTGTTCTATTAAGGAAGTTATGTGTCTGCTACAGACTGTAGCGAGGCGTCGGTACTTAGGCTGCGTTCTTTGCAGCCTTATGTACCGCTACGCCGAGGTTCAAGCGCAAGCGTGTCTGTACGCAGACATATAAGCTTCCGTCATAAAACATACTTTTGAAATGTATCTTTCAATATTTAACTTTCTTCCACCATTTTATCACGTTTCTCCCGCAAAAGCCATACGCCCAGCGCAATAAAGCATACCGCAGCCAGACCAAAAACCACAAAGTCAATCCATGTCGCTTTCGCCGTTGCATCGATAAACGGAAGCTTCTCAATCTTGTCTGCATACTTTGAAACAAAAAGCGATATACCATTGTTGCAAAAATGCATCAACATGGAACAGAAGATACTCTTTGAGCGATACGCCGCATACACAAATGCAAGTCCGAGCAGTGATGTCGTGAAAAATTTAATCAGGCTCATATGATAAATGCCAAACACCGCACTTGCAATCAAAATTGCAACAACCGGCCTTAATCGGTTTCTGAGCGTTCCAAACAAAAATCCGCGGAAGAAACACTCTTCCACAATCGCCGGCATAAGTGCGAGCATTAGCAAAATGACCCAAAACGGCTGGTCCATATACGCTGCAAACACTTCCTCTACCGCCTGCGCGCTTTCCTTCATCGTGCGCATTTGCGAAAGCGGATATGAAAGCATCATGATTCCAATAAAGGTTCCGATCCAAAGTGCAAAGCAGCCGAGTACGTGTTTCCCCTTTGGTATCCAAAGCTGATAGAGTGCCCGGAAATCCGTCTTAATATACCAGCCATACAAAAGCGGTACAAAAAGCAGAATGCCCTGTGTAACAAAAACGCTCCATATACCCATTTTGGCAGAAGCTGCCATACCGAGATACAGCATCAGAAGCAATGAAATACAGCTCATAAATACAGCATCGCCGATTCCCGGGAACTGTCCCTTTTTCATACTGCTTCGCGGTCTGATCAACTTGACACTTCCAAGTCCTTCGGAAAACAGAACGCTCTCACTATTATAAATCCTTCCGAGAATCATAACGGTCAGCAACGCATAAATGATATTCATCAGAAGCACAATTGCAATCAACGTGTAATCATACTTAAACGAAAACAGCTTCTTGATAAGGAGTGATACGTTCACAATCGGAATCAGCGCTGTCTTTGCGTCAAGTTCAATCTTTGGAACCATTGTCACAAAGCTTCCAAACATAAACACAAGCATAATCGGTGTGGAATAATTATTGGCCTCTTTAAAGCTCTTTGCAAACACACATACGCAAAGACAGACCGCCGTCACAAACAAGGCAAAGGCAAGCATTACAACAACCGTTAACAAGGCTGCCGGCAAAAAGGACGCCACATCCACATGAAACGACTCCCCTTCTGCAAGCGTTGTCACCATAAAAATACAGGCACCCGACATGGAAATCATATTGAGAAGTGCTGAAACACACGCAATCACACTGACTGCCAAAAACTTACTTGTGATCATTTCAAAGTTAGAGACAGGTAACGTTAAAAGCGTTTCAAGCGTACCTCGCTCCTTTTCTCCCGCAGTCACATCAATCGCCGGATAAATCGCGCCAAGCATAATACTGATAATGATCATCATCGGAATCATCTGTCCGAGCGAGCTGCCGATGTTTTCTTCCACAGAACTGATTCCTGCAGTTTTGTATTTCACCGGATAAAGAAGCGCATCCTCTCCGAGTTTCAGTGTCTCTAAGTTCCGCTTGCGCAGATTATCCTGATATTGATTAATCAAATCTTCTACAGCCTTTCTGGCAGCTGACGACATCTGATCGGCATCATAATACGTAACCAGGAGCTGTCCGTTTAAGTAGACAACACCTTTTTCATCCGTAACAAACCCCTCTTTCCCATCCTTGGCCGGTTTGTATTTCACATACGCATGAATTTTACCTTCTTCTAACTCTTTTTCCGGATGTTTGCTTTCCACGATTTCAACCTTGTATGTCAAATCATCCTTCTCATCATCAAGCACTCTTTGGAATTCTTCCCTGGCAGGTACATCACAAAATGCGACCTTATACACAGTTTCTTCCTGATTGGCAATGATGGTACTAAAAAGAAGTGTCATTCCGACAATCATCAAAGGATACAACACAAGCGGAATCACAATCATCATAAACAATGTTTTTTTATCCCGGAAAATATCGGAGATTTCTTTTTTGAACAACGCTTTTACTGCACTGATATTCATTCTGCCATCTCCTCCGTTTCTTCATTTTGTGCATCCATAATCGCATGGAACGCACTCCGCAAATCCTGAACCTTATAGGCCTCCATCAGCTCATTCGGCGAGCCCTTTGCGATAATTCTGCCTTTGTCAATCATAATGATACGGTCGCATAAAAACTGTGCCTCTTCCAAATAATGGGTCGAATAAAGCACCGTCTTTTTTCGCTCCTTTTGCTCTTTCATGAACCGTACAATTGCGTCTGCACTCATAATGTCAAGTCCGAGTGTCGGCTCATCAAAAATATAAATTTCCGGATCGTGAATCAGACATCTCGCGATGCTGGCGCGCTGCGTCTGTCCTGTCGAAAGCTTTTCAATGCGGTTGTCGCCAAATTCCTGCATGGAAAGAACCTCAAAAATTTCTTCCGTCCGCCTCTCAATCACATCCTTCGGCATCTGATATATTTCTCCGAGCATATGCAACATTTCTCTCGTGCTAAACCTGTGATACAGCTTCGTATTGCCGGAGAGGTAGCCGATGTGCCGTTTGATTTCTACCACATCACGCAGTTCCTCTCCGTCTGCTGATTGAATGCACACAGCGCCGCTTGTCGGTTCCATCAGTCCGCCAAGCATGCGAAGAAGCGTCGTCTTACCGGCACCGTTTGGTCCCAAAATACCGACAATCTCACCTTCCCCAACGGTAAACGAAATATCATTGACCGCCAAAAATTCTTCCGTCTTTTTGGTTTTTCCTTTTTTGTCTGCGACATGTTTGACAAATTTTTTACTTAGATTTACTGCCTTGATCATGATTTGCAAGCCACCTCTCATATAAATCAGGTCTACGTTCTTTGGTACGTTCTATCGACTGCGCAAGCCGCCACTTTTCAATGTTGACATGATGCCCCGAAAGCAACACCGGCGGAACCGCTTTGTCCATCCAGACTTCCGGTCTTGAATACTGCGGATATTCCAACAGATCATCCTGAAAGGATTCAAATTCTGCCGAAACATCATTGTTTAAAACGCCCGGTACAAGTCTTGCAATCGCATCAATCATCACCATAGCGGCAAGCTCGCCTCCCGTCAGCACATAATCTCCGATTGACACGTAATCGGTGACAACCTCCTCCAAAACACGCTCATCAATTCCTTCATAATGTCCGCACAGCAAAATCAATTCTTCTTCCTTTGCAAATTCCTGCGCCATTTTCTGGTTAAAAACGCTGCCCTGCGGTGTCACATAAACCGTCCTGATATTCCGTCCTTTGCACACCGCTTTGTGTGCATCATAAACAGGCTGTGCCTGCATCAGCATTCCGGCACCGCCTCCATACGGATAATCGTCAACTTTTTTATGTTTGCTAATCGTATAGTCCCGGATATTGACCGCATCTAACGAAATGATTTCTTTCTCCATTGCACGTCCCGTAATGCTTGTTGAAAGACCATTTATGATCATCTCCGGAAACAATGTTAATACATGAAATTTCATCTAATTACTCCAAAAGGCCATCCATCACATGAACCTTTACTTTTCTGTTTGGTATATCTACATCCAGGATACATTCCTTGATTGCCGGAAACAATGCCTCCTGCCCATCGCCCATTTTGACGACATAGACATCATTGGCACCTGTCTTAATCACATCACAAATTGTTCCGAGTAATGTACCGTTTTCATCATAAACGCTACAGTCAATCAGGTCTGCGATAAAATATTCATCTTTACTGCATTTGACCGCATTTTGACGTGTAACATATAGATTTTTCCCTTTGAATTTTTCTACATCGTTGATGTTATCAAACTCTTTGAATTTTAAAATGACCAGGCTTTTAAAAAATTTCACACTGCTAATTTCCAATGTAAGCTTTTCTTTTCCTGTGTCCAAAATGACTTCTTTTAATTTTTTGAAGCGCCTTACATCATCCGTCGTCGGAAAAACCTTCACTTCCCCTCTGACGCCATGCGTTGACGTAATCGCTCCAACCTGCAACAACTCTTCCATATGCTTCTCCATATTACATGCAAATTGATTAGCAGTCGTCAAATGTCCATTCATGCAAGCATGATGGCCATTTTCCTCGTTGCCCTAACAAAAAGCGGGATAGCCAAAACTATCCCGCAATATCTTTAGACGATTTCCACGTCTACACGTTTGCTCTCACCTAATGAAGCTGCTTTTACAACAGAGCGGATTGCTTTTGCAATACGTCCCTGCTTACCAATTACTTTTCCCATATCAGAAGGATCCACGTGAAGCTCTACAACGATAGATTTTCCTTCTTCCTTCTGTGTTACTACAACTTCATCCGGATGATCAACCAATGCCTTAGCGATTACTTCCACTAATTCCTTCATAATCCACCTCCAAATGTGTCGACAAATTCAATGACAACCAGCGAATTATTTCTGAATTCCAGCGTTTTTGAATAATCTAGCTACAACTTCTGTTGGCTGAGCACCTGTTGCTAACCATTTTTTAGCTGCCTCTTCATCTACTGTGAATGCATAAGGCTCAACGTTTGGATTGTATGTTCCAATCTCCTCGATGAAACGACCGTCTCTTGGGCTTCTTGAGTCAGCTACGATAACTCTATAGATTGGATTTCTCTTCTGTCCCATTCTTCTTAATCTGATTTTTACTGCCATGTTTGTTACCTCCGTAAATGTAAAAATTATATGAAAAATATTTTATCTAAAAAGGAAGTCGGAACTTACCTTTTTTTCCCATGCCTCCCATCATACCAGGCATTTTCTTCATCATCTTCTGACTCTGTTCAAACTGCTTGATAAAACGGTTTACTGTGGCGATATCAACGCCAGCGCCTTTTGCAATGCGGTGCTTACGGCTTGGATTTAACACCTTAGGATTGCGCCGTTCCTCTACGGTCATCGAAAGTACGATTGCCTCCATACGCGCAATCTGCTTCTCGTCAATCATAGATTCCAAATCTGCGCCGCCTAAATTCATGCCCATGCCGGGCAGCATACTTAGTATAGAAGAAATACCACCCATATTGCGCATCTGCTTCATGCTCTCTAAGTAATCCTCAAAATCGAATTTACCCTTCTGCATGCGCTTTGCCATCTCTTTTTCTTTTTCTTCATCGATATCGATGGCTTCCTGCGCTTTTTCTATGAGACTGAGCACATCGCCCATACCGAGAATCCGGTTTGCCATACGGTCCGGATAAAACTGCTCCAAATCAGAGAGCTTTTCACCCATACCGGCATAAAAGATTGGCTTGCCTGTGACGGCCTTAACGGATAACGCAGCACCACCTCTTGAATCACCGTCAACCTTGGAAAGAATGACGCCGTCTATGCCGACCTTTTCATCAAATTCCTTCGCCACATTGACAGCATCCTGACCGGTCATGACATCGACTACCAAAATCGTCTGATGCACTGTGACCGCCTCTTTGATGTGCGCCAGTTCTTCCATCATCGTCTCATCGATGTGAAGGCGTCCCGCCGTATCCAAAATGACGACGTTAAAATTGTTTTTGGCAGCATGCTCATATGCCGCCTTGGCGATATCGACCGGATTATGTCCGTCCCCCATCGAGAAGACTTCAACACCTTGTTTCTCGCCGTTGACCTGAAGCTGTTTAATCGCAGCCGGTCTGTATACATCACAAGCTACAAGCAAACTCTTTTTGCCTTTTTGTTTGAATTTGCCGGCAAGCTTGGCTGTTGTCGTTGTTTTACCTGCACCCTGCAGACCGCACATCATAATGACAGTAATGGCTTTGCCGGGCTGAAATTGAATCTCAGCACCTTCACTTCCCATCAGATTGACAAGCTCTTCATTGACAATCTTGATGACCATCTGCCCCGGATTGAGTCCGTTCATCACGTCCGCTCCGACAGCGCGCTCTTCCACGGTCTTAATAAACTGTTTCACGACCTTAAAATTGACATCCGCCTCAAGAAGTGCCATCTTGACTTCTTTGCAGGCAGCCTTGACATCCGCTTCCGTCAGTCTGCCTTTGCTTCTAAGGCCTTTAAATACATTTTGCAGTTTGTCAGTCAAACTTTCAAATGCCATCTGCTACAGTTCCTCCAAAATTTCGCCTGCCATCTGTTTGATTGTAGGCAAATCATCACAAGTCTGGATTGCTTCTACGGTTTCTTTCACCTTGCCAAACCGGGCAACAAGCTGTAATTTCGATTCATACTCTTCCAGTGTTTTATCGCAGCGTTTCATCAAATCGTGTACGCCCTGTCTTGAAATCCCATATTCCGATGCAAGCTCTGAGAGCGACATATCGTTAAACACCGCATCCTCATACACACGCCTCTGGTGTTCTGTCAAAAGCTCACCATAGAAATCATATAGCATACACTGTCTGGCAATTTTTTCCATAACAAAACAGTCCTTTCCTAAGACCTTGTTTATCATACAAGATTCCGAAAGGACTGTCAAGTATTTTTTCTTTACATTTTAATCATATCTGTTATGAAATCGTTTTCACACGTAAATCAGGCATTTATTCACGGTACCGATACTTCATCGTAAGGATTCTCTTCACGCTCTCATCAATTCTTTCTTCAGTGAGCTCACCGTTTTTGACTGCAGTCAAAATGCCCTGGTATGCCTTTTTAAAATCTTTTGGCACAAGAAGCATATCCATACCGGCCGAAATCGCCATAACAGAAGCCTCATCCGGTGCATAGCCTGCCACTGCCCCTTTGTTCATCACATCCGTCACCAGTACGCCGTCATACGCAAACGTATCACGCAAAATGCCTGTCACAATGTCCTCTGACAGGCAGCTCGGAAGTCCGTCATCGGTTACCCCCGTCAAAATCGTCTGTCCGACCATAATCATTTCTGCGCCGTTTTGGCATCCCTTTTCAAACGGAACAAACGCGTATGCACGAAGTTCCTCTAAACTAAGGTCAACTTCCACAAAGCCTTTGTGCGGGTCTTTGCTTGTCAGCGCATAGCCCGGGAAATGCTTGAGGCATCCGGCAACCTGATGATTGTTTAACCCTTTTAAAAACTGCTCATCCATCTCCCATACAAGATTTGGTGCCTCTCCGAAAGAGCGTTTGGCCATAAACTGATTATTCGTATCAACAAGCACATCCGCAACCGGCGCAAAATCCAAATTGAATCCAAGCTCCGATAAATACGTACCGATTGTCTCACCTGCCTCAAGCGCCACTGCCTTATCTCCCGCCGCACCAATGTCCGACATATTATCTACCTTTGTCGCCTTCATCGGCCTGTAATTGGCAACTCTGGCAAGTTCTCCGCCTTCCTCATCAATTGCAAGGAATATCGGCACCTCACTCTGATCTGCCACATATTTCTTTGTATTGGTAAGAAGCGCCGTCACCTGATTAACTGAAGCGATGTTTTTGTCATAATAAATCACGCCGCCGACAGGATATTGCTTCAGCGCATTGCGCGTTTTTTCTTTTGCTTCTCCGACAACCGATTTATGTCCCGTGAGTGCTTCCGGTGTGATAATAAAAAGCTGTGCAACCTTTTGTTCAAGCGACATCTGTGATAGCTGCTCATCTGCCCAGGCAAGTGCACGCGCATCCTTTGGCCTTGCTTCACTTGATAACGCTTCATTGGCTGAGACCTCCGCTTCATTTTGTGAAATGCTCACATCCCCTGCTTCTTCCTGCTGCGGCTCTTCCTGCTGCGACTCTTCTGCGCTCATTTCCTCTTGCTCGTTTTGTACCTCTTTTGGTACTTCAACCACGACCGTCTCCGCCGGCTTCTCCGGTTCTACAGTCTGCTGTACTTGTTCTTTTTGGGTGTGCTTTGCAAGAATCGAGCCGATTACGCAGCCAATGCCGCCTACAACCAGCACAATTGCAATAAAAAAAACGCACACAATTGCAATTGCCTTACGCTGTTCTCTTTTTCCCTTTGTACCCTTTTCTTTGTCCATTTTATACCTCAAACCAAATCGTTTTTTCTGTCTGATTCGTCCCTTTTTCATTATAGCAAACACTTCCCGGATTTGCCACATTTTCTTCGAAGATACCTTGCATTTTTCACAACTTGTGCTATCATTTATCCTATCGTATACCGTATGATGTATTTACACAGGGAGGAAACCATGTACCGCGAAATTTCCAAATTAATTTTATATCGAGACATGAATGGCGATTCCATTTTATATGAGCTTTCCGAAATTTTCAGGCGTTTTGACTGTGGAAGCTACGACAAGGCGTCGCTCATTTCCGATATTTATACACAGATTCACAGATTGCTCGAGGTTGCGACAGATTACGGCTTTAACTACAATCTTTGGCAAAACTATTTAACCTACTACCTCATTACCAATGAAAATCCGTTCAGCATCACCTGTGAAAAGGTCGGTGCAAATGACGGTAGTGTCAATGCGTTTGCCAAAAATGATTTCGCCGTATTTTTGAAATTATTTCATTATGACTTTACCCCAATTGAGGAAGCGCTTTCAACGACTTGCTTTTCGCAGCTTTGTCACTACACTTCCATCGAGAAAAAAGAGCTGATGTACAACAAAAATGTCAGTGAAAAAGTAATCGCGCTAAGCGAGCAGCTTTCGGGCGCAGCTGATGCAGACGCTTTCTTTACATGCATAACAGACTTTTACAAAGCATACGGCGTCGGCATGTTTGGCTTAAACAAAGCATTCCGCATCCGGGAAAGTGCAGACGGCACTGTCGGCTTCATTCCAATCAACAATATGGATAAGGTCATGCTTGATGATCTGATTGGCTACGAAATCCAAAAACAAAAGCTGATTGATAATACAGAAGCCTTTGTAAACGGCCGCAAAGCAAACAATGTTCTGCTCTTTGGCGACAGCGGAACCGGCAAAAGCACGAGCATCAAGGCAATTGTGAACGCCTACTATCCTGCCGGTCTTCGCATGATTGAGATTTACAAGCATCAGTTTAAGGATTTATCCAATGTCATTGCACAAATCAAAAACCGTGGCTATCGTTTCATTATCTATATGGATGATTTGTCCTTTGAGGAATTTGAAGTGGAGTACAAATTCCTAAAGGCCGTGATCGAGGGCGGCGTTGAGACCAAACCGGATAACATCCTCATTTACGCCACTTCAAACCGCAGACATCTCATCAAAGAGACGTGGAACGACAGAAACGATATGGAAGTCGGAAACGGCATGCACCGCTCCGATACGATGGAGGAAAAGCTTTCCCTTGTCAACCGTTTTGGTGTTACCATCAACTATTCCAAACCAAGCCAGAAGGAATATTTCCATATTGTCACGGAGCTTGCGCATAAGGAAGGCATCGATATGAGCGATGAAGATCTCTGCAAGGAAGCCAACAAATGGGAATTATCCCACGGCGGCATCAGCGGCCGTACCGCACAGCAATTCATCAATTATCTTGCCGGAAAAATTTCCAAATAATTCTATTGAAACATATGTTCGATTGTGCTATGCTATTTTTAGAACAAACGTTCGTTTTTTGTTGTAAAGGTGGTATGCACAATGGAACATTTTTTTGATTCACATACAAATACGCTTGCTCCCAAACAGACACCTGTTCACGGCGCAGTCATTCAGGAAGATTTATCTGTCGAACAAAAACTTACCATTTTATCGGATGCAGCCAAATACGACGTTGCCTGCACAAGCAGCGGTGTCGCCAGAAAGGGACGCGGACAAGGCATGGGCAATACGCAGGCAAGCGGTATCTGTCATACCTTCGGCAGTGATGGCCGCTGCATTTCACTGCTCAAGATTTTGCTGAGCAACGAGTGCATTTACGACTGCAAGTATTGCCAAAACCGCAGCTCCAATGATGTGCTTCGCGCCACCTTCACCCCGGATGAGGTATGCACACTTACACTGGAGTTTTACAGACGCGGTTACATTGAAGGACTGTTTTTAAGCTCAGGTGTCCTTCATAATCCCAACTATACCATGGAGCGCATTTATGAGGTGCTATACAAGCTCCGCATCGTACACAGGTTTAATGGGTATATTCATATTAAGGGGATTCCGGGAGTCGACCCGGTACTTCTTGAGCAGATTGGATATCTGTGTGACCGCATGAGCGTCAATCTTGAACTGCCTACCGCCAAATCGCTCTCTGAGCTTGCACCCAACAAAACAAGACAAGCGATTTTGAAGCCCATGAAGCATATCCAGGTCGGTATTCATAACAACAGGCTCACCCACGGCATTACCAATATGAAGCAATCGATGCTCATGGAGGCAGATGCCTATGATGCCTCTACTCCGGCAAAGCCTATACTTGGTATGCATTCGGGTGCACTTACGATGCGTGCTGCAGACTCCTCACTGTCTGTTGTCAAGGCTGCCAAGCCGTATGCGCCCGAGGATGTGTCACTGACAGAGCAAACCGAGACTTCTATTTCCGGGCAGACCGCCTACGGCACCACCGGCCGCTATTTTGTCCCGGCCGGTCAAAGCACCCAGATGATTATCGGCGGGTCAAAAGAGACTGATTTTGAACTGCTCTCCATCACGCAGGCGCTTTATCAATCCTTTGACTTAAAGCGCGTATTCTTTTCGGCTTATGTCCCCCTCAATGATGATGCTGCGCTCCCATCTCTTGACACCAAGCCGCCGCTTCTTCGGGAGCACCGCCTGTATCAGGCTGACTGGCTATTGCGCTTTTACGGGTTTGCTGCAGATGAACTGTTATCAGAAAGCAAGCCATTTTTCAACGAGCAGATTGACCCCAAATGCGACTGGGCGCTCAGACACTTAGGGCAGTTCCCAATCGAAGTATCCAAGGCCGGTTATTACGAGCTGCTTCGCATTCCCGGTATCGGTGTCAAAAGTGCCAGACGCATTGTTCAGACCAGACGCGAGTGCACACTCGACTATCAGGTGCTAAAGAAGCTTGGCGTCGTACTCAAACGGGCACAGTATTTCATCACATGTAACGGCCGCATGCTGCACCATATCCCAATGAATGAACGGTTTATTACGAACCAGCTGATATACAGCGAGAAACCATATCTTCCTTCTACAGACGGTATTCAGTATGTACAGCCGACACTTTTTGATTATGGCATGCATTAGGAGAGTTTTTCATGAGCGAGACACAGACACACTATATTTTACATTGCGACAATTCAATCGATGGACTGTTGACTGCTTTGTTCGAAGCATTTGCGCTCAAAAAGAAGCTGACAGCGCACACTGCTTGGGAGAGCCTGCCTGCTGATATCATTTCAATCGTTTGCGGCGAAGGAAGCAACTATAGCCTGTTTTCCACTTGGACGGAGGTAACTACCGACGAACGCAAAGCACTGCTTACCGTACAGACCATCCAAAAGCGCCTGGGTATGCGCATCTATGATGCCGTTTTTCATGTGCTGTGCCATTTTGATCCATCCAGAGGGACACTGCTGTTTCACTTTCTTGTCAAAGCATTCCAGACAGGACCAAGAACGATTGACCGATTGGCCGACCCGCACGTCATGGCCATGATGGAATACGACCGCAAGGTCTCAAATGAAGCGCATTTCTTTATTGAATTGACGCGCTTTACCGCCCTGCCGGGCACATTATATAGCCGTATTGCGCCCAAATGCACTGTTTTACCGTTTATTTGTGACCACTTTGTAGAGCGATACTATCACGAAAACTTCATCATATACGATGAGACGCACCATATCGCAGCCATTCACAAAGCGGATGAAGAATGGTTTTTGACCGACGACCCATCCATGGATGTAGATTTGTCCCAATTTCAGGATGCAGACCCCTTTACCTCCCTCTGGGGCGTATTCTTTGACTCCGTTGCCATCAGACAACGAAGGAATATCCGATGCCAAAACACCATGCTCCCCAAATGGTACCGCAAACACATGGAAGAATTTTCGCGATAGCTACAAGCCATGCGCCCCCACAAGCAAAAACAGCTTCATCATGCTTGCATGAAAGAAGCTGCTTTTGCTTGTGGGGGGATAGGGCGACAGCCCGCGACACCGAAAACACCCCCCGCGCAAAGCGCAGGGGGTGTTTTCGGTGTGAGCATGGATTGTGGCTATCGCGCAGAGCATATCGGCTTTTGCTCATTTCCAAATTGTACAAGCGCTTAGTTTACATATTACCAACGTACTCTCTTACTGAAAGCCTTTCCACCACTTACTTGCAAATTTCCACCATTATTACATATATAATAACTTCCTTTATTATTTATAATTCCGTTTTTTATTGATGCATTACCATAATTTGAAATAGCATAATAATAACCAGTACAGAAGATTGTTCCACCTTTAACATTGAGAGTACCTTCTCTTGCATTAATTACTGTATTACCACTCTTTGTGCAGTAATTTCCACCAGAAATTGTTATACTTCCTTTTACGTTAAATACAGCACATCTTGAAGCACTTACTCTAGCAGATTTCAAACTTACTCTTCCATTTGCATCATTGCAAACACCCAATGATGATTTTATTCCAAACCCTCTCTCAACTGTCAATGTGCCTTTATAATTGTATACCATACCTAAAGCATGTGTATCATAGTCAAAAGCATAATCACTTCCACATAGTTTTGCCTTACCCTCATTATAAATTGCTGGATACTTGTGATTACTAATCTTATGCTTTCCACAATATACTGTCATCTTTCCAGTTTTATTGTTGTATACCGCAGCCACCTTAGAAGAAGAAGTGTAACAGCCATCAATTTCTATTTTTCCATTATTAAAGATTGCTGTTGTTTTGCCTATTACCTTTGTATCACATAAATACATATCACCCTTTTTACCATTGCAGATTGCAGGGTATGCCATTGATTCATCACCCTTTTTTGTACATGTAAATGTTCCACCAAATGTTCTAAGCTTTTTATTATTATAAACCGTCTGTTCATATGCATTTGAGAAATATCCCTTTGTTACAACTAAAATTCCATAATTATCGATAGTTGAATTCTTCTTCCCAGAAAATGCTTTTCTTGTGAATGAACCATCGTAAATATTTAATGTGCCGTGATTTACAATCTGCCCTTCAAATGAACCATTTACCAATTCACCGGAAGCATTCTTACCAATATTAACAACACATTTCTTTGATTTAATGTTTGCATTTTTGATTGATAACTTACCGGCCTTTACAACAATGGCATTTCCTTTGGCATTGTATGTATATGCCATATTATTTAAATCAAGAACAACTTGCACATTTTTGTTAAGTGTAACAGTTGAATTTGTACTCACATAATTAACAAGTAAAATTTTATCACCTGTTACCGCATTATTTAACGCATTCTGTAATTGAGTTGCACTTGATACTTTGATAATACGTTTGATAGCAATTTCATGGTATAAAGGGCCATCATACTCCTCATCGTAATCGTCTTCATAATCTTCTTCGTCTTCATCTTCATCATAATCGTAGTCGTCATCATACGAATATCCCAGAAGTGACACATCATTTGCGTAAGTGATGTTATACCCAACAAATAATGCAATAACAAGAATAAATGTTGACACTAATATTTTCTTTCTCATAATTCTCCCCCTTGTGCAAAAAAGAATTTGTTTTTTTGATACAAAAATGGCTACACAACAAATCAAAAACTTAATTTTTCACACAAGTAGCTCTTTTAATTGTAAGCGGTCTTGTAACTATTTCACCATATTTATCAAAAATCTCACAATCACATGTAAACTCTGAAAAATCTGTTAATCCATTTTCTTTCAAAGTATCTAAATCAACATATAAATTGGTTTCGAAACTTCCCACTTCTACTTCTGTCTTTCCCTCAAACATCATGGTAATAGGCACTCCATCTAGTTTAGGATTCTTTAATGTTATTGTTACAATACTATCAGATACATTTGCAACACTTAACGATATTCTAAAATCTGACGCTCCTTCTGTATAAATACATTTATTTAATACAAAATCAAGTTCATTACTTTTGTATAATCTGTATTTATTTGCATCGTTTACAACCAATTCCTTTGTAAAATCATCATCTGGTGTTTCAATAGCAGCTTCTACACCATAAGCTTCTTCAACTGCACTCTTTGAATTACTACTGTTTATTGCATTATCAATTTCTTTGGATATTTCATTATTTATTTCATCTTCAACAATCGACGAATACTCTTCTACACGGTATTTATTTACCTGTTCTGCCGTAATTGGCAAATTGTATTTTTCATACATTTCTACAATAATTCCGGCACGAATATTATAACCACCATTCCATAATGCATTGTATATTTGTTCATTTTTGTAGTTTTCTACCGCAAACTTCTGACTTTTACATGCACTTATATATGAATGAGCCAAACTATTGAATGTTTCATCAGAAAACTTTACATTTTCATATTTTTCAATTTCAGCAATTTCAATCTCAACAAGCTCTTTGAAAAGCCTCATTTGATCTTCATAAGTCATATCTGATGGGTTGTCTTTTGCAATGCGATTATTTATTCCCAGCGCCATTGAATTTAAAAAATCTTCTTGTCTTCCTATCTTTCCAACAATTGACAATATTAGACATACCGCAAGTACAACAGATAATACCAAACATATAATACAGAGTATACCATTTGTTTTTGCTTTCTTTTCAAAGTCAACTGTTTTTATCTTTTTTATCTTGTGCCCACAATTAGGGCAACTCTTAGCAATATTGGATATTTCTTTCCCACATTCCGGGCAATTAATTAGTGCCATATTAATAACTCCCTATTCTTTATTTACAGACATAACAGCCATTCTGGACTTACCCTCTTCGCCACCAGCAAATTTAAGTATTCCTGACGTTGAAAATCCATAACTTAGCAAGTCTATATATGCTTGACCAGTATCCACTGATGAATCAATCATCGCTCCCATGCGTGCGACCAAATAATAAACCATAGAATCATTTTCAGGAATTTTTTTATCGCCTGCCATTCCCACCGATTTTACATAACCGGAACTATTTGTTGCCACAATCATAAACTCACAAAGAGTTGTCCTATCATTTAGGAACTGATAACTATAACCAAGTTTGGTTTTAACCTTGTTATCAATGCGGAAAGACAGCCCGTCTAAATTACGATTAACATATTCAACCCACTCGTCAGCTTTAAAATTAAATGCGCCATTCTCATATTTAATTTCATATTTAACTGTTTCAAATTTTGATACTCCACATACCTCACAAGTACAAACTTGTCTTCCATCATCCAATAGTGTTGCGTTTTCTATAACTTCAAAAATACTAAAATTATGACCAAGTGGTTGCCCCTGTTTTTCATGACACTTTTTACAATGCTTGGCAGCAGTACATGTTGCCTCGATCCATTCATGTTCTCCTACTGTAGAGCCTTCTGTTTTTTTACAAAACTTACATGTTTTTGGATGACCACAGTTTGCCTCTTCCCAATTATGTTCAGTCGGCTGTCCCTCAGTGACTTTACAAACAGTACATGTTTTTGGTGCTTTACAATTTGCTTCTGTCCATTTATGTTCAGTTGCTTCTCGACAAACTTTCCCGCATTTATCACACTTTACGTCTTGATCACATGGAACATCCTCATTAATAGAGTGTCCTAGACCTGTAATCGAAGCAGTACAACGACTACATTTTGTTGTTTCACATGGATTTTGGGGAAAATCATGCCCTGGGGCATCTCCAAGCACTTTGCCACATTTTATACAAGTAATTGGCTCTTTACATTTTAATTCTCCCTCTTTATGAAAACATATAATATGAGTTCCAAATAAGAATAAGATAAATAAAACTAATACCGTTGCACCAATGAAGAAAACAATCTTTTTGCTATTAAAGCTATTAATATTCCTCTTCTTTTGGTATTCCTCTGTTTCTTTATTAAGTTCTTTCTTTTGTGCTTTCATCCATTTTTCTATCGGATAGCCACAATGAATACATTTTTTTACTTCATCAGATACTTCTTTTCCGCACTCAGGACAGTTAATTAGCGACATATTTCTCCCCCTCTCATTATCCCGTTATCTAAGCTTTTGCAAAACACAAAATTGATTATATTTCTATCTGTCAATTTATATATTATTTTATCAAATCGAGGTATGTATAGCAACCTTATTTTGAATTACGTTTTGTTAAAATACGTTATTTTAAGAATACTTTATTCATATAATAATTTAAGAGGTGAAAAAATGATTAAGCTCCGTATTATAGATATTCTTGAAGAACAAGGAAAAAGCAAATATTGGCTAAACAAGCAACTGGGTATGCATTATGTATCATTCAAAAAAATGATAGAAAATAATACCGATTCAATACGTTTTGATACCCTTGACAGACTTAGCTCAATTCTTAATGTGCCAATTGGCGAATTATTTGAAAAAATTGATGATAGCGAAAAATAGGGCATACCAGATAACGTAATATCTGATATGCCCTATATGGTCTCTTTTTTACAATCTTTGGAAGACTGTTTTTTTCATTAAAACAAATTATCTTCTATTACCTTCTGTTGCTTTTCCTGAAGCAAAAAATTACCTAGCATCCCAAAAAACTTTTTTTCATCTTCATCTTTTGCTTCCAAGACAAGCTGCAATGTATCTTCCGGTTGTAACGTTTTCATATCTTGATACATGTCAAAGTATTTTTTTGCATCACACATGATAATCACCTCCGTATAATTATAGTATATCAAATGAACGGTAACCGTTGCCCTAGAGATTGTTATCTTAATTTGATAACTCCAGGTTTCATATATCACAAACAAATACACTCATAAATTGCATATGTATGAACCACTCAAACAGTACATTTTAGACGGACTGCCTACCTTTGCCACCTGTGCCGGATTAATCCTTCTGGCAGAGCATATCGATAACGACCCGACAGTCCATCTTGGCACGTTACCGGTTACGGTAAAACGCAATGCCTATGGCAGGCAGATTGGTCTCGCTTTCCATCCCGAGCTTGGAGATGACGTACGTCTCCATCAAAAATTTTTAGCGCTTTGAAGTCAAGCGTAAAGGTTCTCTTCCATCCATCTCCCGACAAGGAAAATATTATTGACATCAATTGCATACTGATCTGCAATCGCAGCATTGTGTGCCCATTTGGCAATTTCTTGCCACACTTTCGTTAAAATACTTCTGAACCCATGATAGCATTTTATTTCCTAGTGTGTCAATAGGTTATATATGTTTTCGTGCAAACACATAATGCACGCCGGCAGGCGCCTCCATCGGATGACTTGGATTTGCCTCATTATATTTGGCAAAATACGCTGCCGTCATCTCATCATGACTCAAATGCTCTTCCATAGTAAATCCGCATTTTTCCAAAAGGAATTGTATCTCCTGCTTTGAATATAAAGCCTTCATTTGTTCCCCTGCGCACGATGCCAACGCCCGGTTCGTTTTCGTTTCGTGGCTCTCTTCATCAAACGGATAATCAAAACAAAGTGTACTTCCTTCTGTCAGCATCTCACTGATATGCGAAAGAAGCTGATTAAATTCCTCTTTGGTCAGATGTTTGCAATCCTTCTCTTTTTCCCGCAAAAGTTTTCCTTCGCAGTAAGCACTCCTTGCAAGCACAGATGGTGACAGTTGTTTATCAACAATAAGTCGCAGCCCCTCTTCCTTTGTCCCCTTAAAATCGGGCATAAAAAAATTGACGCCCGCAGTCATATTCATGGCAATCTCATCATAATCATCCATAAGAATTGCCGCAGCAACAGAGTCATCAAAAATATGTATCGTATTCTGTTTGTGGTGATAAGCTCTGGCAAAACAGCTTACCTTTGCAGTCATATTGTCCATAAAAAATCCCCCCCTTGTATTGCCATTGTATCGCAATACAAAAAGGGGAACAATCTACGCAAAGTAGAGAAGCCTTTTCGGATTAAATATTCGTCCGGACTAACTTCGGCTGGTATCCGTTTTCCTCAAGACACTTCATAATCTGGTTTTTGTGCTCTGTTCCAAACGCCTCGAGCGTAATGCGCAGCTCCACAGCTGCATTTCTGTTGGTCGATACAAACTGATTATGCTCAAGCTTGATGACATTACCGTTTTCTTTTGCAATCACCTCTGCGACTCTGCAAAGCTCGCCCGGCTTATCAGGAAGCAATACAGACACCGTAAAGATACGGTCCCTGAAAATCAATCCTTGTTGAACAACGGACGACATCGTAATGACATCCATATTACCGCCACTTAAAATCGAAACGATTTTTTTGTTCTTCACATCGAGATGTTTGAGTGCTGCAACCGTTAACAATCCGGAGTTTTCACAAATCATCTTATGGTTTTCAACCATATCGAGGAATGCAACTACAAGCTCTTCGTCCTCTACCGTAATGATATCATCTAAGTTCTGCTGTAAATATGGGAAAATATTCGACCCCGGCGTCTTGACGGCAGTACCATCCGCAATCGTATTGACAGACGGAAGTGTCGTCACTTTCCCATTTTTTAATGACTCCTGCAAACAGTTCGCGCCCGCCGGCTCTACACCAATTACTTTAATCTTTGGATTAAGCAGCTTTGCAAGTGTGGAAACACCTGTTGCAAGTCCGCCTCCGCCAACCGGTACGAGGATAATATCTACAAGTGGAAGCTCCTTTACAATTTCCATTGCAATCGAGCCCTGACCTGTCGCAACGGCTAAATCATCAAACGGATGCACAAAGGTATATCCATGTGCTTCCGCCAGCTCATATGCTTTTGCGCATGCTTCGTCATATACATTGCCATATAAAACAACCTCTGCACCAAAGCTCTTTGTACGATTGACCTTAATAAGCGGTGTCGTCGTCGGCATCACAATGACTGCCTTGACGCCATAACGCTGTGCCGCATAGGCAACGCCCTGTGCATGGTTGCCGGCAGATGCCGTAATCACACCCTTTTGTCTGTCTTCCTCTGTTAAGGTACTCATTTTATAATAAGCACCACGCACTTTATATGCACCGGTAAACTGCATATTTTCCGGCTTCAAATACACTTTATTTCCTGTCATTTTGGAGAGATATTCACTGAAAATCAGCTCAGTCGGCTGTGTCACATCCTTGACACGCTCTGATGCTTCCTCAAATCTCTCAAGTGTCAACATCTCTGTATTACTCATCCTGTGCCTCCTCATCGCCCTTGACATCAAAGAGCGCATTCACAAATTGATCTGAATCAAATTTTTGTAGATCATCAATCGTCTCACCGACACCAATATACTTCACCGGCACTGACAATTCAGATGAGATTGCAATGGCAATACCACCCTTTGCCGTTCCGTCCATTTTGGTTAAAACAATACCTGTAATATCTGCGACCTGACTGAATTCTCTCGCCTGATTTAACGCATTTTGTCCGGTGGACGCATCCAGTACAATCAAGTTTTCCCTATGTACCCCCGGAAATTCTCTGTCAATAATGCGGTTGATTTTTTTCAGCTCTTCCATCAGATTTTTCTTGTTGTGAAGTCTTCCCGCAGTATCACACAAAAGAACATCTACATTTCTTGCTTTTGCTGCGTTTACTGCATCAAAAATAACACTCGCCGGATCGCTGCCCTCTGCACCTGTGATAATATCGACACCTGCACGGTGCGACCACTCCTCAAGCTGCTCCACAGCCGCCGCACGGAATGTATCTGCAGCAGCTAAAAGCACCTTACGGTTTTGATTTTTGAGTTTGCCGGCAAGCTTTCCGACCGTTGTCGTCTTGCCTACGCCGTTGACACCAATCACCAGGACAACCGACTGCTCATGTTCAAAATCGTAGGAGCTTTCCTCACATGACATCTGCTCTTTGATGCTCTCAATCAAAAGCTCTTTACAGGCCGAAGGTTCCTTGATATGCTTCGCCTTTACATTTTCTTTTAAGCGTTCAATGATTTCCTCTGTGGCGTGCATTCCCGTATCGCCCATGATTAAAATTTCTTCCAATTCCTCATAGAACTCTTCATCGATGGCATCAAATCCGGAAAACACACTGTCAAATCCGTGTACAATACTGTCTCTTGTTTTGGTAAGACCTGCCTTTAGTCTTCCAAAGAATCCTAATTTTTCTTCACTCATAACATCCTCTAATCTGTCAAATCCTTATCAATCAAATTGACGCTCACAAGTGTTGATACACCCTTTTCCATCATGGTGATACCATATAAACGGTCCGCCTTTTCCATCGTGCCGCGTCTGTGTGTAATGACAATGAACTGTGTATGTTTGGTCAGCTTATGTAAGTATGATGCATATCTGCCGACATTGGAATCATCAAGTGCCGCCTCAATCTCATCAAGCAGACAAAATGGCGATGGCTTTAGATTCTGAATGGCAAAAAGAAGTGCAATTGCCGTCAGCGCTTTTTCTCCACCGGATAACTGCATCATATTTTGCAATTTCTTTCCCGGCGGCTGCGCAATGATACGAATTCCTGCTTCGAGGATATCCTGATCCCCCATCAGCTCAAGTGTACCTTTTCCGCCACCAAACAATTCCTTAAATACTTTATCAAATTCCTTGCTGATGTCTGCAAATTTTTCCGTAAACTGTTTGCGCATCGCACTGTCAAGCTCTTCGATAATATTCAGAAGCGTTTTTTCCGCCTCAATCAAATCATCATGCTGCGTTTTCAGGAACGTGTAACGCTCCATAATATTCTTATAATCTTCGATCGCATTGACATTGACATTACCGAGCTTTTTGATTTCATCGTTGATTTCGGCAATCTGTTTCTTCATGGAAGGTAAATCATCCATGCTTTCATCGCGCATTTTGGCGGCATCTGAGAGCGTAATCTCATATTCATCCCACATATAGTTGATGCGGCCCTCAAGCTGTTCGTCCATCTTCTCTTTTTGCGCAGACAGACGAACGACCTCCTTATCAAGTCCGTTGATGCGTTCTGCAAGTTCTTCACGCTCTGTAAAGAATCCTTTTAATGTGTCATTCAGCTCGCCCTTACGCGTTTCATCCTCTTTCAGCTTCTGCTGATTTTCATCCTTGGCATTTTCTGATGCAAGAATGGTTTCTTCCAGCTGTTTGATATTCTCCTGATAGGTTGCCACATCATCAAGGGAACCCTTTAAGGATTCTTCGATTTCAGCAAGCTCTTTGCTGACTCTCTCAATCTCCTGATCGAGACGGTTTACCTGTTCCTGCTCAAAGCCTTGTTTCAAGCGGACTTTCTGAATCTCAGAATCAAGCCCCGCAACAATCTGCGCCTGCTCTTCTTCCTTCACACGCGCTTCTTCAAGCTCTTTTTGGAATGTCTCAATCTGTTTGGTGATATTCTGTTCCAATGCTTCAGATGTCTCAAGCTCTTTTCTTGTCTGCTCTTTTTCAGTCTGAATCTGCTCAATCTGTTTCTCGACATCTGCATATTCATCCTTGAGCCCGGTATAGCCCAGACTTGCCTCATTCATTTTTTCCTCGGCACTGTTTAAATTCAGTCTTGCTGTATTTTGTGCAAGGAATTGTGACTGAAGTGTTGCCTTTGTCTCTTCTAATTTTTGGCGAATACTTGTTCGCTCTTTCTTTGTGTCTTCAATTTCAATGAGCTTTGCGTCTACTTCTTTTAATAACGTCTTAACTGCTTTTTCCAGCTCCTGAATTTCACGCGTACGGCTCAGTAGATTGCTTGCGTTTTTGAACGCACCACCACTAATGGCACCGCCCGGAATCAAAAGCTCGCCTTCTAACGTAACCATACGCACGCCATAATCAAACTTCCGCGCAATTTTTACCGCATTGTCGACATGGTCAACGACAACAATACGTCCAAGCATTGCTTTGGCGACATTGACATGCTTTTTGTCGGTAGAAACCAAATCACATGCCATTCCGATGACACCTTTTTCCTCGAGTACTTCCGGCGTCTTGAATTGCTGCGGCTTGGTAATACTTGTCAGTGGTAAAAATGTCGCACGGCCCGCTTTGTTTTTCTTGAGGAACCCAATCATTTCCTTTGCGGTCTCTTCATCATCTGTTACGATATTCTGAATATTGCCACCAAGCGCAGTCTCAATGGCAGTTTCGTATTTCTGCTCCACCTTGATGATATCTGCAACAACACCGATAATGCCGGGATTTTTCTCCTTTTGCTCCATCACCTTCTGAACGCTGTGTCCATACCCGTCATAGCGCTCAGATAAGTTGCTGACTGCTTCTAACTTTGATTTCTTCTGGTGGTAGGAAACCTGCAGGTCACGAAGCTGCCTATCCTGTTCGGAAAGCGTCTCCGACATGAGGGAATTCTGTTCTTCTAAGTCTGTGATCTCATCATTTAATGCAATAATCCGGTCATTGATTGCAATAAATTCTTTTTCTAATTTGTCGTACTCAGCTTTGTGCTCTTCCTCATCACTCTTGACGCTTAAAAGCCTTGAATTGAGTTCCGCTTTTTTAATCGTATACTGCTCCATATTGGAATCTGCTCGTTCCAATTTGGCCTTGATCGTTGCACGTTCCTCAAGTGTCTGGATAATCGTATTCTTGCCGGATTCAATATCTGTATTGTACCGGTCGATTTTTTGAATCAGGTCTTCCTGGATTCCAAATGCTTTTGCACGCCCCTCTTCCATTTCAGCAAGCTGGTCATCCACAACCTTCTTGCCTGAGAGCAAGGTTTCCCTTTCTTCCTGCAGGGAATTTTTCTGTCCCAAAACGCTATCCTGGCGCGATTTGAAATGTCCTTCATTCGACTGTGCAGAATTGATTTTTTCCTTTAAAAGATTAATCTCACCTTCGAGTTTTCCACGCATGACACTCGTGTTCGTGAGCGCATCACGTTCGTTTGTAATCTGCTCCTCAAGCCGCGTGATTTCCTGCTGGACTTTATCATATTCCTCTTTGATGTTATCGTATTTCGAGCGTGTTGTTTCTAAATCACCTGATGCAATCTCGAGTTTTCCGTCTACTTCCTTCAGCTCCGTCGTCAATTTGGCATTTTCAAGAAGGAACATATTGACATCAAGCGTCTTTAATTCTTCTTTTTTCTTCAAATAAATTTTGGCAGTTTCAGACTGCTTCTCAAGCGGTCCAACCTGCTTTTCAAGCTCAGATAAAATGTCTGTGACACGCGTTAAGTTGTTTCTCTCATCCTCCAGTTTTTTCTGTGAGAGATTTTTGCGCTTTTTAAACTTCACAATTCCTGCCGCTTCGTCAAACAGCTCACGTCTCTCTTCCGGTTTACCGGACAAAATCTTATCAATCTGTCCCTGTCCGATGATGGAATACCCTTCTTTACCAATACCTGTATCATAGAAAAGCTCATTGACATCCTTCAAGCGGCAAATTGTGCCATTGATCATGTATTCACTTTCACCCGAACGGTAAATACGCCTTGATACCGTAACTTCCTCATAATCAATCGCAAGGGAATGGTCAGAGTTATCCAGTGTGATGGCAACATAAGCAAAGCCCAGAGGTTTTTTCATCTCTGTGCCTGCAAAAATAACATCCTGCATATTCGCGCCACGCAGCTGTTTCACGCGCTGCTCACCCAAAACCCAGCGCACCGCATCCGCTACGTTACTCTTACCACTACCATTCGGTCCTACGATACCCGTAATTCCATCGTGGAAATCAAATACAATTTTATTTGCAAAGGATTTAAATCCATGGATTTCTATTTTCTTAAGATACATATTGTTACAACTTTCTAACTACATTCGATAATGATTGCGCAAGATTGCGTCATATGCGGCCGCCTGTTCTGCCGCCTTTTTATTGTGCCCTTCTCCGGTTCCGATACAGACATCATCCAGCATCGCATTGACATAGAACTCTTTTGCATGCTCCGGTCCCTTTTCATCCGTCAACTCATACAGAAGCGTTCCCAATTTGTGATTTTGCACATATTCCTGTAAAATGGACTTGGCATCATAAAACAGTTCCTTTGTTTCCAAATCATTTAACACAAAATGATGGATAAACTTCCTTGCCTCATCTAAATTGGAATCGAGGTAAATCGCACCGATTAGCGCTTCTACCGCGTCTGCGATAATGGAATCACGGTTTCTGCCGCCGGTTGCCTCTTCTCCTTTTCCGAAAAGCATATATTGACCAAGTTCAAGCTGCCTTGCCGTAATCGCAAGTGCCTGTTCGCACACAGCGCTCGCGCGCTTTTTGGTCATGCTTCCCTCCGGCATATCCGGGTAATGATGATAAAAATACTCGCTGCTGACAAGCTCTAAAACAGCGTCACCGAGAAATTCTATCCGTTCATAATGCGGGAGTTTGTTAATCTTCTGCTCGTTACTGTATGAACTATGTGTGAGCGCCTGCTTCAGGAGCGCAATATTTTGAAATGTATATCCAATTTTTCCCTGCAAACTTTTGATATCGTGCGTCTGCATCTGCCGGTTCCCCCTTTACGCAACATAGCGTTCTATCACTGCAATCGCCTGCGCAACCGTATGAATCTCCTGCACATCTTCTGCCGTAAGCGTTATATCAAACCGTTCTTCAACGGCCAAAAGAATCTGATATAAATCCAGCGAATCCGCCCCAAAATCTTCCACAAAATCTGACTGCATCATCACTTCATCAATTGCCAATCCAAGGAGCTGCGAAACAATCGTTCTGAACTCATCTCGTACCATGACTGTACCTTACCCTACTCAGTCAAAATGACCTTTTCTTTTATCTTTTCGTTAATCGCCTGTTCTTTAAACGTCACACACTGCAAAATTGAATTTTTCACTTCAATTGCTTTTGCAGAACCGTGTGTCTTTACAACCAGTCCTTTTAATCCAAGAAGCGGAGCACCACCGTACTGATTTGCATCAAATTTTTTGAGTGTTTTCTTCAATGCCGGCTTAATCAAAAGCGCGCCGATTTTGGATCTCGTAGTGGACATCAGTCCTTCCTTGACTGCTGAAATCAATGTTGCGCCGACGCCCTCGTATGTCTTTAGAATCATATTGCCGGTAAAGGCTTCGCAGACAACAACATCGACCGCTCCTGCAGGAATATCTCGCGCCTCAACGCTTCCCACAAAATTGATGTCCGGACAGTTTTTCAGAAGCGGATATGTCTCTTTCACGAGTGCATTTCCTTTCTCTTCCTCTGCGCCGATATTGGCAATGCCAACCTTTGGATTTTTGATGCCAATGACATGCTCCATATACACAGAACCCATCTTTGCAAACTGCAACAGATGAGATGGTCTTGCATCGACATTTGCACCACAATCAATTAATAAGCACACACCTGTCTTTGTTGGGATCAGTGGTGCAAGCGGTGGTCTCTCAATTCCTTTGATACGCCCAACGAGGACTTGTCCGCCGACCAAAACAGCGCCTGTTGAACCGGCTGATACAAATGCATCACATTTGCCCTCCCGTACCATCATCATTCCTTTTACGATAGAAGAATCTTTCTTCTTACGGATTGCATTAACCGGTGGCTCGGCCATCTCAATGACTTCTGTTGTCGGAACAAGCTCAATCTGTTCCCTCGGATACTGATATTGATTTAATTCACTGTGCAACGCACGTTCATCCCCAAGCAACATGACTTTGACATTACCTGCTTCATTAACCGCATCAACCGCACCTTTTACGATTTCCATCGGTGCATTGTCGCCACCCATTGCATCTACCGCAACATTAATATACTCGCTCATAAAACCCTCCTATCCTATCTTAATATACTAAAAAAGTATGTAAAAAGCAAGTTAAACGCCTACTTGCTTGTCATCGTCAAAAATAAAACAGGCTTTTCAGGAACCCTGAAAAGCCTTGATTTCATTAGTCAACTGCTACGATCTGTTTTTTATTGTAGCTGCCACAGTTTTTGCAAACTCTGTGAGGCATCATTAAAGTACCACATTTGCTGCACTTTACTAATGTTGGAGCAGACATTTTCCAGTTTGCTCTTCTCTTATCTCTTCTTCCCTTAGAAGACTTATTTTTTGGACAGATAGACATCGTTACACCTCCTTATCCGCATTCGCGATATTAAAGATATCTTTTATCACTGCCATCCTTGGGTCCGGAACGAAATCATCACATCCGCATTCCCCTAAGTTCAGGTCTTTGCCACATACCTTACAAATCCCTTTGCAATCATCCTTGCATAAAACCTTTGGCGGCCAGTTTATCAATATTTCATTGCCAAGATATTGATCTACATCAAACTTGAAACCGTCCATGTAGAAAAACTCATCGGCATCTTCGGGATTGGTTAGCCCGTCTTCTGTGATATGCTCCTCATAATCAAAAGACACCGGGACTTCCATTGGCTTTAAACACCGATCACACACCATAGCAAGTGTTAAATCCATGTGTCCGGTCACCGCAATCTTTCCTTTTCCTTCATTTGAAAGCTTCATGATTGACGGCTCTTTGCGAACAATCTGAACTGTTTCTCCGAATGAAACAACCTCATCCGGCGTAAACAGCACTTCCTGTTCAATAATCTTTTGCTCTGATTGAAATATATCTGTCAGATTGATTAACATGGCATACTCCTATCCACACTCAAACTATTATACATAGGGTATATTAC
>JAGKTY010000083.1 GCA_021153185.1 Lachnospiraceae bacterium
AACTTCCTTTCCCTGAACACACTCACTAACGCAAAAAAGCCCGTCCAGAATAGATTATTTTTCATCTAATCTGAACGGACTCTTCCGACAGGCCTTTTTTGGCAAGAATATAGTGTTTTTCTTTCCATCTTTTCTTATATTTACAACCCAAACATCATCCTACTTTATACTTAATCCCTACGGATGACAGTTTTGAAAAATATGGATTGGTGACAAGAAATCATTTTCGCTGACAAAAATGGTTCCCCATGCTACTTTTTGCTGACAAATTTGTCACCGAAAATCTTGTTTTTGCATGAAAAAAGCAGCAATGATTTTCTAGTCATTACTGCTTAAATGAGCGTTCCCTATAGGAATCGAACCTACAATAGAGTCTTAGGAGGACCCCGTTATATCCATTTAACTAAGGGAACAAATGCCGTATTTTCGGGCTTTTCAGCCTTTTGGCTACGGTCGCCATATCTATGAATCCAATCACTTTCGTGATGAATTTCTATTGTAACTTACTTTGACATCCAGGTCAATCCTTACTGGAATCGAACTCTGACTTACCACTTCTTATCTTCCGTCGGTGTCAACCATGGTTGAACCTTAGGAGGCGCTTGTTATATCCATTTAACTATGAGAACAAATACCGTACTTTTGGCTACGGCTGCCATTTCTATGAATCCAACACGAAGTGATGAATTTGTATTATGCAGGAAACGTTATTTTTCCTTGCATCCAAATGACTCCTTTGAATCGTCTGCCGACTTCCGGTTCACCAAATAAATCTTCTTTGTTGATACAGACGTCAAAAAATAAGTCATTGCTAACTATTGACATAAGGTACAATTCTTCTTTTGTCAGCTCGTTTTGAATTAATTCATAAGAGAGAATTTCACCCATCACTGAATATTGATCACACTCTACTCCATATGGCATAAAGTAAGTATCGACTAACGAATAAACATCCTGTTTTAGAATTAGCCTGGACAAATTACTGTAGGTATCCATATCCTCCAGTGTCAATGTCTCTATGGCTTGTTCATTTCCTTTTCTTGCCTCATTCAAAAGTCGTCTTCTCGAATCAGTCGCCTTCTGATCCTTCTCTCTGTCACTGTCATTTTTGGAAATAGGCATGACAATCATACCGCTAACAGAAAGTGCAGAAAGAGAAAGCGTCGTTCCCCTCGCCGGAAGACGGTTTGCTCCATTCATTTTTAAATAATCCATTGCATTTTGTAAATAAAAAATGAGTGTAATACCAAGCTTGATATCATCGCAAACACCGGAGAAGGATTCTGTTTGTGCATGTCTTTCTACTGTGATATCTTCCGTAGAGCTGATTTTCGTACCCAATACATAAGGGTAACAAAAATCAGTATAAAAATGATTTTCTTCATCAAATTCTCCACGAACTGTTAATCCGATACGTTTTCCAAAGTCTTTGCTGTATGCAGCGTACATGAATTCATCATCATGGGAAGTAAAAACGCGATCCGTTGATGTCTGAATCACATACTGCATCAGTGCTTCATATTGATTTCTATTTACTACCCTGCTAAATCCAATCGCTCTTAAATACTTATGCAAAACGTTACCTACCCTTACTTATTTATTCTTTGGAGTAAGCTCTGACATACCACCCATATAAGGTCTGAGTACTTCCGGAATTGCAACACTTCCATCTGCACGTAAGTTATTTTCAAGGAAAGCAATCAACATACGTGGTGGCGCAACAACCGTATTATTGAGTGTATGTGCAAAATATTTTTCTCCATTTTCGCCTTTGACACGAATTTTTAATCTTCTTGCCTGTGCATCTCCAAGGTTTGAACAGCTACCTACTTCAAAGTACTTTTTCTGTCTTGGACTCCATGCCTCTACGTCAAATGATTTTACTTTAAGGTCTGCAAGATCACCGGAACAACACTCAAGTGTTCTTACCGGAATATCAAGAGATCTGAATAAATCGACTGTGTTCTGCCACAATTTGTCAAACCACATCGGTGACTCTTCCGGCTTACAAACGACAATCATTTCCTGTTTTTCGAACTGATGAATACGATAAACACCACGTTCTTCGATACCGTGTGCACCTTTTTCTTTACGGAAACAAGGTGAATAGCTTGTCAGCGTCTGTGGAAGCTTTTCTTCCGGTACAATCGTATCGATAAATTTACCAATCATAGAATGCTCACTTGTACCGATTAAGTAAAGGTCTTCTCCCTCAATCTTATACATCATTGCATCCATCTCAGCAAAACTCATAACACCGGTCACGACATTGCTGCGGATCATGAAAGGCGGAACACAATAAGTGAACCCTCTGTCAATCATGAAATCTCTTGCGTATGAAATAACAGCAGAATGAAGTCTGGCAATATCGCCCATCAAATAGTAGAATCCATTTCCGGCAACACGACCTGCCGCATCGATATCGATACCGTCAAATTTTTCCATAATCTCTGTATGGTATGGAATCTCAAAATCAGGTACAACCGGTTCACCATATTTTGTTACTTCCACATTTTCGGAATCGTCTTTACCAATCGGAACAGATGGGTCGATAATATTAGGAATCACCATCATATTCTTTGTCAGTTTTTCATCGAGTTCTTTCTCGATAACTTCAAGCTCGGCAAGTCTGGAAGCGAATGCTGCGACCTGTTTCTTTGTCTCTTCTGCTTCTTCCTTTTTGCCCTGGGCCATTAATGCACCAATCTGTTTTGAAATCTGATTACGTTTTGCACGAAGCTCATCCGCTTCTCCCTGTGCCTCACGTTTTTTTAAATCAAGTTCAATGACTTCATCCACGAGTGGAAGCTTATCATCCTGAAATTTATTTTTGATATTCTGTTTTACGATATCCGGATTCTCTCTCAAAAATTTGATGTCTAACATTACATCCTCCTTATTTTAACGCTTATTATAATTCAGAACCATACAACCATTCATAAAATGAAATATCATATTTACATAATTTTTTTATGAATATTGATTCGGCACTATGA
>JAGKTY010000005.1 GCA_021153185.1 Lachnospiraceae bacterium
TAATTCGTTTTTTGTGTAACTTTTACAATTAAGTCTTTGCTGTCTGCCTTGGCTTTGGCGATATAATCACCTGAACCTGCGCTGTAGAGATAAGATGTCGTACCGTGTTCACCGATTGGGCAACGGATCTTGTCCTGATAGTTGATACCCGTTTTGGCATCGTAAACATAGGACGTTGTTCTAGGGGCTGCCTGCACAGGAGTGGCCGGAATGGTAATACATGTCACAGCTACTGCAAGCGCAAGCATTGTTGATAATACTTTTTTTGCAATCTTCATGATTGTCCCTCCTTTGATTTTTTGAGATAATACCCTCGTGACAATTTTACTGCAAAACGATAGGTTATTCAATTGTGCGACAACACAAAAAATGTAAGAATAATTTAGTAAAAAAGCAAGAAGTTTACATAATTTGTCATTGCATGAAGCGGAAAAAAGTTGTAAAATGAAGCAAAGTGGGCTTTTATGTCAAACATAGAATCAATATGATTGGTTATTTTACCGTAAAGGAGTTACATATGAAGAAACAGAGTATGAGAAGATTGGCAGGCTTTTTGGCAATATGGCTTGCGGCTGAGAGCGTATTTTCAGGAAGTGCGTTTGCACAGATCGGATATACAGAAGAAATCGCAGTCAGCGGAAATACGGTGATGCAGGAGATGGCAATCAGCGGTAACGCGGTGAGCGATAAAACAGAAAAGGAGCGTGAGCCGGAAGGTGACGTACAGACAGACAGTGAAAATAAGGCAGAAGAAGGTAAGGCGGAGACGCTGCTTAACTACCTGTACGTGGAATCAGAGAGCATATCTGCACCGGGCGTGCAGCACTTCATGGTAGGAATTGGAGACCGAACATATCCGGTTTCTTCTGCGGCGCTGACATTGACCAATTTGTATACGGGCAATGAACTATGCGTACCGTCTGCAGATATTAGTGACGATACGGTCTTATTTGAACAACCGTTTGATGATGCCACAGAGAAGAGCATTTATCAGGTTACAGGTCTTACATATGAAATAGACGGCAAGCAGTATACGGTTCAGCTTTATGAGATTGGCATCCAGTCATATTTTGGTGTCAATGAGGTCGTTTCTCTTGGGAATGAAGAGATTGATGCATCAGACATTCAGGCTGATATTGTAACGGTAGATGGCATGAATGTAACGACAACGGTTGATCAGATTGGCGAAGCACTTGCAGACGCAGAAGGTGTGCCGCAGGGAATCAGTACGTTTTCGCTTGCGCCGATGAAGGCACAGGGGAATGTAACGGTCGTGCTTGATCCGGGACATGACAGCACACATGCGGGTGCATCCGGAAACGGTTATCGCGAGGAAACGCTCAATTTAAAAATCGCGCTCTACTGTAAGGAAGAACTGGAAACGTATGATGGTGTCACTGTCTATATGACGCGTAGCACCGAGGCATGTCCGGCACCGGGAACCACATCCGTTCAGGACAATGCAAAGCGCGTGGAGTATGCAAGAAACGTTGGTGCAGATGCATACGTCAGCATTCATCTGAACTCTTCCACAACAAACACAGCCAACGGCGCCTGTGTGTTTTATCCAAATGCCAATTATAACGCAGCAGTAGGCAGTGCCGGCAAATCACTTGCAAGTGCAATTCAGGCAAAACTGGTTGCACTCGGACTCAAAAATAACGGCATTCAGATCCGCAATTCAGGTGATGGAACGAAGTATCCGAACGGATCCCTCGCTGATTACTACGGTGTCATCAAAAACAGTAAATTATACGGTTTCCCGGGCATTATCATTGAGCATGCATTTTTATCAAATGCAAGCGACGCCGCCAATTATCTCTCGAGTGAGGACAAGCTGAAAAAGCTCGGAATTGCAGATGCGACCGGTATCGCGGAGTATTTCGGACTCGAAAAAGGTGCTGCAAACGGTAAAGTTGGAATATCAGATAAGAATTACAAAAACGGAACCTTCAAAATGTTCATCAAGGGACTGGAAAGCGGCCTGAAGCTCAAGTTTAAAGTTTATCCGGTAAATAGTCCAAATCAGATGATTTTATATAATGCGACGGAACAGGCAGGTGTTTATTCTGCAGTTGCAGATATCAAGTATCATGGATATGTGTCCGGAGATTATCTTGTGGCTGCGATGAGTGAGGATAGTCAGGGAAAACTGAAGCTCATTGCAAAGACAACATTTACATTTGAGGAACCTGAGTTTAAAAAGGTAAGCGTTACATGTAAGCCGGTGAACTCGACGGCCAAAAAGTATGCAATTACAGCAGACAATCTTGCGGATGCGCAGAGTGTATCTATGCAGATTTGGCACGAATCGGATAAAGCAGGGACAATTGGCACATATCCGGCGACGCTGCAGGGGGACAAATATGTGCTCAACTATGCAATCACCAAGGTTAAACGTAGTGGCAAATATTATGTATATGTTTATGCAAAGACTGCATTCAACACAACCAAATGTGTGAAGAAAACGAAATTTACCGTACATCCGGCAAATACCGGGGCAGTTAAGTTGGCGGAACAGAACGAAAAAAAGGGAACGTTTACGTTAGATGTTTCCGGTGTGAGTGCACAGACTGCAATCAAAAGTGTGTCGGTAGATGTATGGAGTAAGTCAGATAAGAGTGATTTAAGAACGTATACAGCGAAAAAGACCGGCAATGTGTATCGCGTGAATGGAAACATCAAATATCATCAGAATAATTATGGTTCTTATAAAGCGTGTGTCCGCGTTGTGACGAAGAACGGAATTGAAACCATCGGAAATAATAAGAGCTTTAAAATCAAGAAACCGGTTGCAATCGTGAAGGCAAAACTTGACAAAAGCAAAAAAACAGCAACCGTTAGCGCATCGAACGTTGCAGCAAGCGGTGGCGTCGGCGGTGTGAAGTTTGTGGTCACTGTGTCCGGTGACAAAACAAAGTATACGTATCAGGCGAAGAAAAGCGGAAGCAAATACAAAGCAGTCATTGATAACAGTGAGATCGCAAAAGCAGGTACCTACATAGTAGCAGTATATTCTTGTGGAGTCGGAAGCAATAAGTATACAATATGTGGTGAGACGAAATATACAATTGAACCTGCCACAATCGGTTCTGTGACGGTTTCCAATAAAAAGACATCGCAGGGAACATTTCAGGCAAATCTCAAGGGGCTTAAGGCACCCGGCGGAATTGCACAGGTGCAATTTGTCGTGTGGATGAATAATGATAAGAGCGACAAAGTTACTTATACTGCTAAAAAATCAGGAAAAGACTATATTGCACAGGTCAATATTGCAGATCTTGGTGGAAAATCGGGCACATACAAGGCAAGAGTGGTCGTGATATCAAAGGGCGGAATCCGAACGACAGGAAGCGTTGTGAAGATTTCAATGAATGATGCTGTCAGTGTCAATGGATATTCGATTATGGGAGATACGACGGTTACGGTTGATGAAATGATGGCATACTATAATAAATATGCTACATTTCCTGCTTATTATGCCTCGACAGACGTGAAGACGCTCAAAAAATTCTGTCAGACATACATCGAAGAGTGTGCGGCAGAGGGCGTGCGCGCTGAAGTAGCATTTGTGCAGGCGATGAAGGAAACCGGATTCTTGCGGTACGGAGGAGATGTCAAGATCACACAGTTTAACTTTGCGGGACTGGGAGCTGTCGGAGGCGGCGCAAGCGGTGCATCGTTTCCGTCGGTCCGCATCGGAATCCGTGCACAGGTACAGCACCTGAAAGCATATGCAAGCACGGAGCCGCTTAACAATCCTTGTGTAGATGGACGGTTCCAGTATGTGACAAGAGGGTGTGCACCGGTTGTGGAATGGCTTGGTATCAAGGAAAATCCACAAGGAAAAGGATGGGCCACAGATCCGGGATACGGATACAATATTGTGGAGCGGATCAAAGAGATGAAACAGCTTTAAAATCATTGGATGGAGAGTAATAACGTGAGAGATATTACAGTTGCAATCACAGCTGCGAGCTATAGCGGAAACAAAGGTGCTGCAGCGATGCTGCAAAGTTCGATCGGACAATTGCATGAAAAATACGGAGACAGGCTCAATGTGAATTTGATGAGTGTCTATCCGGGGGAGGATAAAGAGCAGCTGCCGTGGGACTTTATTACAGTCGTACCGTGTACGCCTGAAAAATTGCTGTTTATCGCATTTCCGCTTGCAATCTTATATTGGCTGTTCCGCTGGTGTCCGCCGATAAAAGCGCTTCTTTTGAAAAACAAAATTCTGAAAGCATATAGTCTGACGGATCTTGTCATTGATGAGGCGGGTATTTCGTTTGTCGACAGCCGCGGATTTGTCATGAATACGTATGCCTTCGTGTGCGCGGCAGTGCCGCTTCTTGTCGGAACGCCTGTTGTGAAGTATTCGCAAGCGATGGGAACATTTAAGAATGGATGGAACAAATTCCTTGCAAAATGGATTTTGCCAAAGCTTAAGCTTGTCATTGCGCGCGGACAGGGGACGCTTGACAACTTGACGGGAATCGGTATCACAGACAATGTAAAGCTTTGTGCGGATGGCGCATTTACGATGCCGGATAATGACGCGTGGACCAAGAAGGTTGCTGAAAGGTGGGAAAGTGATCCGTTTTTTGACGACCGTGTCGTAGGACTTTCCATCAGTTCCGTCGTAAACAAAAAGTGTAACAAGCTTGGCATCGATTACAAAAGTGTCATGGTTAGCTTTATCGAATATCTGACAGGACGTGGCTATGGTGTGTTTTTGATTGCCAATGCAGCTAGAATTCACAGCGAAAAACCGCGCAACAACGATCTCATGATTGGAGATGCGATTTATGAGGCGGTATCTGACAAGACAAATGTCAGATGGTTTCATGAGGAGATGGATGCGGAGGAAATCCGTGAGCACATCAGCAGATGTAAGTTCCTTGTTGCGTCCAGATTCCATGCTATGATCGGGGCGCTTGAAAAAGAGGTGCCGGTATTGCTTGTGGGCTGGAGCCATAAGTACCAGGAAGTACTGGATATGTTTGAACTGGGACAGTATGCGGCAGATTTTTCCAAATTGAGTCTTGATGAATTAAAACAGAGCTTTGCGCATTTTGAAGCCGATGAAGCAAAGATTCGCGAAAAGCTTTCTGCTCATCATGATGCCGTGCTTGCAAGCTCAAGAAATAATATTGTTTATATCTCAGAAGTGATTGATGAAGTATGCAAAAAGCCACCAAAATGCGGAAAACTATTTGATTATGCCAATCCGGACAAATATTTGGGAGAGCACATTACTTGTAGGAAAGGCTATGCAAGCGACGAGACAATTCGCGCGAATGCAGCAAGTGGAGGCATGATTACAGGGCTTCTGTGTCATTTGCTGAAAACAGGTCAGATAGATGGGGCATGGGTCACAAGAAGCGTGATCCAAGATGAACAGTTATCTTATGAGACGTTTATTGCGACAACAGAGGAAGAACTCAGAAGTGCATCTTCGAGCATTTATATGTCCATGCCGCTTCTGCAGCATTTAGATGTGGTGCGTCAGTTTGAAGGACGTGTGGCGGTTGTGTTAGTGCCGTGTCTGATGCGTTCCTTAACAGCGATGATTGAAAAAGATGAAGAGCTCGCAAAGAAAATTGTGCTGAAATTGGGATTGTATTGTAGCGGAAACCACAGTGAGAAGGCTACAACACTTTCTCTCCAAAAGAGCAACATCAGTTTAAAAGATGCAGTTCGCATGTATTACAGACGTGGTCACTGGCGTGGTATTTCTTCTGTCATTTATAAGGATGGCAGTGAAAAAACACTCTCTTACACCAAAACAATCTGTGCATACAAAAATGCATTCTTTTTTGAACAGAGCAGTTGTATGCTCTGCCAGGATCATTTCGGCCGGAGCGCCGATATCAGCTTTGGCGATATTTGGCTTAAGGAAATGAAAGGTAATCCAATTAAGCATACAAGTTGTGTCATCCGCAATGAAAAGGCTTTGGCAATGTATCAGTCAGCGGTTGAAGCAGGCGCAATTATTGACAGTCATATCTCTGATACAAAAATGCTTAAGAGTCAAAAGAGAGCGCTGGTGTTTAAGTACAATTTGGCGAAAGCAAAGAAACAGTACTATGCAAAGCATGGTAAGAGTGTTTCGGTTGACGACAGTGCAAAATGTAAGTGGAATCATAAACTGGCATTTTATCTGGCACGCAAAAACAAAGCCTATTCCGAAGAACATTACGAGAAACTTGCGCATGTGCCGACTTGGGCAATCTATTATTATATGTGCTTTATCCGTGTGTTGTTAAGCTTTTAATTGGAGCAGATATGGAAGAAAAACAGACAAAAAAATGGAATGCGAAAAAAATATTGAAGCTTGTCGGAAATGCAGTTTCGCTTCTTTCGATAGTATTTATCGTGCGTGCAGTCATTGTGCTTGGATTTGATTTTTCGCACGTCGACAATTGGCCGGTGTTTCTTGCGGTTGTATTGCTGAGTGTCCTGATTAAGACTGCTACGGTATTTGTGTCGGGTACGGCCTGGTATGGCTGGCTTGCATATTTTACAGGTAAAAAAGACAAGCTTAAGGAAGCAGTTGTCGTATATGCGAAGGCTAATATTGGTAAATATCTTCCGGGAAATGTCATGCACTATGTAGAGCGCAATTTGTTTGCCGATAAGCTTGGTATGAGTCAGAAAAAGTTGGCTGCAGCGAGTGTTTTAGAAGTGCTGACGCTCATTACCGTGGCTTTTCTGATGGCGGTGCTCGTCTCTGCAAATCAGTTAAAACTTGCGCTTATTAAGGTGTTTGGGGAACGGTATCTTATAGTAATTTGTGCCGTTTTGCTTGCCGGAGTCATATTTGTCCTGTTGGTATTTGCCGTATTTCGAAAAAAAATCAGGGATTTTTTGAAAGAAAACAGTCTAAAGGAGCTTGTGCTAACTGTGCTTCGCAATATGCTCCTGAACGGAATCGTTCTATTTAGCCTTGGTACTATCATGGTAATTTTGTACTGTTATATGGGCGGAGCCTTTACGCTTTCTTCGGCGGCACTGATTGTTTCCGGTTATGTAATTGCCTGGGTTTTAGGATTCGTCGTGCCGGGAGCACCCGGTGGAATCGGCGTCAGAGAGCTCGTTATCACGCTGCTTCTTGGCAATGTGATGGGGGAAGGCATGGTTGTTACACTCTCTGTGACGCACCGCCTCATTACGATTATCGGGGATTTTTTGGCATATGTGTTACGGCTTGCGCTCGTTGAACGTAAACCGGCCGGGAAATACCCGAAATAAAAAACAACAAGATATAGAGGAAATTACAAAGATGAGAGATACTTCTTGTAATTTCCTCTTTTTTTATATATACTAAAACTGTATGCGTAGGCTTAATTTGGAAAAGTCTGTGCACAAGTAATTTTATCGGATAATTAGCAGGAGATGAGAGATGAAATTAATAATTCAGATACCTTGTTATAATGAGGCAGAGACACTTGAAATTGCGCTCAACGATTTGCCGAAGCACATCGATGGCATTGATGAGATTGAGTATTTGATTATCAATGACGGAAGCAAGGATGATACGGTAGAAGTGGCGCGCAAGTGGGGCGTTGATTATGTGGTGAACTTCAAGCGCAACAAAGGTCTTGCGTATGGTTTTATGGCAGGAATTGATGCGTGCCTCCGCAACGGCGCAGATATTATTGTCAATACAGATGCGGACAACCAGTACAATGGCGATGATATCGAAAAACTGGTGCGTCCTATTTTAAATGGTGAGACAGATATTGTCATTGGTGAACGGCCGATTGACCAGACGGCGCATTTTTCACCACTGAAGAAGAAATTGCAGCATTTCGGAAGCTGGACCGTGCGCGTGGCATCCAATTCGGATATTCCGGATGCGCCGAGCGGATTCAGGGCATACAGCAGAGAGGGCGCGATGCACCTAAATGTCATCAATGAGTATACGTATACGCTCGAGACGATTATTCAGGCAGGAAGACGTAAAATCGCACAGAAATCTGTGCCAATCCGTACGAATGCAGAGCTCCGTCCATCAAGACTTTTCAGCAGCATGATGGGCTACGTCAAGAAATCTATGGTGACAATTTTGCGTGCTTTTATGATGTACCAGCCACTCAAATTCTTTAGCATCATTGGCGGCACTGTGTTTGGAATCGGATTTGTAATCGGCGTTGCTTTCCTGGTAATGTTCTGCATGGGAAATGGGGCCGGTCATGTCCAGTCGCTCATATTGGCAAGTACGCTTATGATGCTCGGATTTACGACGTTTATCATAGGTCTGCAGGCAGACCTCATTGCAGCGAACCGCAAGATATTGGAGGATATCCAGTATCATGTGCGTAAGCTTGATTATGATAAGGATAGAGATTCTTCGGAAAATATGTAGAGTAAGGAGACAGAGAAATGGGAAAAATTACAGTAGAGACATGTGAAATTGAAGGATTAAAGGTCATTACACCAACGGTATTTGGCGATGAGCGCGGTTATTTTATGGAGACATACAATTACAATGACTTCAAAGAAGCCGGAATCGACGTACAGTTTGTACAGGATAATCAGTCTGCATCCAAAAAAGGCGTGTTGAGAGGACTCCACTTCCAGATCAATTATCCGCAGGACAAGCTCGTTCGTGTCGTTGTCGGTGAAGTGTTCGATGTGGCGGTTGACCTTCGTCCGGGTTCAAAAACCTTTGGAAAATGGTTTGGAGTAAGACTTTCAGCGGAGAACAAAAAACAGTTCTTCATTCCAAAGAATTTTGCACATGGCTTTATCGTCCTTTCCGACTATGCAGAATTTGCTTATAAATGTACGGATTTCTATCATCCAAACGATGAGGGCGGACTTCTCTGGAGTGATCCTGAGATTGGTGTGGAGTGGCCAATGCCGGAAGGAATGACCGAGGCTGACCTTACCATTTCAGAGAAAGATACAAAATGGGGCGGCATCAGCTCTTATCAGAAGTAAAGGCCGGGAGATAAAATGGGACGTTTTTTATCATTGCCAAAGGAGCTCTGGGACAACAGAGCTCTCATTTTTAAATTGTCAAAAAATGATTTCAAAACAAAATATGCCGGTTCCTATCTTGGAATCATATGGGCGTTTATCCAGCCGGTTGTCACGATCGTATTATACTGGATTGTATTTGAAAAAGGTCTCAATGCCAGTTCGGGCGTTCTTGGAAAAAGAGGAGGAGAAGTGCCGTTTGTGATTTGGCTCTCCTGCGGACTGATTCCGTGGTTCTTTTTCAGTGAGGCGTTAAACAATGCAACAGGTGCGATGATGGAATACAGCTATCTGGTCAAAAAGGTGGTCTTCAAAATCAGTGTGCTTCCAATCATAAAAATTATTTCTGCATTGTTTGTGCACATTTTTTTTGTGGCATTTCTGCTTGTGGTCTGTTCCGTTTACGGATATTATCCAACCGGGTACACGTTACAGGTGATTTATTATTCTGTCTGTATGTTTGTGTTTGTGCTGGCGCTGAGCTATATGACATGCGCGGTTGTCATTTTCTTTCGCGATTTGAGCCAAATCATTGCCATATTACTGCAGATTGGTATGTGGGTGACACCGATTATGTGGCCTGTGAGCAAATTGGAAAACCATGCTGCATTGCAGTTCATTTTTAAATGTAATCCAATGTATTATGTGATTGAAGGCTATCGTGGCGCCATCCTGTATGGAAAAGGTTTTTGGGACGAACCATATCAGACCCTTTATTTCTGGGTGTTAACAGCGATTGTGTTTGTGCTTGGGGCAGTTGTGTTTAAGCGCTTAAAACCACATTTTGCAGACGTATTATAATTACAATTGAGAGGATTCGACATGGAAGAACTGGCAATCCGGATAGAACATGTAAGTAAAATATACAAATTATATGACAAACCGTCAGACCGCCTCAAAGAGGCACTTGGACTCGGCAAAAAGGTGCAGTCCAAGGAGCATTATGCGTTAAACGATGTGTCGTTTGATGTGAAAAAAGGTGAGACGGTCGGTATTATCGGAACAAATGGCTCCGGTAAATCTACAATTCTCAAAATTATTACCGGTGTTTTGAACCAGACTTCCGGTGATGTCAAAATTGATGGCCGCATTTCGGCACTGCTTGAGCTTGGTGCCGGCTTTAACATGGAATACAACGGCATCGAAAATGTCTATTTAAATGGTACAATGATTGGTTTTAGCAAGGAAGAAATTGATGCCAAATTAGACGATATTCTTGCCTTTGCGGATATTGGAGACTACGTGTATCAGCCTGTTAAAACGTATTCAAGCGGTATGTTTGTCAGACTTGCCTTTGCGGTAGCCATCAATATCGATCCGGAAATCTTGATCGTAGATGAAGCACTATCTGTCGGAGATGTGTTCTTTCAGGCAAAGTGCTATAAAAAGTTCGAAGAATTCAAAAAGCAAGGCAAAACGATCTTGTTTGTTTCGCACGATTTGGGCAGTATCAGTAAATATTGCGACCGCGTCATTTTGCTCAACCAGGGCGTGAAGCTCAAAGAAGGATCCCCGCGTGAGATGGTGGATTTGTTCAAGAAGGTACTTGTCAATCAAGTCGATGCATCAGATTTGATGGATGCACAGCAAAGTGAGCAGGAGGGTAAAGCGCAGGAGGCTTCGAACGCACAGAATGATGAGGCAGGTAAGCCAAAAGAAGAGAACGTGTCGCAGCATCCGCAAACAGCAGGTGACGGCACATGGATGAGTCAGCTGACGCTGAATCCGCAGATACAGGAATACGGCGAAAAAATAGCCGTATTATCGGATTTTGCCATTTTGGATAAGCATGGAAACATCACCAATCTGGTTGAAAAGGGCGAGCAGTTTCAAATTCGAATCAAGGTTGAAATCAAAGAGCCGGTTGAAGACCCGATTGTGGCATTTACCATCAAAAATCTTCAGGGAACGGATATTACCGGAACCAATACGATGTATGAACGTGCTGATCTGGGGGTGTTAAAGCCGGGAGATACGCGCATTGTAACATTTACCCAGAAGGCGGATTTACAGGGCGGGGAATACTTGATTTCGCTTGGATGCACAGGATATGTAGCCGGAGCGTTTCATGTCTTTCACAGATTGTATGATGTGTGTAACATGACTGTTGTATCAGACAAGAATACGGTTGGCTTTTATGATATGAATTCTGAAGTTGTAGTCGAATGTGTCAAATAGGGAGTAACGCATGGAAGAAATGGTTGGAAAGATTAAGCTTGAGCTTGATCAATATTGTGGCGAGGATTTATACTCGGATGGCGAAATAGAGCAGACCCTTTTAGACCTTGCAAAAACACATACGGAAGAAGAACTAAACAGTGTGATTGCGCAGAAGTACAGCTGGCCTGTCTTGTATCATTTTTCACATATCCGGAGCAATATTGTGGCGTGGCTTCCGATTGACAAATCCATGGAAGTGCTTGAAATCGGTTCCGGCTGTGGTGCAATCACAGGAAAGCTTGCCGAGATGAGCCGTCATGTTGACTGTATTGAGCTTTCAAAACAAAGGAGCTTGATTAACGCAAACCGGAATCGGGCACATGACAATATCACAATCAAAGTTGGTAATTTTACAGATGTGGAAAAGACGCTGACAAAACAATATGATGTCATCACACTCATTGGTGTATTTGAGTATGCGGAATGCTATGTAAATATAGAGCAGCCGTATACTGCTTTTTTGGAGATTATCAAAAAGCATTTAAAGAAGGGCGGACAGATTGTCATTGCCATCGAGAACCGTTTGGGAATGAAATACCTTTCGGGATGCATGGAGGATCATACGAGCCTCATTGGAGAAGGGTTAAAGCATTATCCGGTCAGCAGTGGTGTCAAGACGTTTGATAAATCGGAACTGTGTGCCATCTTAAATAGTGCGGGACTTTCAAACCATACGTTTTATTATCCGTATCCTGACTACAAGCTGCCTATGCAGATTTATTCAGACGATTATCTGCCAAAGGTTGGAGAACTGTCTCAGAATTATAATAATCTCGATCAAGAGAGAGTGGAAGTGTTTCTGGAGAGGGATGGATTCGATTTTGCAATAGCGCATAATCTGTTTCCGGAGGTTTCCAATTCTTTTTTGGTTGTCGCTTTAGGAGAATAACATGTTAAAGGTTATCTATTCCAAATTTTCAAATGATAGAAATCCGGCGTATGCTATACGAACCAATATTCTGATGGATGAAGCCGGCCGGAAATACGTTCAAAAGGTGCCGATGTCAGAGCGCAGCGCAGTGCATATTGAACAGATGTATCAAAATGAGCAGCTGCTGAAAAGGGCTTACGAGGGGACGATTCTTTGCCCGAATGAAACATTGCAAATAGAAGGACAAACCGTCTTTGCATATGTGCAGGGAAACAGTCTTTCGGACGAATTGGATTTGTGTCTGGAAGCCGGTGAAACGGAGCGCTTTTATCAGTTGTTTGAGCAGTATGCACAGCTTGTCAAGGAAGTGTCGGGCAAGGCATGCAATATTGATTTGATTCCCGATAACATTTTGGTGCAGGATGGTGTATGGCATGTCATTGATTATGAATGGGTACTCAAGGATGCCGTGCCAAGCGACTTTATCCTATATCGTGGTATTCATTATTATGTGGGAGATCCTTTGGATGTACGAAAAGGTCTGAAAGGGTCTGATTTGTATACGCATTTTGGGATGCGTGACGATGAAATTGCAGCGTTTAAAGAGCGTGAAGAGGCGTTTCAGAAGTCGCTTGACGGCGATTATACAAAGCTTTCCACCATGAAATATGAGTATAATATGCCAATCATAGATTTGAACCAATTGATGAAGCGCGTTGTCGAAAAAAGACAAGAGCAAGAGGTTTTTGTCACGGTATCTTATGAAGACGGAACGCAGCAGAAACAAGCATGTAAACTTCAGCAGAAAGATTTGGACGAATTGACATTTTCCGTACCTGTCAAAATGCATGCAAGAACGGTTGCGATTTCGTTCCCGTATGACATATGCTTTGTTTATGTCAGGAGCTTGGTGAAATTTGCAAGCGAGCAGATTTCGCTTAATTTTATAACCGATGGTATTGGGTATGATGGAAATATCGTGAAATTAAAAAAAGAACAATCGATAGAAATTCTTCTTTCAGACGGAATGCCGGGAACCGTGTCAGTTCATTTGTCCTGCTATATGACGGAGAAAATGCTGCAGGCTGCTCTTTTGCAGGAAGAGCATAACAAAAAAATGCAGGCAGAGGCACTTGCCCTGGCAAACGCACAATTGACAAAACAACAGAGTGAAAAAGAGCAGATGCTGTCGGTTGTTGGGTTTCGGCAGGAGCAGATTCGCCAGATGCAGGAAACGCCGGTTGTTCACTATTTTGGAAGGGTGTTAAATAAGCTTCGCGGGTATGACCCGGTTGCTGCACTTAGACCGCTTTTGACGCAGGAACAAAGCGGTTTGCAATTTTGTATTGACGAAGTGGGATATCATGTGTACTCCTTATATATTCGCGGATGGGTGTTCCATCAGCAGGGGCTGCCTGTCAGTCTCGTGATTCGTGATGAGAAGGGAAAATTTCTTGATTGCGAAATAAGGAAAAATGAACGGGAGGATGTTGCTGACGTATTTCGAATACAAACAAGCGATGTATGCGGTTTTTCGATTTACGTGCCAAGGGAGCAGCTTCGTACCGAAAAAGTGTATTTGGAGATGGAGACGATTGGTGGATACATTTCCAAAGAAATCATGGCATACGGGGATAAGAAGTCAGCAGGTGACTGGGAAAGCCGGCTTGAGCATGTGTTTGAGTATGATGAGTGGGCAAAGCGCAATTTGCCGACGCAAAGGGAGCTCAAACGGCAAAGACGTGCGAAGTTTGCATACAGGCCGCTGATCAGTGTGGTTGTGCCGCTTTTTAATACGCCGCTTGATTATCTTGAGACACTGATTCGTTCGGTGCTTGATCAGACGTATTCCAATATGCAGCTTTGCCTTGCAGACGGAAGCACAAATGATATCGTACAGAACTATATTGCACAGCATTATGGTAATGATTCCAGAGTAAAATACAAAAGATTGACGGAAAACAAAGGGATTTCGGGAAATACAATCGAGGCGCTTTCCCTGGCAGATGGTGATTTTATTATGCTCAGCGATCATGATGATGAGGTCATGTTAAACGCCTGCTATGAGATGGTAAAGGCACTCAATGAGGATCCGGAAATCGACGCAGTTTATACGGATGAAGACAAAATGACAATGGACGGAATGTATTATTTCGATCCACATTTTAAACCGGATTTTAATCTGGAATTCTTGCGCAGCAACAATTATATTTGTCATATATTCCTTGTGCGTAAAAGCATTGTAGACAGCCTTGGTGAGCCGTTCCGAACCAAATATGACGGTGCGCAGGATTTTGATTTTATTTTGCGCTGTTGCGAAAAAGCACGCAAGGTATATCATGTACCGAAAATTGTTTATCATTGGAGAAGCCATCCGCTTTCCACGGCAGGCAATCCGGAAAGTAAGGATTATGCGTACGAGGCGGGAAGAGCGTCTGTGGAAGCAAGCTACGAGCGCCTTAATATTCCCGCAACTGTCACAAGAACGCAGTATTTCGGAAGATATCGCACACAGTTTCATATTGTCGGCAAGCCACTTGTGTCGGTTGTAATTGATGCAAAGGACTGTAAGGATGCAGCGCGCCTTGAAAGCTGTGTCAAATCGGTCTTTGAGATGAATGCTTATAAAACGGTTGAGGTACTTGTTGTCGGCAGTGAAAAGCATCTGCCGCAAGAGAATGTCAATGAACTATTGAAACAATTTACGCTTGTCAGGCTTGTGCCGTTGCCAAAAGAGGGCGGCGTTTATGATGCATATCAGGCCGGTGCAAACGCAGCTGAGGGTGCATATATTGTGATGATGAACAGCGATGTCAGCCCGAAGGATGAACACTGGATAGAGGAGATGCTCAGCTATTGCCAGCAAAAGGATGTCGGAATCTGCGGTGGTATGATTGTGGATGCGCAGGATAAAGTCTACAGCGGCGGTATGGTTGTCGGCATGAACGGAAGCATCGGACATTTGTTCACAGGACTTGACAGCGACGAATTTTCGTTTGCAGGATGGCTGAATTCGACGAGAGATGTCAGCGCGTTGTCAGCTCTTTGCTTTATGGTTGATAAGGCTGCATTTGAGTCAGCAGAAGGATTTGACCGGAATATGGGAAGGCTTGGCGTGGCGGATTTGTGTTTGAAAATGATACAACGTGGTGCCCGCGCTATTTATGATACGTATGCAAAAGTAAGATATGACGGAACAAGTCAGGAAACGTATGAGAACGCTGAAGTCGAATTGTTTCAAAAGCGCTGGCAGGGATATTTTAAAAAGGGCGATCCAAACTACAACAGGAACCTGACGCTTGAAAACGGACTATGCAAGCCTAGAGAGGTTTAAAGGATAGAAAGAAGAGGTAGTACTATCTATGAAACAAAAATTGCAAATGCTTTGTGAAACTATAAAACAAAACAGAGCGTTAAAGGCCGGATGTGCCGCGGTGATGTTTGTGGTTGTGCTTGCTGTTATCTGGCTTATGCCAATGAACGCAAGGAATATCTCAGTAGTTCTAAGGAGTGAGACAATCACAGATGAAACACCGGTTGATTGGACATTTCACAGAGAGGATGCATTTGAAAAAGTGTATTCCGGTATCGGATATTTTTGCGGCGGTGCGGTGAAGATTAAGCTGCATCCGGAATTTCAGCAATTTGACGCGTTTACGATTTCCGGCTGTGAGGATGCCGATGAAATTACGTCAATAGAGATTCTTGCCGGAAACTTCGAGGAAAAAGAGCATGTCATCACAACAATAGAAGGTGAAAAACTGTTTGATACCGATGGAGATGTCGCAACGCTGAAGGATACGTATAAACCGGCATGGTTTCAGGCGTACCATAAGGTAAATTACTTCAAATGGCAATTAAGCGGGATCTTATGTATTTTGTTTTTGACGTTTATGCTGTATCTGGGGTTAGAAAAACGATTTACAAAATTTCAGCGGGTGTTTGCATGCCTTGTCATTATTGGCAGTGTGGCATTTTGTGTATATATGAATTACAACCATTCTCTACAAAAAACGTTAAATGGTACAGAGGAAAAATCAGAGCTCTATTGCCTGACGGATGGGACGACAAAGGTGAGCCAGCAATTTACGGCGATTTCGAACCGCATGTCGAGTGTTGTGGCATTTTATAAGATTCAGGAAGATACGAAGTGCGGCATTGTCATGCAGCTTAGGGATCTGCAAACCGGCGAAATTGTCGGCAAGACGATATTCAATACGAGCGTTTTTACGTCCGGCGAAAGCACCTATGAGCTCATCTTAGATGAGCCGATTTCCAATATGGGAGGTTTGTATGAGTTTGAGACATATGCGATTGACCAGAGAACGCCGGGCAATTTGTATGTGGCCTCAAGCATTGGGGATTTAGAGGAACACGGTCAGCTGTATATCAACGGACAGCCGCAGGATAAGGACTTATACTTTAGTGTCGCTTATGTCAGGGTAAATAATATGCTTTGGGGCAAAGCGGTCGTGCTTGTGCTTGGACTTTTTCTTGCATGCTTTATTCTTGCAATGCAGGTAGAAGATGAAAAATGCAAAAGAATAGTCATTTTGGCAGTATATGTGGTGATGCTTGGATTCGCACTTTTTAAGATGCTGTTTTATCTGCAGTATGTCGGACATACGCCGGATGAATCAAAGCATATCGCATATGTAGCATATTTAGAAGAAGAGCAGGTTATCCTTCCAAAGCTGAAGGAGATGAAAGCAATATCGATTCCGTATAATGATGGGAAAACGATTGTGGCAGAGTTTAATGATGGTGTGAATTATCTGCGCCATCCACCGCTGTACTATCAGCTTTTGCGGCTTGCGAATGCAGTTTCTATTGAGAAAAACGGTACCTTCGTGATACAGGCAAGAAGGCTGCGCCTGTTCAGTATGAGCTTTGTTGTACTGGCAATTGCGCTTATGTTTTATGTGGGCTATACGAGACTTGAGAAGAAACCTGTCATGCATCTGCTCTATAGTGCGATATGTGTGAGCGTGCCGATGCTGACGTACGGAGCGGTCGGCATATCGAATGACTCGCTGACAATTTTGACAGTAACAATCTTTTTCCTGGCAATGCTGCGTATGGTAGAACACAAATGGAATGCATTGACATATTGGATGATTGCGCTCAGTATGTCGGCAACGCTTCTGACTAAGACAACGGCAGGACTTCTTGTTGCGATTGCAGGCGTCATTGTGCTGCTATATTATCTTGTCACGGAAAAATGCTATAAAGAACTGTTAAAACCGGCTTTTCTCAGTACGATACCTGTATACGGGATAGCACTTGCCTACTTTATACTGTTGTTTATGGAGTTTGGAAACTTCCAGCCTACGTTGTATCAGATTATGGATGAGGAAAGTGTACGTGCCTCTATTTTCTATACGGATTTTGCTGAGCGTACGTTTCGTACATTTGATGAATATGTCAATATCTTTTTCCAGAGATTTTTCCAGACGTGGACAGGAATCTCCAGTCATGTTTATTTGTCAAAATTCCCGGGCGTGGGTGTCGGTGTCCAGACATTGGGCCTTTTGAGTCTGTGGGTTCTGCCATTTGTATGTCTTTTTGCATTTGTACGCAGAAAGAATCCGTATACACTCGTGCATGTTTCTATGCTCACAGCGCTTGTGGCGACATTGGGCGCCCAGTTTGTGCATGCGTATCGTGGTTTTATGGGAAGAGGATATGAGGGAGGTTTCCAGAGCCGATATTATTTATGTGCCATGATTGTGTTTGCTTTTTCGTCCACGATTTGTGTGCAGAGCGCAGGCGCATATATTGACGAGAAAAAAACATACGGCAAATTTTTACAAAACGTATTGTTGTTTGGCATCGTTTGTTTCGTGGCGATGTTGTTTTATGAAGATTTTGTATTTTTCCTAACGAATTTTTCTGACTATCCATTCTTTTTTAACTGAGGATGAATCTCAGCAATCAAGCCATGGAAAAAGAGGAGTAACGAATTGGGCGTAAAACAGAGTGTGACGAGTGCACTATTAAAACGTGCAATGCGTCGTTATGAACAAAAACTGGATATACAGATGGACCCTTATGCACAGTGGATTTTGCAGGTTGAATCAAAACAGGGAAAGCGTACAAACGTGCCTTTCCCTGTATTTTCGGTGGAAGAATTCGTAAAGGCATTAAAAGCAGGAGCGGTTTTGGAGCAAGGCTGGTTTGGCGTCACACTGCTTCCGGGGACATACGAGTTTGCTTCCGCTGATTGGGACAGCGTCTTTACGATGGATACAAGAGCGTGTCTCGTATATGCAGATGAGGATATGGTTGACCCTGTCAATCAGAAGCGGTACGGTGCGTGGTTCAAACCGGATTTTAGCTATGACACGATGCTTTCGTTCTTTTATTTTGGTAGTTTCCTGTTTTTGCGCGGAGCGCTTGTCGGGCGTGTCCTTGAAACATTTGAACCGTCTTTTTCGCCTGCGGATTGCAGTGACAGGCAATACTTATACGATTTTGTGCTTTGTTATGTACAAACGCTTTTGAAGGAAGATTATGAGGTTGCGCATGTGCCGCAGGTTTTGTTTCATGCGACGCAGGAAGGCTTTCGTGCAGAAGAGGCCAAAAAACCGGAAGTGGTAAATTATGAGGCATATTTCGGGTTTGAGCCGGCGTATGATGCATGTAAACAGGCATTTTTTAAGCGGAAAACTGCAGAGATATTTTTTGAAGAATGCAATAAAAATGGCAAAAAATATCATATTCTGAATTATAAGGTTCCTGCGGAAGGACCAAAGGTATCTGTCGTTATTCCGTCCAAAGACAATCCGGATGTTTTATCCGTTTGCGTGCGCAGCTTTGTCGAAAAAACAGCGTATCAAAACTATGAGCTGATTTTGGTTGACAACGGAAGCAGCGCCGAAAACCGTGATAAAATCAGTAAGCTTTGTGAGACATACAATGTGCAGTATGTGTATGAGCCGATGAATTTCAATTTTTCCAAAATGTGCAATCTCGGCGTGTCAAAGGCGGGTGGAGCGTACATTCTGCTTTTGAACGACGACATGGAAATCTTGCAGGAAAACTGGCTGACCCGGATGCTCGGACAGGCAATGCAGGAAGGCGTTGGTGCAGTCGGCGCCAAGCTTTTATATCCGCAAAGCGATATCATTCAGCATGTGGGAATCACGAATCTAAGTGTTGGTCCGGCGCACAAATTGTTAAAGGAACATGATGATTCGTGTGACTATTACTATGGGAGAAATGTGCTGCCTTACGATATGATTGGTGTGACGGCGGCATGCCTGCTTGTGTCAAGAAAAGCATATGAGCAGGTGGGCGGCTTTTGTGAGGACATTGCCATATCCTATAATGATGTTGATTTTTGTTTTTCACTTCATGAAAAGGGGTATCGCAATATCATCCGAAACGATGTCGTTTTGTACCATCATGAATCGCTTAGCCGAGGAGACGATCATTTGTCTGATGAGAAGTGGCACAGACTGCTTTGCGAGAAGGATGTCGTGTATGGCAGGCATCCGGCACTATATGGGAAGGATCCTTTTTATAATCCGAATCTTGCCGGATTTAAACACAAATATTTCTGTAGTTATCAATATGATTATGAGAGAAGAGATTATTTTGGCAAGGTAAGTCCGTACAATCGGACAATTCCTGAGGTATGGTATAACAATAGTATCATGTTAACGGTCGAGCATGCGCGGATCGAGCGTAAACTCGACTTGGCTACAGAGCAGGATGTGGTTTGGATAGAAGGCTGGGCGTATGTACTCGGGATGGATAACAGTAGGTACAAGCGTTCCCTCATATTGACGGATCAAGAAGGGAAACGGATGGAAGTCGAGATCGTAGACAGGTACCGGCCGGATGTTGTGGCAATCTTGCCTGAGCAGAGCAATGTGGCGATGTCGGGATTTGATTGTCGCTTAAGACGCGCTGACATCAAACCCGGGCGATATCAGATTGCAATACTGTACCGGGATCAGTGCTCAAGACAACGGTTGTTTCAAACAGATGATAAACCACTGGAATTAGCTTAGATTGGAGTCGTTATGAAGAAAAGAATCATTGCATGTATGTTGTCAATTTGTATGGTGTTTGCATCAGGGAGTTTTTCGTATGCAGCCGAGCAGGTGAGCGGAAACAGTGTGGAAGCGTCACAGGATGAATGCCTGACCGGTTATATTCCGATGGAGGATGAGATTCCGGAGGTTGATATTTCTGATGCACAGGTGATGGCACTTGATGATGAGATTTCACCGGAAGCAGCGGGTGAGCTCCCTAGTATGTACAGATCGGACCAGCAAAGCGGGCTTCCGTCCCTAAAGCAGCAAAAGTATGAGGATTGCTGGGCTTTTTCGGCAATCGGCGTGTGTGAGGCAAGCCTTCTTGCAAAGGGGATTGAGCGTACATCGGTCGATTTGTCGGAGTCACATCTCGTGCATTATTTTTATAATAAGAGTGCTACCGTAGGAGATTTGCTTGGCAACATTGTGGGAGATTACAATCGTGCGGTTGGTGCGAGTGCTTTTCAGAGGGGAGGTAACAGCGCGCTTTCCATGTGGCATCTTGCAAGCTGGGCGGGTCCGGTCAGCGAGAGCGATTCTGCCTATCAGTATTCCAATGCGGCGCAGCTGTCTGAGACGGCAGATAATACGACGCAGCAGGTTTTTGGAAATGTCGCAGCGCATATGCAGAATTGTATGATTATTCCGCTTCTTTACCGGGATGATGTGAAACGTGCGATTATGTCAAACGGAGCGGTTGGCGCAAGCTATTATGCCAGTACGACCGGTATCGGTGACAATTTTTACAACGGAAAATACAGTGATGACGAAGGCTGTTATTACTGGCCGGAAAGCAGAACTTCGAATCATGCAGTACAGCTTGTCGGCTGGGATGATGCGTATCCTGCAACGAATTTCGTCGAAAATCCGGGTGTGAATGGTGCGTGGCTTGTCAAAAACAGCTGGGGTGAGGAAACGCAAAAACTTGCACAAAACGGTTATTTTTGGATCTCGTATGCCGATCCGACATTGATGGGCGCCTATGTATTTGACTGCGAATCGCCGAATAATTATGACCATATCTATCAATATGACGGCGCAAGTGCGGGCGGATATGTTTCCGTTGCACGGGCAGCCAATGTGTTTACGGCATCGGATTCGATGGGGGAAGTGCTGCGCGCGGTCAGCATTGGCTTGTACGACTCGGGCGTTGATTACACAGTGGATATTTATACATACGGTTCCGGCGCGGTGACGAACCCGCTTGCAGGGACAAGAGTGCATAGTCAGTCAGGCAGCACCAAATATCCGGGATATTACACCATTCCGCTTGAAAAAGAGATTTCTCTGAGTCCCGGCCAGAAATTTGGCGTTGTGTTTACATTTGGGGATTTGACAAGGGTATATATTGATATGACGACAGCTGCCAAATCGGGCAGTCAGATTTGGGCGCTTTTCACGACGGATCAAAGTGTGGGACAAAGCTTTGGATGGGCGTCTCAAGCGGGCTCAGCAATTGACATGGCCATTCAGACGACGCCGAAGACAGCCAGAATCAAGGCCTTCACAGATCAGGCAGGCGAGGCGGCAATTACGCTTAATCAGAGTTCGTTGGTTATGAAGCCGGGGCAGCAACAGACGCTGCAGGCAGTTACCGGAGTTGTGTCAAGCTGGAAGTCGCTTGATGAGAGCGTGGCGACTGTCGAAGATGGCCTTGTGACTGCAACCGGATATGGTGAGACGGTTGTCTCTGCGCTTTCGCCGAGTGGAAAACAGGCGTCCTGCATTGTCAAGGTGACAGATGGTATGCCTATCATTGCACCGGGTACGCCAACGCCTACGCCGACTAAGACGCCTGTTGTAACGACCGCGCCGGGAAAAGCTTCGATTTCCAAGGCCAAAAGCTACAAAAGCGGTGTCAAGATTACAATCAAAAAGCGAAGCGATGCGGATGGATATGTAATCTACCGTTCGACCAAGAAATCGTCAAAGGGCAAAAAGATTGCAACGCTCAAAGGGAAGACGAAGACATCGTACGTAGACAAAAAAGTACGCAACAAACCGGGCACCTATTATTATCGTGTCCGTGCCTATAAGATCACAAGCACGGGTTCCAAAAAATACGGCAGTTATTCAGGGGTAAAGAAGGTTTATGTCAAATAAATTAAAAAACACCGCACGTAATCAAGAGAATCAACAAAGTAAAAGACTGAATATACAAATGTTATTGGAATATGCGACCGCAGCAGTTATGCTTGCGGTCTGCTGCTTTGTACCGCTTTATGTTTCCAATGGCTATTATAATATTGGAGAAGACAAGTATGCGGCGTTTCGGCAGTGCATGATTTGGGGGATGCCGGTGCTGTGTCTGCTATTTATTGTGCATCTTATTTGGAATCGTAAGGAGCTGCAAAGACCGCAGATGAGTGCAACAGATATCTTTGTCGTGTTGTTTCTGCTTGCGGTCTGCCTGTCGGTCGTGTGCGGCGGATTTTTGCCAAATGCGCTCAAGGGATATCCGGGCTGGTATATGGGACTATTGTCGCAGGTTTGTTTTGCGTTGATTTACTTGTTCGCTTCGCGTGAGGGTTCTTTTTGGAGAATCGTGCTATTATGTATGAGTCTTGTCGCTACGGTTGTGTTTGTGATCGCGGTATGCAATCGATTTAATGTAGACCCATTGGGATTTTATGTGAATCTTGACCAGATTTACAAAGAAGTATTCGTATCGACGCTCGGACAAATTAGCTGGTACGCAAGCTTTTGGGCAGTCTGTATGCCGATTGGTATCGGATTATATATTTGGGGACATCATAAACTTGTCAGGATTGTAAGTGTGGGATATCTGGTTGTTATTTTGGGTACACTGCACACGGTAAATGCAGAAAGTGCATACTTGGCATTTGCTGCTGTTATGTTTGTGTTTCTGCTTTTGGCGCTTGATTCTGCGAAGACAATGCTGCGATGGATGATTGTATGCGATTTGTTTTTGATTGTCGCAAGAGCAGTCAGCGTGTGCATGAAAATTTGGCCGGGGACGTATTTGCACTTCGATGTCATAACGAATTTTGTGCGGTTTCAGGATACCATCATGAATTGCCTGCTCATTTGTGCACTTGTTCTTACAGGTATCGTATTTGGATGCATGAAGAAAAACAGGTGGATTACATCGGCAGCAAAGACAATCAGACGAGTTTTGATTGTGCTTGTACTCATCATAATCGGAGGAAGTATTGTGCTTATTGTGTGTAATACAAAGGGGCTTCTTCCGGATGCGCTGACGCAGAAATTAAGCCGGATCAGTTACTTTGTATGGAATGATGACTGGGGAAATCACAGAGGACAAACGTGGTCATTAAGTATGCGCATGTATATGGAATATCCGTTTTGGAATAAACTGTTCGGTGTCGGGCCTGACTGTTATTATGCTTATGCGAGCCGGCATTATGCTGACAGGCTTTATGAGATGTTTGGAAATCAGGCGCTCACCAATGCGCACAATGAATGGCTCAATATGCTCATTACGACAGGGCTATTTGGTGCGATTAGTTATATTGGAATTTTCGTTTCAGCAATGAAGCGCTTTTTACAAAAAGAAAACCGCAACTGGTTTACCATTGCGGTAGCCGGCAGCATCATTTCTTACATGGCATACAATTTCTTCTGCTATCAGCAGGTGCTTTGTACACCGTTTATCTTCATGCTGATGGGATTTGGTATGTATGTCGTCAGCCATGGCAAAGATGCGAGCAAAACTTGCAATTGACATGCATTTATTGTATAATATCACTGTTATTATGCCCTGACGGGATATGAGTGATGACGATTAAAGGAGAAAGAAAATGAGAACATATCTGGTTACCGGTGGAGCAGGCTTTATTGGGTCTAATTATATCCACTATATGTTTAAGAAATATGATAATGAAATCCGCATTATCAATGTTGATGCGCTGACTTATGCAGGAAACCTCGAGAATTTAAAAGAGGTGGAAAATCGCGACAATTATACATTCGTAAAAGCGGATATCTGTGACAAAGAAGCGATTGCCAAAATCTTTGCGGAAAATGACATTGACCGTGTGGTTCACTTCGCAGCGGAAAGTCATGTAGACAGAAGTATCCGCAATCCGGAGGTGTTTGTGCAGACCAACGTGCTTGGTACAGCAGTCATGCTCAACTGTGCAAAGGCAGCCTGGGAGCTTCCGGATGGTTCTTTTAAGGAAGGCAAGAAATTCTTACATGTTTCGACAGATGAAGTGTACGGTTCTCTTCCGGATGATCCGGATGCGTACTTCTATGAGACGACGCCGTACGATCCGCATAGCCCATACTCAGCCAGCAAAGCGAGCTCGGACATGCTTGTAAAGGCTTACATGGATACGTATAAGTTCCCTGCCAACATCACCAACTGTTCGAACAACTATGGACCGTACCAGTTCCCGGAAAAGCTCATTCCGCTTATTATCAACAATGCACTGCAGGGTAAGAAGCTTCCTGTATACGGCGATGGCAAGAATGTCAGAGATTGGTTGTTTGTTGAGGATCATGCAAAGGCAATCGACATGGTACAGGAAAAAGGACGCCTCTTTGAGACATACAATGTCGGCGGTCACAACGAAAAACAGAATATTGAAATTATCCACATTATTCTGGATACGCTGCAGGAGATGCTTCCTGATTCAGACCCGAGAAAAGCGCATGTGAGCGAAGAGTTAATCACATACGTGGAAGACCGCAAGGGACATGACAGACGTTATGCGATTGCGCCGGACAAAATCAAAGCAGAGATTGGCTGGGAGCCGGAGACGATGTTTAAACAAGGTATCAAAAAGACAATCAAATGGTTCTTTGAACATGAAGATTGGATGAAAAATGTCACAAGTGGTGACTATCAGAAATATTATAACGAGATGTATCAATAATACTGATGGGGAGGTTTTTTGGACCTTCCCATTTGGTGCGTTTTTAAATCCCCGCATTTGGGGGAGTAGGAGGAACATATGAAAGGAATTATTCTTGCAGGTGGATCCGGAACAAGGCTCTATCCGCTCACAAAGGCAATCTCAAAACAGATTATGCCGGTATATGACAAACCAATGATTTATTATCCGCTTTCTACGCTGATGCTCGCAGGTATCCGTGAGGTTTTGATTATTTCAACACCGAGGGATATCGTCGTATTTGAAGAGCTTTTCGGCAGCGGTGAGCAGCTTGGAATGAAGTTTTCCTATGCGGTGCAGGAGACGCCGCGCGGTCTTGCGGATGCGTTTATCATCGGTGCCGATTTCATCGGAACAGACAGCGTTGCACTTGTTCTTGGCGATAATATTTTTTATGGACAGAGTTTCTCAAAGCTCCTTCGCGAGGTGGCGTCAAGGCAGAGCGGTGCGACCATTTTTGGCTATTATGTCAGAGACCCGAGAGAGTACGGCGTCGTTGAGTTTGATGAAAACGGCAAGGCGCTTTCCATCGAGGAAAAACCGGAGCATCCAAAGAGCAATTATGCAGTTCCGGGACTTTATTTTTATGACAATGATGTCGTTGAAATTGCTGCAAATGTCAAACCGTCCGCACGCGGTGAGATTGAAATTACGAGTATTAACAACGAATATTTGAGACGCGGAACCCTTCATGTGGAGACAATGGGAAGAGGATTTGCGTGGCTTGATACGGGAAATCATGATTCGCTCCTGGATGCATCGGATTTTGTGGCTGCATTCCAGAAAAGACAGGGTCTTTACATCTCTTGTATCGAGGAAATTGCCTATAAGAGAGGTTTTATCGACAAAGAGCAGCTACTAAAGCTTGCAGAGCCGCTGATGAAGACCAACTACGGAAAATATCTTGTTGAGGTAGCAAATGGACTCTAAAACGAGAGTGAAAGCAATCCTCATGATGAGCATTCTCGTGTTTGTGTTGTTGTTTACCGTTGTGGTTGCCGATTATGCTGTCAAAAAGCAAAAACGCGAGAAGGCAGCGGCGTATCTTGCAAGACAGGAAGCGTCAAAACAGGCGGAATCTGAGGCGGATATACCTGATGAAGAGACGAATCCATATCACCTCAATCCGGATAAGGATCCGAGAGCATTTATGAATGATGCGGATTTTTTTGAACAGGAAAAACCGTTCATTGATCCAAAGACGCAACTATCACTGCTTGTGAATTCGTCGTCAAAGGATATGAGAGTTTACATCGTAGATGGCAACGGTGATATTGTGAAGGGACAGTATTTTAATGTGATATTGTCCGGTGGCAACAAATACAAGGATATCGACAAGGATGGTATCATTTACATCGCGGACTTAGAGCCGGGTGATTATTCCGTATCATTGGAGGAAAAGAAAGGATACGTCGTTCCTACGGATGCGGTTACGGCATCGGTAAAGGAAGAGATTACGTACACGGTTCTCCCTGATATTTCGTACCTCATCAAAACAGAGGATGAGATTGATGCAAAGGCCGAGGATACGGCGCAAAACGATGCGGAACAAAATGCCGATGGTACTGAGGATAACCGCAAGCTTTCGAGAGAGGATGCTGCGTTAGGAATTGATATTTCCAAGTGGAATAAGGAAATCGATTTTGAGCGCGTAAAAGCGGATGGGGTGGAATTTGTCATCATCCGTTGCGGATACCGTGGTTCAAAGACCGGTGCGCTTGTGGAGGACCCGTATTTTAAACAAAACATTGAGGGTGCTACCAAGGCCGGACTGAAAGTCGGTATTTATTTCTTTACGCAGGCCGTCAATGAGGTGGAAGGTGTTGAGGAAGCCAGTATGGTCATTTCTCTCGTCCGTAAATATAAAATCGATTATCCGCTTTACATTGATACGGAAGGTGCAGGCGGAAACGGAAGAGCAGATGGGCTCGACAAAGAAAACAGAACTGCTGCTGTAAAGGCCTTTTGTGAAACCATTGAAAATGGCGGATACAATGCCGGTATTTATGCAAGCAAGAATTGGTTTGAGGACAATCTGAAGATGGATGACCTTTCCGGGTATCATATCTGGCTTGCACAGTATAGCAGTGAACCGACATACAAGGGAGACTATGGCATGTGGCAGTATACATCTGCCGGAAGCGTTGACGGTATAAACGGACGCGTTGATCTGAATTTGAGCTTTATGTCGTATTAGGGCAAATACGGTCCGGGATTCAGATGAATCCGGGGAAAGGTAACATATGGAAAAACAGAATGAATCAGAGGATATGCTTGCATATTATAAACAGGCATATGAGCGGGAAAAGCAAAGGAATGCAGAGCTGGCCGGAGCGCTGGCCGATGCAAATGCAAAAGCCGCAGATTTTGAATTCAAACTAAATCGCATCAAAAACAATCCTTTTTGGAAGCTGTCAAAGCCGCTTCGCGTGGTGATGCATTTTTGCATCCGCACAAAGGACCGTATCATCCGGTATGGCAATCCAAAGGGTGTTGCACGAAAGCTGCATTCCAAGATGATTGAAAAGCGCGCCATGAGACAGCATGGCACGAAAAGCTTTCCAAAGCAGGAAGAGAGAGCGAAGCAGCGCGCCGAGCAGTTTTGGGCGCGTGATGAACAGGGACAGCAGGTTGATATTTGCTTTTCCATCCTTGTTCCGCTTTACAATACGCCGCGCAAGTTCCTTTCTGAGATGATTGAGTCTGTGATGAATCAGACGTACCAAAAATGGGAACTTTGCCTTGCAGACGGCTCCGACGATGCACACAAATACGTCGGAGAGATGTGCCTTGAGTACCAAAAGATAGACAAGCGTATTGCGTACAAAAAGCTTGCGCAAAACGAAGGCATATCGGGCAATACGAACCAGTGCTATCAGATGGCGACCGGCAATTTTATCGGATTATTTGACCATGATGATATATTGCATCCTTCGGTGTTATATGAATATGCCAAGGTCATAGACCAAAAAGGTGCCGATTATGTATATTGTGATGAGGTGACATTTAAGGGCAGCAGCATCAACAACATGATTACGCTGCATTTTAAACCGGACTATGCAATCGACAATTTACGTGCAAACAACTATATCTGCCACTTCAGCGTGTTTGCAAGACACTTGCTTGAGGGCACGGAGCTGTTCCGCACCAAGTATGACGGCAGCCAGGATCATGACATGATTCTGAGGCTGACGACGCGTGCCGACAATGTCGTACACGTACCGAAAATTTTGTATTACTGGCGTTCCCACAAGGGCAGTGTGGCAAGTGATATCAGCGCCAAAACGTACGCCATTGAGGCGGCAAGGGGTGCAGTGGCAAGCCATCTGGAAAGTTGCGGCTTTCACAATTTTAAGATTGAGTCGACGAGAGCGTTTGAGACGATTTTCCGGATACGGTATGAACTGACGGGAACACCGAAGATTTCCATCATTATCGCAAACAAAGACCACCTTTCGGATTTAAAGCGGTGTATTGACTCTATTTTGGATAAATCAACGTATGAGAATTATGAAATCATCATCGTTGAAAACAACAGTGCGTCGGAAGAGATTTTTGCGTATTATAAGGAAATTGAAAAGCATCCGAAGATTCGGGTTGTCACCTATGAGGGCGATGGTGAATTTAACTATTCGCGCATCAATAACCAGGGCGTTAAGTATGCAACGGGAGAGTTTGTACTGCTTCTCAACAACGACACCGAAGTGATTTCGGTTAACTGGATGGAAGAGCTTCTCATGTACGCACAGCGCCAGGATGTGGGTGTTGTCGGTGCGAAGCTTTACTATGAAAATATGACCATCCAGCATGCCGGCATTGTAGTCGGTCTTGGGGCACACAGAAGCGCCGGACATACGCACCATAAGGTGAATAAAGAAAATGTCGGCTATATGGGCAGACTTTGCTATGCGCAGGATGTATCTGCAGTAACAGGTGCCTGTCTGATGGTTCGAAAGTCTCTGTATGAAGAACTTGGCGGACTCGATGAGGATTTCAGGGTGGCGCTCAACGATGTCGATTTCTGTCTGCGTGTGCGGCAGCTTGGTCTGCTTGTAGTGTTCACACCATTTGCAGAGCTGTTTCATTACGAATCTCTTTCAAGGGGCAGCGATGCCGCGGAAGAGGAAAAGTCAGACAGGTATAATAAGGAATGTGCTGCATTTAAAGAGAAATGGAAACAAATTCTGGCGGAGGGTGATCCGTATTACAATCCAAATTTCTCATTAAATCACAGTGAATTCAGGCTGGCGTATAAGCCGGCTGATAGATAATGCAAAATAAGGAGGACTAACATGAGTTACAAAGAGAGTTATGAATTCTGGTTAAACGATGATTATTTTGATCAGGAGACCAAAAACGAATTGAAGGCAATTGCTGACAATGAGGCTGAAATTGAGGACAGATTTTATAAGGAACTCGAATTCGGTACAGGCGGACTTCGTGGTGTCATTGGTGCGGGAACAAACCGTATGAATTTTTACACAGTCCGTAAAGCAACGCAAGGTCTTGCAAACTATATTTTGAAGCAGGGCGGCGCTGACAAGGGCGTTGCAATTGCATATGATTCACGTCGCTTTTCGCCTGAATTTGCAAAAGAGGCAGCTCTCTGCATGGCGGCAAACGGAATTAAGGCATACTTATTCGATGCACTTCGTCCGACACCGGAGCTTTCATTTGCAGTCAGAAAGCTCGGATGTATTTCCGGTATTGTAGTAACAGCAAGCCACAACCCACCTGAGTACAATGGTTACAAGGTGTACTGGGAGGACGGCGCGCAGGTTACTTCGCCAAAGGATGTCCAGATTGTTGATGAAGTAAAAGCAATCACAGACTATCATACAGTGAAAACAATGGATGAGCAGGCTGCAAAGGATGCAGGTCTTCTTGTCATGATTGGCAGCGAAATTGATGATGCCTACATGGTAGAACTCAAGAAACAGATCATTCATCCGGAGGTCATCAAGGAGATGGCTGACGATATTACAATCGTTTACTCACCGTTTAACGGAACAGGAAACGTACCTGTAAGACGTGTGCTTTCAGAGCTTGGCTTTAAGAAGGTGTTCGTAGTTCCACAGCAGGAAATGCCGGATCCAAACTTTACAACACTTGCCTATCCGAATCCGGAAGATCCAAAGGCATTTACGCTTGCACTTGAGCTTGCAAAAGAGGTTAAGGCAGACATCATTCTTGCAACAGACCCGGATGCAGACAGACTTGGTGTGTATGCGTATGATACAAAGAGCGGCGATTACATTCCGTTTACGGGAAATATGTCAGGTATGATCATTGCAGAGTACCTCCTTTCCCAGAAACAGGCAACAGGTACGATGCCGGCCAATCCGGCCCTTGTCAAAACAATCGTTACAACCAATATGTCTGATGTGATGACAGAAGCATACGGTGTAAAACAGATTGAAGTACTGACCGGATTTAAATACATCGGAGAGCAGATTAAGTACTTTGAGCAGACAGGCTCAAACAATTATGTGTTTGGTCTTGAGGAGAGCTACGGATGTCTTGCAGGTACACATGCAAGAGATAAAGATGCGGTCGTTGCGGTTATGTGTCTTTGTGAGGCAGCTGCATTCTGCAAAAAACAGGGCATTACACTTTGGGATCAGATGATTAACCTCTATGAGAAATACGGTTATTTCAAAGAAGGACTTCACACAATCACGATGAAGGGTATCACAGGTGCCGACCAGATCAAAGCGATTATGGCAGGTCTTCGCAGCAACCCAATCAAAGCGTTTGGCGATCTGAAGGTACTTGAGATGCGTGATTATGACGCGGATGTTTGTCTTGATATGGCAACCGGCGAGAAGAAACCGACAGGCCTTCCAAAATCAAACGTTGTATATTACGCACTGGAAAATGATTCATGGTGCTGTGCACGTCCTTCGGGAACAGAGCCGAAGATTAAGTTCTATATGGGAATCAAGGGTACGTCTCTTGAAGATGCAGATGCGAAGTTGAAAGCACTCACAGATGCACTCCTTTCACAGATTCCGGAAGTATAAAAATGGCGGCCCGGCGGCTTTGCCGGGCCGAATTTGAGGCAAATATGAAAAAGTTAATCGAACAGATTTTAAAATTTGGTGTTGTCGGTGTGTTTTGTTTTGCAATTGATTTTCTGATCACACTCGGCATCTCTGCACTTTGCAGAGCATTTGGAATGGCGACGTCTCCTGCCGCACTTGTCGGTGCGTTTTGGGGCTTTACGATTTCCGTTATTGTCAATTATCTTCTCAGCATGAAATTCGTATTTGAGCGAAGAGAGGATATGGACCGCAAGGCAGAATTTGTAGTTTTTGTGATTTTAAGTCTTGTGGGTCTTTTGATCAATGAACTCATTATTTGGTTTTGTATTGATGTTGTGTACATGCAGATTGCAGATGTCCTTTCATGGATTACGCCGGGACTTGCCACGGCAGGAGCAAAGATTATTGCGACCGGAATCGTCATGGTCTACAACTTCATTACAAGAAAAATCTTTTTAGAGAAAAAAAGCGCATAGCGAAAAGAGGGTATTATGAGCGAGAAAATATTACTGTTTATCCCGGCATACAACTGTGAGAAACAGATTGGCAGGGTACTAAATCAGTTGGATCATAAAGTGCTTAGTTATATTATGGATGTATTGGTGGTAAACAACCGAAGCACAGATCATACAGAACAGGTGGTGCTTGATTATATTGCTTCGCATCCGGATAAGCCGGTTAAGCTTGTGAGAAACACAGAAAACTACGGACTGGGCGGTTCGCAGAAAATGGCATTTATGTATGCTGTGTCCCACGGCTATGACTATGTCTGTATGCTGCATGGGGATGATCAGGGTGATATTCATGATTTTCTTCCGATGTTTGACAAGGACATTCACAAAAAACATGATTGTGTGTTGGGGGCCCGTTTTATGAGAGGCTCTAAGCTTGTCGGATACAGCAAATTCCGTACGTTTGGCAATATTGTGTACGATTTCATTTTTGCGTTTGTCACAAGAAGGCGCATCTATGATCTGGGCTCGGGGCTCAATTTGTATAAGACAAGCATGCTGGAAAATAAGTTTTTTGAGAAATTTCCGGACAATCTGATGTTCAACTATGTGATGATTCTGGCTTCTCACTATTACAAGCATGATATCATTTTCTATCCGGTATCCTGGAGGGAGGATGATCAGGTAAGCAATGTAAAAATGATGAATCAGGCATTTAAGGTGCTTCAGATGGCAGCAGAATATTTCTTCCATAACGAGAGCATCAAGAAAGAATATCGCGAAATCAGCCGGGATTCTTATACGTGCCGGGAGATTACAGCACTGACAAAGGGAGAATAATATGCTAAAAACAGCAATCATCCTCATCATAGGATTTTGCCTTGTGCATTTGTGTAAGATGCTTCGCCTGTATCTCGTTTTGATGGAACATCAAATTCCGTTTGTAAAGTTTGTTTTGATGTATGTCAGGACAACGTTTGTGAATCTGATTGTTCCGTTTAAGCTTGGAGAGGCATATCGGTTTATGAGCATCACAAGGCTCACACATGTATGGCAGGTTGGAATTTTAAGTATTGTGCTGGACCGCTTTTTTGACATGGTGGCACTGCTACTCATTCTGCTTCCGATTGACCTTGCAATGACAGGTACGATCACCGGATTTACGTTGATTGTGCTGTTTGTTGTGATGGTGCTTGCGCTAGGGTATTTGTGTGTGCTTCCAAGCTACACCTATCTGAATCATTATATTATTGCAAATAAGACTTCAAAGCGCGCCCTGATGGCACTTAGGGGACTCGATGTGATCCACAATTGGTACCAATTTACCAAAAAACTCATTACAGGAAGGTCTGTGCTCATTATTTTAGCTTCGCTTGGCGGCTGGATTTGTGAAGCATTCCTGCTAAAAGAGTTTGCAAGCAGTGTCATGCATAGTTCCTTTAGAATCGTGGATTTCGGAAATTATATTAAATCCATTTTTATGGCAAATGGCAATCCGCTGCTTTCAGGATATACCAAGGTGACAGCGGTTGTATTTTTGGGAATTATTTTCGTTACACATGTTATATATATCATTTATCGTTTGTGCAAAAGGAGGACTGACAAATGAAAAAAATCATCGTGATTTATGATGACAGTATGATGCCGGAAGCTGAAATCGGCACCATTACCGGTCAGAAATCCTATGGAGATACGATTTTCAAGCGTGTGACCTTGAAAAACCGTATGAAAGAAGCGATGGAAACGCAAAAGGCGGTCGTCGATTTTCTTGTGTACCGCAAGGAAAGTGATCAAATTGCCATTTTTGATTATTTAACCAAGGTCGGAAACGATACGGCAGTGCTTCATTTGTATTCTAACTTTGCAAAGGGTAATGCAGCGGAGTTTGACGGACTTTTGACCAAAGCAAGTTATCTCAACAGAAGCTATGTGGCAACCTGCGGGGAGAAACCTGCGATGGTGTTATTTGACACGGTAGGCAGTTACAAGGATGCATTTGAACAGGTCATCTCGCGTCTGTATCAGGCAGATGAAATTGTCACATCGGCATTTACAGACCTTTCCATCCGTGCCAATTTCCTGACGTTTATTACGGGTGGATTTGATGCGAGATTTTTTAATGCGCTCGAGGGAGATGCATACACAGTCACAAAGAAGTCATCGAAGAAGGACAAAATTAAATCAGAATATGATTTTTATTATCTCCTGCCGGACCATATGAAGATGTGGTTTGTACAGCCCTATGACTATCGGGAAGAAAAAGAATTTGCAAGCTATACGATGGAACGGTTCCATATGACGGATATTGCCATCCGCTTTGTGCATGGAGCGGTTTCTGTCTCAGAGCTTCAGGATATTCTGGATAAGCTGTTTTACTTTGTGAAGCAGCGTCAGAGAAAAAAAGTTGACGCAAAAGAGAGCCTGAAGGTGGCAAGAGAGCTTTATGTGGATAAATTGCTTGCGCGTATGGCGGATTTAAAAAAGCTCCCGGAATATGCGCAGTTTGACAATATGATCCGGATGGGAACGAAGTACGACAGCATTGATCAAATCACGGAAACATATCTGGCGTTATTTGAAAAACTCTGTCCGCTCCAAAAGGGCGTCAGCTATGAGGGCAATAAAGAGTTTGCACTTGCCGTCGGACACGGAGATATGTGCTTTTCCAATATACTCTACAACCGGGAGGCAAGCATCCTCAAGTTAATAGACCCGAAGGGTGCACAGACAGAAGACGAGCTTTATACAGATCCGTATTATGATTTGGCGAAGCTTTCACATTCCATTTGCGGCTGCTATGATTTCTTTAACAGCGGACTGTATCAAATTTCAATCGACAGGGACTTAAAGCTCTGTTTGACAATCGATACAAAGCCGGAGGAGTACATTGCGCTGTTTAGCAGTTATCTGGAGAAAAATGGCTATGATTATGTGCTTGTCAGACTGTATGAGGCGGGGTTATTTCTTTCGATGCTGCCGTATCATATGGACCAGCCGGGAAAAGTATTCGGCTTTTTATTAAATGCAATTCGTATATTAGATGAGGTGGAGAAATGTACAAGGATTTAACATTTTGTTTTGATATTGACGGAACGCTGTGTCCGATTAAGAAAAAAGAAGAGGAATATATCGATTTAATCCCTTACAAAGAGATGGTCGATAAGCTCCGCGAGTACAAAGAGGGCGGTGCGAAAATCGTTCTGTTCACATCGCGCAACATGAACAGCTACGGCGGAAATATCGGAATGATCAATGCCAATACTGCCAAGGTGCTGCTTGCATGGCTTGACAAGTGGGAGATTCCATACGACGAGATTATCTATGGAAAACCATGGCCGGGACATAAGGGTTTTTATGTGGATGATCGTACGGTAAGACCGGATGAATTCCTCAAATACAGTGTGGAAGAGCTGGATCAGATTTGTAAAAATAGCAGATGTAATTAAATGGAGATGCCATGAAAAAATGGGTCCTCGGTATGAGCGTGATAGCGCTTATCCTATGTTCTGTCTGGTGGAGCCTTTTCGACCAAAACGCCGGTGGGTATCATCTGATTACACAGGCGAAGTGGGACAAACTTACTGCAAACGGAACAGAAACGAAATTAAATCTCGAGTTAACATATAACGATATCCCTCTTGCGTACGATGAAGCGAGCAACACATTTTTCCTGCCGCTTGCGATGAAGGACGATTCATTTCGCGGGACGCTTGGCGCAGGCGCGGATGGAAAAAACTGTGGGCTTTATACGACGATGAATCTTGCGAAGTGTGATGTGACATCGCTTCAAAAAAACAATGAAGCCATTCCGCTCTTAGCGGTTGATTCAGGGAAATGGGAAATCTGTTATCTCAAAATAACAGGCGTTCCGATTGTGAGCTTTTCATCGACACCGGACGTTACAGCGCAGGCACTTCCCGTTTTTGCGCTTGATGTATACGATACGGACGAGACACGCAGCTTTCACACAAGCTGTTATACGACAGCGACGCTGCACGGCAATACGTCACTTGCCTATGAAAAAAAGAGTCTGCGGCTCAAATTGCTCAAGGAATCTGACGGGGCATACAAGAAAGCGAACGAAAACCTGTTGGGACTTCGCGATGATGACGACTGGGTGCTAAACAGCTTGTATGCGGATGAGAACCGCGTGCGCGATAAATTGGCAATTGATTTATGGAATGAGCTTGGTGCAAAGAGCAATCCATTTGGAAAGTCCTACGGAACGGACGCTGCGTACTGCGAAGTGTTTATTAATGATGCGTATCAGGGGCTTTATCTTTTGATGGTACCGATTGACGCAAAGCAGCTGGGCATGCCAAAGGTCAGTGCGCAGCTTGCAAAGGGTACGGAAGTAATCGAGCGTCTATACAAAAAGAAATATACGGCTGCGTACCGGGAAGCCGACTTTGTAGGGGAACTTCCGGATCCCAATATGCCGGATTACCGCGGCGGATATTTCCTAAAGGGAGATACCATCCTGCAAAATGAAGAGGAGTGGGAACCGCTTCGGCTGTTAAGCCGTTGCCTTGAGGCTGATGATGAGACGTTTGGCGCAGAGATTACACAAATTGTCGATCAGCAAAACGCCATCGAAAACTGGTTATTTTTCCAGGCAATCGGCGGCTTTGATAATGCACTCAAAAATATTTATTATGCATATAGACAAAACGGCAACAGCGGCATCGGCTATTTTATCCCATGGGACTTAAACATTTCGTTTGGATGTCTGTATGCGGACAATGCATTTTTTTGTGAGACGGACAGCGCGCAAAAAACGGTGAAAGAGCTTGTTGAATGGCAGCCGGGCATGCGCATGATGGAGACGGATGCAAATGGCAGCGTCTCGCTTGCTGCAGAGACGTGGAAACGCTTTCGGGCGGGCGCCTTGTCAGATAAGGCGTTTGGTGAGCGTGTCCACACACTTGAGCGGACGTTAAAGGATAGTGGCGCCTTTGAAAGAGAAATGAAACGCTACCCTGACGGAAATTGCAACGAAGATTTTTCGTTTATCACAAGCTATACGAAGCAAAGGCTGGAGTTTATTGATGCATATCTTTCAGAACGTTCAGAACAATAGGGAAATTAAAGACTACCGTCATGAATTCAAATATTTAAGCACGGATCAGGCACTTTTGCTTTTGGAGCATCGCCTGCAGGGACTGATGGCGCTTGATGCGCATCTGACGGATTCGCACTATGAAATCAGAAGCATTTATTTTGATGATATTTACAAGACATGCTACAGGCAGAACGAAGCGGGAACGGATCCGCGTTCAAAATACCGCATCAGAGCGTATAATCATGACGATGGACTGATTTCCTTAGAAAAGAAAAGCAAAAAAAACGGGATGACCAGAAAGGAAAGTGCACGCCTGACGAGACAGCAGTATGAGCAAATCATGGCAGGCGACTATCAGACGCTCCTTTGGGAATATACCGCCAAAGAAAACAGGACAAAGCAGGAAGAACTCATTCTTTCCTTTGTAACGCTTGCTTGCACAAGGCATTTCAGACCTGAGGTGATTGTCTGTTATGAGCGCACGCCTTACGTCGAAAAACAGGGAAATGTCCGCATTACCTTTGACCGGAATATTTCTTCCAGTGTGGATTTTGCCCATTTTTTTGACAAAGACTTGCAAAGGCTTCCGGTGCTTACAGCAGGAAGGGAACTGATGGAGGTCAAATATGATGAATTTTTGCCTGCGTATTTAAAAGAGGCACTCGCCTGCGGCAATCTTTCGCAGACCACATTTTCAAAGTATTATATTTGTAGACAAGAAAGGATACGAAGATGAAAACGTTTGCAGACATCTTTAAAAAATCATTTTTACAGGCATTTGACAGCGGAAATATCACGACACAGACGATTTTGCTGACATTTTTCATTGTATGTGTGCTTGCTGCCTATATTTTTGTTGTGTATTATTTCGCATCAAAACGCACGTTTTATTCCAAAACGTTTAATATTTCGCTTGCGCTCATCGCGGTCATTACGGCGGGCATTATTCTTGCGATGCAAAGCAATCTTGTGATTTCCCTCGGTATGGTCGGTGCGCTTTCAATCGTTAGATTCCGTACGGCAGTCAAGGACCCGATGGACCTCATGTTTTTGTTTTGGTCGATCAGTGTCGGAATCATTTGCGGCGCCGGAATGTACAAGATTGCGGTTCTGATGTCCATCATTATTACGATTGGTCTCTTTGCACTTGAACTGACGGGCGTCGGTGTTGCAAGTGAGCTGCTCATTGTCAATGCAAACGATACAAAGACAATGAAAGCGGTGTTAGAGATTGTAAAAAAATACAGCAAGTATGCAAAGGTCAAATCAAAAAATACGTCGCAGGCAGGCGTCTCCGTGATCGTGGCGGTTAAGTCCAAGGATTCGGATGGACTGCTGGATGAAGTGCTGACGCTAGGCGGGGTTGTATCAGCGACATTGATGGCACATGACGGTGAAGTGATGTTATAAAAAAGTGGAGGATAATGCGATGAGTATGACAGTTGTAATCACAATGGCGGGACTTGGTTCGAGATTCCGCAAGGCAGGATATACGGTTCCGAAGTATCAGATTCCGGCGTTCGACAAAACGTTGTTTGAGTGGTCTATGGAGAGCTTAAAGGGATATGAGAAGGCTGCGTCCAAATATATCTTTATCGTCCGCAAGGAAGATGAGGCGGGCAGATTCATCAAAGATACTTGTGCAAAAATCGGCATTACCGATGTGGATGTTGTGGAGATCGATTATCTGACAGACGGACAGGCAACGACAGCCATGCTTGGCGCTGACTACTGGGATAAATCGACTGAACTCATGATTTATAATATCGACACATACGTGGAAGCGTATGAGATGAAGTATGAAGATATCGCAGGCGATGGATATGTTCCATGCTTCCACGCACCGGGAGACCATTGGAGCTTTGTAAAGCTGGATGAAAACGGAAAAGCGGTTGAAGTGCGTGAAAAGGTCAGAATTTCCGATAACTGTACACTTGGCGCATACTATTTCAAGACATGCGGACTGTATGAGGAGTTGTACAATGCCTATTACAGCTCAAGTGAAACGCTGGAAAAAGGTGAGAAATACGTGGCACCGCTTTACAATTATATGATTGAGCAGGGAATGGATGTCAGAATCAGCATTGTGGATTTCGATAAAGTGCATGTTCTTGGCACGCCGGAAGAACTCGATGAATTCCTGAAAACATATCAGAAATAACAAAGACTTTGATAGAGAGAACGAGCTGCGTATGGAACGAATAAAACAAAAACTTGGAAAACTGAATAAGGTTTGTGTGATCATCTCGTGCATCCATTGGCTGCTTAGCTTCTTTACGGACAGATTGATATTTTCGTATGTCGCATTTGATTTTCATGAGACCATTTTGGCACTCAAATCGATTGTTATGCTTTTGGCAAAATTTGTTTTTTTTCCTGTTTTAATTGTGTTTTGGCAATTGATTTATTGGCTGATCAAAAAAGCGGACAGAAGATTTGTCCGCTTCTTTGTGATTTACGGAGCCATTCAAATCATGCTGCTTTTGCTTACGTGGCCGGGAATCTGGCGGATCGATGAATTCGGAATCCTAAGTAGTGCATGTAAGCTACATCCGTTTTTCTGGCAAAATTATATAACAAGTGTATTTTATATATACGCGCTGATGCTTGTGCCGGTTCCTGCAGGGGTCATTATGGCGCAGATGTTTGTTAATTCCCTGATTGCGGCCTATATCGCATCACATACCGAGCAGTTGCTTTGGGAGCGTACGTCAAAATGGGGCTATTTGTTATTGCTTCCGTTTTTGTTTTTCCCGGTACTCGATTCCAATTTGTATCCGATGCGTATGAGTGTGTATGCCTTTTTGGAATTGTATGTGTTGTTTTTGATTTTTGAACTGTTTGAAGCAAAGAAGCATATGGCTGCAGCTAAACGGCCGCAAATGACGGAAGCTGTTTGCGGAAAAGGAGCAGATATCACAAAGCTGGTGCAGGTTGTCCTCTTTGGTGCAATCGTAGCGGTGTGGAGGACGGAAGGAATTTATTATTTGGCAATACTGCCAATTTTAATCACGATTATATTTTGGAACGATAGAAAGAGGGCGTGGTTTCGGAATGTTGTGATAAGTTTTTGCGCCCTGACGCTTCTGCTGTTTGGCGTGCAGGCTGTCGGAGGGCGCCTCACAAGTGGTAATTCCTATGATTTGACGAGTGTCGTGCTTCCGGTTGTCCCACTTATAGAGCGCGCATATGAAGAGGATTCCGCAGAGGCAGAGCAGCTGCTTGCGCAGATTGACAAAGTGCTTTCTGTTGAGGAAGCATACAAGGGTGCGAAGGCCGGAAAGAACGGAATCAGCCTATTTTGGTCAAATGAAAAATTTATACGCGATTATACAAATGAAGAATATGCTGCGTTTAAACACGCGTTCTATCAGCTTGTGCTCCGGTATCCGGGCACATTTCTTAAGGAGCGTATGACATGCTTTGCAGAGTCGACAACACTGCTTGATAATACGACAGAACTTTTTACAAAAGAAGGAAATCAAAATTATGATACGTTCCGTACGTATCCGCTTTCGGGGCCGATTCACAATGGAATAAGAACATCTGTTATTAAAATGTTGGAATTGCGAAGCGCTGAGGATTATAACAAGACGCTCACAGCATACGGTATCGTATACAGCCATATCATTCCGATTGTGCTTCTGGTTGCTGCTATCATCATTTGCCTTGTGAAAAAACGTGGCATATACAGCATGCTTTTGCTGGCTCCGTGCTGTAAGGTGCCACTCATTTTTCTGACGGCGCCGTCGAGATTGTTTATGTATTATTATTCCGTATATTTGATCGGATGGGTTGTCGCAATCTATGGCGTGACCGCAGTTGTATGTAAGCGTAGGAGGATGAGACATGAGTAAGCTTTCGCGTACAATATCTTATTTTAAGCGAAATGGTGTCGTTCCAACCATCTATGCAATCCTGGAGCGGACCGATAAAAAGCATATGGACCACTTTTCCCTTTTGGCCAAAGCCTATACGGGCCGGGAGACAATTTCGGAGCGCGAAAAAATAAAGCAGAGAGAAGCGGTTTTTACCAAAAATCTCAAGTTCAGTATTGTCGTTCCGGCATATGAGACAAACGAAAGCTATCTGCGCGCGATGATTGAAAGTGTTCTTTCGCAGACGTATGAAAATTTTGAACTGGTGATAGCCGATGCAAGCATTTCGCAAATCGTCCGGACGGTTGTCGAAAGCTATTCCGATACGCGCATGAAGTATCTTTATCTTGCGCAAAATAAAGGTATCTCTGCAAATACGAATGAGGCGCTTAAGGCGGCAAGCGGTGATTATATCGGACTGCTTGACCATGATGATCTGCTGACGGAAGATGCGTTATATGAGATGGCGCTGTATTTGGAGCAGGAGGAGGCCATTTTTGTCTATTCGGATGAAGATAAAATGGATGGGGCGGGAATGCGGTTTTTTGAACCGAATTTTAAGCCTGATTTCAACCTGGATTATTTGATGACGAACAATTATATTTGTCATTTTCTTGTGATGAAAGCGGATGTGATGAAGCAGCTTATGGTTCGGCCGGATATGGATGGGGCGCAGGATTACGACCTCATTTTGCGTGCTGTTCTTTATGGTATGCGACGTGGGGAGGAACATTTCGGACATGTTTCCAAAATACTGTATCACTGGAGATGTCACCAGGCATCTACGGCCGATAATCCGGAGAGTAAGCGTTACGCGTATGAAGCGGGGCTAAGGGCACTGCAGGAGTTTATTGACGCACTTGGGTGGAAGGCGACGGCAACGCACACAAGACACCTCGGATTTTATCATGTGACATACGCAGGCGATATTTTTGAGCAGCGTCCTGATGTGGCGGCAATCGGCGGTAATTTGTATCATGGAAACCGGATTGTGAAATCGCCCAAATGGAAGGGCGAGCCGTTATTTAACGGAATGCATAAGCGCTACACGGGGTATTTGCACCGCGCTGCCATGTATATGGATGTGGATGCGCTTGTGCCGGAGTGTATGCGCCAAAGAGAGAATCTCGGCATGACGGTAGAGGAAGCAAAACAGAAAGGAATGCGGCTCTTATATGATCCGCACATGTCAAGAAACGATTGATGAAAACGACAGTTGTCATACCAAATTACAATGGAAAAGAATACTTGTGGGATTGTCTTTCCTTTTTGAAGCGCTCTTATGTGGATGATCCGAAGCATGCAGGCAATGAACTTCTCTGTGAAAGACATACTTTCGACACAATTGTGGTAGATAATGGCTCTACAGACGGAAGCATCGAAATGCTCCGCAAAGAATTTCCGAAGGTAACAGTCATAGCACTTTCGGAAAATACGGGGTTTGCAAATGCCGTCAATGTCGGCATCAAAGCGGCAAAGACGCCGTATGTGTTTTTGCTCAACAATGATACTAAAATTGACGCAGGGTGTGTCTCTAAGCTGGAGCAGGCGATGGATAAGCGTCCCGATTACTTTAGCATCGGTGCCAAAATGCTCTCCATGCAGCGCCCGGAGGAGATTGATGACGCCGGGGATTTGTACTGTGCACTCGGATGGGCATTTGCGCTCGGAAAAGGGTCGGATTCGTCATTTTACGAAAAGGACTATGATGTCTTTGCGGCATGTGCCGGAGCGGCAATTTACCGGAGGGACGTATTTGAACAAATCGGCTATTTTGATGAGAATCATTTTGCATATCTCGAAGATATTGACATTGGATGGCGTGCGCTCATTTATGGATACAAAAACGGCTATTTGCACGATGCCATCGTGTATCATGCAGGAAGCGGCAGCAGTGGGTCGCGCTATAACGCGTTTAAGGTCACATTGTCGAGCCGCAACAGCACATATCTGATCCGCAAAAATATGCCTCTTTTGCAGCGCATTCTGAATTTGCCGTTTCTGATGCTCGGTTTTTTGATCAAATGGCTGTTCTTTGTCAAAAAGGGATTTGGGCTGCTTTATATAAAAGGGTTGTTTGCAGGAATCAGACTGAGTCTGACTGAGCAGGGAAAGCGCAAAAAAGTGCGGTTTCAGGCAAGGCATTTGAAACAGTACTGCATCATACAGGGGATGCTGTGGCTCAATATGCTTAGGCGGATTACCGGATAGGTTCAAACACTATATATACGATGTGGATGGCAAAAAACTTGCTCTTTTTGTCTAAATAGGGTAAAATATACCACATGTAAAGATAGGTGAAAAATTGTGATTAAAGATAACCAAAAATACTTTAACAGAGCACATGTATTAATGGACGCCCTGATCACGGTCATCAGTTATTCGATTGCGTGGGTCATCAGGTTCATTATTGTGCCGGATCCGACAGCAGGTGCGCTTGGACCGGAAATCTATTTTTCAGCGCTTTTCCTTGTTGTTCCGGGTTATTTATTGTTGAATTATATGGCCAATATGTACTCGTCCAAACGATATGCATCGATTGAACGGGACGTGTATGGCGTTGTGCAAAGCAATGTGATCCTCATGATCATATTCCTTTCCAGCCTTTACATGATTGATCAGAAGTATTTCTCGAGATCGCTGATCATCATGTTCTGCGTGATTAATATTTTCCTTGGCTCACTTGCGAGAGCGGTTGTGCGTAAGACACTGCGCACGATGCGCAAAAAGGGGTACAATGTCAAATATGTACTTTTGGTAGGATATTCAAGAGCGGCAGAGGAATATATTGACCGCATACAGGCCAATCCGCAGTGGGGATATGTCGTTCGCGGTATTTTGGATGACAAAATTCCGAGAGGTACGCTGTATAAGGGTGTCAAGGTCATCGGCAGAATTGACAACCTTCTCATTATTTTGCCGGAAAATAAGCTCGATGAGATTGCAATTACGTTAGCACTTGAGGATTACGATATTCTGGAGGAAATCGTTCAGCTGTGCGAAAAGAGTGGTGTTCACACGAAGTTTATACCGGATTACAACAGTGTCATTCCGAGTAAGCCGTATACGGAGGACTTGAATGGTCTGCCGGTCATTAATATCAGACATATTCCGCTTTCCAATACGCTCAATTCCATTGCAAAGCGTATTGTTGATATGGTTGGTGGCATTTTTTGTATCATTCTCTTTTCTCCGGTTATGCTGTTTGCAGCGATTGCAATTAAGGTGTCAAGTCCGGGCCCGGTTATTTTCAAGCAGGAGCGCGTGGGACTGCATAATAAGCCGTTTCGGATTTACAAATTCCGGACGATGGAGATGCAAAAACCAAAAGCGGAGCAGAAGGCCTGGACGTCAAAGGATGACCCGCGTGTCACCAAAATCGGAAGGTTTCTTCGAAAGACAAGCATTGATGAAATGCCGCAGTTTTTCAATGTGTTAAAGGGAGATATGAGTCTGGTCGGACCAAGACCGGAGAGGCCGTACTTTGTTGAGAAGTTTAAAGAAGAGATACCGCGGTATATGATTAAGCATCAAGTCAGACCCGGCATTACAGGATGGGCGCAGGTGAACGGCTATCGTGGTGATACATCCATCCGCAAGCGAATTGACTGTGATTTGTATTACATTGAGAATTGGACGATGGGACTGGATATCAAAATTTTGTTCCTGACAATTTTTAAGGGATTTATCAACAAAAACGCATATTAGGAAAGGTAGATAAGGGTTTTATCATGGCAACAAACAAACCGAAAAAAAGAATGACAAAGGCAGAGAGGGCAAAGAGAAAACGCAGACGAATTGCATTGTTCGCGGTGGAAGCACTGCTTCTTGTTGTTCTTGTTGTTGCGCTCTATTTTGTGTCAAAATACAACAAAATGGACCGCGTGGAAATCAACGAAGAAGACATTGTGATGAATGAGCAGGCTGTTCCGGAAACAGTCGATGAGGAACAGATTGAGACGAATCAGGGCCTTGGTAACCATATGGACAAATATTGGAACATTGCGCTCTTCGGTGTGGATTCCAGAAAGGGAAGTCTTGGTAAAGGCACCTTATCTGATACGATTATCATTGCATCCATCAACAAAGAAACAAAGGATGTGAGACTTGCAAGTATTTACCGTGATACGTATCTGAACATCGGAAATGATACGTATACAAAGGCCAATGCGGCATATGCAAAGGGCGGTCCGGTACAGGCCATCAACATGATTAATATGAACTTTGATATGAATATTACAGACTATGCCACAGTCGGATGGGCCGGTGTTGCCGATACAATTGATGCACTCGGCGGTGTGGAGATTGATGTTGACAGCGCAGAGATTACGCATCTGAATAACTATCAGGTGGAGACATCCAAATCGCTTGGCAGAAGCTATAAACAGGTGACGAGCACAGGTCTTCAGACGCTTGACGGCATTCAGGCGGTTTCTTATTGCCGTATCCGTTATACGGAGGGTGATGATTTCAAACGTACAGAGCGTCAGAGAGAAGTGATTCAGGCAATCATCAACAAAGCGAAAGCTTCTTCACCGACAGCACTTAACAGTGCGGCCAATAATATTTTTGACGAGGTTTCGACATCTCTTTCTTTATCAGAAATTCTCAGTCTGATTAGCGATGTTGCTTCATACAATATTGTTGAGACAACGGGTGTGCCGTTTGAGGAATATCGTCAGACCGGCAGTGTTGGAAAATCAGGAAGCTGTGTTATTCCTGTAACACTCGAAGACAGTGTACTCAAACTGCATCAATTCCTGTTTGACGGAGCGCCTGATTACACACCTTCAGAGAGCGTTAAGACATACAGCCAAAAGGTGGCATCTGATACAGGCAAATATTAGGAAAGGCAAGAGGGACCGGTTTTGGTCCCTTTTTACAGTACCATGATAGATGTAATCATCCCGGTTTATAAGCCGAAAAAGACGCTTATAACGCTTCTGGATGCTCTGCAGAGGCAGACAAAGCCTGCGCAAAATATCATATTGTACAATACGGAGAAAGCGTTGTTTGAACCGTTTGAACGGCAGTGGAAGCTTCGGGAACGATACGCCAATGTGCAGATTTTTCATCATACCAAAGAGGAATTTGACCACGGCGGAACAAGAAGGCTTGGCGTGTCAAAAAGTGATGCCGATGTGTTTGTCTGTATGACGGATGATGCGATTCCGGGGGATGATACACTTCTTCAGACGTTATATGACGGGCTGATGCAACGGGAAGAGGTTGCCGTTTGCTACGCAAGGCAGCTGCCGGCACCTGATTGCAGACAGATAGAACGGTATACGCGCTCGTTTAATTATCCCGAGGGTTCAAGGCTCAAAGGGCAGCAGGATGCAAAGGAACTTGGGATTAAGACCTATTTCTGCTCAAATGTGTGTGCGGCATACAAGCGGGAGATTTATGATAAGCTTGGTGGATTTGCAGCGCATACGATTTTTAATGAAGATATGATTTATGCGGGAAATGCAGTGCAGCAGGGGTACCTCATTTATTATGCGGCAGATGCATGCGTCATTCATTCGCACAATTACAGCATGAGGCAGCAGTTTCAGCGCAATTTTGACCTGGGCATTTCGCAGGCGGAGCATCCGGAGATTTTTGCTACGCTAAAGAGCGAGTCGGAGGGCGCTAAGCTTGTTGTAAATACAGCAGAATATTTGCTGAAAAATGGGCATCCGTTTGAAATTGTGCGGCTTGTATTTCATTCCGCAGCCAAACTGCTTGGATACAAATTGGGCAGGCAGTACCGCAAATTACCGCGCAGACTTGTTTGTGCGTTTGCAATGAACAAGGTATATGTAAGGAAGTATTTGATATAAAAGTAATTTTGGTTTATATCTTTGTATAAGGGAATTGAGTTAAGGAGAGAAAGATGGCAGATATGCATTCATATGATACAGATTTTGAAGAAAAAGAGGATACCATTATGGGAGATCAGCCTGTAGATGTTTCTGCGGATGATTTTGATGAAAATGCGCCGGTTTCGGGAGAATTTGCGCATCATACGTTGAATACAGCACGAAATGATGAGGAAGAGGATGTTTTTCACATTACGTCTTCGGACAACGAGGTGTCTGAAGATGATTTTGATGATGAGGAGGAAGATATGCACAATTCCTTTGTCGATACGAAGGAAGACGGGCTGTCTGAAGATGATTGGGACGAAGAAGATTCGTATGAAGACGATTCGTATGATGACGAGGATGACGATTCTCCGGAAGATTTCGATGACGAAAAAGACGATGACTATGAGGATGTCTGTTTTGTCTGCAGACGACCGGAATCCGTGACGGGAAAACAGTTCAAGCTACCAAACAATATTTGTGTGTGCAATGACTGTATGCACAAAACGATGGATGCGGTCAGTCAGTTTGATTACCAGGGCATGCTGCCGGGCATGATGGATATGAATTTTGACGACATGGACCTTTCGCAGTTCAAAGGAAAAATGCCGGATATCCGTTTTGTCAATCTTTCCGATTTACAGGGAGATGGCGGGATTCCAAACAAACAGAAATTAAAAAAGAAAAAGAAGAAAAAAGGCGATAAACCGCTTATTGATATCAAAAATATCCCTGCACCACACAAAATTAAAGCGCAGCTCGATGAGTATGTGGTCGGTCAGGAGCAGGCGAAAAAAGCCATTTCGGTCGCTGTATATAATCATTACAAGCGTGTGGCGACGGGCACGATGGATGAAATTGAGATTGAAAAGTCCAATATGCTGATTCTTGGCCCGACGGGTAGCGGAAAGACATTCCTTGTAAAGACGCTTGCAAAGCTTTTGGACGTGCCGCTTGCAATCACCGATGCGACATCGCTTACAGAGGCAGGATATATTGGCGATGATATTGAGAGTGTTGTGTCAAAGCTCCTTGCGGCAGCGGACAATGATATTGAACGCGCGGAAATGGGCATTATTTTTGTGGACGAGATTGATAAAATCGCAAAGAAACAGAACACCAATTCCAGAGATGTGTCCGGAGAGAGTGTGCAGCAGGGCATGCTCAAGCTGCTTGAAGGTGCTGATGTGGAAGTGCCGGTTGGTGCAAGCAGCAAAAACGCAATGGTGCCGCTGACAACGGTCAACACGAGAAATATTCTGTTTATTTGCGGCGGGGCGTTCCCGGAGATAGAAGATATCATCAACCAGAGATTGAATAAACAGACATCCATCGGATACGCAGCACAGATTAAGAGCAAGCATGACAAAGAGAATGTGCTCAGCAAGGTAACCGTTGAGGATTTGCGTAAATTTGGTATGATTCCCGAATTTTTGGGACGTCTTCCGATTATCTGTACGCTTAACGGACTTACCAAGGAAACGCTTGTTAAGGTGTTAAAAGAGCCGAAAAATGCCATCTTAAAGCAGTATCAAAAATTGCTTGCACTCGATGAGGTCAATCTGGTGTTTGAAGATAGCGCACTCGAAGCGATTGCGGAAAAAGCGCTCGAAAAGGAAACGGGTGCCAGGGCGCTGCGTGCAATTATTGAAGAATTCATGATGGACATTATGTATGAGATTCCGAAAGATGACAATATCGGAACCGTAACGATTACAAGAGCATATATCGAGGGAACGGGCGGACCGATGATCGGAATGCGCGAGTAAGATGTAAAAGAGAGCTTCGGCTCTCTTTTTTTTGAAAAGGCATTTATTGGCGAAAGGGTATTGGATGTGACAAAAGGAGAGGGCCTGCATAGAATAGAGGGAAAACGCATGGGAGCGTGCTGTGGATACGAAGCAGTATTTTGTGTTAGATTATGATTTTAATTTATTGCCGCCGTCAGAACGCAATTTTCCGTACGAATTATGGGAAGCTGTCGGTGGGCTTTTTATTCTCGTCATCGATGAAAAGGATGCCGCGTCTGTCAGGGGATATGTAGCCAAATATCCATACATTCCGAAAGTATACGGAATAGCAGACATAACGGACGATATGAATGAAGCGGTTGACCAACAATACACGCAGGTACTTGCGGAAAGCGGGATTTTACAAGTGCAGGAGGAGCCACTTGCGTTATCGGGTCAGGGAGTCATTATTGCAATCATAGATACCGGCATCCAATACGAAGAAGCTGCCTTCCGGTATGAAAACGGGGATACGAGGATTTTGTCGATATGGGACCAAACACTTGAGGGAGAGCAATATGCAAGTCCGGAAGGATTTGCGTATGGCAGTGAATTTGACGAACAAAAGTTAAATCAGGCATTAAAAAGCGATAATCCCTTGGCGGAGGTGCCAACCTATGATACGAGTGGACACGGAAGCGCACTTGCAGCCATTGCCGCGGCCGGTGTGCAGGAGGACGGGAGCCGCGGGGCAGCATATCTGGCGCGTTTTGTCATTGTCAAGCTGCGCCGCGCCCCGGAATATTTGACATCGTACTATGGGGTAGCAGGGGACGAGGTATGTTTTGCTGACTTTGATATCCTCATGGCACTAAGGTATGTAACGCAATTTCAGAAGCCTTTTGAAAAACCACTTGTTATTTTACTCGGGATGCAGACGAATCAGGGCAGCCATACGGGCGACGCATTGTTGCCGGTGGCACTCGGTCAAATCGGAAAGGTGCGTAATCAAGTCGTTGTTGTGCCGGCAGGAAATGAGGGGGAAGCTGCGGGACATTATCACGGCGTGATTGATGAGACGAACCGGAATGGAGAGGTATGTGAGCTGCTTATCGGTGAGGGAGAAGAAAAAATTGTGATGGAATTATGGGGAAAGCCGCCGGCACTTTTCTCGGTAGGCATTTCGTCTCCTGCGGGGGAACAGATTGGCAATATGCTCTATCGCCCCGGACAGTCCGTGCGCTATGAATTTTTGTACAGCCAGACGATAGTCATGATTGATTATGTGGCAACCGACCAGACAAGTGGGCAGGAACTCTTCGTCATCGGGCTTGAAAAACCGATTCCGGGTATATGGCAAATCCATGTCATGCCGTATGGCACGTATCAGGAAGGGGTGTTTGACATCTGGCTTCCGATCAGACAGTTTTTAAAAGGGGATACCCGCTTTTTGAGACCGGAACCGGAAACAACCATTACAGAGCCGGCGGGCGGGAGCGGTGTCATCAGTGTGGGAGCGTATCTGAGTAGCAACGGGCGGTTTTATCAGAAAAGCAGCCGGGGGTTTTTGAGTGATGGAGAAATAAAGCCTGACCTTGTTGCGCCGGGCGATTATGTGAGTGCGCAGTTTGGTCTGCGAACAGGCACATCTTATGCGGCAGCACTGCTTGCCGGAGCCGGCGCCCTCTTTTTGGAGTGGAGCGTTGTTCGTGGGAATGAGCGGTTTGTAAACACGGCAGTTTTCAAAAATATTTTAATCCGCGGTGCGACGAGAAACCGATATCCGTTCTACCCGAATCCGCTCTACGGCTATGGGGAAATGAATTTGGAAAATTCCTTTGATCTGCTTGCGGGAATATCACGTTTCTAGGTTGTTTATTACATTGACAAAATCGAATAAAATCGACAAAATATCGCAAAAATTCAACTTTTTTTATAAAAAGTATCATGATATAATAAAGTATAATTTCCGGGGCGTTTTGCCGGAACGATTTTGCCAATGTGGCGCTGAATATTGCACGTATTGTGGCAATAACGAGGTGATTAGATGAAATCCTTGCGAACCAAAATAATGACGCTTTCGATGGTGTGCGTCGTTGTATCTATTTTGACGTCGACATTAATCGGACTTGTAATCATCCGAAAGACCATTATGGATGATACGAGAGACATCATGACACTATCATGCGAAAAGTATGCAGATGAACTAAATAATATTTTGGACGATATGGCCAAATCGGTTACAGCGATTGAATATTATGCGACAAGCAATATCAAAAATGATCCGAGGGTTCTTACGAATGCCACAAAATTCGATGACTTTGTCATGCGTGTATCCGTGATTGCCCAAAACGAAGCGGATAATACAAACGGTGTCATGGGGACGTATATGCGTTTTATTCCGGAAATTCAAGGAAATACAGCAGGCTTTTTTATCATCAGACCGAGTGGTGAGACAGAATTTAAACCGACGCAAATCACGGATTTATCCAAGTATGATAAGGATGACACGGAGAATGTCGGCTGGTTTTATCCGATTATTGAAGCCGGAGAGCCGTTGTGGCTTGCACCGTATTACAAACAAAATGTGGATGCGACGATGATTTCTTATGTTGCACCGATTATGCTCGATGACAAACCAATCGGCGTCATTGGTATGGATATCGATTTGGATGTCATACAGGATAAAATCAGAAAAGTGAATATTTATGAGACAGGAAGAGCGTTCCTGGTGGATGAGAGCGGACAGCCAATCTTTCAAAACAGAGTTGTCGAAGGACATGACATTACCATTTTCAGCAAACAGATCAAACGCATTCTTGGACCAAATACAGGGAAGAACGATGTTGATTTTCATACGTACCATTGGGGAAATGCAAAATGGTATCTGATTACGAGAACACTCAACAATGGTATGCGGTTTGCGCTGACAGTCGAAGATGGCGTGATTCGTGCGCCGGAGAAGCAGATGATCCACACATTGCTCGTTGCGATTGTCGGCTTGATTGTTTTTTCGTTTGTCTTAACCAACTACACAACCAAGCTCATTATCAGACCAATCTGGCAGCTCACACATGCGGCGAACAAAATTGCAAAGGGAGAGCTGGATGTAAAGCTTGATTACAAGGGTAAGGATGAGATCGGGCTACTCACAAACTGCTTTAAGGAGACGGCGCAGGAACTGAAGCATTACATGGATACGATGAACGAGCTTGCCTATCACGATGCGCTGACAGGTGCGCTCAATAAGACTGCTTACGAGGAGCGTATCTCCAAGATTGACCGGAGCATCAAGGATAAGGATGCTGCGTTTGCTGTTGTTGTATTTGATGTGAACAATCTTAAGAAAACAAACGACACATTTGGACATGAGATTGGTGATAAATTGATTTTGGATGCAGTGCATACGATTCAAAAGGTTTTTGGCAATAAGAATGTATATCGTATTGGCGGAGATGAATTTACGGCGATTCTGACGGGAGCGGAATTGTTTACCTGTAAGGAGCTTGTGCAGGCATTTGATGAGGAGGTACGCGCTGTTGACATTACGGAATGGAAAGACTATGATGTCAGCTTCCAGGTTGCAAGGGGACTGATGGTTTATGATGCAAATGAGGATGAAACGTTTGCAGATGTATTCCGGCGTGCTGATCACTGTATGTATGAAAACAAACGTTATTTAAAAGGGATAAGGGAAGAAAAATAATGATTTTGTCAGAAAAGGAATTATTATGCGAGCTGTATATTTTTGGCTTGCTTTGTGTTTTGATTATATTCAAAAAGATCTTTTCTAACCGGGAACTGTATGCGAATAAAAGGCTATATGCGAAGCTTCTCCTGGCGTGTAGCGCGTTTATGCTTGCAGATATCTTTTGGATTATTACAGACGATAACCGGAATGCTATGGTGGTTAATTATATAGCCAATATGGTTTACTTTGTGGCGGTTGCTACGGTTTGTTTTTATTGGTTTGTTTTGGCTGAAAACTTTCGCGGTGTTGACTTATCAAAGAAAAAGGGGCTGCGTATCGTTTTACACCTTCCGTATATGGCAGCAATCCTACTGTCAGTCACGACATACCAAACGCATTGGTTATTTTATGTTGATGATACAGGCACTTATACAAGAGGACCGCTCTTTGGGCTCCAGTTGGTGTTTATGTATGGGTATGTTGTCTATGCGGTCGGCCGTTCTTTGATTTGCGCCAAAAATGATTATGTGAACAGACGGAAATATGTCGACATGGCGCTGGCGACATTTTGGCCAATCCTGGGAAGTATTGTCCAGGTTGTTGCCAATCGGCCATATTTCGTGGTGGGCATTGTGCTTGGGGTGCTTAATTTATACCTCAATCTGCAGCAGCAGCAAATCAGCACCGACTTGCTGACCGGATCAAATAACAAAACCAAATTGGTGCAGTTTTTGGCCGATAAAATCAAAACATACGATGGTGGGAAGCAGCTTGTCTTACTGTTCTTAGATATCGAGGGACTTCGGTACATCAATGATATCTTTGGATATGAAAAGGGGGATAAAGCAATTATGACCGTCGTGGAAGCACTTCGGACGATTGCCAGCCGGAAGGGCTATTTTGTTTGCAGATATGGCGGTGACGAACTGGCGCTTGTATGTGAGAGCATAGAACCGATCGATATGGTGCTTTTATCCCAAAGCATTCAGGAGGAGGTCAATAAAAAGCTTGCAAAAGAGCAGTTTACGGTGACCCTCCGGTTTGGACATGCAGGGCTTGAACAGGGAATGAGCGTTCGTGAATTTTTGTACAAGGCTTATGAGAATATGCGGGAAAATAAGGAGAATACAAAATGAGTTTTATGATTGCGGCAGCTGTTCTTTTTATGATTGATTTTATTTTTAAGGGAATGGCAGAGGAGCGGCTTTCGGAAAATAAGCGGATTCCCATCTGCAACGGGAAACTGTTTTTGACCAAATTTCACAACAAGGGTGCTTTTCTTGGCGCTTTGCAAAATAGGCCTGAGCTTCTCAAAGGAATCAGCTATGGTATTATTGTCATGTGTACGGTCATTTATCTGCTGACGCTTGGCAAAAAGGGAAAGACGATGCTAAAGATAGGGCTTACGTGTTTACTTGGCGGTGCATATTCCAATGCGTATGACCGGATGAAAAAGGAGTATGTGGTAGATTATTTTGGCTTTCAGAGCAAAAATAAAAGGCTAAGTCAGATGGTTTTTAACCTGTCGGATTTCATGATTGCAATCGGAGCAGTTACGGCAGTGTTTGCAGCAGCATAAGGATTGGGCTTTCAGACAGAGAAATACAGAATAACAAAGGCACGCGGGGAGCGTGCCTTTTTGATGCGCTGATTTATGAAGCGGTAATAATCGTGCCTGTTTTTCCGTTGATCGCATCGTTTACCTTGGAAAGGGAAGTGATTAGGACGCTTCCGGAAGGTACCTTTTCGAGGTATGCGATGGCTGCTTCGATTTTGGGAAGCATATTTGTCTCGCCAAATTCGCCCTGTGCGGTATAGTTTTTGGCCTCATCAACGGTCATTGATTGAATCGGTGTTTGGGAATCTGTTCCAAAACCGGTATAGACGTATTCAACGCTTGTTAAAATGATGAGCTGATCGCTGTATAGTTCACCAGCAAGCTTTCCGGCAATGTCATCTTTTTCGATGACGGCCGAAGCACCTTTGAGGGCGTGCTGTTGCTCGATGACAGGAATACCGCCGCCGCCGCATGCAATGACAATCTGTCCTGCGTCCGCAAGCAGTTTGATGGATTCGATTTCGACGATGTCAATCGGCTTTGGTGCGGCAACAATTCTGCGGAAGCCCTTTCCCGGTTCTTCGATGACGTAATTGCCCTTTTTGATTTCTGCGTCTGCATCTTCCCGGGACATGTAGCGTCCGATGACCTTTTGCGGTTCGTAAAATGCCTCATCATACGGATCTACCGTAACCTGCGTCAAAATTGTGCTGACGTTTTTGTCGATACCGCGCGCAAGAAGCTCGGCACGTATGGAATTTTGCAAATCGTAACCGACATAGCCCTGGCTCATTGCAGAGCAGACGCACATAGGTGCCGGCGTGTAATCTGTATAGATGCGTCGAAGCTCACTCATTGCCTTATGAATCATGCTTACCTGACGGCCGTTTGAGTGGGTGATGGTAAGCTGGTAATTGTTTTCAATTAAATCGACAAGCGCTTTGGCAGTACGCTTTACGGCAGCTTGCTGCTCTAATATGGTTACGCCAAGCGCTTCGTGTCCAAGTGACACGACTACTTTCTTTTTGTTCATATGCTACCTCTTTTCCTGTCTTGAAAGATGCTTCTATTATAGCAAAAATCGTCTTTTTTGTATACCGCTATTGTCTGATTTTATAGAGCTTCATCTCGCGGATGCACGGTGCATAAAGGGAGGAATTGGCATCACTGTTAAAACTGAGGGAAATGTGGCTGATGTCCTTTGCCTGAAGCCAACATGCATTCATTCCGACAGGGATGAGCAGTGTTCCGTCTCCGATATGACATGTAATGTGCGAGCCCGGATAGCTTTCGCCATCTGCCGCGAAATCAACTGTAACCGCATTCGGGGCTGTCACACCGGCAGCGGCAGCAGCGTCCAAAATACTGCTTGTGTCGAGCTTTATATAGAGCATATCGTAGTCGGTTCCCGGGAAATGGAAGGTGAATTCACTTTCCTTTGTCATAAGCGGCTTTAGGGTGTCAAATGATTTGCCAAAGGAATCCGGTACATTTCCGAGCTCGGTTGGCGAAATCGTGTCGAATGCCCTCGTTTGCGCCGGAAGCTTCCGCTTTGGATAGAGCTTTTGATACAATTCCTGCGGATAATAGCAGTCATCCTCTTCGTCGTAGACATAATCATTTGTCATGACATAATAATAAATATAATAATTGCTCTGTTCATCGAGTAAAAAGACAACAGGCCTTGTTTCTTTCATTTTTTGAATAATAACCTGTTGCGCGTCATAGCCCTTCGCAGCAGGAATGTAGCCGCTGTAACAGCATTTGACGCCGAGGTAGGCGTAAAAGCCTTGCCCGTCAAAACCATAATACGTAAGATCGTCAGAGAAGGCGCTGCATTTGTCAATGATTTTGCGGTAATGCTTCACATAGTCGAGCTGGTCTTTTACCATAAAGCCGGAGCCAAGACGCGCTTTGTCCTCCGTCGAAAGTCCTGTATCTTCCGATTTGACAAATAGTTCATGTACATCATAAGCGTCAAAGAGCTTTGCCTCATCGTCAAAGTAAAGCATGCTCTCTCCATTTGGGTAAACCCACATGGCAGGTGTTTTTACAGCAGAGACATTCTGATAAAGAATGGACGGCAGGGAGACCAAAAGTCCGATGAGCAAAAACGTCGGGTAGGAAACCGGCTGCGCATCGCCCCCCTCTTTTTTACGAAGCAGCAAAGCCGGCAGATACATGCCGAGAAGTGCAACAAGAATATAGGAAGTCCGTGATAAAATAACATCTGTATCTGCACGGACGAGTGTGTACGTATAAGAGACACATAAGGTGATGGCACCGGAAAGATAAAGCAGACGATGGAGTTGTTGTTTCGCTTTGAAAATCATGATACAAAACAGGACAACCGCAATGAGCGGCAGGAAAAAGCGCAATCCAAAATAACAGAGCTTCTGAAGCGTTGCGTGCTGCGATAGGTATGGCATGAAAAATGTTGGAACAGATTGTCCACGGAGCGCAATACCATCGGCAAGTGTTGTTTGATTGGAATAAGTTAAAGTATGAATAAACATTCGATAAAGCAGCGGAACGCATGCGAGAATCGGCACAAAAACAATCATGTATTCCAATAATACAAGAACAGGTTTGGTTGTACGCGGCTGCTTGATATAAGCATGGAATTGCACGATTGCAAGCGGCAGCATGCCAAACATAACGGCTGCTCCGAATAACGGATAATAAAGCCCTGCCAGAAAGCTTCCCATGATCCAGGCAAGAAGCCATTCGCGCTTTTTGGCGAGTAGAGCCGGAAGCGTCAGGAGAAGCAGAAGCGGAAGCACCAGGTATTGCCTGTTGTAGCAAGGAAGACAAAACAGCACAGAAAACACAAGTGCAAAGCTGCCGCCGACATGTTCATATAGCAGATACATCGTAAGCATACAGATGAGTACCATGAATATTGACACAGCAGGAGAATAGTCTGAAATCGTACCGCCCAGCAAGTTGTTTTGGATAAATCCGATGACCATTGGGAAAAGGCCGGAAACAGGTGTATAATCCTGGTATAACTTTTGCCCCATTTCAAAAACCTGTTGCCACGGAATCATCTGCTCTCCGTGGTGGTGCTGATCGGGCTGTGCAAACATCGGGCAGGCACTATAGGAATTGTAGATGAAAATGGTAATCACGCTGATTCTGCTGATGAGTGCTGAGAGCGGTAAGGCTGTAGCATTTTTATGGCGCCTAAGTATAAAAAACAACTGTAATAAAATGAATATAGCGAGCAGGGCGGCAAAAAAGATATCGTAAAATGGTGCGTATGGTACCTTGATGCGCGTGCCCTGATACAGATAGGAATCAACAAAATACAAAACAAGAACAAGCGTTATGAAAGGCTGCACGTAGAGGAGGAGTCTGTTGATGAGTGCTTCCATTTTGCAAAGCCTGCAAAGGAGTGATACACCGAATCCAAGGATTGCCGCAATTAGGAAGACATGACGTGCTTTTGCAATCCCGAGTACGCAAAGCAGTGTAGAGATACCCATCAAAGCGTAATAGGTTAGTACCGTAAAGGCCAAATAGTGTGCACACAAATCATGAAACAGGACATGATATAACAAAGCAAGCACGAGTAAAACAGCAAGCGGCTTGCTAAACGTCTGAAAAATAATAAAATGACAGATGTTTGGCAATAACAGAACCGGGATGCAATAAAGGACAACAGGCAAACGTTTTGGTGTCGGCCTTGCACTCTTTTGGCTGATTAGCTTTACGGCCACGAATGAAATCAAAACGGCTGCAAGCGTCAGAATCCAGAAAAGCCGCATCTCAAACGTTTTGTTTGCACCGGTTTTTGCGAGTGTTTCAATGATAATATCGTCAAATGGTTGTGTGTGTGGCATAATGTTCTCCTACATCATCAAAATTGATTTTGGTTTATTGTTTCTATGATAAGGCAATTCATGTTTGTTTGCAAGGTACAAGCAAATGTGGTATTCTAACAGTAATAGGGAGAAGTGAATATGAAGTTAAGATGGAAAGAACAGACGCGCGCGCAGAAGCTTGCAATCATCGCAAGCGGAGCGCTATTCGGATGCGTTCTGCTTGGAATCATTACATTTGTTATATTTTGCATGGACAACCTGATGCATTCTGATATGAGTGCGGAAGTATTGTTGTCTAAGCTGCTGAGTGACCAAAATCGGCTCATCACCAAAGACTGGTATTACTCGACGGAGATCCGTATCGTTTATACACAGCTTATTATGGCGCCGCTGTTTAAACTGATGCACAGCTATCAGCTTGTGAAACAGACCAGCGTCTTCATCTGCCTGATCCTGCTGGCATACGCATTCGTGTTTGTGATGAAGCGCTTTGACACAAAGCTTTCTGTGATGCTATTTGGCCTCGCACTGCTGTTTGCACCTGTTTCGAATGAATATTTCGATATGCAGCTTGTTGGGAATTTCTATACAGCGCAGACGGTCTGTACGTTTATGGTGCTTACATTCTTTTTGGGGAAAAGAGAAGGGAAACGCAAGGTTATCGTGCACTACGTGGCCGCCTGTGTGTGGGGCATTGTGATGGGGCTTTCGGGACTTCGGTATCCGGCAAGCTTATATGTACCGATGGTGCTTGCGGCATTTGCGTATTTATCTGAAAAAGAGACGCTTTTATCAGAGCTTCGGCAGGATGTGAAGCGTGCGCTTGCCGCGATGGAAATCGGAATTTATGCGCTCGTCTCACTGATGGGTGCCGGAATCGGCTTTTTGATTCACAAGTTTTATCTGGCACCAAATTACAGCTTTGATACGAAGGTTGTGCGGTTTGTACCGCTTGATGAGGTGCCGGAGCGCTTTTTACAGTCCATCAAGCTGATGCTTGCATTCGTCGGATACAGGGAAGCGAATGTTATGACGCCGATGGGTGTTGTCAATGTGCTTGGATTTTTGTTTTTGCTCTTTTTGGTGACGGTTGTTGTTTGCCTGTTTCGAAAGAGAAAAATGCTCTCTGACAAGGAGCGGATCTTGTTGTATTATTTCCTGGCAACATTTTCTATCAACTGGTATCTGCTTGTGTTCACTGACGTGCTGCTGCAGTACCGATACTGGCTGCCGGTTTATATTGTGGCCATTTTGCTTGTCTGTATTTATTTTTCCAAAACAGACATCGGCGGGGCGCTTACAAAAGTACTTGGCATTATGCTCACCGGTCTCGTCATTTTGGGAAGCCTGTATGCGGAGCTTTTGCAGGATATGAAGTACAATGATTGCGAGAAGCGCTACGCGTATATGGCGTTTTTGGAACAAAATGACTATGATTTCGGATATGCGAGCTTTTGGAATGCGAGTGTATCGGAATACCTCAGCAACGGCGAAATCAAATTTGCAAGTCTTGGGCTGAATGATTTCACCAAACCGTATGACTGGCTGCTTCCAAAGGCTTATTATGAGGAAGGCTTCCATCGGGGCAAATGCTTTTTGCTGCTTGCCAATACGGAGGCAGCCGGAATGGACAAGGGTGATTTCGTGATTATGGAGGATGCCGTGAAGGTGTATACGGATGAATTCTACACAATCTACGAAGGACAACAGGATATGTATATTTTAGATGAGGAGTAAAAGGTATGTACAAAAGATGCGGGATGCTTGTCATGACAGCGGTTTTGATGTTTGCGACGCCGGTTTTGACAAGTGCAAAGGAAATCGAGACGTATTCGGCGCAAATTGTGACGCCTATGGGGGAGGAAGCGCCGGTTATTTCGCCTACGCAGGCGCCGGATGACGAGGATACGGAAGCGGAAAAAGAGCCGGTTTTGGATGGTGTGAAGCTTGATGCGCCGGTTATGCTGACGTACAAATCGATTAAACTGACATGGAATGCGCTTGCGGATGCAAAGGGATATGATATTTACCGCTCTACCAACAAATATTTGGGATATGAGTGCATAAAGACAATAAACAGTGGCACCGTGACGATGGCGACCGATAAAAAGAGTCTGAAGACGGGCACAAAATACTACTACAAAATACAGGCCTTTGCATATAATAAGGCAGGCGAAAAAATTACGGGGGCATTTTCTAAACCGGTGAAAATCCAGTGTTCCCTGCCGCCGACAAAGCTTTCAAGCGCCAAGGTAAACGGCGCAAGTCTGAAACTGAAATGGAAAAAGGTCACCGGCGCGGATGGATATCTCATTTATAAGGCAGATGAGGAGACGGGCAAATTTAAACAGTGTATGGTAATAGAAGGCGGAAAGCGTACATCGTGTGAGGTGCCTGCATCAGAAGCCAACGGCAGCTTTACATACATGGTGAAGGCTTACCGTTTAAACGGCAAAAAGAAGGTGCTTGCAGGGGGCTCAAACACGAAACAGGCGACAGTCCGCGTATTTGCGTATGCAGGGGAAACCTATTCACAGAAATGCCAAAGAGTATTTGGTCAGGCAAGCTACAGAACGTACCCAAATGCCCTTGAGGCAAGCCGTAATATGCAGCAGATTACGGTAAAGGTATGGGATGTGGGACCGCTTGGCATCAAGATTTCAAAGACAAAGACATTTTCGGTGAACCGAAACCTCGCACCAACTGTTGAGCAGATTTTTAAAGAGATTTATGAGGGCAAAGAAAAATTCCCGATCAAATCGGTCGGCGGGTACAGCTGGCGCGGAAACGGCTCGACATCTGAGCACAATCAGGGAACGGCAATTGATATCAATCCGAATGAGAATTATATGATTGAAGGAAACGGCAAAATCTCAAGCGGCACGCTTTGGGCACCGGGAGAGAATGCGTATTCCATTCCAAAGGATGGAGAGGTTGTCAAAATTTTTGCAAAATATGGCTTCCGCTGGGGTGGTATCGGCTGGTCAAGCGGAAGAAAGGATTACATGCATTTTAGTTATTTTGGAGGGTAAACATGAGTTTTCGTGAGATTGAAATAGTTACATGGAAGGAAAATGCCTGCAAAGCAATCGGAACGGACTGGATGCTTGTTGCGGCAGAAAAAGACGGAAAAATCAATGCAATGACAGCTTCCTGGGGCGGTCTTGGTGTGATGTGGGGCAAAAATGCCGCGTATATTTTTATCCGCCCGCAGCGCTATACAAAAGAATTTATCGATGCGGCAGATACGCTTTCTCTCAGCTTTTATGATGCAGGCATGAAGGAGATGCTCGGCTACATGGGACGCGTATCCGGCAGATGCGAAGACAAGGTGGCAAACGCAAAGCTCACGCCGCTTCATGAGGGAGAAACCCCTTATTTCGAAGAGGCAAATACGGTGTTAATCTGTCGGAAAATGTACGCACAGGAGCTCAAAAAGGAATGCTTCCTCGATGAGGAAATGGACACAAAATGGTATGAAAACGGCGATTACCATACGATGTATGTCTGCGAAATCCAGAAGGTCCTTGTGAAGGAGTAAACAGTATATTTTGCGCTGTTTTGTCATATAGTGTTTAAAAACGATTTGAGACTGTATGAAAAAAACGATTTTGACAGGGATTTTGCTTGTGGTGACATGTCTGCTCCTCTTTGTTGCAATCATGGGGAATGCGGGCTATGTGCAAACAGCAGGCATGAAGAAAAAATTGCCGATATACAGTGTCGATACAAACAAAAAACAGGTGGCGCTCACATTTGATGCGGCATGGGGAAATGAAGATATGAGTCGGATTTTAACCATACTAAAGCAGCAGGATGTGCGCGCTGCTTTTTTTGTGACAGGCTCCTTTGCGCAGGCTTACCCGGAGGATATCAAGCTTCTTTTGCAAAATGGCCATGATTTGGGAAGTCATGGTATGCGTCATAAATATATGAGCAAGCTGTCAAAGGAAGAATGCGGGCGCGAAATCATGGAGCTTCATGAGGTGGTTAAATCGATAACGGGCGAGGAGATGATTCTGTTTCGGCCGCCATACGGAGATTACGATGATGAGGTCATCATGGCAGCAGAGGAATGCGGTTATTATCCGGTGCAGTGGTCCGTCGATTCACTCGATTGGAAGGATTATGGGGTTTCTGACATCGTAAGCCGCGTCTGTACGCATAAGAATCTGACCGGCGGGGCCATTATTTTGTGCCATGTCGGCGCCAAATATACCGCAGATGCCTTAGAGGAGATGATTGTGCGGCTTAAACAGGACGGATACGAATTTGTGCCCGTCTCTGCGCTGATTATGAGAGACAATTATCACATGGATGTCACAGGAAAGCAAATTGCGGATGAGGCAGGGAAAGCGCCAGACAATGCTATTGAAAAATAGGTGTCTTCATGCTATCTTTTTAATAGCGAATGAATGAAAAGTCAGATGATATGTTCGCCAGTTTTATAGACGAGGAGAAAAAGTATGAAATTAAATCGAGGAATCAATCTGGGTGGCTTTTTATCACAGTGTGAGCATAGTTTTGCACATTACAAAAGCTTTGTGGTAGAAGAAGATATCCAAAAAATTAAAGAAATGGGATTTGATCATGTGCGTATCCCGATTGATTATGAGGTATTTGAAACAGAGGAAGGCGAACGGATTGAAGAGGGCTTTGCACTCGTAGAAGAGGTGCTTAACTGGTGCGAGAAAGCCGGTCTTGAGGCGGTTCTTGATCTGCATAAGGCATACGGCTACGATTTCAATGATGCCGGAGATGCCGAGAAGAACGGACTTTTTACAAAAGAGCCATTAAAACAGCGGTTTATTTCTCTTTGGCAGGAGATTGCAAGAAGATATGCAAGCCACGAAGCGGTTGCGTTCGAGCTGTTAAATGAAGTTGTGGAAAAAGAAAATGCCGATTTGTGGAATGATTTGATTGCCGGAACGGTTGCAGCAATCCGTGAGATTGCACCGACGACACCGATTATTTACGGTGGCATTCAGTGGAACAGTGTCAAGACACTCAAATTATTGGAGAAACCGACAGATCCGAATATCATCTTTACATTCCATTTCTATGAGCCGCTTTTGTTTACCCATCAGAAGGCATATTGGGTTGCGGCAATGGATCCGAAGGAAGACATATTTTATCCGGAATCGATGGAATATTTTTGTGAAAAATCCGAAAAACTCGGCTATCAGGGCGAGGTTGTGAGACTTGCACATGCCAAAACAATGGGCCCGGAATTCATCCGTGAGATGATTCAGGAAGCCATTGATGCGGCCAGGGCAGCAGGCGTGAAGCTTTACTGCGGCGAGTTTGGTGTCATTGATCAGGCGCCAATCGAGGATACGCTCCGTTGGTTTCAGGATGTTGATGACGTGTTCCGTCAGTTCTCAATCGGATGCAGCGTCTGGTCGTACAAAAAGATGGATTTTGGTTTGACAGATGCGCATTATGCACCGATTTTTAACGATTTGTTAACGCTTTGGAACAACAAATAGAGGTAGGAGAACATCATGCAGTATCGCAAGGATAAAAACGGGGAAGACATATCCGTATTGGGATTTGGATGCATGCGCTTTGTCAAAAACGGGAACAAGATTGACATGAAGCTGGCTGAAGAGCAGATTATGCATGCGATCGAGCAGGGTATCAATTATTATGACACTGCGTATATCTATTCCGGAAGTGAAGTGGCAATTGGCGAGATTTTTGAGAAAAATCATGTCCGGGAAAAGATTAAAATTGCGACAAAGCTTCCGCAGTATCTTGTCAAAAACATCGATACTGCAGAGAAAATCTTCCGGGAAGAATGTAAGAGACTTCGGACCGATTACATCGATTATTATCTCATGCACATGCTTGGAGATATCGATAACTGGAACAAATTAAAGGCGCTCGGGATAGAAGCGTGGATTGCTGAGAAAAAGGCGAGCGGAAAAATCCGCAATATCGGCTTTTCGTTTCACGGAACGACTGCGCAGTTTACACCGCTCATCGATGCGTATGATTGGGATTTCTGTCAGATTCAGTACAATTATTTGGACGAACATACGCAGGCCGGCCGTGCAGGACTTCAGTATGCCGCAAGGAAGGGCATTCCGGTGATTATCATGGAGCCGCTTCGGGGCGGCAGGCTTGTCAATCAGCTTCCGGGCAAGGCAAAAGCGTGTATTGCGGCAGATGAGAAGGGTAGAAGCGCCGCAACGCTTGCGTTCCAGTGGCTTTATAACCAGCCGGAGGTAACCTGTGTGCTCTCCGGGATGAATTCGATTGAAATGATTGATGAAAATATCAAAACAGCTACGGAGACGACGGTTGGCTCACTGACAAAGGCGGATGAAGCCTTAATCGGTGAAATAAGGGATTCAATTTTGTCCGATGTCAAAGTGGGCTGTACGGGCTGTGGGTATTGTCAGCCGTGTCCGTTCGGTGTGAGCATTCCGCAGGCGTTCCAGTGCTACAACATGATTGCGCTCGAAGGAAAAGGAAGGGCGAGACGCGAGTACATGCAGACGACGGTGCTGCGTGCCAATCCGGGGAGTGCCTCCCAATGCACGAAGTGTGGCAAATGTGAACAGCATTGTCCGCAGCATCTCGAAATCCGTAAGGAACTCGAAAAGGCCCGAAAGGTGCTCGAGACGCCGGTCTACAAATTTGTGAGAAAAGCTGTGAAGTGGCTTAGATTATATCATTAACGTATGTTTATCAGTGCGGGGTACGAGGTGCGTACCCCGTCTCTGTTTCTACCGGTTCGAAATTTGAAAAACTACTTTACACATGTGAAGGAATGTATTATAATCCATAAAAATGGCGTCGTCCATTGAATGCTTGATCAGAAATTTCATCGCAGTATTCTATGAATCAAGCATCTATGTGCCGTCCGGCATATCCGTGCACATCGCACGACAATCACACAATTTTACATATCGAATGAAAGAAAGGAATGACTATGGGAAAAATGAGGTCAAAAATTCTTTCACAAAAGATAACAGTAGTAATTCTATGTATGGCAATGGCGACTGTAAGCACAGGTTCCATCTGCCGGGTCAAAGCAAGTGAAGCAGAAACCAAATCAGAGATTGAACTTCTTCCGCAGGGAGAGTCGGTAGAAGATGAGGCGGGAAATGTCTGGGCGAAAGCCTATGAGGTTTTCTACACACTACACGATATCATAACAGATGGAATTGAAAAGGCGCTTTATCTTTTCTCCGAAGAAAGCGGCATGAAAATACCGATGCAGGCGTTACAATCTGATGAAACGCAAATATTGGTTGCACATGCTACAATATCACAGAACGGTTGTTATAAAATTGTGAATGACATGTTCGCGGAAGATAATACGACAGATGTTATCGTTCAGCGGATTGATCAGGTACCGCCGGGCATATCCTATGAATTGGAACCAAAGGTCTGGACAGAAGCATCCATTCAATTACAGGTGTCAGCAAATGATTTAGGGTGTGGGATGCATGCGCAGGCCTACTCGTTTGACGGAGGCCGGACTTTTGGAGATAACAATTGTTACAGAACAAAAAAGGAAGAGACAGTGCTCGTTGCGGTGAGAGATAAGCTCGGGAATACCGCGTTCCAAGAAGTGATGCTCAAAAAAGAACCGATTGTTATGATTGATGATACAGATGAGGACAAAGAAGCAGATGTGCAAAAAGAGGGGACGGAGCAAGAAAACGATAACGGTCAAGATGTTTCGAGTGAGGATGTGTTGGAACCACCGGCTGAAAAACAGGTGATATTGGAAAATGATATGGTTGCACTTGCAGGTCGGGGACAAGAGGAAGAACCTACGCAGGCAGAGGAAGGCGACATCGTACCGAGGCAGCCGGAGGATAAAAATACAAGTGTTATAGAAAAAGAAACAATTTCTGTAAAAGAAGAGGAGGTAGATAGCATGCCGTCAAAGGAGATCCGTCTTGCTGTCAGGAACCGTCCGAAAACGTTTTGGAAAAGACCGGTTGTGCAGAAGGCGGTGCGGATTGGCGCAACGTCTGTCAGTATCCTTTTGATGCTTTGCATGCTTTTGTTTGTCTACCGAAAGATGAAAACCGTTCATTTGATTTTGCTTCAGGAAGGCGAGGGCGAAACGGTGATAGGGGAGCTTCGGCTTTTTGTAAAAGAAGGAAAGCATGTATTGTGTATTCCGGAGGAGTTCCTGCTTGCGAAAGAGCAGACGCATTATCTGCTTCGTATGAATGTGCTTACAAGCCTCCTATATAAAGGACAACCGCTTTATATTTCGTATATGGGTAAAACGGCAGAACTGAAAATCGCACCGCAAATGCCATTTATAGTTTGATGCAGGGAGGGTTTCATGCTATACTATCATGTGGATAGGAGCGGTTATGAGACAAGATCTGTTTGCGGGAAAAAAATGGAATGTTATATTTGGCATATTAATTCTGTTGTCAATCGGTGCGACCATCACAAAGGTGCTCATTGGATTTGATATCGACGAAGCCTATGCAGTTAGCATGCCTTACAGGATATTGCAGCAGGATCGGATGTTTCGTGATATGTGGGAGGTGCATCAGACGTCAGCACTGTTGCCGGCTTTTATAGAAGCGATTTATGTGGCATGCACGGGAAGTGTGGAGGGGATAGTCCTGTTTTTGCGGATCGTATCGACACTTATTCATCTGCTCATTTCAATCATGGTTTTTCTTGTGCTTAGACCATACCTTGGCAATGGCGGATCGTTTGTCGTCATGCTCGTCTATTACAATTTTCTTCCAAAGTGGATGATGAGTACGGATTTTTCCATGCAGTTAATCTGGCTGATGACACTCAGTGTGATTGGTCTGTACTATGCCGTGACGACAGATTTCTCGGTCTGGTATGTGATAAGCAGCATCTTTTTTGCGTGTAGCGTGTTGGCATATCCGGGCATGCTGCTTGCATATCCGTTTTATCTGTGGGCGATCGTGAAACAAAGTCCGGGCTCGCAGGATCTTAAGGAACGGATTTATAAATGCGTTGTTTTTTCGGCAGGATGTGTCCTTTGTGCCATTGTTTTTCTCGTATATGTGTTTATGTATATTTCCCCGGAGGATTTTATAAAGAGCATTCCGATGGTGTTTTCGGATGGTTCGCATCAATTTACGTTTTCGGCGAAGCTGTGGCTTAGCGCGAAAAGATGGCTTATCGCGATGCTTCAGGCGGTAATCGTGCTTGTGCCGACAGCACTGCTGTCATATGTGATTCACAAAATTGTTGGATGGAAATATAATCTCGAATTAATATTCACGGTATTTTTGTGGCTGACGGCAGGTATTGTACTTGTGGCAAATGTGTTTGGAATCGCATGGGGACCATTCAGACTGCAAATCCGCTATTTGATACTGTTCATGTTTGGCCTTCTGTTTTTGGGACAGGACAGATACAATGAGAAACGATGGGAGCGGGAGGTGTTCTGGAACTTGTTTATCCCATCTATCGGCATGTTCCTTGGCGTGTTGATTGTATCAAATGTCGGACCGGAGAGCTCCGCATCGTATTTGGTGGTTGGATGTATAGCAACTGTTATTGTATATATGAAGCGCATTGAAAGTGACTACTTTGATGCAAGAAAGATTGTATTCCCGAAATGGTGGCATAGATTCACGAGACTGGCTATTGTGATGTTTTTGCTCAGTCTGATTGCATGCAAGGGGTATTATGTCAGAACGACACAGTATGTACCGTCTAACATTTTGACCGCGCGTGTCAAAATGGACGCTGGACCGCTGAAGGGCATCTGGGTGTACCCGGAGGATTATGCGCGCATGTGTGCGGATGAGGAGACGATTGCATCGTGTACGAAGCCGGGAGACCGCATTTTGTTTATGGGAACGGAATCGCTTAATAATCTCGCATGTGTGGACGCGGGCGGACGGTTTGTGTCGCCGACGACCATTTCGACACCGGCGTTTAATGTGCAGTGGGTTTCCTATTTTGAACAGTATCCGCAATACATGCCGGATGCAATCTATATTGCCAAAAATACGATCGACAACAGGGAAAAGTTTTTTCAGGAGAATCCGTTTGGAAAGTGGATTGCTGCACATTATCGGGTTTCCGATATGCAGGAAACAGATTCTCTTTGTATTATAATAAAGTAAGTTGAGGTAAATACTATGAACTGGGAAAGTTATGTGAGAAAAGTGGTGCCTTATACACCGGGAGAGCAGCCAAAGAAGACGCATATGATCAAACTCAATACAAACGAATGCCCATATCCGCCATCTCCTGCTGTACAAAAAGTGATTGCGGAATTCCCGTATGAACGGGGCAGGCTTTATCCGGATCCTACCGCAGACAGACTCGTTGGTGCGATTGCGGAATATTATAAGGTAGATAAGCAGCAGGTATTTGTCGGAGTCGGAAGCGATGATGTTCTTGCGATGACGTTTCTGACGTTTTTTGGAAGCGACAAACCGGTGTTGTTTCCTGATATTACGTATTCGTTTTATGATGTCTGGGCAGATTTGTTCCGGATTCCTTATGAAACGGTTGCACTGGATGATGCATTCCACATCAGGACAAGCGATTATGAAAGAGAAAATGGCGGTATCATTTTCCCGAATCCGAACGCGCCGACAGGTGTGGCGATGGCGCTTTCGGATATCCGTAAGATTCTGGATGCAAACCGCGATGTCATAGTCGTTGTCGACGAGGCATATATTGATTTTGGCGGAGAAAGCGCGCTAGCGCTCATTGATGAATACGACAATCTTCTCGTCGTGCAGACCTATTCCAAATCGAGAGCGCTTGCAGGAAGCCGCATCGGATTTGCAATCGGAAATGCAAAATTGATTTCTTATCTGAATGATGTGAAATTTTCATTTAATTCTTACACGATGGATCACATTACGATTGAAGCCGGCAGGGCCGCAATTCGGGATGAGGAATATTTCAGGGAGATTACACAAAAAATCATATCCACAAGAGAGCGCGCAAAGGTAGAGCTGAAACAGCTTGGTTTTACGTTCCGGGATTCCGCCAGCAATTTTATCTTTGCAACGCACAATGAGATGCCTGCAGAGCAAATTTTTAAAGCGCTCCGCGAGCGTGACATTTACGTGAGATATTTTAACAAACCCCGCATCAACAACTATTTGCGTATTACAATCGGTACAGATGAGCAGATGGATGCGTTATATCAAGCATTGAAGGAGATTTTACCATGCTAAAAAAATATTTGATTGTTTTTTTCATTTCTATGATTCCGTTAATTGAACTTCGCGGCGCGATTCCGGTTGCGTTATCACCGGCCGAGATGGAATTTTTCGGGACGTTCCACGGAATGGGACTTCCGGTACTACAGGCTTATATCGTGTGTATCATCGGAAACATGCTTCCGGTGCCGGTTATTTTCTTCTTTGCAAGAAAAGTGCTCGAATGGGGCGCCGACAAACCGGTTATCGGCAAGTTTTTCTCATGGTGTCTGGAAAAAGGACATAAGGGCGGTGCAAAATTGCAGGAAAAAGCCGGAAGGGGCTTGTTTATCGCATTGCTTTTGTTTGTCGGAATCCCTGTGCCGGGAACGGGTGCGTGGACGGGAACGCTTGCGGCAAGCATTCTTGATATGAAATTCAAAGAAAGCGTAACGGCTGTTATGCTCGGCGTTGTTTTGGCGGGCATCATTATGGGTGTCGTCTCAAGTGGTGTGTTTAGCGCATTATTTGCGATTGCATAGAAAAGGAGAATGCCATGGGACAGGCATATATAGGGTTTGCACAGGTTTATGATTTGTTTATGGACAACGTGCCATATGAGCGCTGGCATGAGTTTGTGCTGGAATGTTTTCAAAAATACGGCTTGACGCCGGGGATGCAGATTGATTGTAACAAGTACAATTTAGAGGCTCTGGGCGTCGATTTGACAGATCCGGCTTATGCCGAAAACATGACACAGGAACACAATACGGTACTTGATTTGGGGTGCGGAACGGGCGTGCTGACACGGATGTTTGCGCAGGACGGATTTGATGTGATTGGCGTTGATTTGTCAGAGGAGATGCTCGATATCGCAAAGGAAGCGGAATATGCATCAGACGAGCCGGGCGGCATCATCTATTTGTGCCAGGATATGTGTGAGCTTGAGCTTTTCGGAACCGTCGGTGCGGTTGTCAGCATCTGTGATTGTTTGAATTATGTACTGGAGCTCGATAAAATAGCGGATGTTTTTAAAAGGGTGAACAATTATCTCTTCCCGGGAGGGCTGTTTGTGTTTGACTTTAATACCGTGCACAAATACCGGGATGTGATCGGAAATGCGACCATTGCGGAAAACCGCGAGCAGGCAAGCTTTATATGGGACAACTATTACCATGAGAAGGAGCGGATCAATGAGTATGCGCTTTCCGTGTTTGTCAAGGATGACTGTGAGCTTACGGATTATCCGGAAGGCGCCGAGGCGTATGTAAAATTCTCAGAAACGCATTTTCAAAAGGGGTATACACTTGAGGAAATCAAATGGGCACTTGGGGAGGCAGGACTTGAATGCTTGGAAACGTTTGACGGTGATACATTTGGGCCGGCGAACAACCAAAGTGAACGGATATTTGTGATAGCAAAGGAGTGCACAAAGGAAAAACGATGAGTGATGTAATTATACGTGCAACAGCGGCGAATGCACAGGTACGTGCATTTGCGGCAACAACGAGAGAATTGGTAGAATTTGCAAGATGCGCACATGGTACAAGTCCGGTCGTGACAGCGGGACTTGGCAGACTTCTGACCGCAGGTGCGATGATGGGAAGTATGTTAAAGGGCGAAAAGGATGTGCTGACCTTGCAGATGAAGGGAGATGGCCCTGTTAAGGGCTATACGGTTACGGCAGATTCCTCTGCCAATGTAAAGGGCTATGCGCTCGTACCGGATGTGTATCTGCCACCGAACGCAGCAGGAAAGCTGGATGTCGGCGGAAGCATAGGATACGGAACGCTCAGTGTCATCAAGGATATGGGACTTAAGGAGCCGTATGTCGGGCAGACCGTGCTGCAGACAGGTGAGGTTGGAGATGACCTTACTTACTATTTTGCGACAAGTGAGCAGATTCCAAGCAGTGTCGGCCTTGGCGTACTCATGAATAAAAACAATACGGTGAAGTGCGCCGGCGGTTTTATTGTGCAGCTGATGCCGTTTGCCGGGGAAGAAGTTGTTGCAAAGCTTGAGGAGAACTTATCAAACATAACGTCCGTTACTCAAATTTTGGAGCAGGGTCATACGCCGCAGGAGATGCTGGGAATGCTTCTGGATGGTCTGGATATGCAGATTGTGGACGAGATTCCGACTGCTTTTGTATGTAATTGTGATAAGCACCGCATTGAGAAAGCGATTATCAGTATCGGAGAAAAAGAAATCAAAGAGATGATTGAGGAAGGGGAAACCATCGAGGTAAACTGCCATTTTTGTAATAGCAAATATGCGTTTACGGTGGATGAGTTAAAAGCACTTCTTCGTAAGAGTAAGTCATAAGGAGGCACTTATGAGACAGGGATTTATCAAGGTTGCGGCCGTAACACCCCAAATCCGTGTTGCGGACCCGGCATACAACGCACGGATCATCTGTGAGAAAATTGACGAGGCGACAGGGAGCGGTGCCAAAATTATCGTATTCCCGGAACTTTGTATCACGGGGTATACATGTCAGGATCTGTTTTTGCAAAAACGTCTTTTAGACGAAGCATTTGAGGCGCTTTGTACAATCACAGAGTATACAGATGGCTATGATGCGCTTATTTTTGTGGGATTGCCGCTCGAGAGAAACGGCAAGCTGTATAATGTAGCAGCTGTTATTAATTGCGGTGAACTCCTTGCATTTGTACCAAAGCGGATGATTCCCAATTATGCGGAGTTTTATGAGGCGAGACATTTCACGCCGGGAAATGAAGCGGTAGAGCTATTTCGGTATGAGGAGATGGAGATTCCGTTTGGAACGAATATTTTATTCCAGACAGATGCGCTTCCGGGGATGTGCATTGCCTGTGAGCTCTGTGAAGATTTGTGGGCGCCGATGCCGCCTTCGACAGCACATGCCCTTGCGGGCGCCAACATTATCGTCAATTTATCCGCGTCAAACGAGACGGTGGGCAAGGACGAATACAGGCAAAGCCTTGTGAATGCGACAAGTGCCCGCCTTGTCTGCGGCTATATCTACGCAAGCAGCGGTGAGGGGGAATCGACGCAGGATCTTGTCTTTGGCGGACATAATCTGATCTCGGAAAACGGCATTTTGCTCGCATCAGCAGAGCGTTTTGAAAATGAGACGGTTTATGCAGATATCGATGTGCACAGACTCATACACGAAAGACGCCGCATGAATACGTACCCGGAGGGCAGCCATGACTACCTGATTGTGGATTTTGCCATTGTGATTCAGGAAACGAAGCTTCACAGGACCTTTGCGAAAACGCCATTTGTACCGTATGATAAAGCACTTCGCAATAAGCGCTGTGAGGATATTTTAAATATTCAGGCATATGGCCTAAAGAAAAGACTCGCCCATACGGGCGTCAAAACTGCAGTGATCGGACTTTCAGGGGGGCTTGACTCGACGCTGGCACTGCTCGTGACGGTGCGTGCGTTTGATATGCTCTCGCTTGACAGAAGGGGGATCAAAGCGGTCACGATGCCTTGCTTTGGAACGACGGACCGCACCTATGACAATGCGTGCAGCCTGGCAAAGGCGTTTGGAGCTACGCTTATGGAAATCGATTTAAAGGAGAGCGTGCGCAGGCATTTTGCAGACATCGGACATGATGAGTCCTTGCATGATGTGACATACGAAAACGGACAGGCAAGGGAGCGCACACAAGTGCTGATGGACCTTGCGAACCGTTTTTCAGGGCTTGTCATTGGTACAGGAGATATGTCGGAGCTTGCACTCGGCTGGGCAACGTATAATGGAGATCACATGTCCATGTACGGTGTGAACAGCGGTGTGCCAAAAACGCTTGTCAGACATTTGACGCAGTATTATGCCGACACCTGTGGGGAGGAGCGACTTAGAGAAATTCTGCTTGATGTTTTGGCAACGCCGGTAAGCCCGGAGCTCCTTCCGCCAACAGACGGTCAGATTTCACAAAAAACGGAGGATTTGGTCGGTCCGTATGAGCTTCATGATTTCTTCTTATATTACATGCTCCGCGCAGGATATGAACCTGCCAAAATCTTCCGCATTGCGTCAATCGCCTTTGCGGATGAATATGACCGGGTTACGATCATGAAATGGCTCAAGACCTTTGTGCGCAGGTTTTTTGCGCAGCAGTTCAAACGCTCCTGTCTGCCGGATGGCCCTAAGGTCGGAAGTGTTGCTGTCTCACCAAGAGGAGACCTCCGCATGCCGAGTGATGCATCGTTTGGCCCATGGATGAGACAGCTTGAGGAGATAGAAACATACTTATAGCAGATGTTTTGCCGCCGCCTTGTTTTCAGAAACGCTTGCTTTGTTTAGTGCCTGTTCAATGGCCTCTAATAACAGCATGGAAGTGTAGCGCATATCATCGTTGTAGCTTATGTTTTCAAGGGACTGTGTCTCGCAAATCTGATTGGCAAGATCGTCAAAGGATGTCTCCAGATACGGATACATCGTTGTAATACTCTCGCTTAGATTCCTAAGACGGATATTGCTGATATGATCTGCATCGACAGATAACTCGATTTCCATAGGCTGCCCGCCGAGGGTAATCGAACTTGTGTAGACACCGGGCGTATATGCAGATGCCGCCGCATCCTTTTTGCCGGATGGCTTAAACATGATAATCATAAGGACGATCAGTGTCACAATTGCCAGAATGAGCAGCGCTGTGTAAAGTAATTCCTTTAAGTGAAGTACGACAATTTTGGTTTTGCCATGCATAGTGTGATCCTTTCTGAATATTTGGACGTTCATTTTTACAATGTATGTATGGAGCAATATTTATATGACTGACTTGACAAGGTGAATCTTTTTTTGTATTCTGTGAAAAGAACAAGGGCGTTCTCCGTACTCGGAGTGCGCCCTTTCGTTGTGGTAGCGAGGAAATTTTGATAGAAAGAAAGGAATTAAGGGATGAAGAAATACACGAAAGAGGATGTAATTCGGGAAGTGGAGCAAAAGGATGTGGAATTTATCCGTTTGCAGTTCACGGACATGTTTGGCAATTTAAAAAACATTGCCATTACCGCGAGCCAGCTTGAGAAAGCGCTCGACAACAAAATTATGTTTGACGGTTCCATCATTGATGGATTTGCCAGAATGGGTGAGTCGGATATGTATCTTGTGCCGGATTTGGACACACTTGAGATTTTCCCGTGGAGACCGCAAAACGGCAAGGTTGCACGTATGATCTGCAACGTTCACAAAACAGACGGAACACCGTATGAATGTGACAGCCGTTATATCCTAAAGCAGGCGCTTAAGGAAGCGGAGGAGATGGGCTACCATTTCAGCGCAGGTACGGAGTGTGAGTTTTTCTTATTCCACACAGATGAAAACGGAATGCCGACGACACTCACACATGAGAGAGCCGGTTATTTTGATTTGGGACCGATTGACCTCGGAGAAAACGCAAGACGCGATATCGTGTTAAATCTCGAGGCAATGGGCTTTGAAGTGGAGTCGTCGCACCATGAGGTGGCGCCTGCACAGCATGAGATTGATTTTAAGTATGCAGAAGGTGTGTATACAGCGGACAACATCATGACGTTCAAGCTTGCAGTCAAGACGATTGCCAAACGTCATGGTCTTCATGCAACGTTTATGCCAAAACCAAAAATGAACGAGGCCGGAAGCGGTATGCACATCAACATGAATTTGACGGATGCACAGACCGGCGCCAATATTTTTGCAGATGAAACAGATCCAAACGGTCTGAGCAAAGAGGCATATTATTTCATCGGTGGTCTCATGAAGCATGCAAAAGGCATGTGCGCTGTGACCAATCCGCTTGTCAACTCTTACAAGAGACTTGTTTCCGGCTATGAAGCGCCAAACTATGTAGCATGGAGCACGACGAACAATAGTCCGCTCATCCGGATTCCTGCTTCAAGAGGGGCGTCGACAAGAGTGGAGCTTCGCAATCCGGATCCAAGTGCCAATCCATATCTTGCGCTGGCACTTTGCTTAAAGGCAGGCCTTGATGGTATCAGAAATCAGATTATGCCGCCGGCTTGTGTGGATGTGAATGTCTATGAGATGTCAGAAAAAGAACGCGCCAGAAAGAAAGTGAGTGAACTGCCGGGTACGCTTTATGAAGCCATTTTGGAGATGGAGAAGGATGCGTTTGTTAAAGAGGCACTTGGCAGCGAATTTTCACAGAAATATATTGATGCAAAAAAATCAGAATGGAATGAATATAAGGAACAAGTAACTGCCTGGGAGATGGAGCGTTACCTTTACAAATACTAATCCCGAACGTAAATGAGGATTATCTGTACGAGTGGAAGCGTACAATCAATTACGTAGGGAGGTGTGAAAGTGACAGGTATCGTAGTCGTATTGCCGAAGATAGAAGAAGGAAAGGCGATTCGCGGGCTGCTTGTAAGAAATGGATACGAGGTGCAGGGTGTCTGTTCATCAGGCGCACAGGCACTTGGTATGATGGATAACCTGGATGATGGAATTGTCATTAGTGGCTATAAGTTGACGGATATGATGTACGAAGAGCTTTACGACTGTCTGCCGGAGCACTTTGAAATGCTGCTTTTGGCATCAAATCACTTACTTCCGGATTGTGAAGGAAGTGGGATTATGACGCTTGGAATGCCGCTTAAGGTCCATGATCTTGTAAATACGGTGGAACTGATGAGCAATACCATCGCTTATAAACGAAGAAAGCGGAGGGCACAGCCGAAAGAGAGGAAACCGGAAGAGCAGGCTTTGATCAATGAGGCAAAAGCGCTTCTTATGAACCGCAATAACATGACGGAAGAAGAGGCGCACAGATACATACAAAAATGTAGCATGGATTCAAGTACCAATCTGGTTGAAACATCACAAATGGTACTTGCGATGATGAGATAATGGGATGGAAAGGGAGATAATATGAATTTTACAAAAATGCAGGGATGTGGCAATGATTATGTGTACATCAACGGTTTTACGGAAAAAATAAAAGATAAAGTGGCTTTTGTAAAAGCGGTCAGTGACAGACATTTCGGCGTTGGCTCGGATGGCGCGATTTTTATCAATCCATCGGATGTGGCTGATTTTGAAATGGAAATGTATAATGCGGACGGTTCGCGCTCGGAAATGTGCGGAAACGGAATTCGCTGCGTGGCCAAATACGTTTATGACCATGGCATGACGGACAAAGAGGTGATTACTGTCGTCAGCGCAGGTAAAATCAAAACGCTTGCGCTTACCGTCGAAGACGGAAAAGTATCGATGGTGAAGGTAAACATGGGCGCACCGATTCTTGAGCCGGAGGCAATTCCGGTTGTCTGCGATGGTGAAACATGTATCAACCGGCCGATCGAAGTGGATGGCGTGACGTATCATATGACGTGTGTGTCAATGGGAAACCCACACAGCGTGGTCTTTTTGAATGCAGGTGAGGATGCAGGTAAGCTGCAAAGTGACAATGTAAAAGAATTTGACCTCGATGGGATCGGCGCCAAATTTGAATGCCACGAGCGCTTTCCGAGACGCGTGAATGCGGAATTCGTGGAAATTTTGAATGATGAGCATGTCAACATGCGTGTATACGAGCGCGGAACAGGCGAGACGCTAGCGTGCGGAACAGGAAGCTGTGCGGTGACGGTTGCCTGCATTTTAAATGGATTTACCAAACGAAAAATAACGGTATCACTTCCGGGCGGCGATTTGATTGTCGAGTGGGATGAAAAAAGTGGGGATGTCTTCATGACAGGACCGGCTGAGACTGTTTTTGAGGGACAGTTCCCTTGGGAAGACTCCAAATAGACTTGAGATACCAAGGAAATTATGTTATAATGCTACTTGGCATGTTTTTGTCAGGTAGCCATAGGAGGCAATATGGCAAAAGTAAATGACAACTATCTAAAACTACCGGGAAGCTATTTGTTTTCCACAATCGGCAAAAAGGTGAACGCGTACGCGGCAGAGCATCCTGATAAGAAAATTATCAGACTCGGAATCGGTGATGTGACACAGCCGATCGCGCCAACCATCATTGCAGCGCTTCACAGTGCGGTTGATGAGATGGCTGCAGCGGAGACGTTTAAGGGCTATGCGCCTGACCTTGGGTATGCATTCCTTAGGGAAACAATCAGCGAGCATGATTACAAGGCAAGAGGCTGTGATATTGCAGCGGATGAGATTTTTGTATCAGACGGTGCCAAATGTGACTGCAGCAACATTCAGGAGATTTTCAGCACCGATAACAAGATTGCCGTATGTGATCCGGTCTATCCGGTTTATGTGGATTCCAACGTTATGGCTGGAAGAACAGGTTCTTATGACCCTGCCACAGAGACGTGGAGTGATGTGATTTACATGCCGTGTACAGCAGAAAACGGTTTTGCACCGTCTCTTCCAAAGCAGGTGCCGGACCTCATTTATCTGTGTTTTCCAAACAATCCGACGGGTGCGACAATTTCCAAAGCACGTCTGCAGGAGTGGGTTGATTATGCCAACAAAAACGGCTGCGTGATTTTATACGATGCAGCGTATGAGGCATATATTTCAGAAGAAGATGTACCACACAGCATTTATGAATGTGACGGTGCGCGCTCTTGTGCGATTGAGTTCCATTCATTTTCAAAAAATGCCGGTTTTACGGGACTTCGTCTCGGCTATACCGTCGTTCCGAAGGAGCTTAAGGTAGAGGGTGTGAATCTTCATCCGCTTTGGAGCAGGCGTCATGGAACCAAATACAATGGCGCGCCTTACATTATCCAAAAGGCAGGCGAGGCCGTATATTCGGAGGCGGGCCGGAAGGAACTGAACGCACAGGTAGCTTACTATATGAAAAATGCCCGCTATATTTTAGAGGGATTAAAAGGAGCCGGTTACACTGTGTCCGGTGGTGTAAATGCACCATACATCTGGCTGAAGGCGCCGGACGGCATGAAGAGCTGGGAGTTCTTTGATTATCTTTTGACAAAGGCGAATGTTGTCGGAACCCCGGGTTCAGGTTTTGGTCCAAGCGGAGAGACGTATTTCCGTCTGACGGCGTTTGGAACCTATGAAAATACAGTGGAGGCAATCGACCGCATTAAGGCGTTGTAATACCGGTGTGTCTCGTTTGAGACCTGATATGAATGATGAGCTGCTGCACGAGTTTCGTGGAGCAGCTACTTTGCTACTAAAGGAGAACGTTATGGCGAACGTAATTAGTGATGAGACAATTGAGTATGTCGGCATTTTGGCCAAGCTCGAATTATCCGGTGAGGAGAAAGAGCGCGCCAAAAAAGATATGGCGGACATGCTTGATTACATTGATCAGCTCAGCGAGCTTGACACAACAGATGTTGAACCGATGAGCCACATCTTCCCACTGCACAATGTGTTCAGAGAGGATGTTGTGACAAACGGGGATGACAGCGCAAACACTGTAAAAAATGCACCACAGGAAAAAGATAACATGTTCCGGGTGCCACGGACATTTTAAGGGAGGCACAGATGGAACTATTGAATTTAACAGCAGTAAAGCTGGCTGAAAAGATTAAGGCCGGAGAAGTGAGCGCTGTCGATGCAGTGCAGGCAGTTCTTGCGCAGATCGAAAAGACAGAAGAGACATACAACTGCTATGTGACAATTGATCGGGAGGGCGCACTTGCCGAGGCAGAGCGCGTGCAGAGGGAAATCGAAGCAGGAAATTTAACAGGCCCGCTTGCCGGGGTACCGGTTGCCATTAAGGACAATATGTGTACGCAGGGGATGCTGACGACCTGTTCTTCCAAGATTTTGGGAAACTTCATCCCGACCTTCTCATCAGAGGCAGTTGTCAATTTACAAAAAGCCGGTGCAATCATCATCGGCAAGACCAATATGGACGAGTTTGCCATGGGCTCAACGACAGAGACAAGCGCATTTGGCGCAACAAGAAATCCTTGGAACGATGCGCATGTTCCGGGCGGTTCCTCAGGTGGTTCTGCGGCAGCAGTTGCGGCCAATGAATGCTTTTATGCACTCGGTTCCGACACCGGCGGATCGATCAGACAGCCGGCAGGCTACTGCGGCGTTGTTGGTATGAAGCCGACATACGGAACAGTTTCTCGTTACGGACTGATTGCGTATGGCTCATCGCTTGATCAGATCGGACCACTCTGTAAGGATGTGACAGACTGCGCGACGATTATGGAAGTGATTGCAAGTCATGACACAAAGGACTCTACAAGCATGCCAAGAGAAGATTACAACTTTACAGAGGCGCTTGTGGATGATGTCAGGGGCATGAAAATCGGTATTCCGAGAGATTATTTCGGAGAGGGTCTTGATCCGGAGGTTGCTGCGGCAGTCAAGGCGGCTGCCAAAGTACTGGAAGAAAAAGGAGCAATCGTAGAGGAATTTGACCTTGATTTGGTTGGGTATGCAATTCCGACTTACTATACCATCGCGGCAGCGGAGGCCAGCTCAAACCTTGAGCGCTTTGACGGTGTCAAATACGGATACCGCGCCGAGGATGCAGACGAGCTTCACCGGATGTACAAGCGCACACGTTCAGAGGGCTTTGGCCCGGAAGTAAAGCGCCGTATTATGCTCGGAAGCTTTGTCCTTAGCTCCGGATATTATGATGCATATTATTTAAAAGCATTAAAAGTAAAAGCGCTCATCAAAAAAGCATTTGATGAGGCGTTTGCCAAATACGATATCATTCTCGGACCGGTGGCACCGACGACGGCACCAAAGCTTGGGGAAAGCCTTTCCGATCCGATTAAGATGTACCTTGGAGATATTTATACCATCTCTGTAAACCTTGCAGGACTTCCTGGAATTTGTCTTCCATGCGGACTGGATGAAAAGGGCTTGCCAATCGGACTTCAGTTAATCGGTGACTGCTTTGCGGAGAAGAAATTAATTCAGGCAGCCTACACGTACGAGATGGCACGTGGCGCATTTGAAAAGCCTGCAGGCAGAGAGGAGTAGTTATGGCAAAAGAATACGAAACCGTCATTGGTCTGGAGGTTCACGTTGAGCTTGCCAGCAAAACTAAAATTTTCTGTGGCTGTTCGACTGCGTTCGGCGGCGCACCAAATACACATACATGCCCTGTCTGTACAGGTATGCCGGGTTCTCTTCCGGTTTTGAACAAGCAGGTGCTTGAATATGCAATCGCAGTTGGACTGGCTACCAACTGTGACATTACAAGATATTGTAAATTCGACCGTAAAAACTATTTTTACCCGGATAATCCACAGAACTACCAGATTAGTCAGTTGTATTTGCCAATCTGTAGAAACGGCTATGTGGAGATTGAGACAGAAAACGGCAAGAAGCAGGTCGGAATCCATGAGATTCATATGGAGGAGGATGCAGGAAAGTTGATTCACGATGAGTGGGAGGATTGCTCGCTTGTTGATTACAACCGCTCGGGCGTTCCGCTTATTGAGATTGTATCAGAGCCTGATATGCGCTGCGCAGACGAGGTCATTGCATACCTCGAGAAACTGCGCCTCATTATCCAGTATCTGGGTGCATCTGACTGTAAATTAAACGAAGGCTCTATGAGAGCGGACGTCAACTTATCTGTCCGCGAGGTTGGTGCCAAAGAATTCGGTACAAGAACAGAGATGAAGAACCTAAACTCATTCCGTGCAATTGCACGTGCCATTGAAGGGGAAAAAGCACGCCAGATAGAGATTTTGGAAGAAGGCGGCAAAGTGATTCAGGAGACGAGAAGATGGGATGATGCCAAAGAGTATTCTTATGCGATGCGAAGCAAAGAGGATGCACAGGATTACCGTTATTTCCCGGATCCTGACCTTACACCGATTGTGGTAAGCGACGAGATGATTGACGAAATCAAGGCAAAACAGCCGGAATTCCGCAGTGAAAAAATGGAGCGCTACAAAGAGCAGTATGGCATTCCGGAATACGATATTGAGATTATCACAGGTTCAAAACGTATGGCGGACCTGTTTGAGGAGACAACAGCAATCTGCAACCAGCCAAAGAAGGTCAGCAACTGGCTGATGGTGGAGACGCAGCGTCTGTTAAAGGAGGAGTCGATGGACCCGGAGGATATCCGGTTTAGCCCGGAGAATCTTGCGAAGCTCATTGCACTGACAGACAGTAAGGCAATCAACAGTTCTGTCGCAAAGGAAGTGTTTGAGGTCATGTTCCATGAGAACATTGATCCGGACGCTTATGTTGAGGAAAAGGGGCTTAAGACAGTCAATGATGAGGGCGCACTGCGCAGCACCATCGAGCAGGTCATCGCAGACAATCCAAAATCTGTTGAGGATTATCATAACGGCAAAGAAAAAGCAATCGGGTTCCTTGTCGGACAGACGATGAAGGCGATGAAGGGAAAAGCAGACCCGGCGATGATTAATACGATTTTAAAGGAATTGCTGTAAACGCTTTTGCAATGCGGCAATCACAAAGGAGAATGCAATGGAAGCATATATTGAGCAGTTGATTAAGCGCAAAACACCCGGTTATATTCCGGCGTTGCAGATGGTGTGCATGGTTGTCGCAATCTGCTGCGTGGGGGGCGCGATGGTAGGGTATCCGGTATTATTTGTTGGCGCAATCGTATTTGGCGTGGCAGCATTCATTTTGCATGGCAATGCAAATACCGAATACGAATATTTATATGTTGACAAGGAGTTTACCGTTGACCGCATTACCGCACAGTCGAGACGCAAGCAGATGGCGGTTTATGCACTTGAGCACATGGAAATCATGGCACCGGAAAACTCCGACCGCCTTCGAAGCTACGAAAACAGACAGCTGAAGGTGCTTGATTTTTCGGCGGGAGACAAAGACAGCCGGAGATTTGTGATGATTTATAATGTAGAGGGAAGCATCCAAAAGGTCATTTTGGAAGGTTCAGATGAGCTGTATCAGTGTTTTTTCAGTGCATCCCCTAGAAACGTGTTCAAGGATTAGGTAAAATAGAAACAAAGATTAGTCAAAATGTGTTATTGATTTTTCTTGTTAGTTTTGTTAAACTGTCCTACAAATAACTTTAAAACATACACAACGGAGGAAAGAAAATGGGTCAGATTATTGGCGAAGGCATTACCTTTGATGATGTACTTTTGGTACCGGGATATTCACAGGTCATTCCGAATGAGGTTGACTTAAGTACCAATCTTACAAACAAAATTAAGTTAAACATTCCAATGATGAGTGCCGGTATGGATACTGTAACAGAGTATCGTATGGCGATTGCAATGGCACGACAGGGTGGTATCGGTATCATCCACAAAAACATGTCGATTGAAGAGCAGGCAGAGGAAGTAGATAAGGTAAAACGTTCAGAAAATGGTGTCATTACAGATCCATTCTCCCTTTCACCGGAGCATACACTTGCAGATGCTGAAAATCTGATGGCAAAATTCCGTATCAGCGGTGTGCCGATCACGGAAGGCAAGAAGCTTGTCGGTATTATCACAAACCGTGACCTCAAGTTTGAGACAGACTATACCAAAAAGATCAAAGAATCGATGACAAGTGAAGGACTTGTGACAGCCAAAGAAGGTGTCACATTAGAGGAAGCACAAAAGATTCTTGCAGCATCGCGCAAAGAAAAATTACCGATTGTAGATGACAACTTCCATTTAAAGGGACTCATCACAATCAAAGATATTGAAAAAACAATCAAATACCCACTCGCAGCAAAGGATGCACAGGGAAGACTTCTTTGTGGTGCCGGTGTTGGTATTACAGCCAATGTTTTAGAGCGTACCAAAGCGCTTGTGGACGCTAAAGTCGATGTTATCGTTCTTGATTCCGCACACGGTCATTCAGAGAACGTACTTCGCTGTCTCCGCATGATTAAAGCAGAGTTCCCGGATCTTCAGGTTATCGCCGGTAATGTGGCAACGGGAGAAGGAACAAGAGCACTCATTGAAGCCGGAGCAGATGCCGTTAAGGTAGGTATCGGACCGGGTTCTATCTGTACGACACGTGTCGTATCCGGTATCGGTGTTCCGCAGATTACAGCGATTATGGATGCTTACGCAGTTGCAAAAGAGTACAATATTCCGATTATTGCCGATGGCGGTATCAAATACTCGGGAGATATGACCAAGGCACTTGCAGCAGGCGGCAGCGTCTGCATGATGGGTAGTTTATTTGCAGGATGTGACGAGTCACCGGGAACGTTTGAATTATTCCAGGGACGTAAATATAAAGTATATCGCGGTATGGGTAGTATCGCAGCGATGGAGAATGGCAGCAAAGACCGTTATTTCCAGAGCAATGCAAAGAAACTCGTGCCGGAAGGCGTTGAAGGACGTGTCGCTTATAAAGGTATGCTTGAAGATACTGTATTCCAGTTGATGGGTGGTATCCGTTCCGGAATGGGCTATTGTGGAGCATCCACAATCAAGGAGCTTCGTGATAACGGCAAGTTTGTGAAGATTTCGGCAGCATCTCTCAAAGAGAGCCATCCGCATGATATTCATATTACAAAGGAAGCACCAAACTATAGTGTAGACGAGTAGGATAAATGATGATTGCTTATATTAAAGAAGAGGTGCTTTTGGCCGTAAAACGGAAAGGAACATATGCATATATTGCAGGCATAGTCATTCTATGCCTGCTTGCTAATTTGGCTATGCTTGCTTTCCGCTCAATTTACGGAATGAATGACGGGTCTCATGCGTACAATTTAATCCTGTTCGCAGAGTGGTTATTTGTGATTCCGTATTACAGCACCATTTTAATTGCGGATATTATATTTGGAAAAGAGTATCCAAATCCGCATATTAAGACAAGGGTCACGGCAAAACTGAATCGCACAAAGAGATACATAGGAAAACTGATTGCAGGGATTGTTCTTTCGGCAATGCTTGTAGTCATTGCAATTGTGCTGTTTTTTGGCGCGACGCTGCTACTATTATCAGATGATACCATCGGACTTTGGACGGTCGCAGATTTTTGTCAGAAGGTTGCAATTGCTGTTCCGCTTTGGATTGCAGGAATCGCAATCGCCAACAGCATGTTGTTTTGTTTTGAAAACAAAAAGCATGCGTATGCCGCCTTTTTTACAATTGTATTTTTGATTCCGAGAATTGTGATGTTTTTGGCGTCAGAGAGAATTGCGATTGGCTTTTTTGTCGCAGTCAAACAATATATATTAATTACACCAAGATTTGATGAGTTACAGTATTTTTACACACTCAATATTCCGCAGATTATCCTGACGGGAGTTGTATACACTGTGCTCTTTACGATAATAGGTATCGTTTGTTTTCGTAAAAAGGAATTTTAAAGATGTATCGATACATTGACGGAATGAACCGGTTGGGCTATACGATGCTTGAGTTTATCGATTTACAAAAAGTGCAGGACAGCTTTTGCAGATTGACAAACTGTTTTATGTATGCGCTCGACGGGCATGGCAATAAAATTACAGAAATGTCTGGAAATGTGCAGGACGTGGACTGTATGCTCGAGGCAATCGGAGAGCGTGCGTTTGAGAGCCTGTATGAGCGAATGATTGACAGTCCGCTTGAGGATCAGATTGTTGAAGACACCAATTATGGGAATGTCAAGATTGCAGCACTATGTATACGTCATGAAGGCAAGCCGGTAATATGCTGGCTTGCTTGTTGTGTTTTGGGTGAAGCCGAAGTGTTCAAATATGGGCGTGTATTCCAGGGATGTACCGTCACGACAACAAGGCGTGATTTTTACCGGACGCTTGACCTTGTCAGACTGATGATGAGTGAAGTCATCCATATGGGACTGAGCCTTGAACAGGAGCGCGCCAATTCGCAAAAGAGTACGCATTCTGCCAGCGCGCTTGGTGCATCGCTAAAGAGAAGTGAAGCGCTTGCGAATGTTGTCAGACTGCTCGGAAGCGATCAGTCCTTTGAAGAGCTTGCAATGAAAGCACTTGAGATTTTAGGTACGTATCTCGATGTTTCGGGTGCACAGCTTCTGCAGGTTTCAGCCGACCGCACAAGGGTTGATCTGGTACATGAGTGGACATATCCGGGGACAGATACCTTCCATATTTGTCTCAAAGATCAGATGCGCCCGGCGGGATACAGTGAGAACCAGCCGATTGTCGTTTCCAAGGAAACAATCGTCTCACCGATAATCCGGGAGTTTATGTCGCAGCAGGGACTTAGGTCCTTTATTTCGATGCCGTTATTTGTCAAAGAAAAACCGGCGATGTATTTGTCCGTGACAGAGACGAGAAGAGATCACATCTGGAGTATGGATGATGTGAAGTTCGTATCGGATGTGACACGCATTTTGCAGAGTCTGTTAGAGAGAAGGATTCAGAAAAATTCCCTGACGAGTTCCTATATGTCGCTTCAGGCGATATTAGACAATGTCGGCACGTGTATCTACGTGAGAGATATGTCAGAGGGAGAGGTTCTGTTTGCAAACAAACTCATGCGTCATACATTTGAGCATGAGATGGCAGAGGGAACCATCGATGAACTGCTTGACCGCGCCAGACCAATCGGAGTGCGCGAGGGATATTATGAAATCAATCATACGGCGCGTAACCGCTATTATGATATGTACTATACGCATATTACATGGGTAAACGGAAAACAGGTATCGCTCTGTGCGCTATATGATGTCACGGATAAAAAAATCTATCAAAAGAAAATCGAGCAACAGGCATATACGGATTTCCTGACAGGTCTTTACAATCGTATGTGCTGCGAACGGGACCTTGCCTGTCAGGTCGATAAAGCACAGTTGTCCGGTACAAAAGGCGGTCTTTTGTATCTGGATCTGGATGATTTTAAACATATTAATGACGGGCTTGGGCATCAGTATGGAGATGTGCTTCTTAAGTCGATATCCAATTCGCTTCAGAGAATTGATGGCATCTGCAATAGCTGTTACCGTATGGGTGGGGATGAGTTTGTCATCATCATTCCGCCTGAGAGCTTTGAACGGTACGATCAGATCATTGCGGAAATCAATGAGATTTTCAGTAAACCGTGGTTCTTAAAAGATACCGATTATTATTGTACGATGAGTATGGGTGCCTGCGTGTTCCCGGATCATGGATGTGATGTGCAGGAGCTCATCAAAAAAGCAGATATTGCAATGTATCAGGCGAAGAAAAGCGGCAAAAACAGAGTGTGTACCTTTAATGGAAGTGAGGATGATTCCAAATTCGGCAAACGTCTCGACATGGAAAAGAGCATGCGGGATGCATCGACGAACAACTGTAGTGAGTTTGAGGTTTACTTCCAGCCGATTATTGATATCACAAAGCCGGGCAGACCATGTATGGGAGCGGAGGCGCTCGTCAGATGGAATTCTACGGCACTTGGATTTATTCCGCCTTCGGATTTCATACCGCTTGCAGAGTATCTTGGACTCATCAACCCGATTGGCAACCATGTCATGAAAAAAGCGTGCGAGGCATGCAAAGCGTGGAATGATGCCGGGTATGTTGAATACAAAGTAAATGTCAATCTGTCAGTCGTTCAGCTGTTGCAGAATGACATTGTCGAGACCGTTGAGCGTGTCCTTCGTGAGACCGGTATTGCACCGCACAATCTGACGCTTGAGGTAACAGAATCCCTTGCCATCAACGATATGGAACGCATGAAGAATATTTTGAGCCGTATCAGAAGCCTAGGGTGTCGCATCGCACTGGATGATTTTGGTACGGGCTATTCCTCACTCAATCACATCAGGGAGCTTCCGCTTGATGTCATCAAGGTTGACCAGACGTTTGTCAACGGAATTGATGTGGATGAGTATGCGCAGTCGTTTATCCGTATGGTGACAGAGCTCGGACGTGCAATTGATGTCAACATATGTGTTGAGGGTGTTGAGACGAAGGAACAGCTTGAAATCTTAGAGAAAATGAAAGTCCAGATGATTCAGGGATATCATTTCGACAGGCCAATGCAGCGTGCGCAGTTTGAACAGAAATATACGCCGGCGTTACAGTAAGCATCAATCCGTAGCGGAAATAGGGCGTAAATATAAGGAGAAATGAGATGGCTAGCAAAGTAGATTTAGCAGAAGAGGTAACAGAAAAAGAAGTCGTATCCAAAAACTTCATTGAATACGAAATCGAGAAGGATCTGGCAGAGGGTGTTTATGATACAGTCCATACACGTTTTCCGCCGGAACCAAACGGATACTTGCACATTGGACATGCAAAGAGTATTTTACTCAACTATGGTCTTGCAAAAGAGTATGGCGGCAAATTTAATATGCGTTTTGACGATACAAACCCAACCAAAGAAAAAACAGAGTTTGTAGAGTCTATCAAAAAAGATATTGCATGGCTCGGTGCGGATTGGGAAGACCGTCTTTTCTTTGCTTCCGATTACTTTGATCAGATGTATGAAGGTGCAATTAAGCTCATCAAAAAGGGAAAAGCATATGTATCTGATTTGTCGGCAGAGGAAATCAGGCAGTACCGCGGTACATTGACGGAGCCGGGAAAAAAGGATCCGTATTCTGACCGCAGCATCGAGGAAAACCTCCAGTTATTTACGGAGATGAAAGAGGGAAAATATGAGGACGGAAGCAAGGTGCTTCGTGCCCGCATTGATATGTCTTCCCCAAACATCAATATGCGTGATCCGATTATTTACCGTGTTGCACATATGACACATCACAATACAGGCGACAAATGGTGTATTTACCCGATGTATGATTTTGCGCATCCGATTGAGGACGCAATCGAGGGAATTACCCATTCAATCTGTACGCTGGAGTTTGAAGATCACAGACCGCTTTATGACTGGGTTGTCAGGGAGCTTGAGTACCCAAACCCACCAAGACAGATTGAGTTTGCAAAGATGTACTTAACAAATGTCGTCACCGGCAAACGATACATCAAAAAGCTTGTTGAGGATGGCATCGTTGACGGCTGGGATGATCCGAGACTTGTATCGATTGCAGCGCTCAGAAGACGCGGATTTACGCCGGAGAGTCTGAAGCTTTTTGTAGAGCTTTGCGGTGTTTCCAAATCCAATTCTTCTGTCGATTATGCAATGCTTGAGTACTGTGTGCGCGAGGACTTAAAGCTCAAAAAATCCCGCATGATGGCAGTACTTGATCCGATTAAGTTAGTCATTGACAACTATCCGGAAGGCGAGACGGAAATGCTTGAGGCTGTCAACAACATGGAAAATCCTGAGCTTGGTGAGCATCAGATTCCGTTTGGTCGCGAGCTGTATATTGAGCGTGACGACTTTATGGAAGAGCCGCCAAAGAAATATTTCAGATTATTCCCGGGCAATGAAGTGCGCCTGATGCATGCATACTTTGTCAAATGTACTTCCTTTGAGAAGGATGAAAACGGCAATGTAACGGTTGTCCACTGTACGTATGACCCGGAGACAAAGGCGGGAAGCGGATTTACGGGACGTAAAGTCAAGGGAACCATTCACTGGGTTCCTGTCAACGAAGCAGTGAATGTGGAAGCCAGATTATATGAAAACATTGTGGATGAAGAAAAAGGCGTGTACAATAAAGAAGACGGTAGTCTGAACTTAAATCCGAATTCCCTTACCGTTTTGAAAAACTGTAAGGTTGAACCGGCAATCGCAGGCGCAAAAGCGTATGACAGCTTCCAGTTCGTGAGAAACGGCTTTTTCTGCGTTGATTGCAAGGATTCCAAAGAGGATGCACTTGTATTTAACAGAATTGTATCGCTCAAAAGCTCATTTAAGCTTCAGAAATAAATAGAAACAGGATATTTTTTTAGGAGGGTTCATTCGTGGCAGGTTTACTATCAGGATTGTCTTCTCTGGGCTTGGGAAACCTTGAGAAGATGGATGTATTTGAGGAAAAGGCAGAAAAACAGAAACAGCAGGAGGCGCAGGAGCAGCAGAAGGCAGAAATCAAAGAAGAGGATTTGATCTTTGATAAGAAGTATCAGTGTCCGTGCTGTGATGAGGAATTTATGGCAAAGACAGTGCGCGTCGGAAAGGCAAAGCACATCAGCTCCGATATGGATCTTCGTCCAAAGTATGAAGGGGTTGATATGCTCAAATATGATGCAGTTATGTGTCCGTTTTGCGGTTTTTCGGCACTCACCAGATATTTTAAACCACTTCCGATTGCACAGATGAAGCTCATCCGTGAAAATATCTGTTCATCGTTCAAAATGAAATTAGATCATAACAATGCAATTGTGTATACATATGAGCAGGCGCTGGAGCGTTATCAGATGTGTCTTGCCAATGCAATCGTGAAGCGTGCGAAGGCAAGCGAGAGAGCCTATATTTGTTTAAAGGGCGGATGGCTTGTGCGCGGTATGGGCGAGGCGCTTGACCAAAGTGCTGCCGATTACGAGAGCCGCAAAAAGGAATGTGATGATATGGAGAACGAATATCTCCAAAATGCGATGGAGGGCTTTATTACGGCGCGCCAGAGCGAAGCATTCCCAATGTGCGGAATGGATGAAGCAACCGTAGACTATCTCATTTCTGTTCTGGCAATCCGCTTTGAAAAGTATGACGTTGCAAGTAAGCTGATCGGAAGCATGATTGTTTCAAAGAGCATCAATCCAAGAATGCGCGATAAAGCACGAGATCTAAAAGAAGTGTTAAAAGAAAAAATGAAGGGATAGTAAATGCGATGAATGAACTTTTTATTCCAATTGATCCAAACGGAAAAGTTCATATTTACCAACAGATTTACGAATATATCAAACAGGCAATTCGGGAGGGAAGCTTAGCACAGGGAGCCAAGCTTCCCTCTACGCGCTCATTTGCTGCGCACCTGGGTGTTTCGAGAAGTACGATAGAGCTCTCTTACGACCAGCTCCTTTCGGAGGGGTATATTGAATCAATTCCGTACAAGGGCTACTATGTCTGCAAGGTGGAGGGCATGCTTGCAATCAAAGAAAAGCCGGAAGGGTTTTCGGATGCCGGGAAGAAGGAGGAGGTCTGCACATACGACTTTTCTCCAAATGCTGTGGATATGACACATTTTCCGGTGGCTACCTGGCAGAAAATCAGCAAAAAGGTTTATTTAGACCATGAGCGTGACTTGCTCTCCATGGGAGATCCGATGGGCGATTCTTCGCTACGCAGCGCGATTTGCGAGTATTTGCACAGCTTCCGCGGGGTGAGCTGCGATGAGCGGCAGATTATTGTCGGTGCCGGAAATGATTATCTGCTTATGCTGCTTTCAATGATTTTGGGAAGCGACCGCAAGATGGCAGTTGAGAATCCGACATACCAGAGAGCATATCGTATTTTTACGGAGAGTGGATACGAAATGTATCCGATCGATGTAGATACCGATGGGATGCGTGTGGATTTGCTAAAAAAGAGTGCGGCCGATACTGCATACATCATGCCGTCCCATCAGTTTCCAACAGGCGTGATCATGCCGATCGGACGGCGTATGCAGCTGCTTGAATGGGCATATGAGCGACAGGAGCGGTATATCATAGAAGATGATTATGATAGTGAATTCAGGTACCGCGGAAAGCCGATTCCGGCGCTTCAGGGAGCGGACAAGAATGGGAAGGTCATTTACCTGGGGACGTTTAGTAAGTCGATTGCGCCGGCGTTCCGTGTCAGCTATATGGTGCTTCCAAAGGCACTCCTTGCCATATATGAACAGAAGTGTGCATTTTTGTCTTCGACCGTGCCGCGTGTCAATCAGGAGATTTTTGCGCAGTTCATATCAGAAGGGTACTATGAGCGGTATTTGAATAAAATGCGTAAGATTTACCGGGAAAAGCATAACCTTGTACTTCGAGAGCTGGCTTCCTTTGAACAGCTCTTTACAATCGATGAGCACGGAACGGGTCTGCATGTGCTCCTTCGGTGTAAGGATTCCAAGGTTTCGGAGCAGGATTTGGTGGCACGCGCAAAGCTGCGCTCGTGCCGTGTCTATGGTATGAGGCAGTATCATGTATCTGAGCCGAAGGAGGGCGCGACCATCATCATCGGATATGCGGCGCTTTCTAAAGAGGACATTGTAAAAGGAATCGCCAGATTGCGCGACGCCTGGCTCGATCACCAATAGAAGTGCATAAAAATCCCCCGAGGGTGTATGTCTGTTACAAACCCTTCGGGGGATTTACGTTACATATTAGGATTCTTCTTCGTTAAAGAATTCTTCTACTTCCACGTCATCAGCAGTGCTTTCAGATGCGGCTTTTGCAGCTTTTGCGGCAGCTTCCCAAGCTTTATCAGCGTCTGATTTGTCATCAGCCTCTGTTTCGTTTGCAGCAGAAGCTGTTTCGCTTGCGGCTTTGTCATCTTCCTCTGCAGGCGATTCGGCCTCGTCCGGTGTCAGAGACACATAAGAACGGTTTGTGCGAAGAATTGGCGTATATGTTTTTGGGAATTTTTTGAAAATTAGGGAGATATGAAGTTGGGTATTGTGTTCCGGCGCTGATACCGATATGTCCGGTGGCAGACACGCTCTCGCTTGGACCTCGACGTAGCGGTACATAAGGCTGCAAAGGACGCAGCCTAAGTACCGACGTCTCGCTACAGTCTGCCGCGGACATATGGTACAGCTTGGAATGAAATAGCGAAATTCATTTGAAAAGTGATTTTCAAAAGGATGTGGGTGATGGGGACGTGTGGGGATGGTTGACAAGGAGTTGAAAAAATGGTTGAATAAAAGTGTAACTTCGAGTGAATTCGACAAGTCTTCGGACGATAATTTGAATGGCATGAACGATAAATTTTGGGATTTAAACAAAGAAAAACAGGACCGCATGATTAATGCTGCACTCAAGGTGTTTGCGTCCAACGGATATCGCAAGTCAAGTACCGATGAGATTGTGAAGCTTGCGCAGATTTCCAAGGGACTGCTGTTCCACTACTTTGAGAGCAAACAAGGTCTTTATACGTTCGTCTATGAGTACAGTGCCAAATATATGCAGATGGAATATGAGCGCGCTCTCAGCTATGGAGAGACGGATTTCTTTATTCTGCAAAGTCAGTTGGAACTGGCCAAAACACAAGTCATGCGCAATTATCCTTATATGAACGAGTTTTTGAATCAGGCGTTTCTTGAGGAGGATGCGGAAATTGTCCATGAAGTGGCAGATGTGATGGATGCATATTCCGCATGTATTGCAAACGTGTATGCAAGGGCTGATTTGAGCCGCTTCAAACAGGATGTCGATCCGTCTAAGCTGCTTAAAATTGTTCTGTTTACAGTGGATGGTCTGCGAAGCGATCATCTGCGTATGGGAAAGTGTGATCCGGATGCCTTGTATGAAGAGACAATGGAATACCTTACAATGCTAAGGAGCAATATGATGAAGTAATTTCCCGGGCAAAATAAAAGCGTTAACCACATATTTGCGGTTAACGCTTATTTTATTTCGACTGCTGGTAAACCGGGTCGGCCGGGTAGCCACCCTTTAGCTTTTGCATGCCGCGCTGTATGGCATCCTTGGAATTCTTCCAGTCGGCATCCTTGTTGCGATAGTCAAACTTATCAACGAGCCAGGACACATCTTCGGAAAGTCTCGCCAGGTTTTGCTTCATGAGGTCAAACAGGAGCGGATAGAATTCTTCCTTCTGCTTGTCATTCAGTTGTAAATCCGCGCGCTTGCAGATATCGCCAAAGTGCGTCAGACAAAAGCCCTTTGACTGCTTCAGCATATGCTTTAATTCATCATCTTTTTTGTACATAAAAAAGAAAGTGTCCATATAGCGTTCAAACGTCTTGTTAAATTCGTTGCAGATATAGCAGCTCTTGTTCTTTTCGTCAACCCAGGCACTCATGCTGTTTCCGGCAAACTCACCCTTTTTGAGTTTGTTCATAAACGATGCCTTAGTGGGAGAGAACATCTTGACCTGACTGTCAAACTCCTTTTGCATCTGCATGTAATGCGTCTTTAAAATCCAGCCGTTTCCAAGTGTATTTCCATAGTCAAACATTTTTTTGAAGTGCGCCCTGCAAAAGCCAGCTTTGTCGGTCATCTCGCGCATGTCGCTCTCCATGTAGGAAGAGCCTGAGCCGAGGACGAGATCCAGTAAATCCTGTTCGACATTGCGCTCTACATAGCAGAAGGGGCATTCGTCATTTGCACGGAATGCGTCGGTTAATGGGATGGTATATAACGTTTCTTTCATCAAACTCTCCTTTAATGGTACAGTATTATTTCAGACCCGCCATCAGGTAAATCAGCGGCGAATTCCAGTAAATTGTAATCTCGTTACAGCTGTAGCTCTGGCTGTTATCAGCATAGCACAGTGCCGGAGGCTTGCCGTTTAATGTTGCCTTGGCATATGGATCTTCTAAGTTGGAGTCCGGTCCGCCGACAAGCATTCCCGGCATTGTCTTTTGAAGTGCCTGACTCGGTCTGTGGTGCGTATCCTTTGGAGACATACTGCCAAAGCCTGTCACATAGCAGTAGCTTGTAGGAGTAGCGCCAAGCAGGTAATCAAGCTGGTATTTGGCATATGCCTGATTGGCATCGCTTCCGTTTAATTTGTCAGCAAGTAGGAGCAGCATACCGTTATTGGCGATTGTCATATTGCTGCCCCAAGGATAGCTGCCTTTGATGGAAGCGTGGTAGCCGTCTGCCTTGATGTTTTCTATCACTTCATTGACGCAGCCGTCAAAACGTTCTTGCATGATTTGCCTGATGCCAGCTGATGTCACATCCGAAGAAAGATATGCATAATAGGCATAAAGAGTGACGCACTGCCAGCCAAGACCTTCCTCCGAAAGTTTATCAAACTCAAATTCCTTAATCTTGCCAAGCAGGTCAGTATCTTTGGTCGTTTTGTAACGTTCGCACAGTGCCCATAGGTATTCATCCTTAGAGAGATGATCCGGGTACTCACCGGTTGAAATGTCGCTCGGATTGGTGAAATTGTAGTCATCCTTGTGCACCTCAAAATAGGCAAATGCTTTATCGGCGGCTGCAAGACATTTCTTGGCGTAGGAAGGATCGCTCGCTTCGTACACTCTGGCTGCCAAATACATCACTGCAGCAAAGTCTGCGCTTGCCGTTTTGGAAGCCGGAAGAACGTAAAGGTCATCTGTGGCATCCTGCGCAAGCACCATGCCGGAGAAATTCTTTGGCGTGACTTTATGGGAAACGCCACCGTCAGCAAACTGCATTTTAAACATCCAGTCAAGCTCGTAACGTGCCTCATCAAGAACGTCAGGTGTGCCGTTGCCGCTTTCAGCAATACCGGTGTCATCTGTAAAGGCCGAAGGATAATTCTCGTATGCCAGCAGAAGATCGGCAACCGCTTTCGCTGCAGGGACAATATATCTTCCGTAGTCGCCTGCGTCGTGCCAGCCGCCTGTTGCGTCTGTTTTTTTGCCACTTTCGTATGTAAGCGTTGTCTGGGTGTGGCATGCCGGGTGGGCAAAGTCACCGGCAATTTCTGTTGTCAGTTCACTTCCGCACCGCTGCATCGTGAGCATTTTGGTGACGCTGACAAAAATGTCATCATAAACATGCGCATCTATTTTGAACGCATAAGATGTTTTCCCGCTATCAGACCGGATTGTGTATTCTCCGGGCGTTTTGAAATCGCTGAAATCTCCGTAAGCGACAGCCTCGCCTGCTGCGTTTGACTGGTAAGAACCGGTCACCTCACCGGTGTAAACGACCGTTCCGGCAGCATCGATAATCTCAAATGATTTGTCGGTTCCGGCATTTCTGAAAATTGCAACCTTTGCCTCATCCGGTCTGTATCCGATTTGATTTATGTTAATGTCAACTGCATCTGTCGAAGTATCCACAGTCTGTGCACCGGATGCATCCAGGAGCATGAGGCTTACATTATCAATATGGACTTCATGCGGTGAAAGCTCCCCGCCGTTTTGCGGCATACCCATATTAAAGCAAAGCCTTGGTGCAGGATCGGAAGCCTCTTCCATGGTGAATTCGTAGGTGACGGTTTGCAGGCTTGTCGTAACAGGTACGCTTTCCTGACCGGCATACGCATGGTAGTCTCCGCCGTTTATTTGCACGCGCCAGTCGATGGTGCGTTCTGTCGTTCCATAGATATCAAAGCTTAATTTGTATTTGCCGCCACATAACAGTTCAAAGCCGTCACAGTATGCCTGAACACTGTGCTGCAGCTTTCCGGTGTTATCGATGGTAATTTTGAGCTCGCCGCCGGTTGTTGCCATCGAGGCGCTGCCGCCGGATTCCTTATACAGCCCCCATTTGCTATTTTCGGCATCAAATGAGCCGCCGGGAATCAGATTGACATTGGTCTCGGGCGCCGGTGGCGCAGGCGTAGCGGAAGGCTTGGGCGTCTGCGGTGATGGGGCCGAAGTAGGCTCGGGCGCCGTTGTTTCTATTGCTTTTGCGGTTTCAGCTTCTGCCTGGGGCTGCGGTTTGGCGCCACAACCGGCAAGCGCTATTGCAAGAAAACCGAGCATGAAAAACACATAGTTTTTTTTCATATATGTCTCCAATCTTTTCCTTTTTTAGACATAGTATAGCACAAAATGGATTGTCCGTATGCAGCTTGCGAGAAAAAGACACAGTGACCAAAAATAAAAAGGTTATTTTGTGCAATATTATGTAACTTTTTTTGATATTCTGCTATTTTATCAAGTTACATAATTTGTTATAATAGATGCAAGGTTTATTTATTTTAGAGACATGGTTTAGGAAGGGGAAAGCTATGATTGTTGTGGTTATTATTTTATTGATTTTACTCGCGGCAGCAGGTGCGTACATTTTTATCTTAATGCAGAAAATGCAGAATATGTCGCAGACGCCTGCCGTGGACAAGGTGCAGATTGCGACTTGCGAGATATTGCGCCATGATGTGGGGGCGGTGCTCATTATTTCGGAAAAAGAAGAAATCGTGCATTACAATGATGAATTTGAGTTGTTGTTCCCGGATATTAAGAACAATTCATCGATTTCAGAGATGACGGATGTAAAGAGACTCTTTACAACGGAAGAGCACGTATCGGAAGAGCTGTCCAGAATTTATAAGATCCGTTCGGAATATCTGGATCATCCGGAATTCAAAGGACGCTTCGTATGGCTGTCTGATATTACCGAACACTATAAGACAAACAAACGTCTTTCCGATCTCAAGGATATGGCGGATGCGGCGAACAAAGCGAAGTCAAATTTCCTTGCCAATATGTCACATGAGATCCGTACTCCGATTAATACAGTACTTGGTATGGATGAAATCATCATCCGTGAAGCGACGGAGACACCGATTATCGGATATGCAGAGAATATCCGTGATGCCAGCACGACGCTGTTATCGCTCGTCAATGACCTTCTCGATTTCTCCAAAATCGAGTGTGGCAAGATGGAGATTTTGCCGGTTGAATACGAGATTGCCAATGTCTTATCCGAGATCATGAATATGATTGAGATTAAGGTGGCCAATAAAGGACTTGAGTTTACACCGGTTATTGCGGAGGATATTCCGTATCTGTTATATGGTGATGATGTCCGTCTTCGTCAGATTATCATCAACCTGCTTACAAATGCTGTCAAGTACACCAAAGAGGGTAGCGTTGTACTGAAGGTCGACTGGAAAGAGGCAGGAGATTCTTCCATCAACCTCATCGTCTCTGTCACAGACACGGGAATCGGTATTAAGGAAGAAGACATCGACAAACTGTTTATTTCCTTTGAACGTATTGAGGAGACAAGAAACCGTAACATCGAGGGAACGGGTCTTGGACTTAGTATTACAAGACAGCTTCTGGAGCTTATGGGCAGTGACCTTAGCGTTCGAAGCGATTACGGCGTTGGCTCAACCTTCTCATTCGTTTTGAAACAGGGCATTCGCGACCGTAAGCCAATCGGTAAATTTAGAGAGAAATACAATTACTCGAGAGAAAAACACAAAAAATACCGTACTACATTTGTTGCGCCTGAGGCACATATCCTCGTTGTCGATGACAATGCGATGAACCTTTCTGTTGTAGAAGGACTTCTCAAAAATACACTCATCAAGGTTGACAAAGCAAGCGGCGGTCTTGAGGCACTCGAGCTTTGTAAGGAGAATCAATACCATGTTATTTTGATGGATCACATGATGCCAAACGTGGATGGTATTGAGACACTACATAGATTGCAGGCATCTGACGGACCAAACAAAAATACACCGGTCATTGTTCTGACAGCCAATGCGATTGCCGGGGCAAAAGAGATGTATGCCAAAGAAGGATTTATTGACTACATGTCAAAACCAATCCAGGGCAAACCGCTTGAGGAGAAGATTCTTGAGTACTTACCGGAAGGCATCTACGCAATGATTGAGTATGATCAGGTTGAAAAAGATGTTTACGGTGATATCTGGAAGAACTTATCCGAGGAGATTAGCGGTGAGTTCGAATTCAAGCTGATTGATGTTCCGTCAGCAGTAGAGTCGGCGGAAGGAAATAAAGAAACGTTCTGCTTCCTGCTTGATTCGTTCTGTGACAATTCTGAGAAGAATAAGAAAGAGATTTCAGAAGCATTTGATGCAGAGGATATCAAGAATTATACGATTTACGTACATGCGCTCAAGAGCACATCCAAGATGGTAGGTGCACTCGACCTTTCAGAAAAAGCGAGACTTCTTGAGATGGCAGGAAAAGAAGGAGATATCGATTATATCAAGGCAAATAATCAGGATGTTCTTGATCTGTTTGACCAGGTAGTTGCGGAGCTGAAAGAGTACCGCAAGCGATAAAAAGAAATGAGAAAAGTTTGGGAAATTCCTCGGAGGTATTCGGGGAATTTTCTTTTCGTCGAAAGGAAAGGCTATGAGTTTACAATTTGTTGTAGGTGGTTCGGGCAGTGGAAAAAGCCAATATGTTTTCCGGCAAATCATCAAAAGGGCCAATGTGGAAAAACGAAACTTTATTGTTTTGGTACCGGACCAGTTTACGATGCAGACGCAGATGGATTTGTGTACGAATGAAGAAAATGACCGTGGCGGCATTATGAACATTGACGTGCTGAGCTTTTCCAGATTATCACACAGAATTATGGAAGAGCTTGGGCAAAGCCATGGGATTTTACTCGATGACACAGGAAAAAATCTCATTTTGCGCAAAGTGGCAGGAGATAAAAAAGAGGAACTCAGGGTGATTGGCGCCCATCTTTCAAAGCCGGGCTATATTCATGAAGTGAAATCCATGCTGTCTGAGTTTTACCAGTATGCCATTGGGGATAAAGAACTTGAGGAACTGATTGCCTTTTCAAAGGGGCGTGCACTTGCATACAAATTGCAGGATCTGAAGCTGATGAAAACCGCGTTTGAGGAATATATCGGGCAGCAGTATATCACGACGGAGGGGATTCTTGATAAGCTTTGCGAGCTTGTCCCAAGGTCAGACATTTTGAGAGACAGTGTGATTGTGTTAGACGGGTTTACGGGGTTTACACCGATACAGTACAATTTGCTTCGCGTGCTGATGCGACACTGCAGTGAGTTGATTGTAACGCTCCTTGGCGATCATACGGAGCAGTTTGCATCCTGCGGTGAGCAGGATTTGTTTGCACTCTCTGCTGCAACGTATCAAAAAATGCGCCGGATTGCCGGGGAAGAAGGGATAGCGTGTCTTAACGACGTGGTACTCTCAAAGGATGGATACGTCAGACGGTACGAACATTGCACGCAGCTTGGGTTTCTGGAAAAGAATCTGTTTCGCGCCCACAGCAATTCATGGAAGGAAGAGACAGATGCCATTTTCCTGACGGCTGCTTCAACGCATCGCGCAGAAGCGTCCTTTGTGATGAGGCAGATTCGTAAGCTAACCGCAAAAGGATATCAATACCGGGATTTTGCGATTGTTTCCGGCGTGCCTGACCGTTATGCACATGTGCTTGCATCGGAGGCGGCAAGATTTGATATACCGCTTTATATGGACCAGACAAGGGGGATTTTGAATCACCCGGTTTCTGAATTTTTGCGCAGTATGTTGGATGTCATTGTCAGCGATTTTGGCGTGTCGCAAATGGTGCGTTTTTTAAAGTGCGGGCTGCTTTCCATGGACCGGAAAGTGGTGGACAGATTTGAACTTTATATCAATCGGTACCGCATCAGGACATTTAAGCAATACGCGGGGATGTTTACAAGGAAAGGAACGCTTTCGCAGGAAGTGTTTGAGGAAATCAATGCACTGAGAATGCAGATTGTTTCACTCTTAGAGCCAATCGTATTGGCATCCAAAAAAAGCGTGCACGAACTCATAAAGGCGATTTACGAGCTGTGCGTTACACTTGATTTACAGGCAGAACTGCTCAAACGAAGCGAGGCGTTTTCAGAGGCGGGCGATTTTGCACGCGCAAAAGAATACCGGCAGGTATATGCGGCGGTCGTTGATTTGCTCGATCAAATGTATGCGCTTCTTGCAGATGAGCATATCGAAATAGCTGAATTTGCCAAAATTGTTGAGGCGGGCCTTTCGGAGATTACAATCGGTACCATTCCGCAAAATGTAGATCAGGTCGTTGTCGGCGATATTGAGAGAACGAGGCTAAAACCGGTCAAGGTGCTATTTTTTATCGGAATCAATGACGGAGCCGTACCCGGCAAAACAAAGGGGGGCGGTCTGCTCTCGGATATGGAGCGCGCTTTTTTAAAACAAAGCAATTTGACACTCGCACCGACGCCGAGAGAGCAGGTGTACCGTCAGCGACTGTATCTGTATATGAATCTGACCAAACCAAGTCAGCGACTGTATCTTTCGTATTGCGGCGTAGACGAAGAAGGCGCATCGCTTCGGAAAAGCTATTTGATCTCGGTGCTTAAAAAGCTGTTTCCTAAGATGACCGTACTGCCGGAAAAAGAACCGGCGTTTGTTGATGCAATTCACACGAAGCGGGATGCACTGTCCATTCTGTCACAAATGCTCCATGCGTATGCAAGCGGGGAATATGAGGAAGCAAAAGAGCAGCAAAACAGGGAAGCACTTTTTGCGCTTGTCGAAGCATATTTACAGGCGGGTGAGCATGCACTTGTCAATCAGATGAAGGATGCGGCATTTACCTGTTATGAGCCGCATCGCATTCCGGGTGAGCTCGCGCGCGCGCTGTATGGAGATTTGATTTCGAGTACGGTTTCGCGGTTAGAGCAATTCTCAGCCTGCGCTTATGCACACTTTTTACGCTATGGTCTGATGGTGGATGAAGAACAGGAAGCGGAGGCGACGAAAAAAGACGTCGGAAATCTTTATCATGAAGTGATGCAGCGCTTTGCAGGTTTTTTAAAGGACAATAGATATCATTTTGGCGATTTCCCGATTGAGGAGGCAGAACGGTTTGTCGATGAGACGATGACACAGCTTGCAAACACATATGAAGATGCACTGTTTCATTTACAAAAAAAATCGTATGCACAGCTTGATAAGATGAAGGACGTCATAAAACGTTCCCTGCGCACGATGCGCTATCAGATTTCCAAGGGACTTTTTGAGCCAAAAAGCTTTGAGATTCCGTTTGCCGTCGGTGATCAAATTGTGCTCAGAGGACGGATTGACCGCATTGACACATTTGAGAGAGATGGGGAAGTGTATATCAAGGTTGTGGATTACAAATCGGGCAGAAACGAATTTGATCCGGTCAAGCTCTATTACGGACTTGGACTGCAGCTTGCCATTTATATGAAGGCAGCGACGGAAATAGAGCAAAAGGAGCATCCGAAGAAGCAGGTCATTCCGAGCGCCATTGTCTATTATCAGTTTCAAAATCCGTATGTGGATGAGCCGCAAACAGGAGATGACGCGGAGGTGGAAGCACTCATTCTTGACAAGATGCGTATGACAGGACTGGTCAGACAGGAGGATGAAATCATCCGGATGCTCGATCAGGATTTTACACAAGAATCCACGGTCTGTGAAATTGCAAAGCAGAAAAACGGCACACACAAAAAAGAGTCCATTGTTGCATCCAAAGAGCAGTTTGATGTCATTTTGCGTTATACAGACCAATTGCTTTCGGGAATTTCCGCAAGGATTTACGATGGAGAGATTGCTGTCAATCCGTACAGGCAGGGCGATCACACATCGTGTGAATATTGTGCGTACCGGTCGATTTGTCATTTTGACCAGACGATACCGGGACATGATTATAGACAGTTGGATGAAGTGAATGCGGAAAATGTCTGGGTGAAGCTTTCAGAGGAAGGAGAGTCGAATGGCTGTTAAATTTACAAAGGCGCAGCAATCTGTCATTGATGTGCGCGGAAAAAATATATTGGTTGCAGCAGCAGCCGGCAGTGGAAAAACGGCTGTTCTTGTAGAACGTATCCTGCAGCTTATTACGGACCCGCAGCGTCCGGTCGATGTAGATCGGATTTTGGTCGTAACCTTTACCAAAGCGGCAGCAGCACAAATGCGCGAGCGCATCTATGATGCCATTGAAATAAGACTATCCGAATGTCCTACAGATGAAAATCTGATCAGACAATCGACACTCATTCACACCGCGATGATTATGACGATTGACAGCTTTTGCGTGTTTCTTCTTCGCAATCACTTCCATGAAATCGGACTTGATCCGGCATTCCGCATTGGAGACGAAAGCGAGCTTTCGATGCTCCGCGCGCAGGTGATGGAAGCGTTGATGGACGAAGCATATGAGAGCGAAGATGCGTCTGTACGGGATTGTGTGGCCTTTTTCAACCGAAAGGTACTCGATGAATTGTTAGAAGATGTGATAATAAAGGTTTACAATTTTGCACAGAGCAGTCCGTGGCCGATGAAATGGCTGTCGGCATGTGAGGAAAGCTATGTACCGCAAACGGCGCAGGAACTGGAACAGACAACCTGGGCACAGGATTTTCTTGCACTTGCAAGGCAGTATTTGCAAGAGGGGAAAAACCGTATTGAGAAGGGGCTATTCTTGTGCGGGGAACCGGGGGGACCGAAGGCGTATCTGCAAAATCTGACAAGCGATAAGGAAATCGTGGATTCCCTGCTTTTGTGTGAAACGTATGAGACGCTTTATGATGCGCTGCAGCAGGTTTCCTTTTCGAGACTTTCGACCAAAAAGGAGGAGGCCGACCCTGACTTGAAACAGGAGGTGAAGGTGCTTCGGGACAGTGCCAAAGCCTGCATCACCGCTTGCAGGGATATGATATGTATGCATACGCTAACAAAAGAATTTGGATATCTCTCAGAAAGCAGGTCGGTCTTTCAGGGATTGCTTATGCTGACAAGGCAATTTTCCGAGCGGTATTTGGAAGAAAAGCTGAACAAGAATATCATTGATTTCTCGGATGAAGTACACATGGCGCTGTCGATTCTTGTCAATCCGGATGGCAGTGCGACCAATGTGGCCAAGGCGTATCAGGCGTATTTTTCAGAGATTATGATTGATGAATATCAGGATTCAAACCTTGTGCAGGAGTTGCTTTTATCCCGTATTGCAATGCAGTCAGAGACGAGCGGAAACAGGTTTATGGTGGGCGATATCAAACAGAGCATATACCGGTTCCGCCTTGCAAATCCTGAGCTTTTCTTAGAAAAATATAATACGTATCCGACTGATTATACGTCAAAGGATATCCGCATTAATTTGAATCAGAACTTCCGAAGCCGAAAGGAGGTCATTGACACCGTCAATTGTATTTTTGAAAAGATTATGACGAAATCTGTCGGCGGCGTGGTGTATGATGATGATGCAAAGCTTTATTTGGGTGCGGACTATCCGGAAGGAAAAGACGGCGAATTTGATACAGAATATTTGCTTTATGAGCGGAGTGAAAAGGATGACCTGATTCAGGCAGAGGCGGAAATGATTGCCGGAAAAATAGATGCACTGATGAGGGAATGCCGCGTGACCGGTGAGGATGGCACGCTGCGTGCGGCAAGATACAGCGATATCGTGATCCTGCTTCGAAGCACCAAAGAGGTGGAAGCGGTCTGGAAACGCATTTTTCTGGCACATGGCATTCCGATGAAAACCGAATCCCGCACCGGATATTTTGATACAGATGAGATACAAAGTGTGATTTCTTTTTTGAAAGTGATAGAAAATCCGTTTGATGATATTGCACTTGTCGGAACGATGAAATCAGTGTTTGGCGGGATGAACGATGAGGATTTGGCCCGTCTAAAGCTCCTTTCAAAAGATGGCAAATGGATGGAGCGGCTTCACATGAGTGAGGAGATACATCACAAGGCATTTTGTGAGAAGATTGCACATTATCAGGCGCTGTCGGATTATATGGGAATCTATGAGCTCCTTACCGTAATTTTTGAGGATTTCAAATATCAAGAGTATGTCAGCGCACTTCCGGGCGGGGCACAAAAACGGGCGAATGTGGAAATGCTTCTTGCCAAGGCGCTTTCGTTTGAAAAGACAACGTATCATGGACTGTATTCGTTTGTGAACTATATCAAACAGCTTCACAAGTATGAGGTGGAAATGGGGCAGGCTGACGTATCAGGCGAAGCAAATGATGCAGTCACACTCATGACCATTCATAAGAGCAAGGGACTGGAGTTTCCGATTGTGTTTGTGTCAAGACTGCATAAGCAGTTTAATATGGCAGACCAGAAAAATGTGCTGAGTCTTGATATGACATACGGAATTGCGATGGATTTTGCAAACCGGAAAAAGCATACAAAAGCAAAGAGCCTCAGAAAACAGGCGTTTATTGCCAAAGAAAAACTTGCGATGCTCGGTGAAGAGCTGCGTATTTTTTATGTAGCACTCACACGTGCCAAGGAAAAGCTGATTTTGACAGGCTGCATCAAAGATTTCGAGAAAAAGATGGAAGGGCTCAGTGTCTATCAAGATGACATATTGCCTTTTTCAAAGCTCATTGGCTGCAGGAGTTATCTCGAGTTACTGCTTCCTGCGATGTGTAAGCGACAGGAACTGTTTCGGATTGTGCACAAAGAAGCGCTGCAAAAGGAGATTGTTGCAAAAGAATTTACAAGGCAAGTCAAAAAAGAACTGTTGGAAGATGTCATGAAAAAGCAGACACTTTCGCCGCTTGCAAAGGAAATACTACTGCAGTTTGAACAGGAGTATCCACATGAATGCCTGAAGAATCTGTATGCAAAAACGAGTGTATCGGAGCTGAAAAAAGCGCACATGCAGGATGAGGTGGAGACGCAGGTGATTTTTGAAACGGACCGTATAGAGCAGCCGTATCTGCCATCCTTTGTGCAGGAAACCGAGCGCGCGGGCGGTGCAATGAGGGGTAGCGCATATCATCGCCTGCTTGAACTTATTGCGTATGAGACGCTTTTTTCGCAGTGCTATTTTGAAAAGCCGCAATATGAAACACCGGCAAAAGATACAATCAAAGCGTTTACAAAAGCAGAATTTGAGCGCATCCGGGAGGGTGGCAAAATGCAGGAAGACATCGCTCTTGTTTCTATACAAAAAATCGAAGCATTTCTGGCGAGCGAATGCGCCTATCGTATGGCGAGAGCGGCTGCAAAGGGATGGTTATTTAGAGAGCAGCCGTTTGTGATGGCAATTGAAGCCGGACGCGTTAACCCGGAAGTGCCGGAGGATGAAAAGGTGCTCATACAAGGTATCATCGATGTATTCTTTTATGAAGAAATGCCGGACGGAGCGCAGAAGATTTGCCTTTTGGATTACAAAACAGACCGCGTGGAGCATCCGGAGGAACTGATTAGACGTTATCAGGTGCAGCTTGATTATTATGAAGAGGCGTTACAAAAATTGACGAAAAAACCTGTTTGGCAAAAAATGATTTACAGTTTTGCGTTCGATACGCAAATTGAGGTATAAAACGATAGAAATTGCACCAAAGGTATGCTACTATCAAGGTATATCGTTTGGGAAAAAGGAAGGCCATGCAATGGAACGGATTTATATCGCGATTGACCTTAAGTCATTTTATGCTTCCGTTGAGTGTATCGAAAGAGACTTAGATCCACTAAAGACGAATCTTGTTGTAGCAGATGAGAGCCGGACGGAAAAAACGATTTGCCTGGCGGTGACACCGTCATTAAAAGCGTATGGAATCTCAGGCAGAGCGCGTCTGTTTGAAGTGGTCAGTCGTATTAAGGAAGTGAATATGGAACGGAAAAGACGGGCGCCCGGGCGGATGCTTGTAGGGGAATCGTATGATGATGATACCTTGAAAGCATCTCCGGAGATGGCCGTCTCTTATATTATCGCCAAACCGCGCATGGCAAAGTACATGGAGGTCAGCACGCGGATTTATGAGATTTATCTTCGGTTTGTGGCACCGGAGGACATCATCGTGTATTCGGTTGACGAGGTGTTTTTGGATGTGACGCAGTATCAGAACATCTACCAAATGACACCAAGAGAGCTGGCACGCAAGATTGTGCGGACGGTGTATGATGAGACGGGGATTACCGCAACTGCCGGAATTGGAAGCAATCTCTATCTTTGTAAGGTGGCGATGGACATTGATGCAAAGCACTGTGAGCCGGATGCATATGGTGCCCGCATTTCGGAGCTTGACGAAAAGAGCTATCGGCAGAGACTTTGGGGACATAGGCCGCTGACGGATTTTTGGAGAGTGGGACCTGCGACTGCACGCAAATTGGAAGAACAGGGGATGTTCACGATGGGCGATGTGGCGAGATGTTCACTTGGCAAGGACAGTGATTATTACAATGAGGCACTGCTTTTTAAATTGTTTGGGGTGCAGGCGGAGTTTCTGATTGACCATGCATGGGGGTATGAGCCGGTGCTCGTCTCCGATGTCAAGGCATATAAGCCAAAGAACAACAGCTTAAGCAACGGACAGGTGCTGCACTGCCCGTACACCTTTGAAAAAACGAAAATAGTTGTGCGCGAGATGACGGATGCGCTTGTACTTGCACTGGTGGATAAGGGGCTTATGACGAATCAGATTGTGCTGACCATCGGGTATGACATCGAGAATTTAAAACATGATACCGCAAGCAGGCAATATATCGGAGAGGTGAGTGTCGACCGCTATGGAAGGCGTGTTCCGAAGCATGCACATGGAACGGTAAACTTTCCGGACTATACATCTTCCACCAAAGAAATTGTAGAGGAAACACTCGCACTGTTCGACCGTATCGTGAATCCGGCACTTTTGACGAGACGTATCAATGTAACGGCGAACCGTGTGCGCTATGAGGCGGACTTGCAAAAGGAAGACAAGTATGAACAGCTTGAGCTGTTTGTTGATTATGAGGAAAAGAAACAGCGCGAGCTGGAAGCGGAAAAAGAAAAGCGGCTTCAAAAGGCGTTTCTGGATGTCCAGAAAAAGTATGGCAAAAATGCTATTTTAAAAGGGACCAATTTGCAGGAGGGTGCGACAGCGCTTGACCGTAACAAACAAATTGGCGGACATAAGGCGTAATGAAAGCTTCTGTTATGCAGCAACTGTGTGGCAGAAGCTTTTTTTCGTGAGAGTGTTTAGATAATGCGCTAACCCCCTTTTTTTTATATGGACATCTCCATCCGATATTTTTTCTTTTTTCATCTAACATCATTCTAATGAACATTCAATTGTGAAAGGAGAAAGATGTTATGAAAGAAGTAAAAACAAGTGTGTTTCCGTTTGTAGATGAAGATACAGGAGAAATCAGAGAAATTGCAATCAAACATAAAATTGGTTTAGATAAGGTCGTTTTAGGTAATATGACAGCCACAATAAATCAAAAGTGTTTCCGGGGGGTGTTATTCAATAAAACCGCATCAGGGATGACAATTCGGATGAGCGATGGAGGAACCTGTATTGAGGTGAGAGGGATTTATTGTACTTATATGAATCTGCAACGAATCGTAAGAAACCAATATGAAGTAAAAAGGATGGATATAAGCGCCGGTAGCTGGAAAGAGGAAGGCAATATCAATAACATGTCTGTAGATGTTGCAAATTTCGTGATAAAAAAAGCAGGTCAAGAACTTGAACGTATTGGAATTACAGTAGATTTTAGTAAAAGCAAAATAAAGATGCTGGAAGTAAATGCAAATTTTGTCGTCAAAAGAGAGTATGGAATGGAAGTACTCTACAATTTCTGGGAGTTAATTCGTGGTAATTATAAGTCATCGAAATATAAAGAGATTGTGATATTTGAAAAAACGGAAAAAAAGGCAGCGCTAAAAAATAATAAAGTTCAGACCGGAAGCTACAGCTGTGGAAAGGGTAGAAATTTAAAGATATACAACAAGAGCAGTGAACGTGGAATGAGACAAGTTGAGGATGAGATTGTCAGAATCGAATTTTCTTATGAATTTTATGATAAGAATACAAAACCAAAGGGGCTTAAATCGGATAATTGGGCTGACCTAAATAATGAATGTATGGAAACGGTATACTTAGAGAACGTTGTGAAATGGTTCGATGAATTTTTGTATGTGATGTCTAACGGAAGCGATGGTAAGTTGGATAGACAGAGGAAGATTGAAACGCAGAAGCTTGTTGATTCCATCAATAAATTTGATAAAATCGATGCCAAAGTTGCTTCTTTCTTTATCACAAAACAAGGAAATGAAGAAAGACTGGTAACGTTTTTTTCTTTGGTGGATTTAGAAGATGCTTGTGAGAAGATTTTTTTAAAAACAAACACGAATACCTCAAATCGGGCGAGATTTCGGAAACGGTTTTTTGAAAATTGTGAACAAATCAAGTACTTATGTGGGGTTCCGAATGATTATCAGGAATTTTGGATTCATCAAATTCGAGAACTTGCAGAGAATTACGGATATAGTCTTCCGGAGAAAAAGAAAAATAACAATAACTCGTCATATTTTGATAAAAAGTGACGAACTGGAAAAATGCCAAAAGCCTTGTAAATACTGGGCTCAAGGCATTTTTTTGATGTCGCGATAAGCATTTTTTGTTTATAACAAGATAAAATACTATATTTATTACTGGCTTAGAACCTGATGATTTTGAACAGGAACAGAACTGTAATGTTCATCTGAAATTTAAATCTGATGATAAATACAATATTCAGATTGATACTGACCCTTCTGATGATGCTATTTATGATGCTTTTATTTATGATGAAAAAGGAAATAAAGGTGTTAAATTAACGAATGTTGATAAAGATACTGCTTATACCATTGAAGCAAGAGTTAATGAGGGATATTCTTTTGAAGGATGGCATTATTCTGCTTATCCTGATGTTGAGACAGGACTTTCCGATGAATATACTTCTGTTCGGTTAAGTGATTCCCACATAAAATACGTGACGAAAGAACGGGATGGTTTTACCCTTCACTTGACTCCTTTTGCTTCCAAAGATGATGCGTCTTCTGAGGTTTCCATTATTT